>NZ_JBNPWO010000003.1:0-545863 GCF_050433785.1 Mucilaginibacter sp. 3215
TGAACCTAAGAAACGGAAAAAAGCAGCCTTTGAGATTGTTTACGACATATTCAATCCCTTAGGTTAACGGATATGGTGTTGTCACCAACAACTTCATATTTATTTTAACAGGTGTTCAACTTTTTTAGGTGTGAACACTTACAGATATCCTCCCAAAAAAACAACTGATAATCAACTATTTAATTTTAACGCATATTACCCATTCAAACAAAATGAACGCATAATAACTGATAATCAATTACTTAACTTTACACGGTTTTATAAGTTGAACACCCGTTTCTAAAAAATTGAACACTTAAATTTCATTTCAAAAACATGTTGTTGGTAACAACACCAACAACGGGCAGAACGAATTATTTGAATGGTAGTTTCATTCTGTCAATTCTTTAATCCCATAAATTCCGGTTCAGACAAATTCTAATCAATTATTCTTCCAGTGCTTGATCAGCCTACCTCCAAATATGGTGCTGCCCAGTCTTACCATATTGCTGCCCTGCTCAATGGCCAGTTTATAATCCGACGACATACCCATCGACAAAATATCAAAACTTTCTTCCTTCCTGAAATAGCTCAATTTTATGCCTTCAAAAAAGGTGTTCAGTTCGTAATATTCTTCTTTAATCTGCTTTTCGTTATCGGTATTGGTAGCAATGCCCATCAAGCCACGAATACGAACGTTTTTCATTGCAGCAAATTCTTCAGAGCGAAGCAATTCTATTGCTTCATCAAAGCCCAGTCCGTATTTGGTTTCTTCGTCGGCTATATAAATTTGCAAAAGGCAGTCAATTATTCTTCCGGCTTTTTCAGCATGTTTGTTGATCTCGTGCAAAAGCTTCAGGCTATCAACAGACTGGATCATACTTACAAAAGGCGCTATATACTTTACCTTGTTGGTTTGCAGGTGACCAATCAAATGCCATTCGATATCTTTAGGCAGTTGCTCATACTTCTCAACCATTTCCTGCACTATATTTTCGCCAAAAAGGCGCTGCCCCGCATCATAGGCTTCCTGTACATCGCTGGCAGGTTTTGTTTTTGATACGGCCAATAATATTACCTTATCTGCTTCCGTTTCCTTTTTTAAGCTTTTGATGTTATCTGCAATGCTCATTTATCCGTAAATTTGCTTAATTAATCAGCCGCTAAATTACTGAATGCATAAATATATAACCTTGTTTTTTTCTGCAGCACTTTTTTTATGTGCCTGCAATGGCAAAAGTATTCCCAACGACGTCCTCAAACCCGACGCCATGGCAGCGGTTTTAACCGAAATGCACATCATCGACGGCAGCCTGTATAATACTACGCAGATACCCGATAGTTTGTATAAATACGGCGCGGGTAAATACATTGCCATGTTTCAACGCCTGCATACCGATACCGCGCATTTTAACCGCAGCATGCGGTACTACGCCATGCAGCCCGATAAACTGCTGGCCATTTATGACCAGGTGGATATAAAAATTAAAAGTAAAACCGATTCGCTTGCCAAAGTGCAAACAGAACAGAGCAAGGCTACGCGTAAGCTCGATTCGCTAAAAAACTTAAATATTAAAACTAAAATAGATTCGGCAAGAAAAATGCATCCTCATGAAAACACGGAAGCCCGCAAAGCCGACTCATTGAAAAATTTAAAAACTAAACTAAAAACCGACTCGGCAAGGAGATTCCATCCCCGCAAAAGCAAGAAAGCCCGCAAAGCCGACTCGTTAAAAAACTTAAAGTCATAACCTGATGCTTTACCCCCAAAACAGTGTAGATAAGCTGGGTTTTACCGAGATAAAAGAACTGATAAAAGCACATTGCCTGAGCGAAATGGGTCAACAAATGGTTGACAAGATCCAGGTGATGAGCAATTACGACCAGATCCATAAATTCCTGAGCCAGGCAAACGAATTTAAGAATATCCTGGTAAATGATGAGGCCCTGCCCATCCAGCATTTTTTCGATATAAAGTCCCTTGCCAATAAAGCCCGTATAGAGGGCGTTTTTTTAAGCGAAGAAGAGTTTTACCAGGTTCAGGCTTCGTTAACCACGGTATTTGCCGTTATTGCCTATTTTAACGAGCGTGAAGGCCTGTACCCTAACCTTGAAGCCCTTTTTGAGCACCTGCCTATTGAAAAGGCGATCCTTAAAAAGATAGACGCCGTGATTGACCAAAAAGGCAAGATCAGGCCCAATGCATCGCGCGAGCTGATGGAAATTACCACAGGCATTGCCAAAGCCGAACAGGAAGCCCGCAAAAAAATTGATATGGTTTTTAAAAATGCCACATCAAACGGCTGGGCTGCCGATGGTTCATTAACTGTACGTGATGGCAGGCTGGTGATCCCCCTGCTGGCCGAAAACAAACGCAAACTGAAAGGCTTTGTACATGACGAGTCAGCCTCGGGCCAAACAGTTTACATTGAGCCCGAAGAGGTATTTGTGCTCAACAACCGCATCCGCGACCTGGAATTTGAACGCCGCCGGGAGATAGTAAAGATCCTGACCGCTTTAACCACCGAATTAAGGCCTTATGTGCCTTTGCTGCTCTCCTACCATGGCCTGTTAACCAAGCTTGATTTTGTGCGTGCCAAAGCGCTGTTTGCCATTGATATTGAAGCCGAAATGCCGCAGGTGATAAACGAGGCCAGGGTTAAATTATACAATGCCCGTCACCCCTTGTTGTTCCTGAATTTTAAGGCCGAGAAAAAAACGGTTGTCCCGCTTAATATGCAAATAGATGAAGGTATACGCATCATCGTGGTATCGGGACCTAACGCGGGCGGTAAATCTGTTTGTATGAAAACCGTTGGTTTATTGCAAATGATGGTGCAGGCTGGTTTACTCATCCCTGCCGATGAAGCCAGTGTTGTAGGTGTATTTAAACAGCTTTTTGTTGATATCGGTGATGACCAGTCGATAGAAAGTGATTTGAGTACGTACAGTGCTCACCTGTCCAAAATGAAAAACTTTGTGGAGCAGGCGAACGGTAAAACCCTCATCCTGATAGATGAGTTTGGTACCGGTACCGATCCGCAATTTGGCGGACCGATTGCCGAAGCCGTATTGGAATCGCTTAACCAAAAAAAGGTTAAAGGTATGGTAACCACCCACTACTCCAACCTTAAAATATTTGCCAGCAATACTGAAGGGATCGAAAACGCATCGATGTTGTTCAATAACATTGAAATGAGGCCGTTGTACCAGTTAGAGATCGGCAAACCCGGCAGTTCATATGCTTTTGAGATTGCACAAAAGATCGGTTTGCCGGCAAACGTGCTTAACCTCGCCAAAAACAAAATAAGCGAAGGGCAAAAAAAGGTGGACACCCTGCTGGTTGATCTGGAGCGTGAGAAACGTTCTATTTTTGAAACCAAACAAAAACTGGATAAGCAACAGCGCAAGGTAAATGAATTGCTGGCCGAAAACGAGAAACTGAAAAGTTATCTTGAAGAAAACCAACGCTCGCTCATTAAAGAAGCTAAAGACCAGGCCAAGAATATTATCCTGAACGCCAACAAGCTGGTTGAAAACACTATATCCGAAATTAAGAGCAGCAATGCCGATAAGGAAAAAACCCGCCAGCTGCGCGAAAACCTGAACGTTGAACTTAAAAAGAACACCGTTAAAACTGAGGCGCCAAAACCTGCAGCTCCTGTTGATGAAGAGCTGAAACCAGGCGACTGGGTGAAACTCACCGATTCGGAAACTACGGGCCAGGTAATTGAGATCATTAAAGAAAACGTAGTAATTGCCATTGGCGATTTGCGTACGGTTGCTAAAAAGAAACGCGTGATCAAAGTTTCCAAATCATCGGTACCTAAAGAGATCAGACGAAATTTCAGTTCGCACACCAATGACATGGCCAGTTTTAGTCCGGAGATTGACGTACGTGGCCAGCGTACTGAAGATGCGCTTCACGCCATTGAAAAACTGTTTGACCGTGCACTGATGATGGGCTTTAACAACCTCAAGATCATTCACGGTAAAGGCGATGGAATTTTACGCAAAATGATCAGGCAATACCTCAAAAAATATGAACAGGTTGACCGCATGGAAGATGAACATGCTGATCGTGGCGGAGATGGAATAACTTATGTATATTTGAAGTAACGGCAAGGTTAAAATATCATAAAAGACCCGTCATTGCGAGTACCCATCAGGGGAAACCTGAAAAAAAAAGTGATGACGTGAAAAATCATATTTGATAACCAGTTATTTACGATCACGTCATTATAAGGTACGAAGCAATCCCCGATTAGCATAGCCGCTCTGTACAGTTTGGGATTGCTTCGTACCTCGCAATGACGGCTTTAATTGAACTACGTTTTTACAATTTGCGCCCTAACCTATTTCAAATATGTCTTTAAAATCTATTGCGCCCATGTTATACACCCGGCAGGTACGGGAAAGTGTTGATTTTTACATTAATAACCTTGGTTTTACCTGTATTGGTTATGATGAAGACTGGGGATGGGCTACGGTAAGCCGTGATGATATTGAGATCATGCTGGCCTTGCCTGTTGACAGTGCATCGTTCACAGTGCCAAAATTTACAGGCTCATTTTATATCCGCACGGATAAGGTTGACCTCTTGTGGAGCGAACTGAAAGACAGGGCGGTGATTTGCTACCCCATTGAAGATTTTAATTACGGCATGCGCGAATTCGGCGTGTTTGACTATAATGGCTACCTGCTGCAGTTTGGAATGCCGATTGAATGATAGTTTCTTAACAAATATTAGTGGATAAGCCAATGATTTATCCGCTTCCCCGCCGTTGTTGGTGTTGTCACCAACAACATTTGCTTACCAGTTTTATTAACCGTAACGTAATAAAAAACATAATTTATTGAAAAAGTAGAAGTTGTTGGTGACAACACCAACAACGGCATAATAATAGTTTCTTAACAAATATTTGCGGATAAGGCAATGACTTATCCGCTTTTTGCATAAGTTTCCTATTTTTAGGGCAGCCAAACCCTAATAAAGATGCGCAGATTATATTTTCTTGTACTTTTTATTGCATTTACCGGTTCAATAACAAGCTGTCTTGCTCAAAATATTATTTTAAAGAGCAAAGATCAGCGCATCCGTTACACCGGGCGGATCAATCAAACCGATGAAGCTGCCGAACTATACTGGACGGGCTCATCCTTAAAAATCAACTTTGATGGAACAGGCGCATCGGCTGTGATGCAGGATGAACGGGGCGAAAACTATTTTACCATCATTGTTGATGACAAGGTTGTAAACACCATTCACCTTGATAATACCAAACAGGCTTATACCCTTGCCGAAAATCTGCCTGCGGGCAAACACACCCTTGAGCTATTTAAACGTACCGAATGGGACAAAGGCAAAACCTTTTTTTATCAGTTTACCTTAGCTAAAGACGCCACTGCATTAACTGCACCAGAGGCTAAAAAACGTAAGATCGAATTTTTCGGCAACTCCATTACCTGCGGTTATGCCGATGAGGACACCACCGGGCAGGACCGCGGCAGCGCTCCTTATGAAAACGGCTACTTGAGCTATGCAGCCCTTACTGCCCGTCACTTCGATGCACAGTATGTTTGCACCTCTAAAAGCGGTATCGGCATTACGGTGAGCTGGTTCCCGCTCATTATGCCCGAAATGTATAACCGTCTTGACCCAACAGACCCAACAAGCACCTGGAATTTCAAAAAGTATACGCCCGACGTAGTAGTGATCAACCTGTTTCAAAATGATTCGTGGATTGTAAACCAACCCAACAACCCACAGTTTAAAGAGCGCTTTGGCAGTAAAGCCCCCGAGCCGGAGCAGATCATTAAAGCTTATAAAGAGTTTGTAAAAAGTATCCGCAAGGTATATCCTAAAGCACAGATCATTTGTGCGCTGGGTAGCATGGATGCAACCAAAGCAGGATCGCCATGGCCGGGTTATATTGAGAAGGCTGTTGCTGCTTTAAATGATAAAGGCATTTACACGCACTTTATTCCTTATAAAAATACCCCCGGTCACCCGAGCCTGAAAGAGCAGCAAGCTATGGCCGATGATTTGATCGCTTTTATGGAGAAGACGGTTAAGTGGTAAATTTTAAATTGTCATCACTTCTTGCGCTCGTTTGCAACGAGCGCAAGAAATAACAAGCGCTAATCTTTTACTTTACTCCCCTACCTTCTGCTGATCAGGCAGCTCATTTGGGCCGGGGATATTGGTTTGTTGTTTTTTACTGGCATCCCCGTCATCATCTGCAGTTCCTTCCTGGTATTGCTGCTGCGGGCTGGGCTTGCTATCACTGGTTTCCGTTTGCCCACTGTCCTCATCCGAACGGCCGTTTTGTGATACGTTGATCACATTACTGTAGTTGGCGTTACCGGCCTGGTTAGGATCCTTAAAATTGCTGTTTTCGGGATGTTCCTCGGCAGGCTGGGTTCGATTAAAGTATTCGTTATTGTTGCCGGCCATTTGCGAGGGGTTGTCTTTATCATTACCTGCCGGGGTGATATTGTTTTGGCCAAAGTTTTCACCCCCCATTCCGTTTCCTTCCATACCCGGATCATTTGGGCTTTTCATTTCCGAACTGCCAAATAGATAGCTTCTTTTCAGGTCTTTTTCTTCTTCATTATTGTCGTCGTCATCCACCCGGTAAGCATTGGGTTTATTTCCTTCATGTTCGGGGCGTTTAAGCTCGTCGCTCCTGAACTCGTCGTCTCGTAATTCCATAGGTTTTGATATTTGATGTATTAATTAATAATAAAATTAATTTCTAATTGTTTTATAAAACCTATAAATCAATGTCAAATCAATCTCTTTTTGGCGTAAGCCTTGTGTGCCGGAGGTGCGCGGCTGACTTGTGCCCTCCGAATTTATCGTCCTAAAAAATTCACAGCCCAAGTTCCCCAACGCCTTTGCCATCGCACCAAACTTGAGCTAAGGCAAAATAATATCCCCTAAATCCATAAAACACAAACCTGCCCTAATAAGTTATCTACATAACCATAAGCTTCAGGCTTATTTTACTTATTTTTATAGCAACCAATTATAATATATGAATAAAGTAGTTAGTGGTGCTGATGAGGCCATCCGCGACATTACCGACGGTATGACCCTTATGCTGGGCGGCTTCGGCTTATGCGGATTGCCCGAAAATTGTATTGCCGCCCTGGTAAAAAAGGGGGTTAAGCAACTCACCTGTATCTCCAATAATGCCGGGGTTGATGACTTCGGTATCGGACTGATGCTGAAGCAGCGCCAGGTAAAAAAAATGATCTCATCGTACGTAGGCGAGAACGCCGAATTTGAACGCCAGTTACTAAGCGGCGAGCTCGAAGTAGAACTGATACCACAAGGTACGCTGGCCACCCGCTGTATGGCCGCCGGTTACGGTATGCCTGCCATATTCACCCCCGCAGGTATTGGTACCGAAGTGGCCGAAGGAAAAGAAGTTCGCAATTTTAATGGTAAGGATTATTTAATGGAGATGGCTTTTAATGCCGACTTCGCCATTGTAAAAGCCTGGAAGGGCGATACTATGGGCAACCTGGTATACCGGTCAACCGCCCGCAATTTTAACCCGGTAATGGCTATGGCCGGTAAGGTAACCATTGCCGAAGTGGAAGAACTGGTACAACCCGGCGAACTTGATCCGGACCATATCCATACACCGGGTATTTATGTGCACAGGATTTTTAAGGGAAGTAACTATGAAAAGCGCATAGAGCATGCGACGGTAAGGAGTAAACAATAAAACAATGCTTAGCCGCGCGTCATTGCGAGGAACGAAGCAATCGCGAACTTTACAGAGGGACTTGCAGGGCCGCTCTGCTTCTTGGGGATTGCTTCGTACCTCGCAATGACGGGAGCTACAAAATACATTTTCAAATTGAATTATGTTAGACAAACAAGGCATCGCAAAGCGAATTGCAAAAGAAATAAAAGACGGTTATTATGTTAACCTCGGCATTGGCATCCCAACGCTGGTAGCCAATTATATACCTGATACCATGGATGTGGTACTTCAATCAGAAAATGGTTTATTAGGTATGGGGCCCTTCCCTTTTGAGGGCCAAGAAGATCCGGATACCATTAATGCCGGCAAACAAACCATTACTATATTGCCCGGATCGGCAATATTTGATTCGGCGATGAGCTTTGGGATGATCAGGGCTAAAAAGGTAAACCTTACCATCCTTGGCGCTATGGAAGTATCCGAAAATGGGGATATAGCCAACTGGAAAATCCCCGGTAAAATGGTTAAAGGTATGGGTGGCGCTATGGATCTTGTAGCGTCGGCCGAAAATATCATTGTAGCCATGCAGCACGTAAACAAAGCGGGCGAATCAAAGTTGCTGCCCCAATGTACCCTTCCCCTCACCGGTGTCCACTGCGTTAAAAAAATCGTGACGGAGCTGGGTGTATTTGACGTTTTGCCCGAAGGTGGTTTCAGGCTTATTGAAAGGGCTCCGGGAGTAAGTGTTGAAGAAATAAAACAAGCTACGGCAGGGAAGCTCATTGTTGAGGGGGAGGTGCCGGAGATAATTCTGTAGTCACGTCATTGAGTAACCATCAAGGAAATCCTGAAAAACACCGCGATGACGTATAAAATATATCTTAGCGATGGTGCGCCGGGCGCGTTAGCGATAGCAGCGGATACCGGCCTTGTGGCTAATGCCCGTGCAGTATGAGCGTATAGCGCGGGCCACAGGCAACGCCCATATCACAAAACAGGCCAAAAAAAAACCAACTTGATAATCAATTATTTAGGATGACGTCATCATAAGGCACGAAGACAACCGACCGTAGGGAGCTCATTAATACCTATAAAACAAATTACAATTATTAATAATCCCCAATAAGCAAGTCCGCTCTGTATAGCTCGCGATTGCTTCGTTCCTCTCAATGACGATTTAGTAAAACCCTATAGCATCCCTCAAAGAAACTCCTATCTTTAAAACATGAATTTCATATTTGGCATTGCTGGAATGATGGGCATGGCCATAGCCGCGCTGCTGTATTTTATACCAGCTATAATAGCCCGCGAAAAAGCCGACTTTAAACTGATCTTCCTGTTAAACCTGTTTCTGGGATGGACTATTATCGGCTGGATCTGGGCGCTTATTTGGTCGTTTGAAAAGGAAAAAGCGCCTTTAGATTATTATAAAGCCGGCTATCCTGATTATACAACCGAAAAAGCGCTGAAGCTGCATGAACTATACAAACAATTTGATGCCGGCGTTATTACCAAAGCCGATTACGACAAAGCACTGAAAGAGATTTTAGGCGATCCGTCTTAAAATAAACGTCCCCTCAAATCAGCTGAAATCTCTTCTGTTATCACCATAATATCTTCAGCAACGTGGGTGTTATTGGTGATCACACGGTCGCATTCATCTTTGTAGGGCAGCAGGTATTCTTTATAGGCCGGCACTACGTGGTTGATCCATTTATACATCACATCATCATGCGAATAACCGCGTTCTATCAGGTCGCGTTTAAGGCGGCGCTGCAGGGCAACATCTTCATCGGCATCAATAAAAACCTTCAAATCAAGCAGCTCAGCAATATCTTTAAAATGCAAAATGAATAAGCCTTCCACTATCAGGATAGGTGCAGGCTTGATCTCTATCATTTTAGGGATAGCATCGGGGTTATTGAAAGTGTATTCCTGTTTCAGGATAGGTTCTTTGTTTAAAAGCTTGCTGATATCCTGCTGAAAATGTTCATGATCAATAGTTGAGGGGAGGTCAAAGTTATATTCTTTGTTCTCCTCCTTGGTCATGTTATGTGCTACCGGGATGTAATAATCATCCTGCGATACGAGGCTCACCTCGTCGGCAGTAAAATGTTCTAAAAAGCACTTTAAAAAAAAGGTTTTGCCTGAGCCGCTTCCGCCGGCAATTCCAATAATATAAGGTTTATTCATTCGGGCTGCCGTAGCTGATATTTACCTGGAAACGTTTATCTAAAGCACCTAAAGCATCGGCAGTGTTCTTGGTCATGATGATCAAAACATTTTTGTTTGTTTCGTTATCGGTAAAACGGCCAACAACCTTTGCAAAGGTGGTATGATTGTTCATAGGGTTGGTAATTTTAATGATGGTGCCTATTGGTGCTGTACGGTGCAGTACCAATTCCTTTTTAGGATCTAAACCAGCGTCATCCATCCAGGTAGCTACACCTTTTTCAACCTTCTCGTACAAACCAAAACGATTAGCTTTGCCATGATCGCCGGTGGTGTCCTGCTGCGCAGCAACAGAAGTTGAATCGCGCTGCATTACAGGCTGTTTAACCTCTTCGGGAGGTAAACCGCTGCGCACATTAATAACCTGGTTAGGAGCTAATGAATCAGAGCTTAATTTATTAAGTGCTTTGATATCCTCAACAGAAGTATTGAAACGCTTGGCGATAGAAAACAAGGTCTCTCCGGCTGATACTTTGTATTGCTGCACGTTAAGCATGCTTACTTTTTTAACGGTATCGGCAGCAGCCTGCTGTGGTTTGCTTGCAGCAGGTTGCGTTACAGGCGCAGGTGAGCTAACCGGAGCTTGTACCTGTGGTTTGTTTTGCTGAACAGGGGCCTGGGTAACCGGCTTTTGTTGTACAGGCGCAGGAGTAGTTGCTACCTGTTTTGCAGGCGCAGTTACGGCAGGCTGTGCAGCAGCTTCACCTGAAAAAGGTAATTCGGTAGGTACTTTAACAATACCGCCAATTTTAAGCGGGGCGTTATTATTAAACTGTATAATAGCTTTAGGGCTGACGTTGTAGCGACGGCCTATAGAGTAGTAATTGTCTTTGGGATCGAGTTTGTGAACAATCACTTTTTTGCCGTTCAGGTTTTCAACGCCTATCGAGTCGACAAGCGGGTTTGCAAAAAGCGATATGGAGAGTGTGAGTAAGGGAGCGACCAATAATAAAATCTTAAATTTCATAATAAATTATAATACAGTAATTTACAAGTTCAACACTATTAAGCCCGATCTGTTTTTTAAATAGATGAGCTGATTATTATGTAGTACAAACGCCTCGGGTTGCATTTTTTGTATAGCGTTATGTAACAAATCGTGATACAAAAGGGTACCCTCCTCGTTAAATACAAACAAGTGCTGTTCAAGATGCTCCTGCAAAAGCGTGTGCAAAGATACAATTCTGAATCTATTGTAGCTGATATAATGAACCGCATTTGCATATACGCTGAGCGGTAAATATGAACTATTTACTTCCGTTGCAGGTACCAATTCAGGGCTAATGATCTGATTATTCAGAGGTTGATCAGGCACGGGCTCATATCCTTTTAGTGCATTGCCGGTTTTAACATCAAGTAAAAATAATTTCTTTGGTTGTAGCTGGGCATTGTAAACTACAGGGCCATTTACCGACAAATGATCAAAAGCTAAAGTAAAGTTGCTCCATAATGCCTTGCCTGTTGTAGCTTCAATAGCTGTCAAGCCCTTATGTACCGGCCCCATAGCCGATTGGTAATTATGTAGCAACAATACACTGTCGTAAGCAGCTTCAATACCGATAAGCCAGCGCTCGGGGGTGGTTAAACCTTCAAAATAAACATCACCGCTTTGCAGGCTCAGGGCCGAAAAACTAACCTGCTTATCGGCATGGTCCCTGATCTCCAGAAACAGCGTTTGGCTGCTTTCGTCAATTTCCATACGCCAAACCGGGGCCTGGTAATTTTTGATGATGAAGGGTAAAAGCGAAGTCATAAAGTTGCAAATATGCTCATTAAAATTAAAACTGTTTACCTTTACCAAACATTGCCCGCAAAGGCATGTTACACTTAAAAACATCACTATTTATTTATGAATGCTAAAGAAATAAGCCTCGAAGAAGTTAAAGTAAAACCCGTAGTTGACCACCTGAACGACCTGCTGGCTAATTACCATATCCATTACCAAAAACTGCGCGGCTGCCACTGGAACGTTAAAGGCACGAGCTTTTTTACCCTGCACCTGAAATTTGAAGAGCTGTACACTGCCGCGCTGGTTACTATTGATGAGCTTGCCGAAAGGATCCTGAGCCTTGGCAAACCTCCTATCAGTACTTTTAAAGATTATATTGAAACATCAAGCATCAAAGAGATCCAGACCATCGGCCTAAAGGATACCCTGATGGTGAAAGCTATTATTGAGGACCTGGCTGCGCTGATAAAAATGGAACGCGAGATATTGACCATCACCGCCGATGCCGGAGACGATGGCACAAACGACATGATCAACCGCTTCATGCAATTCAACGAAAAAAATACCTGGATGCTGCGTTCATTCGTGAACGAGGACTAACGCGTACATAATCCTACTGTAAAAAAGCCACATCGGGGACAAACCGGATGTGGCTTTTTTTAAAACGGGGTTTACACCGGTTTGCATATTTCATATATTTGCACTAAACAAAATGCCGTCTCTTTAAGCGGCAGATGCTCTGTTTATTTTCCTATGGTGTAATGGTAGCACGTCAGATTCTGGCTCTGAAGATTGAGGTTCGAGCCCTTGTAGGAAAACTTATTTTGAAAGCCCTTAGCTTATTGCTAAGGGCTTTTTTTTGCATTTTGTAGCCTTTATTAAAGACTTTATAAAGAAAATATGCCCATTATTGAAGCTAAAAAGCTTTGCCATTTTTGACGAATTTATCGAAAATGTTTTACCATTGTTTTACCTTATTTTATGGCAACGGTAAAAGAAGTGGTACTCAAAGAAAACAGCGAGATGGTGGGGCATGGAATTTAGTTATGGTTCATTGAACTTTGCAATTATAAAGCTAATATTTATCATCAACTGGATCGGGCATAAAAGAAATATTAAGATCATCAATAAGCCGCCGTCATTTCGGCCGCGCAAAAATCATCGTACTTTTGCTGATAATAAAAGCGGCGGAGCGGGGCTCCCTCATTTAATAACGCAAAGTATCTCAGAGATAACATCATACAACGACGACACCTTTGTTGCCATCTTTTTAAAGAATTTTTCCATACCCAAAATTGCAGCTTGGCGTACGCCGAAATTTTGCTGTGAGGCTCTATTTGTTTGTTATTACGCCACCTCCTCAATGCGCGCATTTTTGGGTGATGTGCCAAATTTTTCTTTGTATATTTTAGAGAAATGAGAAATGTTTTCGAACCCGCTTGTATAAGCAATGGTCGATACCGGGTCGCAGGAATTTTTGAGCTGGTATTCTGCATATTCCAGCCTGCGGTTTATTTGCCATTTTACCGGAGTGGTGTTAAAACGTTGGGAAAACTCCTTTTTGAAAGCGCTTACACTTCTGCCGGTGAGCTTCGCCATATCTTTTAAAGACAACTGCCTGTTAAAATTCGCTTCCATAAAATAAGCGAGGTCTACCTTTTTTTCCTCAACCAAGTATTTCAGAAACGCTACAATTTTTTTTGATTGATCATTCGCCAGGATCTGTAAAAGTATTTGATGGGCCACAAACTTTACTATACACCTGGAGTAATCCTGCTGGTGCGAAATATGCTGAATGGCCTGCGTTATATTTGCATTTATAAATTCAGTGGTTTTAAATACAAACGGAGGCAGATCTGCTATAAATCGTTCCTGCTTAAAATCCGGCACGTGACTTTCCAGAAAATAATCTACAAACTCATTTTCCATGAAAATAAGCAGGCTGGTATAATCATCAGACGGAAATATCTGATAATTACCGCGCCTCCTGAATTGTATATCGCCTGAATTGAGTTGTTGCACGCAGCCGGCGTACCGCACATCAATAGAGCCTGTTAAAACAAGTTCGAGGCAATGCATGGTTTGCAGTGCGTCGTCACAACTGTACGGCCGTTTCTTATCGACCAGCACGCCATACATTTCGGATTGACGTAACCGGATGTGTGTATGGTGATTTAATAAATCTTTGGGAAGTTGGATCATCGTAATAGTACTAAGCCACTCTAAGTTACAGTTTGCAACCCGCTATTTGTAATTTTTAAAGAATTGTAACAAAGCAATGATAATAGGTAGATAATTGGTCTCCCCCCTTGCGCTTATTAGTGTTTTCACAAACAAGATGGGTTTACAAAAACACTCCTTTACCCATAAGCCAAAGGCAGGTACTTCTCAGAACATCACCGTGCTTTCGGTGACGACACCTACTGCGGCGGGAGTGGTCACAAGTGGCTCAACCTCGTACACATCAACATCCGGATGTCATTTTCAAACACGGGGTCCCGCGTGAGAATTAAAGAAAGAAGATACAATTGGGGTACTATCAGTAAAAGAAATCTCAACTGATTTGTCATGTTCGGCAAAAGGGCTAATGCGCATTGCCAGAGAAACCCCAGATGCGTTGGTCTAAGTATCAGATACTACATCATTTAAAATGAGCTTTTATCTGATTTTAGTTCTTTATAATATCCTAAATATTAGAATATCAAAGCATTAACACTAAGAAAACCTCCAATGAAAAATTAAAGACAGATGCAAAATTGGATAAATATTCCCCGATAAAAAACAAGATCATATCCAATATAAATATAACCAAATTTAAAAGGATGTCGTAATTGAATATCAGGACTCAAATCTGTTTGTTTAAAATGCAACTAATTATGTAAGCGTATGTCTTTTATTAGTAGCACCTCAGGTTAACAAGCAATGGCAAAATATTTAGTCTTAACAGATCTGCAACTGATCGATCATTTAAAAAAAGATGATGAAAACGCCTTTTCCGAAATTTACAGTAGGTATGCAGATTCGTTAGCAGATTTTGCAACCTCCAAATTGTTTGACGTGGAGGATGCCAGAGATATTATTCATGATGTTTTTGTTAAGCTTTGGCAGCAAAGGGCCCAATTAAAAATTGACCGGGATTTAAAAGCTTACCTCTTCAAGCTAACCCGCGACCGGATAGTGGATAAAGTTAGAAAGAATATTACACGCCGGGAGTATGCGGCTATGCTGGACTCGCTGGCGGTTGGTTACGAAGTCACGATTGAGCAAAAAATAGCTGCAAAAGAAATAGCCAAAAGTATTGAAACATCGCTTGATGAATTATCACCCCGGGTAAAAGAAATCTATTTATTAAGCCGCGAAGAAAATTTAAGTATAATAGAAATAGCTGACAAATTGCAGCTTTCTGAACAAACTGTAAAAAATCAGCTTTCCACTGCGTTAAAACATTTACGAGCTTCACTGGCAATGGTTGCTACCGTTGCATTATTATTATGGCTATCCTAACCCGGCATCTCAGGCAATTACACGCCCCTTGTTTCAGCGTGTCTTCCTTATAGTTAAACTAAATTCACATCTAAAAAAATATTTCATTTCTCTATAGTACCAAAAGGCATCTCATACGGCTACTGTGAAATGGATAACAAATGAGCCGTCATGAAACAGCAGCCTTACTGGATCGTTACCTTAAGGGCGAAACCACAAACGAAGAAAATGAGTTGGTGAAACGTTGGCTGGAAGAGAATGGTAATGCCAACTCCCGATGGCAGGATTTAGATCGTTCAGTAAAAGACCAATGGCTTTCGAGTGTTTTCAGCGAAATTAAAAATACAATTCACGAAACGGAAATTAAAGTAGTGTCGCTTCCGCAAAGAAAGCGTCGGTTATGGCGAGGTGTGGCAGCTGTTGCAGCAGTGTTGCTGATCTCTTTTGCATTATACCTGGAAAGGCCATTATTGCAAAGCCGTCTGCATCCTGTTGAGCTTACAGCTCTTAAGGCACCTGTTAATCAGAAAAGGGTGATAACTCTTACTGATGGCAGCCGGGTGTGGTTAAATATTGGCTCAGAGTTAAAATATCCTAAGACATTCAATGGTAAAACAAGGGAAGTTTATCTTTCAGGTGAAGCTTATTTCGATGTCAGCCATGACACGGCTAAACCTTTTATTATTCATACCGGAACCTTGCTAACCACTGTGCTGGGTACAGCATTTAATATCAATGAGGACAAAAACAAACATACTATTCAGGTAACTGTCACCCGCGGGAAAGTCAGCGTTGCTAATGGCAATAAATTGTTAGGTGTAATTATCCCTAACCAGCAGATCAGCTTTAATACGTTAAAAGAGGAAGTTGTACAAGCTACTGTTAACTCAAACGCGATAGTTGCCTGGCAGCAAAGTGATTTGCATTTTGACGATATGAGCTTTGGTGATGCTATTGCACAGTTGCAAAAACACTTCAATGTGAAGATCAGTTTCGCCAATGCAAAATTGAAAGACTGCCGTTTTACAGGCACGTCCTTAAGTGATGAAGACTTGGATAAAATACTAAAAGTAATGTGCGTTTTTAACAATGCCTTTTATCAGACCAAACCAGACGGCAGCATCGTGATAGATGGGCCAGGGTGTAACAACTAAAAATAAAGAAAATAAAAAATGAACAATAGTTAAGCCCGGCTAAATGCTTTCGTCCTCCAGGCAGGACAATAAGCAAAATAACCTATAAACCGACCGTCATCGGCTTACAGGCGTCCCGGAAAACCGGGGTTTTAAATAATTGCGTCACTTAAAACATTTAAAAGTATGGATTTTTCTGCAAAAATGCGGAAGCCGGGAGGCGTATGTGCAGGTCTCAACGGTGTAATAAAATTAAACCAGTCATTTATTTTTCAGTTAATGCGCCTAAGCCTTGTCACTACCTTTTTTATATCAACCACTTTCCAGTTATTACTGGCTACTACTACTAAGGGTCAAAATATGCACTTGGACATGGTTACTATTGGCCTGCAGGATGAAAGTCTGGCCAGTGGTCTCAAAAAGATCGAGCAACAAACCTCGCTTCGCTTTTATTACCGCAAGGCGGAAATTAAAGCAATTGTCGGCCTTAACCTCGCTTTGGGGAACAGAACAATAGAACAAACCTTGCAGCAACTATTACAAAATACTTTTCTTTCGTTCCGGCAGGTCGAAGGTAATATATTAATCGAACGTGATGCTGAGCAAGCCAACTATGAGATTAAAGGCCGAGTAGTGGATGTAAATCATAAATCAATAGCTTTTGCAAACGTGATCATAAAGCAGGTCGCTACCGATAAAATAATCCAATCTGCACAAACCGATACAGGGGGGCGTTTCAGGCTCTCAGCAACAGAAAAAGGAGACTATCTGATCGGGATCTCGGAAGTAAGTAAGGACAGTTTGTTTCTTGCCCTAACTTTAGGAGACATGAAAACGGTTCAATTACCGGATGTCATACTAAATACATCAATCAAACACCTCAAACAAGTAACCATAACCAGCAAAACCCCTATGCTTGAACGAAAGGTTGACCGGCTAATATTTAACCTGAACAACACCATATCAGCGAGTGGCTCCTCCCTTTTTGACGCTCTGCGGGTGGCGCCCCTTTTAACAGTGTCAGAGAATGGCAGCATTTCTATGGTTGGTAAAGGTAGTATGATGGTTATGGTAAATGAAAAAATAATCTATCTCACCGGAGCCGACCTTGCCAATTACCTGAAGACGCTTCGGGCCGAAAATGTCGAAAAAATTGAGATTATCACCACGCCGCCTGCAAAATATGAGGCACAGGGAAATGCCGGCCTGATCAATATTGTTTTAAAGAAAAACGAATCGTTAGGTTGGCGTGGGTCGGTTGGTTCCACCTATTATCAAAACACCTACCCGTCCTTTAATAACAATATGGCTCTTTTTTTCCGGTCAAAAAAAGTGAGCAGTTCTTTTACATTTAACCAATCACATTATCGCTTTATAATTAAAGAATCGACAGATATAACCGGGCAGCCGAGCCAAATCCTCAGCGATGAGCGTCGTTTAGGAAGATCGCCAGGTTTGCAATCTGGGCTAAGTATAGATTACGAGCTGAACAAACACAATAACATCGGCCTTATTTATAATATTTCAGACTATAAATCGAATACCACCTTTAGTAACAACTATAGCTTTGTTACCGGCAAGGATATCGATTCTGTTTTAAACACTACAGGAAAAATTTCAAGGCCAGTATTTACACAAACCTTCAATTTATATCACGATTTAAAGCTTGATTCGGCCGGAAAGAAATTGAGTAGCTCTGTCAACTTTTTCACGAATAAGCCTGAAATGAGAAATAATTTTGTTTCTGAATCTGAAAACACCTATGCTTCAGTTCAAAATAATAATTTGTCAAAATACCGTATCTGGTCTATTCAATCAGATTTAACGTTGCCTTATAAATGGGCTAAAATAGAAACAGGTGCTAAGTTTGCTACCTATAATAACAGTGCCAGCATAGCATATTATAATTATATCCTCGATAACCTCGTGTTGGACAAAACGCGCAGTAATGATTTCGACTATACTGAAAATAACCTGGCCGCGTATTACAGTATGGAAGCTGAGCTATCGAAAAAATGGACAGCCAAAGCAGGGTTGCGTTATGAGTATACCCTGATGGATGGTTATTCGCCTACTTTAAATCAGCGTAATAAACGTGATTACGGTGCTTTATTCCCTACGGCTTACATTGTTTATAAGGCTGATAAAAACAATGTTTTTTCTTTAAATTATTCAAAGAGGATCAACCGTCCGAGTCTTAATTCCCTCAATCCATTTGCCTATTATACAAATATTTATACTTATTTTACCGGCAACCCATCGCTCTTGCCATCCTATAGTAACAATTTTGAGTTTAACTACCTCTATAAAGGCATGTTTTCTTTTACTGTCTATACACAACATACCAGTGATATGATCTCGCACCTCATAACCGTTAATGGCCCGGAGGTTCATACAAGCACAGAAAACTTTTTGTCGCAGGATAATCTGGGGGCTTATGCATCCTTTAACCGGTCATTATTTAAATGGTGGGACAACAGCATCTCCGCCTCTTTTTCCTATGCATCGCCAAAATCTAAAATAACAGCTATTAGCACTCCGAACGGAATTTCCGGCTCATTTAGTTTCAATAATACTTTCAAAACAAGTAACTTGCTAAGTTTTTATCTGAATTACAACCAAAATCTTCCATCAACGTATGGCAATATTTATACCTATAGTCAGCGTAGTTTTAGAATAGGGGCTACATTAAAGTTGTTGAATAACAATGTGATCATCAGCCCGGGTTATTTTTTGGGTAACACAACGAAATATGAATACCGTTATAGTGGATTTATACAAACAGACAAAACAGACTATAATTATAACACCTTTAGCCTTGGCCTTACCTATTTATTCGGAAGATCAAAGGTTTCCGGAAACAACAAGAACATATCTTTTGATGAGAAAAGAAGAGCTCAATAGTGAATATTCCGGAGGCGTTGACCAATTCATTCGGTAAATGAGTTTAGAGCAATCCGTTACACTTGACCATGGTATCTTCCTGAATTGGATAGCAAAATTTTATTTTATTAACAACCTATGTTGCTCTAATAAGCACGGAAAAGCGTGGTCAAGTGTGCCGGAAGATCCACACAAGGTGATGTTGGTCTTCCGTATAATGCAAGAACGTAATTAATCACAAACTTCCATATCATATAGCAATTAACTTTCAGCCACAATACTTGTAACATTTTTCATTTTCAGATTGGTAATAAGTTATAAAATAGCTTATTGTTGTATTTTGTGCGAGCGTAATAAAAACAAAAATAACCCGGACAACAAATCGTTTACTGTTTTAATGCCCACTTTTAGCTCATACGTTAAGTTAGCATACTACCCCATTTTCAACGCTTGGGCAAAAAAAAGCGCGAGGGGGAAATGGAAAAGCCTCGCCCTTTTGCTGTAAAAGAAATATAATGTAGCTGCTTTCAAGTACAGACACCATGCTTTGGCCGTGTTATGAGAAATGTCACATTCATTTGCTAAAGCGCTAAAGTTAACATTGCCCTGCACGCTCCGCACACAAACTAAGAATGTCCGAAAAAGTTTCAAATCCCTGATATTCATTAATTCCGTTAAACCTTTTTCTATATAGGTTTGAATGTAATTTGCATAAAAACAACAGGTCAATACCCCTGTCGAAATAGCAGGGTAGAAGCCATTAATCCTGGTTTGGGTATAGGAATCGCAACAACAATGTATACATCAATTGGGAAACCGGCAACTATCATTTTCGAGGGTATTTTACAGCTCCCTTGCATGTTTGCCAAATATAATTGGTGCGAATCTCTTGATTAACAGCAAGTCGATTTACTTATCTGGTATGGCTACTTCAAAGCCTCGTTAAATCTTCCTGAAATTTTTGAGTATAAAAATCCTATCCTCCTGTCTTACTTAATAATCACAGGTCAGACTCTGCCAAAACCAACGCTATAACCCATTATAATAATACGCATCAGTTGGGAATTACCCCGGGATGTTAGGATATCAGTATGAACGAAGCCACTATTCAGGACTTGTTACAAAAAATAGCTTTTGAAGATGATCAGCAGGCTTTCAAGGTGCTGTATTTTCAATACTATAAAAGGCTGTATAATCTGGCCTCTTTCTACGTGCGATCTGCCGAGGCTACAGAAGAAGTAGTGAATGATACCTTTATTTCGATCTGGTCACGGAGAAAACTTTTGGCAGACATTACTGACTTCACTTCTTATATCTACAAAGCGGTAAAAAACAAATCGCTGAATTTCCTGAAACAAAGAAACTTCCCGATACATTTTAACATCGACGACGTTAAGGCAGAAATTGAAGATGTTACCCTGAATATTGAGGACCAAATGATCGTGGCAGACTTTCAGCTTTTAATAGAGCATGCAGTTAATAGCCTGCCTCCGCAGTGTAAGCTGGTATTTAAGATGATCAAAGAAGATGGTCTTCCGCACAAGGAAGTTGCCGAGCTTCTTAATTTATCCGTAAGGACTATCGAATATCATATGAGTATTGCTTTGAAAAAATTGTCGGAAAGCCTCAACTACCAAAAGAACACACCCCTGGTTTCCTCCAAATAAGGAAGCTCTCATTTTATTTCATTAGAAAATATTTTCCTTCCTTCCCCGTGCCGGGCAATTTTTGATTGTCTATAAAATTAGAGAACACTTATGGTCAACAATACCTGGATACTTATTTACAAAAAGCTGAATAATACGGCAACTCCGGAGGAACTGAAAGAGATAGACCAGATCCTGAAGGAAGATGGCGGGTCACAATACCCTATAGCCATGCTGGAGCATCTTTGGCGATTATATCCGATATCAAAAGGATGTGATAATGAGCCAAAGGAAGAACGATGGGCGCAATTACAAGCTCAGTTAAATAATAGGCCTGATGCTTATGTTGAAGATGAATACCGAGCCGAAACGATCCAATCGATGCATCGCGGAAGGCTCAACTACATATTGATAGCAGCAGCGGCTGTCATTTTATTTTGTAGCAGCATAGCATTGATCTATTTCAGGTCAACCGACAAAAAAAACGGGATCTGTGAGATTAAGGTACCAATGGGGGGAATTACAAATATACAATTACCCGATGGCAGTACGGTTATCCTGAATGCGGGCAGCAAGCTTGCCTATAAAAACACATTTGATGCCAGGCACCGGGAGATAACCTTATCAGGCGAAGCCTTTTTCGATATCGTTAAAGACCCGGCACACCCGTTCATAATAACAACGCCAACAATAAAAATCAGGGTTCTGGGTACCCGGTTTAATATCAGATCTTATCCGGGTGATAACACTTCCGAAGCAGCTTTAATACGCGGTGTTATTGAGCTTACTGTACTGAAAAATCCTGACCGACAAATTATTTTAAAGCCTTCGGAAAAACTGACAGTATTCAATCAACCGGTAGAAACATCGGCATCACGGTATAGGTCAACCGATACCACGTCAAAAGCGATAGTTGAGCTCAGTGAAATCCACCCGGGCAAAAGGGATTCTTTACCCGCAGAAGCCGGATGGATCAAAAATAAAGTAGCTTTTGACACCATGGAATTTGAGGAGGTAGCAAAAATGATGGAGCGGAAATACAGCACCACCATCATTTTTAAAAAGGAAGAATTGAGAAGGTTAATCCTAACTGGAAAATTTGAAAATATAACGCTTGACAAGGCGTTGCAGCAACTTAAGCTAACAAGCAATTTCAATTATCAAATTATAAATAACCAGGTATTCATTTATTAAATTTCAAACATGCGTATGATCAAATAACAGACCAACAATAAAAAAGAACGGGAAATGCTTCCAACATTCCCCGTCAAATGGTACAATAACTACCAGTCCGTCTTAATAAACCAATTAGTTAAATACCCTTGATACTAAATTATGAAAAAAAATCAAGGCCGCATATGTTATTTGCGGCACGAACGACTTTTGAACGTTCTTCTCATGACAAAATTTATACTTTTCCTGATCATTGTCTCGACACTGCAGTCCTATTCAAAGGGTTTCGGGCAGACCGCGATCAATCTTAACCTGAAGAATGTAAGCTTGAAGACTGCATTCCGGGAGATCGAAAAAAAATCTGACTATCACTTTCTTTATAACGATGAAACGATCAGGCACATTGACAAGCTTAAATCTGTCGAGGTAAGTAACGCATCCATCCATGCCGTGATGGACCTGCTGATCAGTGACACCGCCATTAAATACCAGCTTAGCGAAGATAATACCGTTATCATTTATTCAAAAGGCGAGCAATTGAATGCTCTTGTGGTGAAAGGTAAAGTAACAGATGATAATGGCCAGCCCCTACCGGGCGTTTCTGTTCGGCTAAAAGGTACCTCTGCCGGTACACAAACAGATTTGAACGGCAATTATTCCTTAAACGTTCCGAACGGCAACGTCTACCTGGTATTCAGTTATACCGGCTTTGAGCCCCAGGAGATCAATGTTGAGAGCCGTACTGCCATCGACATAAAGCTGAAAGCCAAAGATAATTCGCTTAGCGAAGTTGTGGTAGTTGGCTATGGTGTTCAGCGCAAATCTGACCTGACCGGCGCTGTAACCAGCATAAAGGGCGCCGACCTAACTAAAATCGGGGGCAGTAACGCGGCAGAGGCGCTACAGGGAAAAACGCCGGGTGTGCAGATCCTGAGCCAGGGTGGTCCCGGAGCCGCACCTACAGTGTTGATACGCGGGCTCGGCACAAACGGCGACCCTACCCCGTTATACGTTGTTGACGGTATGATGGTGACCAATATCAGCTTCCTCGCACCGAATGATATCGCGTCCATGGAAATTTTAAAAGATGCTTCCGCCACCGCAATATATGGATCGCGGGGAGCAAACGGAGTCATCCTCGTGACAACTAAAAAAGGAAAGCCAGGCAAACCGGTCATCAATTTTTTAACAAGCCAGGGGTTCCAGTTCCTGACACGTAAATTTCACGTCGCCAACGGCCAGGAATACGCTCAATTGGTCAATCTGTTTAAAACCAATGCAGGTTTAGCACCGGTTTATGATAATATCAGCCAGATAGGCGCCGGAACTGACTGGACCAAAGAAGTAACTCAAAACGGAATCGTCAGCGATTATCAACTTTCTGTTGGGGGAGGAAGCGAAAATGTTAATTATAATATCAGTGCCAGTTACCATAATGAAGATGGCGTATTAAAATACACCAACTATAACCGTTTAACTCTGCGCGCCGATAATGAATATAAAATCAGCAAAAAATTAACCTTCGGGCATAACCTATCGCTGGCCAGCAGTCATTATAACGGCGATGGCGGTTCCAATACAGGCAGGGGTATTAATTCAATAACCCGTATATCACCCTTGATCCCCGTTTACAAAAGCAACGGTTCATTTTCATCAGGTCAGGATGTGGATATCGTTAACCCATTTGCTGAGCTTTACCTTCATAAAGATGTTCAAAACCATCCGCTGCAATTTGTTGGCAACGGGTATCTGAACTATGAATTGTTTAAAGGCCTTACATTCCGGAGCAGCTATGGAATTGATTATACTTTGAATAATATCAACAGGTATACACCGCCATACAACCTGGGGGCAAATCAAAGCAGTTTAACCAGTATTGAAAACGGATATACTACGGTTTCAACCTGGCTATGGGAAAATACGCTGGCTTACGACAAACAGCTTGGCGCATCTCACCATCTGAACCTCCTGGCCGGTTATACCGCGCAGAATACTGATTATAGAGGAGTAGACGTAACAGGAAGCGGCCCGTTAACTACAACCGATCCCAATTATCGCTATATCCAGGTTTACCCGATATCAAACATCAATTCACTTGGTGCATTGCCTTCCAGCGAATCTATTCTTTCTTATCTTTTCCGGGCTAATTACAGCTACAAGGACAGGTACTTGTTAACCGCTTCGTTCCGTGGCGATGGTTCCTCAAAATTCGCCGAAGGGCATCGCTGGGGATATTTTCCGTCAGTAGCCCTCGGATGGCGGGCCTCCGAAGAGAAGTTCCTGAAGAACGTTTCGTGGATAAGCAATCTGAAAGTACGCGGGAGCTGGGGCCGGATCGGCAGCAACAAAATCGCCAATTACCAAACTTTCAACCTGCTTAACCAGGAAACAACTTATGATGGTGTATTTAATGGCGTTTTCTATCCTATGGCAACAATCGTAGCCGCATCAAACCCTAATATCACCTGGGAGGTTTCACAACAAACTGATGCCGGTATTGAATTTGGCACACTAAAAAACCGATTACGCTTTGAAGGCGACTATTATCGCAGGGACACTAAAAACCTGTTATTGATATTGCCTGTCCCGGGTGGCTCTACAGGTACTGCCCCTGCATATTCAAATGCGGGAACTGTGCGGAACAGCGGTGTGGAACTGGCGGTAAGCTGGAATGATCGCATCGGGGGTTTTGGATATGGCGTAAAAGTAACCGGAACGGCCAATAAGAACAGAATCCTGGACTTTAAGGGCCTCACTTCGTATACATCAGATTTCCAGGTGCCATCTACCCACGTGTCAAAAGCAGGTGCCCCTATTGGTGACTTTTATGGTTATCAATCTCTCGGCATTGTGCAAAGCCAGGCGCAGATTGACCAGCTAAATGCAGCAGCTGCAGCAAAATCAGGCAATCCAACAAAGCAATACTGGTCGGGATTAAAGCCGGGTGACCTGCTGTTCAAAGACATAAACGGCGACGGGTTCGTTGATGCTAATGACAAAACAGATATCGGTTCGCCCTATGCAAAATTTGTGGGAGGGTTAACGCTTTCTGCAGATTACAAAGGTTTTGACCTAACCATTGATATGATGGGCAGTTTCGGCGGTAAGATCTACAATGACACCAGGAACCAGTTTGTAAGCTCCGGGCTATCCAACCTGAATGTTGAGTGGCTGGATTCCTGGACCCCTACCCATACCAATACCACCATTCCGCGCTATGCCGTTAACACGTCAACAACGCAATCATCTGATTTCAATATTTTTGACGGCACTTATATCAAAGCACGGTTCATCGAACTGGCATATACTTTCAATAAGCAGCTATTGAAAAGAGTTGGAATTTCGGCACTTCGCGTGTATGTCAACACCACCAATCCTTTTTACATAACCAAGTACAAAGGCTTCTCTCCTGAAGTATCAAATGCTTACGGGGTTTCAACTATAGGCGATGATTTCCGGACATATCCCGTTTCGGGCACTGCCAGATTGGGTATAAACTTAACTTTTTAAATAAGAAATAACAGTTATGAAAAATATTATAAAATTCATTGTTGTTTTAGAGCTTTTTGCGACATGTTCCTGCAAAAAAAGTTTTCTTGATAAAGAGCCGCTTGGGGTGCTTTCGAGCGCAACCTTTTCGGCTGATACAACAACACTTGGCTTGGCGGTAAACCGCCTTTATGGCTCCATAGCCTGGAGGGAATTCCGTATCGGGCAGCACCAGTACTCAACGAAGGAGATGTGCGGGGATGACTTTATTGTGGGCGGTAATGCTGACTTTAAAGTGTTCCAGGATTACAGCTACCTCACAGATAATTACATGATAGAGCGCTACTGGGGACGGGCCTTTGAAAATATCCATTATTGTAACGTAGTAATTGACCGTACATCGACTTTGAAAGCCTCCTATTCGGCACAATTATTTGAAGCCCAGGCCAAATATTTCAGAGCTTATTACAACTTCGATCTAACGAATGTGTTCGGCGATGCACCGCTGCGGGACCATGACCCGGTATCAACTGCTGAATATAATATCCCTAAAAGTTCGCATGCGGATATTATTAAACTCGTGATATCAGACCTGAAATATGCTATAGATCACCTACCAACAAGGAGCCAATGGGGAACGGCCAACCTCGGCCGCGTGACCAAAGGTACGGCACAGGGACTGTTATCAAAGGTTTATCTTTATGAGCAGGATTATGCTAACGCGAAGTTATACGCCGAAGCAGTTATCAACGGCGGCGAATCCAGTCTTTACAGCAATTACCGCAACCTGTTTAGCCCGGATCAATTGTATTCTACTGAAAATATGATGCCCGGTGGATTTATTTACAACACATCCCTTCCTGCCGGGCGCCAATACGGACCTTACCTTCAATACCAGGGGCTTCCCTCGCTGGGTTCAAATGGTGATATCTTCCCCTCACCTAACCTGGTTAGCAGTTATGAAAAAGGTGACCCGAGAATGAGCGCAACTATTTTTACGAAAACAGACATCATTCCCGGCTTTAACAACAACCAGCCGGTGGCATTCCCGGCATCAACTAATTATGCCAATAAAAAAGTGATCTGGCCATATTCATACTGGAACGGCGGTAACTTTAACTTTCAGAGTGTGAACCCAATGTATCTGAGGTATGCTGACATCATTTTGATAGCCGCCGAAGCCAACAATGAGTTGGGGAATATATCTGATGCGTTGAAATACCTGGAAATGATCCGTTTCAGAGCCCGTGGTAATAAAACATTCGCGGCATCAGTTGCAGCAGGCGAAAATGATGGAGCGGGTATCCTTCCACAAATTATAACTACGGATAAAACAGCATTGCGGTTAGCCATCTGGCATGAACGCCGGATAGAGCTGGCCCTTGAATTCAATCGCTGGTACGACCTGGTTAGATATAACAAAGTAGCCGGCCCCAACGGCAGTTCGGGCACCGGCTACACAGAAAACCTGCTAAAAACTGTTTACGGGAGAACTAATTTTAATTATGCCAAATTCAGTCATTTTCCGCTTCCGCAGACCTTTGTTACATCGTCAAATGGCGTACTCAAACAAAACAGTGCCTGGTAATTGCTCCTTACTTTTTTCGTTGTTCAAGCTCGCATGAACTGCAGACCGTAAATAAGCAACAAATAAGCCAGCGTATATCGGAACTAATAAATAGTTCGACTAAAGGCAAGCTTAGCATTTAGTATTGCCTCAATTAATTTAGTCAGCTTTTGAATTAAAATAATTAGGTGTTCAATAAATCCAACATGTTGAATTTATTGAACACCTCTTACAAAGGAAAATGGCTCAATTATGCGTCTTTTTCACTCTACTTTTTCTTCTCATATTTCTTAAAATCCGCCCTACGACCATCAGGAATCCACAAACTAATTAGACTCTTCCTAATATCAAAACATTAATTCCATAGTAAAATATTAGTAAAACAAAAAACTTATATCAATTAACGTGAGATAGTCACTATTTAATCTGACAGTTGAGTTACAAACTCTTTATCGTTTCCCAGTCAACCACGCCAACTTTATTTGCCCAGGCCAGATATTCCTTTTCCAGTTTAATAACCTTTGCGCGATATTTCATAGCCAGATCCTTCGTTTCAGATCGGTCTGCTTCCAGATCATATAACTCCCATGGTTGCTTCGGTTCGGCTACGAGCTTCCATCGGCCTTTTCTTATGGCCCTGCTACCTTCGTGCTCCCAAAACAAAGTTTCATTACCTCCGGCAGCTTTGCCTTTAAAAACATTAAGCAAACTGGTACCTGCCAATGTTGTAAGGCGCCTGTTTTTAAACAGAGCCGGATAAGTTACCCCGGCCAGTTCCAAACAGGTAGGCATCAGATCGATCAAGTGGCCAGTACTGCTGTTGGTAATCCCAGCTTTGATATATCCCGGATACCAGGCAATCAACGGAGTGGCTATGCCACCTTCGTGTGTGTTGCGTTTAAACAACTTAAATGGTGTATTGCTCAGGTTTGCCCAGGGAATCTCATAGCTGTCAATTGAATTTACGGAGCCGGGGGGGCCGTTCTTTTGTATTACTGTTGCCAGGCTTTTAACCTCATCGGCGCTGCCTCCATTGTCTGATGCAAAAAGGACAATGGTATTTTTGTCTTTTCCCAGTTGCTTCAATTTGGTCATGATCTCACCTATGCAGGCATCCATGCGGTAAACCATGGCGGCATAAATAGCCATCCGGTTATCCCATTTATCTTTTTCATCGGGAGATAATGAATCCCATGCAGGGGCACGTTTATCCCTTGCTGATAGCTGCCATTGTTTTTTGATGATACCTGTTGCCAGCTGTTTTTCATAACGCTGTTTCCGTAATACATCCCATCCTTTAAGATATTGACCTTTAAACTTTGCAATATCCTGCGGCAGTGCCTGGATAGGCCAGTGCGGAGCATTGTAAGCTACGTACATAAAAAATGGCTTCTGCTGGTCTTTGATCTCATTCAATGATTTAATTGCAAAATCAGTGATGGCTTGTGTCAAATATTTTGAAGTATCGCTGCGCGAGATCTCTTTATCATTCAGCATAAAAGTGATCTTGCTGCCATCATTATACAGCGGTGCCGAGTTGAAATAACTGCTCCCGTTATTCAGCATGGTAAATGATTTATTAAACCCGCGGTTGTAAGCCAAAGCAGATTGTTGCAGTCCCACATGCCATTTCCCAGATACAATAGTATTATAACCAGCCTCATCTTTAAGCAATTCGGCAATGGTGGCGCTATGGTCATTCAGGTATCCCTGATATGCCGGCGAACCTTTATATTTTACCATATCACCAACACCCGCCTGATGCGGATACAAACCGGTAAGCAATGCCGCACGTGACGGACAGCACCTGCCCGCGTTATAAAATTGTGTCATTTTTAAACCTTCCCGGGCAAGCCTGTCAATATTAGGCGTGCTGATCTCCGAACCAAAGCAGCCTATATCAGAAAAGCCCATATCGTCGGCCAAAATGACAACGATATTGGGCTTTTGCTTAGGGGCCTGCCCAAATACAGGCCCCGTGCAAAATATAGCTACCAGTAGGTAGCCAATGTATTTACTCATGTTCCGATTTTATTTATTATTGGCAATTTTCAGGTTTTTCATGGTCAATTATTGTTTTCGAGTTTGTGGATCCGTTTATTGTTGATATCATCACGATCAATAAAAGGATAGATGTGATTCTTTTTGGCTTCCGCGTCAAACAGATCTTTCAGTTCCTTTAGCTTTTCAGGATATTTTTTGGCGAGGTCAACGCGCTCGTTAAAATCCTCATTCAGGTTATAAAGCTTCCAAACATCCTTATCGTAATTACGCTCGGGGATGGTTTTCTCTTTCGGAAAGTTTAGCAGGTCCACATTATCCGGGCGGTGCGCAGCCTCGGCCTTCCAGCCATCTTTGTAGATAGAGCGGGAAGTGAAAATGTAGTAATACTGCTGTGTATGCAATGTTTTCGCCTGTGCGTTATTGAATGAGTTAAAGAATGACTTGCCCTGCAATGTATCCTGCTTAATGCCCTTAACGTACTCCGGCAGTTTTAAACCGGCAGCTTCAATAGTGGTCGGGAATACATCAGATACATGGCTGTATTGCGTACGGATACCGCCTTTTTCTGTGATTAGTTTCGGGTAATAAACAATAAGCGGGTTATGGGTCCCCCCTTCAGCGTCAGCGTCAGATTTCCAGTATTTGAACGGTGTGTTTGCTGCCTGTGCCCAGCCTAAAGGATAGTTGGTTGAAGCCTCTGGCGTACCAATGGTTTCGTAATCGCTTTCGTTCTTTTTGATATAATCGACCTCAGGTGTGGTTGCAGCCGAGTTTTTAGGATTGATAACGCCGTGTACAGTTCCTTCTTTACTTGCACCGTTATCCCCTATCATCACAAAAACCAAGGTATTATCAAACTGCCCGGAAGCTTTCAGATAGTTAATCACGCGGCCAACCTGGTGGTCTATATAAGTCAAATAGCCTGCATAAACTTCCATGAACCGGGCATACAATTTCTTCTGATCAGCAGGCAGGCTGTTCCAGGCCTGGATCCGCTCGTTACGCTCGGGGAGTTTAGCATAAGCCGGGATATAGCCGGCCTTTTTCTGATTGTCAAAAACCTTTTGGCGATAAACATCCCATCCCTCGTCAAACTTACCTTTATACAGGTCGCTCCATTCATGGCTCACCTGGTGCGGGGCGTGGGTAGCGCCGGGGGCATAGTATAAAAAGAAAGGCTGATCAGGTGCAGCTTTATGAGCGGCATCGATATATGCAATGGCTTTATCAGTGATTTGCTCGTTCAGGTTACGGCCATCAGGTTTGATGTGAAAATTATCCTCTACCAAATGCGGCGGGTTATATTGATCGGTAGCCGATTCCAGGAAACCGAAGTGATGGTCAAAACCTTTACCGGTAGGCCAGCGGTCAAACGGACCAACCGCTGTAGTATCCTCATCAGGCGTTACCCCCCATTTACCTACAGCGAAAGTGCTGTAGCCATTAGAGCGAAGCGCCTCGGCAATGGTGCCTTTATCTGGCGGGATGCGGCCGTCATAACCCGGGAAACCCGCAGCTGTAGAAGCATGGGCAAAGTTACCCATGTGTACATAATGATGGTTACGCCCGGTAAGCAGCGACGACCGTGTTGGTGCGCAAATGCCTGCCGTATGGAAGTTAACATAGCGTAAGCCGTTGTTGGCCAGCGTATTAAAATTGGGCGTACTGATGAGCCCGCCAAAGGTTCCTGACGCGCCGAAGCCTACGTCATCAAGCAAAATCCAAACGATGTTTGGCGCACCTTTTGGTGCTTTGAGTGGTTTATTCCACCACTCTTTTGATTCGGCAAGCGTTTTGCCTTCCACGCCCTTGTAATTAGCGGGATCAATTGGCGCTATGTTGGCCGGTATTACCTTTACTTGCGGCAGTTGCGCAAAAACAGGTGCGCTGAAGGCAACGGCCATTGCCGACATGGCGACAATACGTTGATAAACGGATTTCATAATTGTAAATGGTTATATAAGTTTTTTAATTAATCCAATCAAGCTATTAGCTTTGGGCTTTCTGCCTTCCGTTTTTAGCTTTCATGTTATTAGTTACTTTTTATAGTTTTTGTGGATACGCTGGTGGTAAACATCATACCAGTCGATAAATGGATACAGGTTATTTTTTTGAGCCTGTGCTTCAAATACAGCTTTCAATTCTCTTAACTTTTCAGGATATTTTTTGGCGAGGTCAACCCGTTCGTTGAAATCCTCATTCAGGTTGTATAACTCCCAGGTATCCTCATCAAAGCTTTTATCGGGCACGTTTTGACCAACTTTAAAATCGCCCAATTCCACGTTATCCGGGTGGTGTGCAGCTTCAGCTTTCCAGCCATCGCTATAAATCGATCTCGACCCAAAAATGTAGTAATGCTGCAACACATGTTTTGATTTTGCTTCGGGATGATCAAATGAATACACCAAAGAAGTGCCCTGCAAAGTATCCTGCTTAATACCGCGGATGTATTCAGGTAATTTAATGCCGGTATATTCAAGCGTGGTAGGTAGTACGTCAATCACATGACCATACTGGGTGCGAATCCCTTTTTCTTTAATGCCTTTTGGATAATAAACTATCAGCGGGTTACGGGTACCACCTTCAGAGTTAGCATCCTGTTTCCAGTATTTAAATGGCGTATTGGCTGCCTGCGCCCAGCCCAGTGGGTAGTTGGTGCTTGCCTGCGGTGTACCGATATCGTCAATGTCTTCAATGTTAGTTTTCAGATAAGCATCTTCGGCAATCAGTTTAGCCGAGTTCTTTTTAGGGTTGATAACACCATGAACCGTCCCCTCTTTACTGGCTCCATTATCGCCAATGATCACAAATACCAGCGTATTATCCAGCTGACCGCTTTGTTTCAGGTGATTGATGAGCCTGCCGACCTCATGATCGGTATAGGTCAAATATCCGGCATAAACTTCCATGAAACGGGCGTACAGTTTTTTCTCGGCATCAGGTAATGATTTCCAGGCCGGGATGCGTGAGTTACGCTCAGGCAATTTAGCGTAGGCCGGGATAATGCCCAATTTCTTTTGCCTTGCGATGACCTTCTCCCTGAAATCGTCCCAGCCACTGTCAAACTGGCCTTTGTACAGATCGCTCCACTCCTTCGCAACCTGGTGAGGCGAATGCGTTGCACCCGGCGCGTAATACAAAAAGAAGGGTTTCTCAGGAGCTACCTTATGCTGGCGTGTAAGGTAGAAGATGGCTTGATCAGTAATCTGATCAGTAAGGTGACGGCCGTCGGGAGTTACATGAGCGTTGTCTTCAACCAAATCAGGTTTATACTGGTCGGTAGCCGATCCCAAAAATCCGAAGAAATGATCAAAGCCTTTACCTGTAGGCCAGCGGTCAAACGGGCCTGCATCCGTAGCATCCTCGTCGGGTGTTAAACCATATTTGCCAACCGCGAAAGTGTTGTAGCCATTTTCGCGCAAGATCTCCGCTATAGTCCCCTTATCAGATGGAATGCGGCCATCATAACCCGGAAAACCCGCCGATAAGGTTACATGCGAAAAACCACCTTCATGAACATAATGATGGTTACGTCCGGTTAACAAAGCCGATCGCGTTGGCGCGCAGATCCCTGCTGTATGAAAATTAGTATAACGCAGGCCATTATTGGCCAACGTATCAAAATTAGGGGTTTTAATGATGCCGCCAAAGGTACTTGTAGCGCCGAAGCCCACATCATCTAAGATGATCCATAATACGTTTGGCGCACCGGTGGGCGCTTTATGAGGCTCAGGCCACCACTCCTTCGAATCATCAAGCGTTTTGCCCACCGTGCCGCCAAATACCGACGTTTGTCCGTTTTGTGCTTTGGCTGTAAATGCTGCAAGCAAGCCAAGCGAAAGGAACAATGTTATTTTTCTTGTTTTCATTGATAAAAAGTTTATTCGGCATAGCTGGAGCGAAACTTTACGCCCCAGCGGCCGTTTTCTTTGATTAGTATGTATAATGATAATTGAGATTACTGCCAGCCGGGGTTTTGCGTAAGCTTACCATTGCTGTTATCAATTTCCTGCTGTGGTATCGGGAACAAGTAAAATTTGCCTGCCGCACCTTTGCTCACATTGGTTTTACCTACTTTCAGCAGACTTGCCTCCAGTATGCCGTTGCCCGAAGCATCCCGCTCGCGGATCAGATCAAACCAACGCTGGTATTCAAATACAAATTCCAGTCTGCGCTCTAAATAAACCGCGTTACGGAATGAAGCCTGATCAAGCCCGGCAAGGTCATCCAGCCCGGCACGTTTTCTCACCCTGTTGATAGAAGCATATGCTTTGGCAGTTGGCCCGTTTAATTCATTTTCTGCTTCGGCATGGATCAGCAACACATCCGAAAAGCGGATGATAGATACATTGGCGCCCGACTCGGCTTCGTTAGATGCCACGCCCGGATCATAATATTTATTAAAGAATGGGATAGAGTCGTTGGGAATAGTAGCGTCATTCAGCTTACCATACCACAGATTAGTTGCAGGACTTTGAAAGCGCGTTACAAAACTCACCCGCTTGCGCTTGTCATTGGCCGGATACAGCTTATAAATGCTGAAAAACTTATCTACGCCGCCGGGTTTGGTAGCATCAGGCACCGGATAAAACACCACCTGATCGGCATAGCTGCCCACTATACCCGGGATACCGTTCAATATTGATCGCGGAGCCTGGTTGTTGCCCTGTCCCTGTGAGTTTGATTTAAACTGCGCCGAAAAAATATGCTCCTTTCCGTTTTTGGTCGCAGGCAAAAACACATCGGCATAGTTCGCAAACAGGTCATAGCCGTATGGGCCATTAATTACAGCTTCGGCCTGCGCCACAGCCTTATCCCATTTACGTTCGGTAAGGTAAACCTTAGCAAGTAATGAATAAGCAGCGCCTGCTGTAGCCCTGCCTACATCCGGACCGGTATAGTTATTTGGCAAATCGGCGCCGGCATTGATTAAATCGGTTTCTATTTGTGCATACACCGTAGCCGCCGCTGTACGCGGCAACTGCAGGTCAGCCAGGTTTATTGACGTTTGGTCATGTAGTACCAAAGGTACGTCACCATAAAGCCTCACCAGGTTAAAGTAATATAGTGCCCTTAAAAACTTAGCCTCGGCAACAAGCCTTTTATTTAGCGTTGCATCAAATTTGATATCTGGGATAGTATCAATAGCGATATTAGCTTTTTTAATAGCCGCGTAATGCTGCTGCCAGATCTGCAGGATGCGCAATCCTGATGCAGAATGGCCCAATACCGACTGTGAACGAACATCTGCGTTGGTAGCACCTGGGCCCGGGCCTTCATCATCGCCCATAAAATTCATACCTGTGTTAAAAAGGGTATTGTATGGTGTTTGCACCGCGTTTGCACCAGCATTAAGCAGAGAGTAAGCCGCAGTGACTGCAGCTACGGCATCGGCCTGGGTTTTATAAAACTGGCTTGCGGGAATGAACGACCGAGGGTCTTCCTTAAGTTTGGCGCATGAAACAGCGGCAAGAGCAACCAGTATAATGAGGTATTTAATATTTTTCGTCTTCATATCTAAAAAATCAAGGTTTAGCCGTTACAGGGTAAGCCCTATGCCAACTATTACAGATTTATTGTTCGGGTAAGCACCGTTATCAACTCCCGAGGTAATGGCCGATTGCTCGTTGCTGCTCACTTCAGGGTCATAACCGGTGTATTTGGTCCAGGTTGCCAGGTTTTGGGCACTCAGGTAGATCCTGACTTTCTTGATAGGCGACCTGGAAAGTACCGACTGCGGAAAAGTGTAGCCAAACCCAAGGCTTTTCAACCGCAAATACGATCCGTTTTCAACAAATCTATCAGATATAGTTGCCGCCGGATCCTGATATGCACTGTGCACATCGGTATTGGTGTTAGTTGCTGTCCAGCGGTTTAACAAGGTTGTGGTGGCATTGGTATAACCTGTTCCTAATTCCAAAACACCTCTTTGCTGGTTGTAGATTTTGTTTCCGTATGATCCCTGTAAAAACACACTCAGATCAAAACCTTTGTAAGCGAACGTATTTGTAATGCCTCCTGTAAACTTAGGTTGCGCATTGCCAAGGATCACCCTGTCGCCTGCTTGTGTTATTTTACCATCGCCATTAATATCCTGGTAGTTTTGTGCACCTGGCGAAGTATTGGCCGCCGGGGTGAGTACTGGTCCGCCGGCCTGGATGAGGCCATTGGTTTTGTAACCGATAAATGAACCTATAGGTTCGCCAACTTTAATGATGGATGGCAGCGATGAATCTGGGATGAACTGGTTAACGCCGTTACCGCCAAGGCTCAGCACTTTATTACGGTTAAGTGCAAATACCAGGTTGGTGTTCCATACAAAACTGCCAACAATATTGCGCGAGTTAATACCCAATTCAAAACCTTTATTTTGAACCGAACCCACGTTTTCATATTGCTGCGGGTTGGTGATAGCTGTATTGGTGATAATGGTTAAACCGCTTGTTGCCGGTAAGGGCAGGTACAGTAACAGATTGGTGGTTTTCTTGTAATACACATCGGCTGTCACTGTAACCCTGTCTTTAAATAAGCCCAGGTCGAAGCCAAAATCATATTGACTGGTTTTTTCCCAGGTTAGGTTGGGATTGTATAAACTATTAGGTGCGAAACCGGCAACGGTTGAATTACCAAAATTGTAGCGATAGTAACCTAACTGCGAGTACGACTGGTAAGCAGGGATATCGCTGTTACCGGTTTGGCCGGCACTTAACCTCAGTTTTAACTGGCTGATGGCTGTTACATTTTTCAGGAAATCTTCGCTCGATGCATTCCAGGCTACAGCAGCCGACGGGAATGACGCCCATTGATGCCCCGGCGCAAACTTCGACGAACCATCGGCACGCAGGGTTAAGGTTAGCAGGTATTTACTGTTAAAACCATAATTGATCCTGCCCAGATAAGATTTTAAAGCCCATGTATTTGACGATGATGATGGTGCGATTGCAAAACCACTGCCCGATACCGAAGTAACACTACCGGAACCAAGGTTATTAAAGGTGTCATAATCGCTCACAAAGCCCGATGAGCCTGTAATAGCTCCTTCGGCTTTAAACTGTTGCTGGGTAAAACCTGCCAATACATTTAATGAATGTTTACCAATTTTTTTGTTGTAGGTAAGCGTATTTTCGTTTAGCCAGTTAAATGAGTTTAGCGTACCAACCTCGCCAAGGCCTGAATAGCCCGAGCCTTCATAAACAGTAGAAGGCAGGTAGCGGTTTTGCTTATTGTCGATGATATCGACACCGGCCAATACTCTTGCGGTAAGGTTTTCGGTGATCTTATAATCACCTGCGATATTGCCTAAAATGCGGCTTGTGGTAGTTGTATTGGTTTGGTTATATAGCGTATTGATCGGGTTTCCGTAGGTGCCCTCAAATACGTTTTTGATAAAGAATGAACCATCGCTATTGTAAACCGGGGTGGTTGGCGTCATTAACAAAATGGCAGGAACAACACCCTGGGGTGCAATTTGCGCGGTGGTGCGGCTACCGGTAATGAATGAAGAGATCTTGAACTTATCGTTATAATCGTGCTCTACATTTACCCTGCCTGCGTAACGCTCAAAGTTGGTATTTTGCAAGATCCCGTCCTGTTTAAAGTAATTGCCGGAAAAGGCAAGTCTTGTACGCTCGGTACCTGAAAATATCGAAAGGCTATGATTTTGTGAAGTCCCCTTACGGAAAGCGGCGGCCTGCCAGTCGGTATTAGCGTTATATGGGTTAAGCTGCGCCTCAGTTTGGGCGGTTTTACCGGTATTTACCAAAGCATCGTTACGTAAAGCTTCCCATTGCGGGGTGTTAAGCAGCGACAAGGTTTTAATTACCTCCTGTTTGCCATAGCTGCCATCATAATTGATAGATGATACGCCGGCTTTTCCCTTTTTAGTCGTGATGATAATTACACCATTGGCGCCGCGTGTACCATAAATAGCCGTGGCCGAAGCGTCTTTCAAAACCTCGATGCTTTCAATGTCCGATGTATTGATAGATGCCAGCGGATTGATCTTTGGGCCATTGGTTACACCTGCATCGGTAAGTGAGTTGCTGTTTGAAGTAGGGAAACCATCAATGATATACAGCGGCTCAGCAACGGCATTGATAGAGTTTACACCGCGGACCTGTACAGTTACGCCCGCTCCCGGCTGCCCGGTGGCCTGTGTAACCTGGATCCCCGAAACGGAGCCCTGCAAGGCCCTGTCGAGCGAAGGGACCGGCTGTTTTAAAGCAAGCGCGGGCACGGATGCAACCGAACCGGTAATATCCTTACGTTTTTGGGAGCCGTAACCCACTACAACCACCTGGTTTAGTTGAGTTTGGGCGTCTTTAAGTTTAATTTCAACCGGGCTGCCATCGGCGATGAACTCCTTCTTTTCGTAACCTGTAAAGGTGATGATGAGCTTGTATGGAAACTTCTGCCCGGTTATAAAGCTGAACTTACCTTCAATATCGGTTGAAACTATGTGCGTGGTACCCTGGATCTTAACTACAGCGCCGGGCAATGGTTCTCGGGTTGTACTATCAATTACACGACCAACCAAATGTGAGTTGATGGTTGGCTGGGTTTGCTGCGCGATGGTTAACAGCGGAAAAGCGATCAACAACAGAAATGGGATTAATAGTAGTTTTTTCATGTCGACAGGTTTTTAGAAGATGAAAAACCGGACAACTGATCAGTAACCGTATTAAACGGCTTGTATAATTGCTGCGGATGAAAAGCATCCTCAATTATTTGCAGCGTAAAAGCAGCTGTATGCAATGGGAAAGGTAACGCGTAGCCAACCCCTGCAATTGCAATATTTTGCATAGATTTGAATAATTAAAATGACACCATTGAAACAGGCTCAACGCCAATCGATCCCTGTTTCGTTGTTTTAATGACTGAGGGAAAGGCTTTGCTTTTCCCTTATTTGAAGAATGTAATTGTTTACTTTTTCATGTTCCTTTCTGGTTATGCCTGTTAAGCAGGCCGATCGATCATTTATTTTAGGGGTATTATTTTAATTGCTGACACAACGGAAACCAAGGTGCTCCATACCGCTGTCTTCGGTAGTTTTCATCCGGCGCGATACGCGGTAACCTGAGCAATAACTATCGTTACACAAAAACGAGCCGCCCCGCACTACCCTTTTAATGGCATAAGGCTCGTCCGGGTCATATGATTTTGAAGCGCCTTTAGGGTTTTTAACTCCCGCCGGACTGCTTACTGTTTTGTAGTAGTTGTTATTGTACAAATCGGCACACCACTCCCATACATTACCGGCCATATCATACAAACCGTAACCATTGGGCGCAAATGAACTAACCGGAGCCAAATAATAGTAATGATCGCGCTGGGTGTTTTTATAGGGGAAACTTCCCTCCCAGGTATTTGCTTTAGGCTGCCCTTCGTTCACTTTTTTATTTCCCCAGGGATAGATCTTATCTTCAAGACCGCCCCTCGCCGCCCGCTCCCATTCTGCTTCGGTCGGTAAACGTTTACCAGCCCATTTGCTGTAAGCCACAGCATCGTACCACGAAACCTGCACTACCGGATAATTATCTTTACCCTTGATATCGCTACCCGGCCCGTGCGGGTGTTTCCAGTTGGCACCTGTTTTCCATGCCCACCACTGGCTGTAATCGTTCAGATTAACCGGTTTACTTGCGGGTACAAATATCAGTGAAGCCGGTACCAGCAAACTATCCGCAGGTTTTTCGGTACCCGGGGGCATTTGCTTTTTAAGCTCGTTCCAGTCGGGCTTGCGCTCGGCTGTGGTGATATAGCCTGTAGCTTTTACAAACTTTTCAAACTGGGCATTTGTTACCTCGGTTTTATCTATCCAAAAACCATCGACAGTTACGTCGTGTTTGGGGTATTCATCAGGTTCAGCCTGCTGGTTATCGGCCCCCATCCTGAAAGTTCCGGCCGGTACCCAAACCATCCCCGCATGGCTGGTTTGGGTATTACCCGTATCGGGCAGAGCAAGCGCCGCACCGCTTAACCCCGCTGCTTTAAACCTGTTGGGGATATTTGATTCGCAGCAAAGTTTCTTTTTAGCACCGGGAACCGTGGCAACCGCAATACCCGCCACTGGTTTCGCCGGTTGTTTACACGATGCTAACCATACGGTACTAAAAAGTATAAGTACAATCTTTTTCATTACGCTTTTACAGGCTGTAACTGAAATGCTGTGTCAACCTGTTCAGCTTCGGGCTGCACTGCAACATCGGGTCTGTATAAGTGATGAGGTTGCAAAGGCACATCTTCTCTAATCATCGGGCCATCGGCCGCAAGTTCACTTCCGGGTATCTTTGATTTAAATAAAGGCCAGGCCAGTTGTGCATACCATTGGTCACCTTCATAATGTGAAATACCATAAGCTTTAGGATACTGGCGAGAGATGTGTGCTGTACCGAAAATAATGTCCCACCAAAAGAACATATTACCAAAATTACCTTTATAATAGCCTACCCCGTCATCGGTAGTAGCTGCATGGTGCGCATGATGCGTTGCAGGCGTTGAAATGGTACGTTCCAGGATCCAGGCTAATGGGTGTAATATTTTATATTTATAAAATGGTTTATCCCATGGGATGCTTGAATGCGCCAGCGTAGTGATAGTTCCTTTAATGCCTTTTACAACTACAGCGGGGATCCCTAAACCAAGGTAAACCAAAGCTGTTGTTAAATAGGTCTGCGAAAAAAAGATGGTATAAATGATATTTTGCCTGCTGGCCATTGCCATACCCATGTACGATGCCGAGTGGTGTGTACGGTGAAAACGCCATAGCCAGGGTACCTGATGGTGCAAACGGTGATACCAGTATTGGGTAAGATCATCGGCTACCGCGATGATGATGAATCCCCAGAAAAACGGAACCCAATCAAAGGTGTTCTTTAATCCTGGTAATACAGCCGGCAGCACTTTTAATCCGTAATAGGCCACCAATGGTTTTACCACCAGTTTAGGGATGGTAAAGCAGGCAATATCCACCCATTTTTCATTTTTGTTCCAGCGCTTTTTATAAAGGCCGAACGAAAATTCCAATACACCGAGTACCAATACCAAAACGGAAAAGCCATAGCCGTTAAGGTTTTCTATTATTTGCTTTATCTGATCAATCATTGTCTGGCGAGTTTGATGTTTTAGTTTTTATGGTGTTTTCCTGTTTATGCTGATGTTGCTTCTTTTCCCATGGGCGCTGACCGGTGATGGCGAAAGTGCCAAACATGAGCGCGATAGGCAGGATATAAAGCAGCAGGCTCAATGAAGCGTTTTTGATAATCTGCTTTTTGGTTGATTGATCCAGTTTCATGAGGGTGTACTGTTTTGAGGTTGAACAATTTGCGCTGTTTTAGTTGCAGAGCCTTTTTCCAATAGCTTACGGCCAAGCCACAGCCCGCCAAAAATGATAACAAAAGGTATGAGGGTTACTATAACGCCTACCAACACCTTTTTCCCAATCAGGGAAACGTCGTTAATGGTCATAATGAACTTATATTAAGTGATTAACAATGCAGGCGTTGCATAGCAATCCGCATAAAGCAGCAATGCCTGGTAAATAATGTAATGAATTGAAAAATTGAGTACCGTGCGATCAACGCACGATTATGGAGGAGGGATTACCCCTTGTACTGATTAGCAGCAACAACAAGAATAACAACAGGAAGTAAAAGCAACAGCGGTTAACTGATAATTAGCAAGGCCGTATTTAGGTAAAAGTTCGGGTTGCATGGTGGGTGCTTTTAAAGATTTTAATTTGTTGTTATTAATTTTCTGAGGCAAATGTAAAAAAAGATTTGATAAATACTACTAATTCTATAGAAATTATATAATAATAATTTATAAGTAAAATAAAGATGTCCCGGCGCTTTTTTGAGATACCTCTGGCTACGTCCCGGATTACCTGAACAAATACAGAGATCAGCCTACAAAGAACCGTAATTAGGCTACAAAGCAAAAGGCCTGTTCCCCGAACTTTGCTTTTATCAAATAAATATAGTATGACACAGCAAACGAATAAAATATGGTTCATCACTGGCGCTTCGCGCGGTCTGGGACGTATATGGACAGAAGCGGCATTGGAGCGCGGAGATCAGGTGGCCGCGACGGCCCGCGAACTGAGCAGCATCGCTGCATTAAAAGAACAATATGGTGATCGGGTATTGACACTGGAACTCGACGTGACTAACCCTGCTCAGGTTAAAGACGTCGTTAATAAAGCGCATGAGCATTTTGGCCGGTTGGACATCGTGTTGAATAACGCGGGGTACCCACTGATCGGGACGATCGAGGACGGCAGTGCCGGCGATATCCGCGCCCTTTACGAAACCAACGTGATAGGCCCTGTCAGTGTTATCCAGGCGGCTTTGCCGCTGCTGCGTGGGCAAGGTTACGGACATATTTTGGGTACTTCCAGTAACCTGGGGCATCTGGCCATGCCGATCCTGGGCTATTACTGCTCGTCCAAATGGGCGTTTGAAGCGATCCACGAAAGCCTGGCCCTGGAAGTGGCGCAGTTCGGTATCAAAGTAACCATCATTGAACCGGGCGCATATGCAACAGAATTTGGTAGCGATCAGATCCCGAAGGTTTTCGAAGGAAATCCGGTCTACCACGATTTTAAAGCGAAATTCATGGAGGGACTAAAAGGCATGGAGAGAGGCAACCCGGCCGCTACCCCGCAGGCGCTGTTCAAAGTGGTGGACTCTGAAAACCCGCCGCTACGTTTTAACCTTGGTAGCCATAACCTTACCGGCCTGAAAGCTGCCTATACGGAGCGCATTGCCACCTGGGAAGCCTGGGATGAAGTTTCGCGCTCGGCGCAATGAAATTACAAAATACGGACACCAGCCACTGCAAATTACGGACTGGTGTCCTTAACTTAGCTATGATGAAAAAGGATGAGAACCCGCCCTTGAAACTGGAGTCGCTGACCGAGGCGCACCGGATGTTCGGCTTGCCGCAGCCTAAACACCCACTGATCAGCCTGATTAACGGCGCACACACCTTGTTGGAAGGCAAATTGCCCACCCGGCATGTGCTGGCCTATTACAAGATCGCTTACAAGCCCAGGCTGGGCGGTAAGTTGAAATATGGCCAGGGTTATTATGATTTTGATAACGGCGGTTTGTTATTCGCCGCACCGGGGCAGATCATCGGCGGTAACGACCTGGAGGGGACGGCATGCTCAGAGTACACCCTGATCATCCACCCGGATTTCTTTTTGGGGTACCCACTGGCCAAAAAGATCAAGCAATATGGCTTCTTTTCCTACAGCACCAACGAAACACTGCATCTCTCGGAAGAAGAAAAAAACACGGTCCTGGCTATCTTTAGCTTTATGGAAAAGGAACTCGACGGCCGGATCGACGACTTCAGCCAGGAGGTGATGATCTCCCAGATTGAACTGCTGCTCAGTTATGCCAACCGTTTTTATAAGCGGCAGTTCCTGACGCGCAAAGCGGCCAGCACCGATATCCTGCAACGGTTGGAGGAAACCCTGGATGCATATTTCAATGATGAACTGACGTTGAGCCGCGGCATCCCTACAGTTGCTTACCTGGCCGAAAAACTGAACCTTTCGCCTAACTACCTGAGTGACATGCTGCGATCACTGACCGGGCAAAGCGCCCAGCAGCACATTCATGACCATCTCATTGAAAAAGCGAAGGAAAAATTGTCCACCACCAGCCTGTCGGTCAGCGAGGTGGCCTATGCCTTAGGTTTTGAGCATTCACAGTCGTTCAGTAAGCTATTTAAGACCAGGACGAATCTCTCGCCGCTGGAATTCAGGAAATCTTTTAATTGACAACTTACTGTTATCCGCTATCATTTTAATAATTAAACGTTTGGCAGATAACAGTTGACCCGTTTTTTGCAGCTGCCAGAATTGCCGGTTGTTCCGCAACTTGAACTACCGGGGTTTGCAGTCGCCAGAAACGTTTACATTTGCACAGAAACGCCCTTTTTCAAATTACCTGCGCCAAAATATTCTTTGCCATCTTTAAGAACGACAACTTTTAAATGGGCAACCTCCTTATTAATGGGATAATTGCCCTCCTGGGCAACCACACGCAACATGATTTCATGGCCGCTTTTTGTTGCCTTGAATTTGATTTTGCTGTACTGCTTTTTCTTAAATTCCCAACCTTCGCCCCTATCCCAGTAAAGTTCGCCCGTAGCGTTGCCTTTTGCATCTGGATTAATATATAGCGTTAAAGTGTTCAACGATTTCTCGCCTGTATTTTGGATAACGTTTCCGGCAGGAATAATAGCACCGCTTTTCAGCAATAATTTAGCTTGATAAGGATCTGATTCTTCGCCATCAACAAGCGTTACCTTCTCCCATTTTCCGGCAGGCAGTTTGATATCTTTAGCAAAAGATGGAACTACCAGAAGGTTGCTGCCTAATAAAAATGACTGCTCTTCACTTCTTAAACTTAAATCTTTCGGATCGGCAAAAAAAGATGGTTGCATTACCGGCAAGCCGGTTTTGTGGGCATAGTAAAACAGGGTATAAAACAATGGCAATAAGCGATACCGACGACTAATTGCGATCTTCGAAGTTGTTTCAACGGCATCGCCAAATGCCCATGGCTCTTTGTTATTTGTACCCGCGCAGGCGTGCCCGCGGGCAAACGGCAAAAACACACCGAAGCCGAGCCATTGGGCCCACAGATCAGGACTGGTATTACCCAAAAAGCCGCCAATATCGGGCCCACTGAAAGGCTGACCTGACAAACCAAGGGTAAGGGACATCGGTACTGATACTTTCATAAACCGTTCGTCGGCTAAATTATCTCCCGTCCAGGTTGCGGCAAAGCGCTGGCCACCCAGCAAATTGGCTCTTGTTAAAATAAATGGCCGCTTATTTGGATTGGCCTCCATCACACCCTGCCGGGTAGCCTGAACCATCAACCGCCCATAAGCATTATGGTATAACAAATGCGGCCCGGCGGGGAGTGCATCTCCACCCCTGTGTTGGTTATTATAAGGCATGGTACCCAATCTTTGCTCTTTCGGTAAAGCCTCGTCATTTACCGCCGGCTCGTTCATGTCGTTCCATACGCCATCAACCCCGGAAGCCATAAATTGATGATACAAATCCGCCCACCATCTACGCGCTGCAGGCATGGTAAAATCAGGGAAAGCACAATCGCCAGGCCAAACTTTGCCGTGATATTCCCGACCGCCAGCGCCTTTAACCCAAATATCGTTGGCTGATCCGGATTGATAAACCGCATATGAACTATCAGCCTTAACACCTGGATCTATCATAAAAACAGAATGAAAACCTTTGGCATGCAGATCATCGTTCAGTTGCTTAGGATTTGGAAAATTATTTTTATTGAAGGTAAAAACACGGAAACCTTCCATGTAATCAATATCCATCCAAATGGCATCGCAAGGTATTTGCTTTTCCCTGAAGGTGTTGGCTGTTTCTCTCACACGCTGCTCTGAAACGTATGAAAAACGGCACTGCTGATAACCTAAAGCCCACCTTGGCGGCATTTCTATAGTGCCGGTCATTTCGGCCAGCCCCTTAACCACCTCTTGCGGTGATTGACGATCGATCACAAAGACACGAAATAACGGACCTTCGGTATTGTAGGCTATTTCTTTCGAATCCGTTTTCAGTTCCGCTTTCCAATAGCTATCAAAAAGAATTCCGAATGCGGTGCCGTCTTTCCGTACACCCATTACCCACGGATGGGTTTGATAAAGGCGTTTTCCATTATCTGTGCCATAAGCACCGTTATCGGTATTCCAAAGTTTTATAGTTTGGCCGTTCCTTAATAGCGGGCCAGTGACTTCTCCGCCGCCATATAGGCTAATGTCGCCCTCCAAATGAACAACGGCGCTTGCCTTCCCCTCATTCAAATTAAACTCAGGAAAAATACGCCATCCTGCCGGAACAGCTTTTTTAATAGAAGGTTCCCTTTGGAGCATCAGAGACGGAACTTTAGATTGATTGAAACCTTCAGGAACAAATTCAACAATGGATTTGCCGATGAGGCCCGATTGCCGGATAGGGATATTTTTTGCATCGACCGAAGAAAAGACCAGCAGAAAAAAGAGAATCAGATAATACCTGATAGAGGTTGTCATATAAAGTTTTAGTTGATGAATTTTAATCCTGAACATTACAGGATCAAAGTAAAACATGAAGGCAGCACCGTGAGCAACAAGTTGTTTCTACAGGTCGAAAAATCCAGCAACATATTTAATTAACAATTTAATATTCAGCTATTTAAACAGAACCCGCATGAAAAAAATCTCATAAAAATCGCGCAACCAACCAATGCATAGCTTAAAAAACCGCGTTTTTCGAGAGAATATCCCTTTCCTTAAAACAGAGCTTGTAAATTTTAGATGTAATTTTATCCCCGTTTGCATAAAGCATCCCTCTTTTGTTTTCGAAATTGGTTTTTGCCGCCTTAGTATATTATCATGCAAACACAACATCTGCCGAAATCATTCAAATTTATATAGTTGAAAATGAAGAAAAATTTACTGCTTGTTATTATCTCATTATCCCTGGTAGTTCGCTGTTATTCGCAGGAACTGAGATCTGATAAAATATTAGCTGTTCTGAAATCTGAACTCGAAAAAGAGAACTCATACGATCTTAAAAAAGAAGACCGCATAAAACAGCTACGCAATCGGCTTAACCTCAGCGACAAAAAGAACTTTAATGCCCAATACGCCCTTTGCAGCCAGATTTTTGATGAATACCATTCCTTTAAGTTTGATTCGGCATTTATGTACGCGAGGAGGATGATCGCCCTTTCAGAAAAGTTTAACAATACCAACAAACTAATTAGGAGCCAGGTACAGCTCGGCAGCACGTTGCTTAACTCCGGTTTTTATAAAGAGGCCTTTGATGCTGTTGAGGCTATTAACATTCATGGCTTATCCGATTCGTTGAAAGCAGATTATTTTAACCTCCGCGCAAGGCTAAACGCGGGGATTGGTGATTATGATGATGACGCTTATTTCTCGAAGATCTATCGCCAGCGATCTGACGAAGATTTTAAAAATGCCGAGGTCGCAACGCCATCAAATGAGTTTGAAAAAACCATCAACATGGCATTTCAACCCGACTCGATCAGGGACAAAAAACTAACCCCCGATTTTTACTATGACTTTATCATTAGTAAGAACCTGCCCGAACACAAAGTAGCTATGGTTGCCACCAGGCTCAGTTTTGCCTACACCGGCGATAACCGGATCCTGTTCCTGGCACTTGCCGCGATAAACGATATTCGATCGTCAACCAAAGAAACACTGGCAATATTTCTGCTGGGGCAGGAACTGTTTAAGCGGAGCAAAACCGAAGACGCATATATTATGATGCAGCACGCTGTAAAAAATGCAAGGTTTTACGGAGCCCGGAGCCGGGAGGTGCAGATAGAATCCATATTACCACTTGTTGCCGGTAAGGTTATCGACCAGAAACAACACGAAAGGGATAAATTACTGATAGGCTTCCTGATATTTTTGATTGTTGCTGTAGTACTTTTCTTTTTACTGGTGATTTACCGGAAGCAGATTGAACGCATTAAAAATAACGAGCGTGTAATTAAGGAAATTAACAGCGACCTAAAAAGCATTAACGGTAAGCTCTGGGAATCATCAAGAATTAAAGAAGAATTTATCGGCCTGTTTTTTAAAACCTGTTCATCTTATATCGAAACACTTGATAAAGTTAAACGCCGCACGCAGCACAACATTAAGCTTGGCAAATACAATGAAGCCACCGCCGTGCTTGATAAAGTACAGGTAGACAAAGAAAAAGATCAATTGTATGACACTCTGGATACCATGTTTTTAACGCTTTTCCCCAATTTTATAACATCTTTCAATGCCCTGTTAAAAACCGAAGACCAGATCTGGCCTAAAAGCGGTGAAATGCTGAATGCCACCCTCCGGATCTTTGCTTTGATGCGCCTGGGGGTAAGCGAATTAGAAACTATTGCCCAAATACTTGATTATAGCGTAAGCACCGTGTACACCTACAAAAACCGGGTAAAAGTAAAGGCAATGGTACCTGCCGAGGATTTTGAGCGAAAAATAATGGAGATCAAATTTATAGATGATCTGCAACTTATCGGTACACCGTTATTGACCTAAAGGACCCAAAGCAAACAGCCACCGGATCTCAAATATCCGGTGGCTGTGGGTTAAACCAACCGCTTAATAGCCGGGGTTTTGTTTGAATTGCGGATTAACGTTCATAATATCCCGCCCGATAGGAAATATCTCGGTATGCTTGTCTCCATCAGGTTTCTTATCCCACCAGGTACCGGTGTTGAACACTCCCCAACGGATCAGGTCGGTACGTCTCCTGTTTTCACCAAGAAATTCCCGGCCCCACTCGTCAAGCATTTCCTGGTCGGTGAGCTGGCTACCATCCGGTTTATAAAGGCTTGAAGACCCATCAGGATAGTTGCGTCGCCTTACCTGGTTCAGATAATTGGCGGCACTGGCTTTATCACCCGCCCTATAACGGCACTCGGCCAGCGTATAATAAATTTCTGATAACCTGATCTCCGCGTAAGCTGAAGTGATCCTGTTAGGGTCTGGTGTTGGATAAATAGGATATTTCACCATAAAAATGCCTGAGTTATGATCGGCATGATTCATATCCGACTCCTTATCTGCAATTTTGGTTCCCGGTTTTGCGCCGAGGAACATTCCCACCTGGTCGCGGATGTAAAGTGGGTAAGGGCCTTTATTGCCTTTAACGGTATCGGTGCGGCTTACACCGTTTACCAAATGCGTATAAGGCAGATAGCCATATAAAAACATACCCTCGCGAGTACTGTTGCCCAGGTTTTTATATTTCTTTAACCGCAGGTCATCGGGGTATTTATGAAATTTAACAAAAGGTTTGCCCAACTGGAAAGCGTACTCAACGCTATCTATATCGTGTCCGGGTTGTAATGCATAGCGCGGGTTAGCCTGCCCGAAATCTGTAAATCCGCAGTATAGCGGAGCTGCGTCGTAAGTCATTCCCCAAAAAAACATCCCGCCATCGTACTGCCAGTGTGTACGCGCCAGTGAGCCTGGAAAACCGTAGATCACTTCTGAGTTTAATGTGGTGTTGGTATAATCGAAAGGGGCATCCCATCGCGTATCAAGTTGATAAGCACCATATTTACCGCTAATGATGTCACGGCAAACGGCTTCGCATTCGGCATATTTATCGGTACCGGTATAAACTTTGGCGTTGAGATAAAGTCGGGCCAGCAATGATGCAGCACCAGCTTTGGTCCAGCGCCCTATACCTGCTGCACCAAGCTGTTGCCGGGTGGGCAATCCATCGATAGCGCCTTTCAATTCCGATTCGATGTAATTAAACATTTCCTGCGGGGTAGATTGCGGGTTACCGTGTGTAGCTGTTTTTACATCGGTAACAATTTCAATATTGCGATAAAAATCAAATGCCCGTAAATAAAACCAAGCCCGTAAGGTATGCAGTTCTGATTTAAAATCGGTTAATTCTGCATCGGTAACACTGAGTTTTGCCGGGTCTTTGATGCCTTCCATATCGGTAAGCGAGTTGGTTGCCAGCACAATGCCCTGGTAAAAGTTTGTCCATGCACCGCTTGTAAAGCCATCTGTAATAGTCCAGGTATGGTAATGCATACGTTGATAGTAGCCCCCATCCTGCCAATCGCCCTGGCGGTTGTAGGTAGCCATCTCGTCGGTACAATCTTCGCCTGCAGCATAAACATCATTGCCCTGGATACTCCAGTACGCGTGTTCAAATGGGCGTAAAAAATCCCTGATCACATCATCCCTCCTGCTCAGAAAACTCGCGGCATCTACCTTATCATACACGTGCTCGTCGAGTTTTGTACAGCTGGCAGTCAGCATGGCCGACAGTAAAATACCGCTGATATATACTTTATATTTTTTCATGTCTTTTCAATTTTAAAAGGTTGCCTGCAGGCCAAGGATTAGTTGAAGTGTAGCCGGATAATAATTCAGCGAGGTGTTCACGCCCGGTGTAAGCCCGTTAACCTGTACCAGGTCAGGATCGCCGCCGGTAAAGCTTGTAAAGGTGTGCAGGTTTCTGCCGGTGGCGTAAATACGTATTGATTTAAGGTATTTGGTTTTAAACGGCTGGGTATAACCTAAAGCCACGTTATCTATTTTTACAAACGAGCCATTTTCCAGGAAATAATCTGAAGCGATAGCTGTTGTTGCCGAATTAGTTAATAACGAGTATTTACTTTTACTATCATAGGCCGATCGCAGCACGTTAGCATCGCTTTGGCTTGATGGCGTACCTATGTAGAAAGCCGCGGTATTGAATATTTTATAACCAAATGTGCCGCGTAGAAAAATCCCCAGATCAAACCTTTTGTACCTGAAAGTATTGCCAATGGAACCGATAAACTTTGGTAAACCGTTCCCTACAAATTGTTTATCATCTGATGATGCCTGGTTGGCCTGAACTATGGTGCCATCTTTTTTATAAACCTGCAAAGCCCCATCCTTATTCACCCCTGCCGAGCGCAGCGTATAAAACTCGCCAATGCTACGTCCTTCCTGGATACGCTGTATATTACCCGGCGACCCCGGAGCAGGCAAACCGGCCAATTCAACAAATGGCGCGCCTTTGTAAACATCGTTAGAGAAGGAAATGAACTTGTTACGGTTATAAGCCAACGCCGCGGTTATGTTATAACTGAAATCCGGCTGCCTGATTACACTGCCATTCAACGCCAATTCCAGGCCGTAGTTTTTCATAGTACCTACGTTGGCAAAGGTTTGCGATTGGGAGTTTGGCGGCAAGGGCACGTTATAATAACCAAGCAAATCCTTGTTTTTGCGGATGTAATAATCAAGTGAACCAGAGATGCGGTTATCCAGGATAGAAAAATCAATACCAGCGTTAAAGTTGATCGATTTCTCCCATTTCAAATCGGGGTTTACGTTTGATGTAGGGCCATAAACCTGGTAAGTTTGGCCGTTGTACGGAAAATAGCCCGCACCACCATATAGCAGCAATGAAAGATAACTATCGAAATCCTGGTTACCTGTAACGCCGTAATCTGCACGTAGTTTAAGATCGTTTACCCACGGCAGCGCGCCTTTCATGAAACTTTCTTCGGATACACGCCACGCCGCCGAAGCTGCAGGAAAATTACCCCATTTGTTTTTTATACCAAATTTGGACGATCCTTCCCTGCGCAAGCTTGCCGTAAGAATATAACGATTGTTAAAATCATAATTCAAACGACCGAAGAATGAGATCAATGTTGAGCCATTCTGCGTTGAACTTACGGCAGATTGGCCCTGCCCGGCGGCACCACCGTTGTATAAACCCGAGCCAAGATTGTTCCACAGGTATGAATCGAATGGAAAATCATAATTCTGGGCGTAAAAAGTATTGTAGTTGTATAGGGTGTATGAATAACCGCCTAAGGCTTTGAGGTGATGTTGACCGAGATTGAGCGAATAATTTCCTGTCCATTCCATGTTTTTCTGGTCATTCTCTTCCTGCCGCTGCGACGCGAAATTGGTTTGGGTTATTTTGCCCGCGTGCAAAATTGATGATAATGTTGAAGGGGTAAAATTGAAGCTCCTGGTCGATTTACTGATTTCAGATATTGTTACCGTTGTGCTCAGGCTTTTAAGAATATTTACCTTTAACGATCCGTTAAGATCCATTTCTTTGATTTGCGCTTCAGATTTGATCACATTAGCGTTCTCAACCGGATTATTGGAGAAAAAGCCGGTATTGATATAGTTGTACCTTCCCGCGTTATCGTAAATTGGATAAGTCGGGTTTAAAGTGAGCGCGTTGTTGAAATTACCCTGATCAGAGTTTTTGGTATTCATATACCTGGGCGCGATATTCAAGGAAGCCACGAAAACGCCATTGTCTGATGTATGGTTGACGTTGATCCTCGCGCCATATTCCTTTTTATGCGCCCGCAAGTCAATTCCATCCGCATTGCGGTAGTCGGCCGATGCGAAGTAATTCGTTTTACCAGAACCACCCGACAATTGGGCCGTATGCTTTTGAGCAAATGCCGGCGAATTGGTAACCGCATCCATCCAGCTTGTTTTAGCGCCGTAATCCTGTCCCTGGCTATTTTTTACCCTGTCGGCAATAAACTGTTCGGGTGTAAGGTTTTGCAGTTGATTAGTTAAATAGTCAAAACTGGCATAACCTTCATAAAACGTACGCGCCTGCGATGAGCCTTTTTTTGTGGTGATGATGATAACGCCGTTGCTTCCGCGTGTACCATAAATAGCCGATGCGGCACCGCCTTTAAGCACATCGATACTTTCAATATCATTTTGGTTGATATTATCAATGTTGCCGCCGGGTACACCATTCACCACATACAACGGCCCTAAACCCGCGTTACGCGATGAAACGCCCCGCAACTGAACACTGGGCGATGAATTGGGATCTGCACCGGAAGTATTGGTAATACTAAGTCCTGCAACCTTTCCCTGTAACGACATTAGCGGACTGTTTGAGGCCACCGGAAGCAGATCTTTTGAGGAAACGTGTGTAATAGCGCTCGATACCTCACGTTTATCAAGCGTGCCATAGCCAACGCTTACAACAACCACCTCCTGCAATGAATTATTTGCCGCGGAAAGCGCTACGTTTAATGTGGCATCGGCAGTTAACGGCATTTGTTTGGATGTGTAGCCGATATATGAAAAAGAGATCGTTTTAGCAGATGCGGGAACGCTAAGCGTATAAACGCCCTTAGCATTAGATGTAGTACCTACCGACATCCCGGCTACCACAACACTTACGCCTGGCAAAGGCGAACCGTCGGCAGCATCCGTAACAGTACCGGATATAGTTCTGTTTTGTGCCAGCGCCGTCCCGCTAAAAATACAACAGAGCACTATGGCGCTTAGCCTGAGTAAAAGTTTCTTGTACATAAAAAGAAATTATAGATTGATTTTTGAGGTTAATTTGGCCGCGCAATAAGGTCTCCGGCCACGACGAAAATGAGTGCTATTAAGGCGGGGAATGTGCCCGGTTTTCTGTTTTCATAAAGTGAGATTTTGATGGCCGCCAGGTATTGGCAAAGCGCAAATTGGTACGTTGTGAAATTAGAAAGTTAGTAATCCCAAATACACAATCGCGGCCGGCATCCGCAAAAAATCTCATAACAAACAGACACAAATACCTGCATAACAAGCATATAACTAAAATAAAAACGAGAAAAATCTCAATTAAAAAAGGTTATCATTTTCAATTGAGCGCCGATCAAACCGAATTGATGTAACAGGGAAAAGTAAGGCGCGTGTGAGGAGCTAAAGTTCATTCCATAGAAAAAGTTGTCAGTCGAGTTGACAACTTGCCCAAAATAGTACGCAAGCCCGACACTCCCACGAACCAATTTTTAGATGGTCTGAAAGGTTTTGCCAGTATGTTTGAAGATTGAGGTTCAAGCCCTTGTAGGAAAACATATTTTGAAAAGCTCTTAGCATATTGCTAAAGGCTTTTTTTTATTAAACGTTATCGCATGAACCAAGCTGCTAAGTTTACTTCGTCAATTTGATTTTCAATCAAGTTATTTTAGTTATACTCCTTAAGATAAATCATATTAAAATTACTTATATTTAAATTGCTTATATTAAATAATAGAAAATGCTTGAGACGAGGAATATATTTTTGGATACACAGACATTTGTGCAGAATAATTACTTCAAGAGTCCAAGACTTAATGAGCTCTTTGATTTAGCTGCAGCCGGTCATATTAATTTATTCTTGACTGAAATAACAATAAATGAAATCAAAAGTAATATTAAAGAAGACTTGCAACGTTCGTCGTCGGAGATCAATAAATTCAACAAAGCGATAAACAACAATGGTAAAATCATCAAAAATTTATCTTATGGTGAAAACTACACTAAACTCCCAGCATTTGACATAGAGGAAGCATTTAAAGACTTATTGAGCCAATTAGAAGAAATTATTAAAACTTCAAGAGTTTTAATAATAGATTATTTGGCAGTTGAACTGAAAGAAATATTTTCCAAATATTTCAAACATGAGCAGCCATTTGGTATTGGTAAAAAAAAGAGTGAATTTCCTGACGCATTTGTTATCAGCGCGGTAGAGGGTTGGTGTCAAAAGGAAAAACAAAGTATGTATTTTATTAGTGGAGATAAAGATTTCGATGATTTTTCCTTTAAAAATATCATAATTGAAAAATCGCTGTCGAGTTTACTTGATAAAATTAACAAACAACTTCATTCCGATAAATACGACTTAATTTCAAAAATCTATTATAACAACCAAGCACAAATTGCGCAAAAAATAAAAGATGCCTTTATATTTAAAATAAAGGATGAGATTGGTTTCGATATAAGTATAGAGAACACCTTAATAACTCATTTTGAGATTACTAATTATCAAGTTGAGGACATGAGTGATAGCCTTGAAACGACACTTCAGATAACAGGAGAAATAGAATACAGTTTAGACGTAACATATGAGGACTGCTCTTATGCCATTTATGATAAAGAAGATGACCGATATTATGGATGTGAATCTAATACAGTAACATTAGAACAAGAGCAGACTTTTCACGCACAAATTGTTATTGAAGCAGATCTTGACGATAAAGAAGCTGAACACAATTTTGAAATAATTTGTAAATCCGTTGATGCTCCAGATGAATCGGATATTGCAGAACAATTAGATGGGTATGTTTTTCAATTTTAATCTATAATTGAATGGTGAGATTAGTAATAGATATTCCAAAGACTAAAAGTATCTTGGTTAAACAAATACTTAGAGGGCTTGGTGTTACTATACAGCAGGAAATTAAATCGCCGCCTTCGGTATATAGGAAGAAATTATCCCAAGTTTCAACGTGGACTGAAGAAGACCTAAAAGCTTTTGACGAGGGAAAAAATGCATTGAAAACTTCACTCCGCAACAATTTTAATTGTTTTACTCCCCCTACGCTACGCCGACCGTGTAGCTTTCTCAATATCATCCCACATTTCATCCGGTATCATTTCAAGTCCGCTAAACTGGCCGGCACCTTGCAGCCATTCCCCTCCATCGATAGTAATTACCTCACCATTGATATAGCCAGAGAAATCAGACACTAAAAAGGCAGCCAGGTTAGCCAGCTCCTGGTGTTCGCCTACACGTTTAAGCGGCACCCTGTTTTTGAAATCAAACTTTTGGGCCATATCTCCGGGCAATAATCTTTCCCATGCGCCTTTGGTGGGAAAGGGTCCCGGCGCAATGGCATTGGCACGGATGCCGTGCCTGCCCCACTCAACGGCTAAGGACCTGGTCATGGCCAGCACACCGCCTTTTGCACAGGCCGAGGGCACGACATACGCCGAACCGGTAAAAGCATAAGTGGTAATAATATTCAATATGTTTCCGGGCATTTTCTCCCTGATCCAATATTTGCCCAAAGCCAGAGAACAATTGGCCGAACCTTTTAAAACAATATCAATGATAGCCGAAAACGCGTTTGCCGATAAACGCTCGGTAGGCGAAATAAAATTACCGGCCGCGTTATTCAATAGTGCATCAACCTGCCCAAATGTTTCAATAGCTTGCTGCAACATCGCTTCCACCTCGTCGTACTTCCGCACGTCGCAGGCTATTGGCAATACTTTACGCCCGGTTTCGGCTTCCATTTCGGCAGCGGTTTGTTGCAGTACATCCAATTTGCGACTGGTAATTACCAGGTTAGCGCCCAAATGCAAAAAGTAAGTCCCCATTGCTTTACCTAAACCTGTTCCGCCGCCCGTTACAATGATGGTTTTTCCTTTTAAAGCGTCATCTCTTAACATTCCACCAGCAGTTACGGCGTTTGGATTTGCAGCATCATTTGAAGTTTTAGGATCAGTCATCGTCAATTATTTAACAGCTGTATTCTTTGATTTTAAATTCTGGATCATCATCTGCAGGCCTTGCCTGGTTTCGGGTGCCCACCATTGCTTCAGCATCTTATCAAGCGTATCGGTTTGGTCGGCTTTGAGTTTCCCTATCAACTCCTTTCGCAAATTCAATTTACTTTCCGTCCAGGTAACCGGGTTCAGTTTCATAAAGGCTGTCACCTTTTCTATTGCAGCGTTCATTAACCTATCCGGTGAAACAACGTCATCGATAAGCCCGGCTTCTAAAGCTTCGTTTACCTTAAGCAGCTTACCTTCTATTAAATACTGATAAGCTTTACGCTGACCAAGCCAAAATGCATATAAATTAAAAACACTATCAGGCACAATAATACCAACCGGAACTTCATTTAATCCGATGATAAATGCTCCTTCTACCATCACCCGATAATCGCAGCAAATAGCTAATATACAGCCGCCGGCCGGGCTGTGACCACTAATGGCAGCTACCAAAGGTTTCCTGAAAGCGGCTAAAGTATTTTGCAAGGCTAAAAAATCCACCCAAAATTGGCGGCTTTGCGCTTCATCATAATCATAGGCCTCAATCAGGTCGATCCCCGATGAGAAAAAGCCTTCCTTGCCGGTTAAGATAACCCCGCCCACGTTGTCATCATGCTCCAATGTTTTGATACAGGCCGCCAGTTCTTTAACCATTTCATGATTAATGGCATTTGAGCGGCCCCTGTCAAGCGAAATTGTAACCAGCCTGCCCTGTATTGTTGTTTGAAATGTATTCATCGGTTAACTTACAAGAGTTGGATCCTCACTTACTTCGCAGGGATACATTTTATCTATTTCGGTTTTGTATTTTTCGGTGATCACTTTCCGTTTCATTTTACCTGTAGGGGTAAGCTCACCGCTATCTATCGACCATTCGTTGGGAAGCAAGGTTATCTTCTTCACCTGCTCAACATGATTAAATTCTGGGTTATAGTTATTGATAATGGATTGATAAAGCTCAATAACCTTCGCATTTTTAACCAATTCGCTATTGGATGAAAAAGTGATGTCATTTTCCTTACACCAGGGTTTTAAATGGGTGTAAGATGGTACAATGAGCGCCGCGACAAATTTCTTTTCCGCACCAACAACCATCATCTGCTCAATAAAATAATTTTCCTTCATCTTATTTTCGATAGGTAGCGGGGCCACGTATTTACCGCCCGAGGTTTTAAAGATCTCTTTTTTACGGTCTGTTATTTTCAGGAACGAATCCTGGTCCAGTTCGCCTATATCCCCGGTATGGAACCAGCCGTCTTCCAGTACCTCTGCCGTTAGTTCAGGGTTTTTATAATAGCCCAGCATCACATTCGGGCCTTTACAGAGGATCTCGCCATCAGCGGCGATCTTCACCTGCACACCGCTCAGCAAACGACCTACGGTACCAAATTTCCTCTCGCTTTTTTCATAACAGTTAACAGCAATTACAGGCGATGTTTCGGTAAGCCCGTAACCTTCCATAATCACAATATTAGCTGCGGTAAAAATTCTTTCCAGTTTTATGGGGCAGGCCGAACTGCCGACTACGATGGCTTTTATATTTCCGCCTATAGCAGCACGCCATTTGCTGTAAACCAATTTATCGGCTATGGCCAGTTTGATCTTATACGGCAGGCTGGTATTATTAATTTCATAAGCTTCGGCCAGTTTTACCGACCAGAAAAAGATCTTCCTTTTAATACCGGTTAATTTCTGCCCCTGCACCATAATTTTTTCAAATACTTTTTCGAGCAAGCGGGGCACGGCTGTAAAAAGTGAAGGCTTTACCTCTTTCATATTTGCGCCTATGGTGTCCATACTTTCGGCGTAATAAATAGAAAAACCGTAGTACAGATAAACATAGGTACACATCTTTTCAAAAATGTGGTTCAGGGGCAAAAAACTCAAAGCACGTTTTTCTGTAACGGGGATCCGGCTAAGAATGTCGCCGGATGCCGAGGCGTTGGTCATGATGTTTTTATGCGTAAGCATTACCCCTTTTGGCCTGCCCGTAGTGCCCGAAGTATAAATGATAGTTGCCACATCATCTTCGGTGATCTGATCATTTATCTGCTGTATTTTTTTCTGATACTCTTCTTGCAAAGGTTTAAGCAATGTGCCCCAATAATCACAGCCATCGATGTTATCGAAAGTAAATATGCCTTTTAACGAGGGGATATTTAAATGAACTTCCTTAACCTTATCGCATAAATCTTTGCTACTTACAAATACATATTTCACTTCGGCCTCGTTCAGGATCTGCTCAATTTCTTTAGTGCCTGTATTTGGGTATAGCGGGACCAGTATGGCTCCCGTTTGCTGTACTGCCAGATCGGTTATGATCCACTCGGGCCTGCCGTTGCTTATCAAACCTATTTTATCGCGGCCTTCGGTAGTGCCGTCACCGCCCGAAACGCCCAGGGCCAACAGGGCCGCGGATAGCTGGTTGATCATGGCATGCACTTCTTGGGTGCTGTATGACCGCCAGGAACCATTCTCCTTCGCATTCAAAAGATCCACCTTAGGCTCCTTAGCCTGGGTAATCATGCAATCAAACAATCTTGTCGCCTTTTCCATGCTTGCAATGGTTTAGATAAAGGTAAATTACTATAACATTTCAAATACACCCGCCGCGCCCTGCCCGGTGCCTACACACATGGTAACCATGCCATACTTTTTCTCCCGTCGTTTCAATTCGTTAAAAAGCTGAACAGAAAGTTTAGCCCCGGTACAGCCAAGCGGATGACCAAGGGATATGGCACCGCCGTTTACATTTACAATGTCGGGATTAAGCTCCAACCCTTTTACTATGGCCAATGATTGTGAAGCAAAAGCCTCATTCAATTCTATCAGCTCAATATCCTGTTGTTTCATCCCGGCCATTTTCAACACTTTGGGGATAGCCACCAGCGGACCTATCCCCATGATCCGCGGCGGCACACCTGCAACGGCGTAATTAACCAGCCGGGCTATGGGTTTAAGGTTGTTCTGTTTCATAAAACGTTCGCTAACCACCATGACAAAGGCCGCCCCATCACTGGTTTGTGACGAATTGCCGGCAGTTACCACGCCCTTTGCATCAAATACCGGTTTAAGCTTTGCCAGCGCGTCAATTGAGGTATCGCTGCGCGGACCTTCATCCGTATCTACCTTAAACTCTCTTTTCGCTTTTTTGCCGCTCTCATCTACATAGGTTTCCACAATATTTACCGGCGCTATTTCATCTTTAAACTTGCCTTCTTTAATAGCGTTGATGGCTTTTTGATGTGAATTGTAGGCAAACTGGTCCTGCTCTTCGCGGCCAATATGATATTCTTTAGCTACAGCTTCGGCAGTAAGGCCCATGCCCCAGTAATAATCGGGATGGGCAAGGGCAATATCGGCGTTAGGAACAATGCGCCAGCCCCCCATCGGGATCAGGCTCATACTTTCCACACCGCCCGCGATAATACAATCGGCAATGCCGCTGTGTATTTTTGCTGATGCTATCGCAATTGTTTCCAACCCCGACGAGCAATAGCGGTTCACCGTCATACCGGGTACTTTATCGGTATCAAGCGCCATTAATGAAATCAGCCTCGCAACATTCAATCCCTGTTCGGCTTCGGGTGTAGCATTGCCTACAATTACATCATCAATCTGCTCTTTATCAACATTAGGCACCGATGCCAGCAGATGCCTGATCACATCTGCCGCAAGCGTATCCGGACGGGTAAACCTAAACCCGCCCCGGGTAGCTTTTCCAACAGCGCTGCGGCTGGCTGCCACTATATATGCGTTCATTTTATTGAGATTTTATACTTAAAAAAATTAGTTCCTTAACACTTTTCCGCCGGTTAAAATGGATTGGATCCGTTCAAGCGTTTTCTTTTCGGTACAAAGCGAAACAAAGGCTTCACGTTCCAACCCCAGCAAATATTCCTCGCTCACTATGGAAGGCTGGGACAGATCGCCGCCCGAAAGCACATAAGCCAGTTTCTGCGAAATTTTCACATCGTGCTCGCTTATGTAATTACCGCTGTACATGGTATTTGCCCCTACATAACCTAAACCCAGGGCCTGCTTACCCAGCACTCTGATATCTCCGCGCGGAATAGGCTGTATGTACCCTTCGTTCGCCATCTGCAGGCATTGTTGTTTGGCTTCGGCAAGTAACCGCTCGCGGGATACCACAACAACGTCCCTACCCTTTTTAAGATAGCCAAATTCAAAAGCCTCATAAGCCGAAGTGGATACTTTTGCCTGGCCGATGGTTAAAAAACGGTCACGGAAATTATTGAGTTCTACGTCACCTTCCTGTAGTTCGTCTGAAAGGCGCAGGGCAAACTCTTTCGTTCCTCCACCTCCGGGAATCAAACCAACACCAAACTCAACCAAACCCATATACAGTTCGGCATGAGCTACCACTTTATCAGCATGCAGGCACATTTCGCAGCCACCACCCAGGGCCATTTGATGAGGCGCTATCACCACCGGGATCGATGAATAACGGATGCGCATCATCGTATTCTGGAAGGCTTTGATCACGATATTGAGTTCATCAAACTCCTGCTCAACAGCCATCATAAATATCATACCCACATTGGCCCCGGCACTGAAATTGGCCCCTTCGTTTGAGATCACCAGGCCTTTGTAGCTTGCTTCGGCAAGAGTGATAGCTTTATTTATACCTTCAATCACCTCGCCGCCTATCGTGTTCATTTTGGTATGAAATTCAAGGTTCAAAATACCATCACCAATATCGGTAATGGTAGTACCGCTGTTTTTCCACACGGTATTTGTTTCCCGGATATTGTTAAGCAAAATAAGCCCCTCGGTACCGGGAATCACCTGGTAGCTTTTCGATGGGATATCATAATACAAGCGTTTGCCATCTTCTATTTTATAAAAGCTTTTTGCACCTGCCGCAAGCATGTCATATACCCATTGGGCCGGTTTGTGCCCTGCTGCTTCCATGGCTTTTACCGTCTCCTCAACACCAAGCGCGTCCCATTTTTCAAAAGGGCCCAGCTCCCAGCCAAAGCCTGCATTGGTGGCAGCATCTATTTTATAAAGCTCGTCGGCTATTTCGGGGATGCGGTTACCGGCATAGGCAAATAACTGGTAAAAGGTAGCGCGGTAAAAATCGCCGGCTTTGTCTTTTGCCGCAACCAGGATCCTGAGCCTATCTTTTAAGTTATCAACCGCCTTTGTAGTTTCAAGCGAAGCGAATTTTACTTTTTGAGAGGGCTTGTACTCAAGCGTTTTCAGATCGAGCGCATAAAACTGGTTTCCACCTTCGCCTTTTTCTTTCTTATAAAACCCCTGGCCGGTTTTGCTGCCCAGCCAGTTATTTTTTAGCATTCCCTCAACAAATGAAGGAATTTTGAATAATTCCCTTGCCTCATCATCAGGAGCGTTTTTGTAAAGACCGTTGGCAACGTGTACCATCGTATCTAAACCTACCACATCATTGGTGCGGAAGGTGGCCGATTTTGGGTGACCTATTACCGGCCCTGTCAATTTATCAACCTCTTCCACCGTCATGCCGGTTTGCTGCACATAATGCAGCACACTCATAATGCTGAAAACCCCGATGCGGTTACCGATAAATGCCGGCGTATCTTTGGCTAACACTGTAGTTTTTCCCAGGTATTTTGCGCCATAATCCATCAAAAAACCCACAACGCCCGCTAACGTATCTTTTGTGGGAATAATTTCCAGTAGTTTTAAATACCGGGGAGGATTAAAGAAATGGCTTCCACAGAAATATTTTTTAAAGTCATCGCTCCTGCCTTCTGCCATTAAATGTATCGGGATACCGGATGTATTGGAAGTGATCAGCGTGCCGGGTTTCCGGTATTTTTCTACTGTTTCAAACACATGTTGTTTTATATCCAGCCGTTCAACTACTACCTCTATCACCCAGTCGCAATCCGCAATTTTGGGCATATCATCTTCAAAATTGCCGGTTATGATACGTTTTGCGAATGATTTAAGGTAGATGGGCGAGGGGTTTGACTTTAACGCGAAGTCCAGCGCGTCATTAACAATTTTATTCCGCGCTTTTTTATCTTCCGGGGCATCCTTGGGTACAATATCAAGCAACAGTACCTGTACGCCGATATTTGCAAAGTGGCAGGCGATACGACTGCCCATTACTCCCGACCCCAATACTGCAACCTTTTTTATAATTCGTTTAGCATTCATTAGTATCTGCTTGTGTTATTAAAACTCTTTATCTTTAGTTTACTCTGCCCGCGACCAGGTTGTTGTTCGCCCGAAAAGCGAAATGCCAATGTATCCGCGGATATCCAGGGTTTTACCTTTATAGGTCATTTTGCAGGAGTATGTTTTGCCGTTATTAGGATCGTAAATTGTTCCGCCCGAGTATTTGTTATCCCCATCTTTCACAAAATCAGCCAGTACGGGTAAGCCCAGCCTCGGCCTTGAACGTAATTTTTCGTCGCTATTCATTTCGTCAACTTTCGGCTTCCCATCTTTTAATGGTTCCTTAAGCCATACCACCTTACCATAAAACTTACCGTTGCTTTCTTTAGAGATCTGGATTTTGGCGGTTTTTACATCGTTGTACCATAAACCTTCAATTTTATCGGTTTGCGCTTTTGCGTTGATGCTTACCGCCACAATAGTTAGCAGGATTAATACAAAACGGGTGAAATGTTTTTTTGATGTTGACATTGTCTTAGGTGTTTTTTATCGTTAAAAACAAGTCGGTTTTTAGATCATCTGTCGCATTTACCCCATATCAATACGGGTATCAGAAGCCACCTAAAAAGAGACAGAGTAGAATTATAAAATGGTTAAATAATTTAGTCCCGGCATAGTTACCGGGATGGTTTATAATAACAAATATCTATTTCTGCGGCGCTTTATAAAGGTCTAAACGGCGGAAACATTTGTCAATATTTCGGAATTAAAGTTAGCTGGTTTTATTTGATAATTGCGTTACAAGCTGGATATATTGCTGCATGGCGTGATCGCCGGTAGTGCCCTTCTGTTTTAGCCAGGCATCATATTTTGCTTTAGCTACAAAATCAAACATACCCGGAGGGTTTTCTGTATTTATATCGCCTTCCGTTGCTTGCTTATATAAACTATACAGGCGTAATAATGTTTCATTGTCAGGTTTTGAGGGCAATTGTTTACTTTGTTTAACTGCTTCTTCAAAAGCACTATTTAGATCAGTCATAGTTAAATTATATAAAAGCTAAAAGCGGAAGGCATAAAGCTTAAAGCTGATTATTTTTTTCGGTTAATTGCTATATTAAATTATTCAGGCCGGGTTCACATCTTCTACATAATCGCTGCTCCGGGGCGCCTTCATAAACATCTGGCTTAGTTCGGAGGGCAATATGGCCAACTTACGCTTTTCCATATCTATCCATGAACCTTCGGCATTTACTATTGCAGCTTTAACACCATCGCCCCGGTACAGTTCATGCCTGATTGCCCAGCGCGAACCATCAGGCCGGGATTTGATAAGCTCACAGGTTACCCCGATCTGCTCATTGATCCCTATTTCTCTGAGATAAATCATCTCTTCCCTGAATAATACCGGCCCTATTTTGTATTCATAAAGTGTTGGCAGCTTTAAGCCCAGATTTTCCAGCATAATTATCCGGGCCTGCGCCGCAAAATCGGCATAAGCAGAATGCCGCATGTGCTGGTTCGAATCTATCTGCGACCACAGCACCTGTCCTTCATAAAAAAACTCCATAACCCTGATTATTTATTGATGATGTTCCTTAAACTTTTTTACGGCAGCAGTCAGTCGTGGCAAAACCTCCAGCGCGTCACCAACTACCCCATAATTGGCTGCTTTAAAAAACGGAGCTTCGGGATCTTTATTGATCACTACAATAGTTTTTGAACCGTTAACCCCGGCCAGGTGCTGGATAGCCCCGGATATTCCTACCGCTATATACAGATTTGGACGAACGGTGCCACCTGTTTGCCCCACATGTTCGTGATGCGGTCGCCAGTGCAAGTCGGCCACGGGGCGCGAGCAGGCTGTCGCGGCACCCAATTCTTTTGCCAGATCCTCCAGTATGCCCCAGTTTTCGGGACCTTTTAAACCACGTCCACCCGAAACAACCAGCTCGGCATCGGCCAGCGGAACCTCGCCGGTTACCTTGTTTACCGACTTAACTTTTACACCAAAATCCTTTTCGCTAAAACTTACATCCAGTTGTTCAACAACTGCCTTACCCTCCTGTTTTTCAGGTGGAAATGTATTCGGCATCAACATAATTACCTTTACATCACTCAAAATATTTACATAGGCAAATGCCTTGCCCGAAAACACGGCTTTTTTGATCACAAATCCCTTGTCCAGATCAGGACGTGAAAGTGCACCTGCTACGAGGCCTGCTTTTAACTTCACGGCCACCCGGGGAGCTACCGCCCTGCCCTTAATATCATGAAGGGTTATAATTACTTTACTATTCTCCTTTTGTGCCGCGGCTATTAAGGCGCCGGCATAGGCCCTTGAATGTAACTCGTCCAACCGGCTATCGGCAACGTGCAGCACTTTTTGAGCACCATACTGGCCAAGGTTTTCCATTTCGGCAACTGCAACGCTGCCTAAAGCAACTGCGGTTACTGTGGTTCCCATTTTTTTGGCTATCTGAGCGGCATATTGCACGGCCTCAAAACTTTGTTTTTTTATAATTCCTTCGGTATGTTCTACCAATACTATTACAGACATTTTTTGTTTTTTTAGTTAGATACTCCAGCTCGCACATCATGGGTGTGCGGAAGATACAGATCAGTTGTAAATGTTGGTTTAAAAAGCAATGTCATTGCGAGGAGAAACGACGAAGCAATCTCGTAGCTATACAGATCGGACAGGCCATATTTTTTAGAGGTAATTTCATCTTCCAAACATCTGTGGTGCGCACACCGGGTAATAAATATGATTATTAAATAACCTTTGCCTCTGTATGCAACAGCTCTACCAGTTCATCCATATCATCCGGGCTTACCAGCTTGATACCGGCCTTGGCAGGCGGCAATTCATATGACAGTATTTCGGTTACAGCAGCTATTCCTGAAGGCGTAATGACCTTTAACGGACGCGTACGTGCTGCCATGATGCCACGCATGTTAGGAATGCGGGCTTCGGCAACACCTTTCTGGCAGGAAATAACCAGCGGTAAATTACAGGCATCTGTTTCTTCACCGCTTTCTATTTCACGATTTATCACAGCGGTATTGGCCTCTATGCTGATCCCAGTTGCAAAACCAATGTAATCGAGATCAAGCAATTCGGCCAGCATGGCACCTGTAGTTCCGTTATTGTAATCGATAGACTCTTTGCCGCATAAGATAAGATCATAACCAACACCGGCGGCATATTCAGCTATATAATGGGCAGTTTCATAAGCGTCATTGCTCTCGGCATCAATGCGGATAGCTTCATCACCACCCAAAGCCAGCGCCTTCCTGATCACAGGTTCAACATCTGCTTTACCTACTGTTACCAAATGAATTTCGGTAGCGATACCGCTTGCTTTTAATTCGATAGCCCTAATCAACGCGTACCATTCATCATACGGGTTGATCACATAAGTAACACCATCGCTGTTAACCGAGGTATTGTTATTTTTCAATACAATTTTGGTGCTGGTATCCGGCACCTGGCTTATACACACTAATATTCTCATTATTAGATTTTTGTTTTTCAGGTTGATATTATTCGGAAAATAACAGCGGGATCGTCGTTATTGGCGTTTAACGTAAAAGGCAGGGGATTGTGCGATTCCCCTCTTGAGAGGGGTGGAGGGGTGTGTCTCTGCTTTGATAAGCATACAGCATAAACACACCCCTGCTATCACTCGTTCCTTCGCGCCCCCTCTCAAGAGGGGATTTTTTTTAGCTTAAACGCAGCACTAAAAACAATATTTATTTTCAGCAATCAATTTTGAAGCGATATTTCTGCGTGCCTGGGTAGTATTAATATCTTCGGTTTTGGTGAAACGCTTAAGTCCCATGAGCATCATCCTTCTTTCATCGCCTTCGGCAAATGAGTTCAGTGCTTCTTTACCCGATTTGGCAATATGTTCGGCCGCGTCATTGATGTACACCCGCATCATATCCAATTGTTCTTTACAGGCTTCTTCGCCTCTTAGGCCAACCAATTTCTCTACCCGCAATTGCAGCGATTCGCTTACATAAAGCTCTATCAGCATATCGGCCAGGTTCATCAATACTTCCTGCTCTTTGCTCAATTGCATCATTAGTTTTTGAACAGCGCTACCGGCTACCATCAATATGGCCTTTTTAAAATTGGCTATGTATTTCTTTTCTTTAGTAAACAGGCCATCTTCTTCGGTTGCGCCAAAATCGGGGATGCTCATCAATTCACCGGCTACTTTCTGGGCCGGTCCCATCAGGTCAAGCTCCCCCTTCATGGCGCGTTTCAGCATCATATCAACGGTTAGCAACCTGTTGATTTCATTGGTGCCCTCAAAGATCCGGTTGATCCTCGAGTCGCGGTACGACCTGTCCATCGGTGCCTCGGCACTATATCCCATACCACCATAGATCTGCACACCTTCGTCAGTTACATAGTCCAAAACCTCAGAAGCATGAACTTTTAAAATTGCAGCTTCAATGGCAAATTGCTCAGTGCCTTTCAGTTTGGCTTTGTTTTCATCAAGACCCGATGCCATTAACATTTCTGTAGCCTCTTCCATATTCTGGCTGGCCCTGTATACCGCCGATTCAGCAGCGTAGGTACGGATAGCCTGTTCGGCCAGTTTATATCTTATCGCCCCGTATTTGGAAATAGCGCGACCGAACTGTTCCCGCTCATTGGCGTAACGTACCGATGAGGTGATCACATCCTTACTGGCCCCAACTGTTCCGCCTCCTAATTTAATGCGGCCAAGATTAAGAATGTTAACGGCTATCTTAAAACCGTTTTGCCGTTCGGAAAGCAGGTTTTCAACCGGCACTTTACAATCATTAAAAAACACCTGCCGTGTTGAGCTCCCTTTGATCCCCATTTTATGTTCTTCCGTATTTAACGAAAGACCCTCAAAATCCTTTTCAACAATAAACGCGCTCAGGTTTTCATCGTCATCTATCTTGGCAAAAACCGTAAACACATCGGCAAAACCAGCATTGGTGATCCACATTTTTTGCCCGGTGATAAGATAATACTTACCATCTGCAGAAAGCTTTGCCCTGGTTTTACCCGAATTAGCATCTGAGCCCGCAGCAGGTTCAGTAAGGCAATAAGCCCCCTTCCATTCGCCGCTGGCCAGTTTGGGGACGTACTTTTGCTTTTGGGCATCATTGCCGTAGTATAATATAGGCAGGGTACCTATACCTGTATGCGCCGAAAAAGCAACCGAAAATGAATGGCCTGCACCTAACTTTTCTGTAACCAGCATGGCCGTTTTGAAATCTTTACCAAAACCGCCATACTCTTCCGGTACAGATATACCTAACAATCCAAGCGCACCGGCTTCGTCCATTAAATGGCGCATTAACCCCTCCTCCTGCTCGTCAATACGCTGCAGGTTTGGTGTTACCTGCTGTGCCAAAAAATTGGTACATGTTTCGGCGATCATCAACTGCTCTTCATTCCATTCTTCAGGAATAAAAACGCTTTCCGCAGAAGTTTCCCTGATCAGAAACTCCCCTCCTTTTATGGCTTTCATCGGTTCTGTGGCATTCATAAAGTTTTATTGGTTTATAATCAGGAGTAAAATTAGAGGCATTATGAAGCCAAAGAAAGGGCAGCAATGCGGAGATATTAGTCAAAAAGTCGGAAAGAAGAGGGGATGATCAGGTTTGAAAATGTGGTATATGGATAAAGCAGAAGTGCTCAGAGGAAAAAAGTGTCATTGATAGAAAGATTAACCTATCCCTTAGTTTATTTCGTGAGCGAAGGCTTTGCATGTTACATGAGATGGGTACACTTCTGTGTATTATCACACTCCGCCTATAATGGATATGTTTTAAGTAGTTGATTATCAAATACATTACAGGATCCGCATTAATTATGGCGTTGCCTGCGGCCCGGGCTGTACGCTCATACTACACAGGCCTTAGCCACAGGCCGGTATCCGCTCCCATCCCTAACGCAACCCCTCGCGCCATCGCTAAAAAATATTTTATACGTTATCACGATTTTTCCAGGTGCCCTGATCGTTATTTGCAATGAGATGTTTTTGTCTAAACGACAACAATCAATGCGCAGATATCGCCCTATAATCAGAAGGCGACATGCCGGTATGTTTCTTAAAATATTTACCAAACGATGATTGGTCGGGGAAATGGATGCTCTCGGCCGCGCGTGCAATGCTGATCTCATGATTTCGCAGTAATACTTTGGCTTCCAATATTACCGCGTCGTCTATCCATTCCCCCGCGGTTCTCCCGGTTACTTCCTTAATGGTTTCGGTTAAATGTTTGGGAGATACATACAGCGCGTCGGCATAGTATTGCACGCTCCGATGTTCTTTATAATGATGGAAAATGAGGGATTGGAAAAGCACGTTTAGTTCCTGTTTCCTGGTTTGTTTACCTTTTATTATCAGGTGTTGCTTTTCGTAAATGGCCTGTATTTCATAAAGCAGTGTCATCAAAATGCTCCTGGATATTTCAACATCATAAGGATGCCCTTCGCGCGCTAATTTTTGCTGGATCAATAAATAAATTTCCAGGATCATTTTGGCATCGGCATTGCCCGGATAAATTACCGGGATAGATGCGCTGTTAAAATAACTGAATGATTCAAGGAAATGGCTATTGGCGTTATTTTCGATTAAAAAGGCTTTGCTGAAAACAACAAACCGGCATAAAAAATCGGCACTGCTATCGTAAATCCTCAAAACATGAAAGGGGGTTGCCAGAAGCATGGCATCCGGCCGGGCATCGTAAACCTGCAGGTTTACTTCTACTTTGGCTGTGCCCCTGGTACAAATGCCTATAATATAACCGTCCGAACGATAAGGATATTCGCTCAGGCTCAATAATTGCTTTTCGTCAACAACAAAAAAATCGGCACCAGCCAGCTTGTCTGCATAAAGATCTGCAAATTTCGACAGGCTTAATTGTCCAACTTTATTATTCATATAGTTTAGATATATAATTTTAACTATTGTATTTATTAAAGACGATTGTAAAGCAATTTTCTTATCTGATATTAAAAATAAGCTTTATCCGACTTTTTGACTAATATCTCCGCATTATAGCCCTTTTTTTCTTTTTAATCCAAACTAATTTTATCCCTGACAGTTTCAAATTGTAACCTACAAGCAATTTCCTGTCACGAACCAATTATATTTTTATGAGAAAAATTCTACTATTGGTGCTCACCGCAGCACCGCTGTTAGCTTTTTCCCAGGGATTCCAGGTGAACCTTGGGGGGCAAAAGCAAATAGGAATGGGCCATACAGGTACGGGTATCGTACAGGATGGCGCTTCCGTATTTTTTAACCCGGGCGCGGTAGCCATGCTGCCCGAAAATTACATACAGGGAGGAATAAGCCCTTTACTGTTCAAATCTGTTTTCAACCCCGCAGGGACATCAATACAGGACCATACTTCTAATAAAGTTGCTACTCCGTTCCATGCTTATGCGGTATGGGGCCCTAAGTCTTCCTTCTGGAAACTTGGACTTGGCGTTTATACCCCTTTTGGCGGCTTAACCGACTGGGGCAATACCTGGCAGGGCAAATATGTGCTGGAAAGCCTCGACCTGAAAGCCATTTATATTCAACCAACACTAAGCATAAAACTGGCCGACTGGATTAGCGTCGGCGGAGGCTTCGTATATAACCATGGCAGCGTTGATCTGACGCGGGCCATTCCACTGGCAAACAGCAACGGCGACGCAGGCCAGGCCCGGTTGAAAGGCAGCGGTAAGGGCTACGGGTGGAACGCGGGCGTTTACTTCAAAACGGAAGCAGGTATTACCATAGGGATCACACACCGGTCGCAGGTAAATACCACAATTTCGGCAGGGAACGCTATTTTTACTGTGCCTGCATCGCTGCAAAGCAATTTCCCTCAGCCCAATACCTTTAGTTCAACCATACCCCTACCAGCCACTAACTCCATCGGTTTCGGCTTTTACCCCAGCAGCAAATGGATATTGGCCCTGGATGTTAACCTTGTAAACTGGGATAGTTATAAAACGCTATCGTTTGATTATAAAAATAATACGGCTGTGTTACAGGACACCCACTCCGCCCGGAATTATCAACAGGCGTTTAGCTTACGCGGGGGCGCTCAATATAAGGCTACCGATAAACTGGCCCTGCGTTTTGGCGGCGGCTATGGCGGCACCGCTGTTTTAGATGGCTATGTAACCCCCGAAGCTCCGGATGCTAACCGGGTTTATGGTACCCTGGGCTTAGGTTATACCGTAGCCAAGCACCTCGATATAGATATCTCCTTTGAGTACGAGCACCTGATGCAACGCACCCAAACCAATATCGAATCGCAGCTATCGGGAACATTTAAAACCGATGTTTATATACCAGGTATCTCATTAGCCTATCATTGGTAATCCTTAAAGAAATCAGTTCATGAAAACGTTTAAATTACATATTTATATTGTTGCAGGGTTACTGTTATTAGGTGCCTGCAAGCCCGAAATCCATACGCCAAAGCCGTCCGCAGGTTCTGTTGATTTTTCACGATACATTGCATTAGGTAATTCGCTCACTGCCGGTTATGCCGATGGGGGCTTATATCTTGCAGGTCAGCAGGTATCCTATCCCAGCATCATCGGCAAGCAAATGCAATCGGTTGGAGGGAACGCATTTACGCAACCGCTATTCAGCACGGCACAGGCAAATGGGTCCGGGTATTTATCACTTACCGGCTTTAATGCCGATGGCACACCAATTACAACTCCTGTAACTACCAATCTGGCAGTACGCGGCTTATTGCCTGTACCCGGCTTCGGAAACGTGACTTTATATACCAAATACACCGGCGATATCAATAATTACGGTGTGCCCGGCATTAAGCTGATGCATATCACCTACGCACCTTATGGCAACCTTAACGGGTATTTTGAACGATTGCTGCCTGGTAACGCGCCAACAAACTCCACCACCTATCTTGATTTTGTAATGTCGAAGCCATTCACTTTCTTCTCAAACTGGCTGGGGAATAATGACGCGTTAAGTTACGCCACATCCGGTGGGGCCGGCGACGTGCTGACAGATAAAAACACTTTTGCTGCCTTGTATAATGTATTGATCAACACCCTCACTGCCAAGGGGCAGAAAGGCGTAGTTGCAACCGTACCCGATGTAACCTCAATACCTTATTTTAATACCATCACCGTTTCTGCAATACTGGCCGGGGTGCAAAAAGCCAACCCGAATGCAAAAGCATTGTATATTAACGCGCTGGTTTCTGGCAGTACTTATGCGCCACGTGCAGCAACACCTAACGATCTTATCGTACTTACCTTCCCCACAAGCAAGATCGGGCAGCCTGTTGCAACACCTGTCGGCAACCTGCCTTACGGTTTAACGCCTTATACGCCGATAGATAACCAATATGTACTTGACGAAAAGGAGGTTGCCCTTACCGGGGATTATGTAACTTCTTATAACACCACCATAAAATCTATAGCTGCAGCAAAAGGCCTGGCGGTATTTGATGCCTATACCTTTCTGCAAAATGTTAAACTGAACGGTCTGGTGGTTGACGGTGTAAGCGTTAACTCAAATTACATCAGCGGCGGTTTGTTCTCATTGGATGGGGTTCACCTTACACCGCGGGGCTATGCAATTGTGGCCAATGAGTTTATTAAGGCTATTAATGATAAATACAACTCATCAATACCAGAGGTGAATATATCAGATTATAACGGGGTTAAGTTTCCCTGATCGTTAGTCAGAAGTCTTAAGTCGAAAGTCTTGAGTTCTAAGTCGATAAGGGTAAATCCTGACTTAGAACTCAAGACTTTCAACTTAGAACTAAATTATCCCGCAGCACTATCCGGCTCCGATTCATCGCCTGGCTCCCAAAGCTCAATAATGTTCCCTTCCGGATCGAGAATATGAACAAATTTGCCATAATCATACTCAGCAATCTCGTCAATAATGGTTACGCCACCTTTTTTTAATTCGTCTACCAGCGCAACGATATTTTCTACCCGGTAATTAATCATAAACGGCTTGGCGGACGGATTAAAATATTGGGTATCCTGCGGGAACGTACACCAGGAGGTGGACCCTATTTTCGACGGATCATCTGCATGCCGCCACTCAAACGTTGTTCCGTACTGGCCGGAAGGCAGTCCAAGGTTTTTGACATACCATTCGTTCATACTTTTCGGATCGTCGCATTTAAAAAATACGCCTCCAAGGCCCGTTACTTTTTTCATAGTTTATTGAGTTTGTATGATTAAGGTGCTATAACACAGAGAAATTTGTACACATCTTAAAGATTATTAACATCAATTAAATACTTTATGATGTACAACGTTTTGAGCAATTTCCATCTATTTTAAAACATTACCAAATCCGTTTTCAGATTTTTGCCCACTACTGTGTCAATCTTTCGTTACAGTGCTGTATCGTTTTCAGATAGGTTTTTTACTTTTTAGAGCCTGTATAACCTCTTTTAACTTTTCGTTGCTGTTGATGGTTTTTAAACCCTCTTCATATCCTATCATATAAATTTCTTCGGCGGCATCGGTATCAAAAATACCATAACCACCCAAGCCACGCGGCTCGATAACTATATCGCACAACATTTTATGCGCATTGAGGCCCGAATTAATCGTTATCATGGCCGCCCTGTCAACCAGGTTCACAAAGGATTTAATTGTTGAAACAACAGGTAAATGGTTACAGCATGAACCTATGATAAGGTCACAATTACCCACCAATGGTTCAACCGGAAAATTATTGAGTATGCCGCCATCAACAAACATATGATCGTTAATGATGATGGGCCTAAAAATACCTGGCAAACAGCATGACGCTAAAATTGCTATATCCAACTCGCCCTCGGTAAAATAAACCAGTTTTGCTTCTCCAATGTCGACCGCCGGAATGGTAACACGTGTTTTGAGGCTTTGAAATGAATTATGCGGAATATATTTATTGATCAATACCCTGGCATGTGTTATTGAGATCAAACCGTTGCTGCCAAATGCCGGGCGCAGCAATTTGAGCAGGCTGTTGTCTTTGATGACGCGTAAAATTTCTTTTGGGGTATATCCCTCTGCAAAAAAAGCCGCAGCTATTGCGCCTGCACTTGTGCCCGAGATATGCGAGAATTTGATACCATAATCGGTTAGGGCCTGCATCACCCCCAAATGGGCCACCCCTCTTACCCCCCCGCCAGACAGCACTAATCCTATCTTTCTTGAGCCGTTTTGATCAATATTTGTATTCATTTTATATAGGTTATCATCTGCCGTTGTTTATGGCAAGCTATGAGAACGATTGAGGTCAAGATATTACTTTTTTAATTTAAATAATGTTAATTTTTTTAATGATCAACTTTATTAATCTTATTCGCCGGACGACAGATGGCATAATTTCTATACATCAACTGTACCAAATGGTGCCGCCCTTGTTTTTTGTTATCAATCAAGAATACAATCAATATATCATATACGTATTTATCTCACCGAAGAAAATATCATATCTTTTAAAGATTTAACGGAAAATTAATTTTACTACAGGTTCTTTGGTACAGTTTTTCGGGTTCTTTACCTGATGACAAAAAACCTTCTTCTCTTCCTGTGCCTGTTTATTGTAAAAACCTCTTTAGTGTGCGCACAATCACCAACGCTCAATGGCGTATACATTGGTGCAGAGTTATACAACACGCCTTTTAACGGCATGCAGATCAACAATATCGTGATCAGTTTCCGGAGCGATGGCACTTTCAATAACGCATTGAGCCAGGCGGACTGGAAAACGAAATCCAGCGGTTTTTACACAGTTAAGAACAACCTTGTACAACTCACATTTAAAAACGGCGACGAAAACAAAAAATATAAACTGGCAGCTAATGGACACCTTGAAAGTACAGCAGGGATAAAACATACCTTGTATAAGGTTAAAAAAGTAATTGTTATCCCTGCCGGGCTATATGAAAAAAGAAGCGCTTCCACCAGTGGGGGAATAGGTACGGGAATGCCGGCGGTGGGCGCTTTTTCTTCTGATTTAATTTATTTTGATGGTAAAGGAAATTTTTCAACAGAACGGTCGAGCGTTGTTGGTGTAACGGGTGATGCAGTGGGCGGTACTATAGGTGGTAAATTTGAAAAAAATGGTAAAACCAGCGGAACTTATAAATTGGGCGATGGAGAAATAACTTTAACATTTGGTAATGGCACTGTTGCCAAACAAAGCTTTTTTTACAGTCCGCCAAATGAAGAAGACCTGGTTTTGTTGAATGGTGAATTCTATTTCAGAAAGGACGACGAAAAAGAAAAGCCTGCAATTACACAAAGAACCACCGTTGGTTCAAAGACAAATACAAGTAAACCTGCAACAACCGGCCTGCCTGCGCCAGCCAGTCTGCTTACCCAACTCAGGGCACAATATGGTGGCGAAAACATAGACAAGTTAACAACTGTTAGGGAAACGGCTACGGTAACAGGTAACATGCAAATTATCGCTTTAACCGATATCCTTAATAACAGGATCCGTGCAGAAGTAAGGCAGAACGGGAAGTTACTACTGGTAAAACAGCTGGACGGAAACGAAGGCTGGCAATGGATGAACGGCACAAAAAAGCCTTTAACGCAGGATGAAAAAGACGAACTAACCTTAAGCCTGTACCAGGGGATCCTGGGCTTGCATAAAAAACTAAACAGCTCTTTCCTTACAGGCACAGTATCCGCATCGGGCGATGATTATATCGTCACTTTTTACAGAAGTAAGAATAAACTGTTGTACCTGATTGGTAGTGATTATAGCCTGAAAGGAAATGCTTACTCCATCAATTCAGCGCCTGCTAATATTTCTATCTACAAAGATTTCACAAAAGCCAATGGCATCATCTATCCTGCTACCACCGAATCATCCGATGGAAAAAACAAACTGGTGTCAAACACGACCTCTATCGAGTTTAATCCTGTTTTAACCGAAGATAGTTGGAAAATGCCGGGAAGCTAAGTGTATACTTAGCTGTTGCGGTTCCATTTAAGCCTGTGGATACGCTTCCAGTCGGTGAGTAATAATCCAGCTAAAAAATCAAGTATGGCAATCATATATCTGACAATTGATAACTAAAGATAGGGATTAAATCATAACTAAAAGACTTTCAGGCAATAAGTTGCGCGATGATCTTGCTATTTCTTCAAAAACGACATAGCCGCCGCGCTTCCCGCCCCTAATGTTAACCCGGCAGCCACATCGGTAGGATAATGAACCCCGAGATACATTCTTGAATAGCTGGTGGCGCCCGCCCAAAAGAAAGATGGCGCTATCACATACCATTTAGGATAAGCTGCCGATAAAGCCGTAGCCGTAGCGAAGCTTGATGAAGTATGCCCCGAGGGGAACGAGGTACCGCCCGCCCGGTAAACCGGCGTGATATTGATATTTTGAATAAATGGCCGCGGCCTTTTCACCAGATGCTTGATCAGCAGCATAAAACCGTATGATATGGCCGTGCTGCTGGCCACGTAGCCCGCGTTTTGGCGCATTTCTTTATTATTGCTTGCAATACCTCCTACCAGTAAGCCCGCCGGGATCCCGATATCGCCGTACAAAACATTCTTGCTCAGGGACATGAAAAAACCTGTTTGGCCGGGTGTGCGTTGATTTTGCAGATCGATCATGACACGGTCGTCCCAGCGCTGAACAGCGGGTGAGATAAATGCAGGACTATTTACGGTGACTTTCGCCGAATCGGCCTGCGCAAAAGCTTCGCCCGCAAAACAAATCAACAATCCCTGCAAATGAATTAAAACTACCAGGAATTTAAGCGGGAAGATCTTTTTCATAGGCGGTTTAGTAGCAATATCCACACTGCTAATTTAACTATAAATGCCTATTACATGGAGATTGTTTGTTCGCCGAAAAAGTAGAACCACAAAGAATGGATGACCAGAAGAATAAGACTTTTGAAACTTCGTAAGTCTGGGTTCTTCAACTTACTAAGGGCAGATACAAAGCAAAGATGCGTCCTATTATACACTTACCCTCATCTATCCCAACTTCTCAATAATCTCGGCGGTAGTACCCACCTGCCCTATTCTCGGGAAAATGTATTTAAAGCTGTGGGCATGCGCTTCGGGAAACTTATCGGTCATGGCATCACTGGCAAAGGCTATATTGTAGGCATGCTCGTTGGCCGAGCGGGCTGTAGCTTCAACACCTATGCTGGTGGCTACTCCAGCCAGTACAATTTGTGTAATGCCCCTTTTTTGCAGTTCTTCATGCAGCCCTGTATTATAAAAAGCGCCCCAGGTTTTTTTGGTGATAAAAATATCTGTTGGTTCGGTTTTAATTTCGGGAGCTATTTCGTTCCAGTCGGCGGGGAGTTCGGTCATGCTGTTTCCTTTGTTGTCGCGTCTTGTTTTAAAAGCCGCACCTGTTGGTTCTACATGAACAACGGCAATAGGCTTACCGGCCTTGCGAAAAGCTTCAACCAATTCAGCCGACTTTTCCAAAATGCCGGCCATTGGGTGGGCACATGAAAGTTGTACAATGTATTTCTGCAGATCTATAAGCACAAGTGCTGTGTTTTGATCAAGTGTAGTTATCATGGTGAGTTTTATTGTTTAATGTTTAAGAAATCGCTTCGGCGGGCTGCTGCATGGCTTCCATAGCTTTGTTTTTAAGCCTGCTGCGCCTTAAAAAGGCAAAATGTAAAACCCCTAAAAGCATTGCTATCATGCCTTCGGCCATAACGGTATCGGGCACGCCTATCTTTTGCGAAACCGCGCCAATAAGCAGACCGCCCAGCGGCTGCATTCCAAAAAAAGACATAGCATAAAAGCTAATTACCCGGCCGCGCATTTCCGGGCTTGCCGTGGTTTGGATAATAGTATTACCTATAGTGATCTGCGACATCATGCCAAAACCTGTAATAGCTGAAAAAATCAACGCGACGGGATAATTGTGCATATGTGAAAACGCTATCAATCCTATGCCAAATACCAGCGTATTGATAGCGAGGATCTTTTTCAGATCGGTACCGGCACTTAATGAGGCCAGGAAAACCCCTCCGCCAAAAGCGCCAAGGCCTATTATACTGTCTATTACACCAAAGGTTGACGCTGTACCTTTAAATATATCTTTGGCATACACCGGGATCAACGTACTAAAAGGGAGTACAAGCAGGCTTACTAAAGCCAGCATCAACAATATGAACTTTATAGTAGGAGTATTTTGAATGTATTCAAAGCCATCTTTCAGATCGGCAAGTACATTTTTACCATGAGGTTTAACAGCAACTTTAGGCAAACGCATCATCAGTAACGAACCAATTACCGCAATAAAGCTTACCGCGTTAGCTCCAAAACAAACCGAATCGCCAAATTTTTCAATGATCAGGCCCGCTATCCCCGGCCCTATCAAACGCGACAGGTTCACCATTGACGAGTTAAGTGCAAGCGCGTTAGGCAAATCGGACTTATCATCAACCATTTCATACACCAATGATTGCCTTGCCGGCACATCAAATGCATTGATCAGCCCTAAAACAGCAGTCAAAGCCATGATGGCCCAAACTGAATAATAACCGAAAAACATCAGCCCCGTAAGTAAAACGGCCTGTATCATTGACGCCACCTGTGTAACCAGCAGCACTTTAAAGCGGTTATACCTGTCAGAAACCACACCACCCAGAAACGAGAACAGGAAAGACGGGAACAGGCTTGCAAATAAGCTTAATCCAAGCATAAACTTGGAATGTGTTTGCGAATAGATCACCCAGCTTACGGCGGTTTTTTGCATCCAGGTACCCAACAATGAAACGGACTGCCCGGCAAAATACAGGCGATAGTTGCGGCTTTTAAAAGCGCTGAATGTACTTAACTTACTCATTTATCCCTTTCTGTCAGTTTTTATTAATCAAAGTCAACAAGTTTGGCCAGGGGTGCCAGCGCTTTTTTCAGGATCTCCTGCTCTTCGGCAGTGCAGGTAGCTTCGAGGGCGCGGTTAAGCCATTCATCTTTTTCACTTCTTGATTTATGGATGAGGCTGATCCCTTCTTCGGAAAGTGAAATGATCACCTTGCGTTTATCCTGTTGGGAGATGCGCCTTTTGATCAGCCCGAGATTGAGCAGGTTACTTAATACCTGCGACATGGATTGTGTGGTGATCTTCTCCATAGCTGCCAGCTCGTTAGGCAGGATCTCTTCATGCTGAAAGATCAGTGCCATGGTTGATCGTTCGGTCAGCGAAAGCCTTTCGGCAGTGGCCGAAGTCTTCCTGATCTTTTTACTCAGCCGGCCTATAATAAGCCGTAGTTCCGAAGCCAGCTGGATCTCTTTTTCGTCGCTCATATAATTAATCAGTTAAACTTGTAAGTTTACCTTACAAATATAGAAATTGTTTTGTTAAGGGAATGTAAAACCTTGAACCGGGATTTGGGTGGATTTTCGAGATTTAAGGGATTTGATTTGCACGCTGCCCGGTAGCTTATCGATCTAAAATCAAAATGAGTTAAGAAAATCCGGTGAATCCGAAAAATCCATCCAAATCCCGGTTCGTTTTGTAATTTTACCGCGTGCCTGCTCCTGAAAAGAAAACACCCGTAAGAAAGAAAGCACCTGCCCGTAAAAAGCCGGTAGTTAAAGCAAAACAGCAGGCCAGTTTCTCCACCCAGTGGATAGTGGCTATAGGCGCGTTGCTGCTCATCCTGCTTTCTCCTTTTTATTATGGCTATATTTTAAAATTTGGCAGCGCTACCTGGCGGTGGATCATGGATGCCGGGGAAGACACGCATTATCGTAAATACAAGGACTTTAATATTCATATCCCCGATGGCTATACAGTATACGGCATTGATGTATCCTCATACCAGGGCCGCATTAACTGGAAACAGGTAAAGGCCATGCGCGAGGGCGATGTTCATATCAATTTTGCATTTATAAAAGCTACCGAGGGCGTGCTAAGCGTCGACCCATATTTTCAGCGTAACTGGCGCGAAGCACCTAAGGCCGGAATACTGTGCGGAGCTTATCATTTTTTCCTGCCGCAAAAAAGTGGTGTATGGCAGGCCAAATTTTTCCTGCAAACCGTAAAAACTGAAAAAGGCGACCTGCCTATGGTGGTAGACGTGGAACGATTATATCGTACCAGTCCTGAAAAAATGCGTGAGCAATTAGAGAGTTTTATCAAAACAATTGAAACCCGCACTGGCATCAAGCCTATCATCTACACCAACCTAAAATTTTACCAGGATTACCTGGAAGGTTATTTTGATGGTTATACCCTTTGGATTGCACATTACTACCAGCCCAAGCTGCTTGTATCCAACAAAACAAACTGGAAATTCTGGCAGCATTCAGATAAAGCCCATGTTAACGGCATTAACCATGTTGTGGATTTTAATGTGTTTAAGGGCGATAGTACGGAGTTTGAGAAATTGCTGGTGCCGTAAGTGACTATAACGAAATATTCTCTCACCATCATTGCACGAAGCAATCGCGAATTATACAGGGAGGACCTGCATAGCTGCTCTGAATTTGGGAGATTGCTTCGTACCTCGCAATGAGGTGGTGAAGATGCTTAGTTTGCATCTCCCAAGTTACTGCTGCTTCTTATAGTAAAAAAAATATGATCCTCCCAAAATTGCCAGAAACACCAACGGCATAACGCGATTTGCCACCGGATCGCCGGATGCTGTATGCGCTATAAATGCCGAAACAAACACAAAAGTAAATCCCGCATAAGCCCACTCTTTTAACCTTGCTGGTACAGGTACCAATAATAATATCGCGCCGATAAGCTTTGCAATTGCCAGTTCAACCCTAAAATAGTCGGGGAAACCTAAATGGTGAAAAGCGGCAGTCATTTCGGGTTTTGTTAAATAAGAGTAGCATGAAAATGCCATCATTAAAGCTATAATTGCGGTCAGTATCCAGTAAAAAATTTTAACAGTTTTCATTTTATAAATTATTTGCCGCAAACTTAGCTACCTTTGCTATCAAAAAGATACTACTATCCTAAAGGATACCGGTATCGTTAAGGATAGCAAGTATGGACCACAAAAATATCCCACACTCAAAAGAAGCCTGTAAAGCAAGTGTTAACGCAGTGCGCGATGCGCTTTATGTAGTAAACGGCAAATGGAAATTACCTATGCTGGTAAGCCTGATGAACGGACCTAAACGTTTTAAAGAACTACAGCGCGATTTGGAAGAAATTACCCCCAAGGTATTATCAAAAGAATTAAGAGACCTGGAACTGAATGGCTTTGTAACCAGAACGGTTTACGACACCACACCCGTGACAGTTATTTATGAGCGGACAGATTATGCCAATTCGCTTAGTAAAGTAATAGGCGAATTGCATGATTGGGGCATGAAACACCGGGAACACATTAAACAAATGAGCCGCGATGAGGCCGAAGCCAGAAAAGCTGTTACAGTTTAATTGGTCTTCAATGCAAAACGCCATTACCCGGTAAGCAATGGCGCTTTTATAAATAACAATACTAAGCTTTCTTCCTTTCGGGATGATGGGCACTATCCCTGCTTGATGTTTGATCGGAGCGTTGCCCGCCCGCGTTACTGATGCCTTTTTGCTTTTGGGCATCATTATGATTAGTAAAGGCACGATCGGCAGTTGGTTTGCCTTGTGCGTTAGCATTATTCTTAAAATCCTGTTGACCTTTCATAATAACTATATTTAAATTCAACAATGTTTATATCATAACTACAGCTAAAGCGCGATTGGGTTTTATTAATTTGATATAGTACTATTCATTGTGGGTAGTTGCGTTATTAACAAGTTCCATAGCGCCCTCTGCACCAAGGCGTTCCATCAAATTAAACTCTTTAGATTCAAGGCGGTTGTAGTTTGTAAAAAAAGCCTCTATCTGGTCGGTAAGGCTGTGCGGCAGTTGTGCCGCATCATGCAGATCGGTAAAAATTTTTGATACTACGGGCACTGCCAGCAACCTATCGTTCCGGTAACGTTTCCCATCCGCGCTGGCTTGTTCTACCTTAAAGGCGCCTATCAGCCGGCAATCTATCACACAGCCCGGAAAAGTACTGATCTCCGATATGACCAGCACATCTAACGGATCACCATCACCCCCTACTGTATCGGGTATAAAACCAAAATCAAACGGAAAAACCATACCTGCAGGCAGTAGCTTTTTAAGCCTGAACTGATTTGTAGTCGCATCATAATCATACTTGTGACCGCAACCCTTTGGTGTTTCAACAATCACACTGACCTTATTTTCTAAATTATTCATACAATATTTTTATAAACCAGGGATTTTTATCCCTGCCGATTTTATATCCTGCAAAATATTTTCCTGCACCGCCAGCTTGGTATCCTGAAAACCATGTGCATGTACCCATACATTCACGCCTACCCGGTAACCATCAGGATCTAAACCGGCTATACCTATCCGGCGATCCGGAGTTTCCAATATATTTTTTGATTTATCAATAGAGGAGTTAATGACCGACTTCACTTCGTTATAATCGATATTATTAGTAAACTTAAGCTCGATATCAAGCCTGCGGGTGCCTTCCCTGCTGATGTTAATAATCACTTCGTTTGATAGTTTGCTGTTAGGCATAATAACTATCCTGTTATCGAAGGTTTTAACAACGGTATAAAAGATCTGGATAGCGGTAACCGTGCCTTCAAGTCCCTGGGCTATGATATTATCACCAACAACAAAAGGTTTAAGCAAAAGGATGAGCACACCACTGGCAAAGTTTTGCAGCGTCCCTGAAAGTGCCAAACCGGCCGCCACACCAAAAGCACCAACAAGCGCGGTGAACAAGGTAATTGGCACACCCATTATCTGCACAACCCCTAATATCAGCAGCACACGTGGTATAACGCCCACAAGGCTTTGCAAAAAGGGTTTAATGGTAGGATCTATTTCCTTTTTCTGCATATGCCCCTGCCACCATTTCAGCAGCAGGTTAATCAGCCAAAGGCCGATGAACAAAACTACCAGCCCAATCAAAAAACTGGGCGCGTAACGGATTACCCATACGTAAACCTGGTCATAAAACTTCTCTATCTTCATAACATAAAATGTTAAGCTTCCGGATGAAAAACAATTAAAGCTTAACGCATATCCGGAGGAAGAGTTTGTTTTTATAGTTAACGGCATCCCCATCCCCACGGTAATTACTTATAAACTAAACAGATTATTGATTATTTTTGTATATGCAAACACTCGAGATAATAGTTCCTGATGATAAAACGCGTTTGGTTAAAAATATCCTGAAAGAGTTGGGTGTAACTATCAAAATAAAAAAAGAGAAAAAGACACCCAATGCCGAAACCATCGCGGCGATAGATGAATTAAAAGCAGGCAAAGGCAAAAAGTTCAAAAACGTAGACGAACTCTTCGATAGTATTTGATTTGATCATGTTTGAAATCGTCGCCTCAACCAAATTCCTCAAAGATTGAAAATTACTTAAAAAGCGTTCGCTTAACGATTTTCAATTACTCCAAAACGTAATTACCACCCTCGCCGATAAGGGACATCAGGGTCTCGACAAAAAGCATAAGGTCCATAAATTAAGTGGCAGCTACAAAGGTTATTGGGAATGCCACGTAAAACCTGATCTCCTGCTCATCTGGGATGAGAATGAACAGATCAATCTTTTAGAATTAGTACGAACCGGAACCCACTCCGATCCGTTTTAACAACCATTTAACACTTCAACCCGCCAAGTGTTAACAAATGTTAAAAGTGTTAAATTTCAGTACGTTACCAATTTTAAGCCCTAATTTGGTATTAACTATTTGAAAAAACTTTACACTTTATCATGAGCTACAACAAGATCAACAACCTTTTGGGCTGGCTTTGTTTTACCCTTGCATCCCTAACTTACATCCTTACTTTAGAGCCCTCTGTAAGTTTTTGGGACTGCGGCGAATTCATTTCCTGCGCCTGTAAACTCCAGGTATCGCACCAACCAGGCTACCCGCTTTTTGCCATGATTGGCAAAGCCTTTTCCCTGCTCTCACTGGGCGACAGGACAAAAGTTGCCTACTTCACTAACCTTGGTTCGGCATTGGCCAGCGGGGCTACCGTTATGTTTTTGTTTTGGAGTATAACCGCCCTTGCCAAAAAACTGCTTGCTATTAAAAATACCCCTGTTAACAAAACCCAAACCTTACAAATAATGGGTGCCGGACTAACCGGCGCCCTTGCTTTCACCTTTACCGATACGTTTTGGTTTTCGGCGGTTGAAACTATTGTTTTTGCATGGGCATCATTGTGTACTGCGATAGTTTTTTGGGCTATTTTAAAGTGGGATGCCGTTGCTGACGAACCTCGGGCCGACAAGTGGCTGGTTTTTATAGCTTATGTAATAGGTCTTTCTATCGGCATTCACCTGCTCAATTTATTAACGATACCAGCTTTGGTAATGGTTTATTACTTCCGCAGGCATAAAAACATCAATATTAAAAGCGGTCTGATAGCATTTGCCGTGAGCATCCTGATCCTGGCCTTCGTTCAGTTCGGGATAAGGGGATATACCATTGGTCTCGCGGCCCGGTTCGATCTGTTCTTTGTGAACAGCCTCGGCCTCGGTTTTGGCAGTGGCGTGTTGTTCTTCTTCCTACTGATCATAGGTTTATTTATTGTTGGGATCAGGTACAGCATCCGTAAGCAAAAACACCTGTTGAATGTAAGCCTGCTATGCATTGTGTTTGTTTATTTTGGATACAGTTCCTTTGTTTATATCCCTATCAGGGCATCGGCAGGAACCAATCTGAACAATTCGCACCCCAGCGATGCCTTTACCATGTATGAATACCTTAACCGTACCCAATATGGCGAAACTCCCTTACTTAAAGGCCCATACTTCGATGCTAAAATAACCGATGTTACCGATGGCACACCGCTGTATCGCAAAGGAAAAAGTAAGTACGAAGTTGCTTATAATAAGCCTAACTATGTTTATGACCATACGAGTATCCTGCCCCGCATGTGGTCGACAGAGGAAAATACTACTTATGCACAGGATGCCCAGTTTTACCGCGACTGGCTGCAACTAAGCGATAACGCCACCCCTACTTTTTCGGATAATTTACGGTGGATGTTTAGCTGGCAAATGTACCAGATGTACTGGCGTTATTTTATGTGGAATTTTGTTGGCCGTTATAACGATGACGATATTGAAGGTCAAACCAATATGAATGGCATTGGCGGCAACTGGACATCGGGTTTGTTTAACAACACATCAAATACCCCGAAATTTATATTGAATAACGTTACCTATACTCCGCTTTACGCCTTCCCATTGGTAGTTGGATTGCTTGGCATGTTCTATCATTTCAAAAAACGGAAGAAAGATGCTCTGGTAATAACGCTGCTATTCTTTTTCACCGGGCTTGCCATCGTTTTGTATGTTAATCAGCCATCAGTACAACCCCGTGAGCGCGACTACTCATACGTGGGTTCATTTTACGCTTTTGCCATTTGGATTGGCCTGGGCCTGATAGCCCTGATTGATATCGTGCCTAAAAAGATCAACCCACAGTTTGCCACCATTGGAGCATTTGTTATATGTACTATTGTTGGGCCTGTATTGCTGGCCAGTAAAGAGTGGAAAAACCACGACCGTTCAACCAAAATGGCGGCACATGATATGGCTTATAATTACCTGATGTCGTGCCCTAAAAATGCGATTTTGTTTGATCTGGGCGATAATGATACTTACTCACTGTGGTATGATCAGGAGGTGGAAAACATCAGACCGGATGTACGCATCGTAAATCTGAGCCTGTTAAGTGCCGACTGGTCGGTAAGGCAAATGCAACGCAAAATAAACCAGGCCGACGCGCTGCCCATTACCATGAGCTTTGATAAATACAAGCTGGGTACCCGTGATGTGATCAGGTATAACGATGCCAAAATACCGGGCTATGTTGATGTAAAAGATATTTTTGATTTTATCACATCAGATGATAAACGCACCCACGTTGAATATACCAACGGCACCACCGAAAATTATCTGCCTACCAAAAACTTCAAGCTGGCGGTTAATACTGATGATGTAATGAAAAATAAAGTTATTACACCTGAGCAAAAGGGCATGCTAACAGATACCATGAAATGGAAATTCCCTCCTAATTATATTACTAAAGAAAACCTTGCCATGATAGATATACTTGCCCATAATGACTGGAAACGGCCTATCTGCTTTACCACCTCCATCAGTCAGTCGAGCATGATAGGTTTGCAGCCTTATTTGTACCAGGAAGGTTTTGCTTACCGTTTGCTGCCTTTCAAAACAGATTCATCATTAGCCGATCAGCTTTCAAAAACAAACAGCCTGGTGATGTACAGCAACGTGATGAACAAGTTTAAATTCGGCAATTTTAAAACAGCCCGGTACCTTGATCAGCAATCAACCCAGGTATTTTATCCGCAATTGGTATCAACCTTTTCCGATCTTTCGGCAGGGTTATTAAAAGATGGTCAACCAAACCTTGCACTTAATGCATTGCATAAGTATGAAGAAGTGATGCCTGACATCAACCCTAACTTTATGGCTGCCCAGGGTAAAATAACAATGGCCGATACCTCTTATAAGCTTGATTATGCCAAACTGGGCAATAAGCTCATCAAAAGCGTTAACAATTATCTTACTGATAAGCTTGATTATAACTACCATCAGTTGCAAAAGGATACGGGCAGGTTAAGTCCGCGCGATGTACAGATCAGCATGTCACTGTTAAACAACATGGTTGCCATCACCCATAACGGCAATCAAAAAGAACTAAGCGGACAATTAGTTGCCCAGCTTAATGATTATGCCGAAAAGTTTAAAAGTATTCTCCAGCTCTAAACAACCAACATATATATGCTATGGGGCGGGCTATTTGATTTGGCCCGCCCCTTTTTATACTTTAATAATTCACATACTTCTCTTCAAAAGTACCATCGGCATACAGGTCGATCAAACCATAGCCGGGAGCTGTTTCCCGGCGGTTACCTTCCCACCAGGCCCCCGAAACTGCGCCGTTGCACAGGTAAGTAACATTGTTATAAACCACCTTATCGCGCATGTGCAGGTGACCGCTCACACATAATTTTACGTTAGGGTGCTGGTAAAACAGGGTGATGATCTTAGCAGTATCAGTATGCATATCGCCGCCGAGCATTGTCCACTTGTTTACAATATCATCCTCTATCATCAATAAAGCCGTTAGTATCGGAATGTGAGACATTACCATTACAGGCATATTGGCGTCTGTAGCTTTCAGTTCGTCACTTAACCAGTTAAGCTGCTCATCGCCCAGTTTGCCAATGTACCAGGTATTATCAATATCTAAATGAACACTGTCCAACACAATGATCTTCCAGCCGTTTTTAACCATACTGTAATAAGGCTTTACTAATTGCAGCTTATCAAGGGCATATTTTTTTCCGTAAACGGCCTGCCCCTTGTCATCTTCATACCACCAGATATCATGGTTGCCCAGGCAATAATGAACGGGCAGGCTGCATTCGTTTTTCATGATGTTTTGCACCAGCTTCCATTGATCATTGATAGTGCCGATGTTTTCCTTGTTCATATCAAAAACAATGTCGCCGCCATTTAATACCATATCAACCTTTGGCGTTTGTTGCTGCAGGTGGTGAAGGCACCTGGTAAACCTGGCAGGGGCGTCAAACTTATCCTTCAGGTGCACATCGGTAATGTGTGCTATTCGCAATGATGGCTTTGCAACCGGTGTTGTATTGCCAAGCGCTAATGAAGGCGCCAAAAGCAGGCCGCCTATATTTTTTAATGCTGATCTTCTTTCCATACTGTAAAAGCTGCCTCCCGGGTTCTGGCAATTTTGGAGCTAAAAATACATTTATAATTATTGATGAGCCGCCTGAATTTCTGTTAAACTTTTATTAAGAAAACAATAATCTAAACATCTGTATAAAACAAAAAGCCTTCCGCGTTAGCAGAAGACTTGATGAGATTTGTGTAGGGAAGGTTAAAATATTATTTCGGGGCACTTAGCCTTTATTTATTGAAGATATGGCCTGCCCGCCATGTACTCATTTACAGCCCCGGCGATGTATTTATTATCGTAACCCGTTTCTTTGTTTTGCAAAACTGATTTATAATAAAGCAGCAGAAAATCGTACACCCCCAGTTCGTGAACCTGCTGCCTGGTTTTAAATAAGCGGTTCATACTCATTTGAATAAGGCTGATCACAAGCAGGTTCAGATCCTGCGGTACCGTGCCGGATGAAATAAGCTCGGCAAGCAATAAAGCTGCCGGTCTGTTGTTTAAACTCCGGTACCTGAGCAGGTCGTTGCCTGCAACCGCGGCACCTTCGGCAAAAAGGCCCTCAATCTGTTTCCGGTAATGCCTGTATTTAAAAGTCAGTTGCTTTGAAAGCAGGTTATCATAATTAACTTCCGGATATGATGAAGCTACGAGCAACTCCATAAGCTCGTTTTTTTGTTCGATCTGAAAATCAAAATCATTCAATAGCCTGTCAATTGATAACAGCCCCCAGAGCCACTTTGCCTCTTCAAAGTTTTCGGTCACATCTGCTCTTGATAACAGACTGGCTATGGCAAGGCTATCGTTAAAAAACAACTGTTCAACAAGCTCAATCGACGCCTCCCCATAGCGTTCCAATTCGCGCTCATAGGTATCAAACTGCACCTTCCAGATCTGCTTTGATTTAATTAAGGCCGAAAAGCAATAGTTAATATTTTGAATGACCCTGCCCAATGCAAATACAGAAGCCAGATGGACCCTAAAACGAATATGAGGTTCAGGGTCAGCATAACGTACATAAAACCACTGATCAATCAAATCTTCATGGTAAAGCTTTTTGCTTAGCTGTATCAGCTCATTACCTATCACATGTTCGGCAGTTTCAATACCACAATACAGTTTTACGTACAACCATTCATCACCCGGGAAAAACTGGCGTTTAGCTGCATTTGTACTAAGCGGCCCCATACCGGTATATTTGCCGGCTACTTTTTCGCCCCGTTTTAAAACAGCCACAAACTGGTTACCGATAAGCTTCTCATCCTTCTTTTTAAGCATGATATTATCGCGTTCGCCAATGTATTCCTTTAAAATAATTTCATTCTTTTTCTTGCATGACGAAAGCCATGCAGCAACCTCAAGCCTGCTGTTGGTATGTACAACCAATTCACTGTCAATATCTGTAAAAACAAAAGCCTCGGGCAGATCCCAGTATTTAACAAACTTCGCCCACGCTTCGTTGTAATCAACAGCCAATTCTTTTAACAGCTGCTGTAAATCAGCATTGGTGATGTACCAGGTTTTTAAGGCTAATATTACGCCTTCATAAACTACCCTTGGCGTTTTGGTTACCCCAAGTTTAGGTAATATGTCAAGATTAAACCCAAGCTCGTATTTTGAATCCTGGCGTTGCAGATCGGCCAGGAACCGGTACACAGGTAAGGCCGTCATACCGTAATTACATGCTGTATTTAAGCGGGGGATAATCCGTTTGCCTAATTTGGCCGAACGCAGTACAACGTTGCTCCCTTTAACAGATACCAGCAGATCTGTTAAATTAACCTCCTGGTCAACGGCGCCTACCGGTGTTTGAAACTGGTAATCCCGATATGGTACAGAGCTAAAGCTCCCTAAGCAGTCATCAGGCGTGTGTACAATTTCGGCAACTATGGCCGGCTCATAAATACGGGCTTCCGTTTCGGCCATTTCATCAAGCACCTGGCCAAAATTCCGCTCGGCATTGGCCAAACGGCCAAACATAGCAGTGCCGGCCGGCCATCCGCAATGTTCAAGGTACAGCAAGGGCTCATCATGGCCAGAAATTCGGAACATTACCGAAAAACTTGGCGGCAACTCATCATCGTAAGCTTTAACGTTGTTAAACTGTGACTTTTGCAAATGGATAATTTCCTGCCCGGGGTTATTAACAATTTGTCCGATAAGCCACTTCACGGCACTGGTATATTGCAGATCTTCCTTATCAGCTGCCAAGCCAGATGGTTCTGTATAACAGTTTATGGCATAGCCGATACCTTTTTCAGGATCAAGCGCTTCTGTTAGCAAAATCTCCCGCTCATGATAGCGGTCGCGGAAACGTTTTATAAACGTTTCCAGGTTTTTACTTTGGTGCCTGGGTGTGATCCGGTTAAGCAGATCAATGGCATCAAGCAATTTATCGGCATACACTTTATCAAGCGTAGCCGAATCTGTCTGCCTAAAATAATCAACCTGCAGCAATGTCCCCTCTGAGGCATCACCTGGCAAATCTTTCAAAATCATAGCAACCTTATTATTTTTTGTAATTACATTATCGATGCCGGTCAGCACCTGCTTAACGGTATTCAGTTTTGATAAATAGTTTTGTGCCTGTGCACTTTGATGTGACAACCGGGTAAAAATGCCAATAGCCTGGTCAAGGTATTCCCCGCTCTCAATACACGGTTCAAGCTCACTCCACAAAACCTGGTTTTTAATCAATTGGTCCAAAAAAGCAGCGGCATCTTCCGGAGCTCTGCCAAGTGTTTGCGTTATAAATAAGTCTATCGAATTATATGTCCTGGCGTTTTCACAAAACCCGATAACCGCCTGCAGATCGTCAGATATCTTTACCTGCGATGCTTTGTATTGACCACAGTTTACAGTTTGCCGGTCAACTTTATGGTAGGTACCGTTTAAGGTATACAGTGTTTTATTTGCCCTGTAACTTAACAATGTCCGTATGACACGGTTATTTAAAATTTGACTGTTCAAATTAACCGCTGCGGCAACATTAAGCCTTACGTGCTGGTAAGCATCCCCAAGCTGTAAATCGGTCGTATCTCCCCAGGTAACAGGAGCGCAACCTGCAAATAACCCTGACGGATTGGTGCCGGTTGCGCTCCTGTTAATAAATTTGGCAAGGGTTATTTCAAGCCTCTCCAGTTTTTTCGCGTCGGTAATATTATCTATATGCAAAACCGCTTCATACAGATCTTTAGAGGTAAGCCAAAGCGCCTGCATAAACAATTCATCTTTTGTGAATGCCCTGATGGTTTCTTTATTAATTGTTTCCACGCAATCAAATGCAGGAAACCTGAGCATCAGGCCCGATGAGAATTTATATTGCTCGGATAATTTGGCTGTTTTCATAGTGGTTACCTCTAATGGTGGCCGCTTTATTTAGGCACTAATCCTTCACTACAATCACCCGTATTTAAACAGGTTGATACCTCTCAATTAAAAGGCCGTGCCTGTGGTAGTAGTCGTTGTATCAACAGTAGTAGTACCAGCAAGCAAATACCCTGCGTTATTTTTTAATGTAGGATTTGAAATTATGCGATTTAAAATCTGTACTTGTTTAATTTGGATTTTTGGTAAAGAAGCTTTGTCATGATTTTTCATAATTTTAAACTTTTAAATGGTTATGAATTATTAGTTATTTATCCGTGATAGGATAAATGTGGTTAACAGGCTTTTACTCGAGAAAAATTTAGTACCAATGCCTGTTTATGAATGACCAAAACCGTATTTAAGAGTGACAAAAAAATAACGAGAGGCCCTTACAGCGAATAAGGAGAGTCCCAAAACAATATCTCAGAGCTTGTTTTTGGGAGATTATTTATATTTTTTATGAGGGAGTAATTATTTTTTTAGCAGGCTTGAGTATTAAGTTCTTTAACACTTTTTTCGTCTCTTCTTTACGAATTTGAAACGCTGATCAATGACATACACAATACTATGATTGTGATCTCGCAATGCTTTGGAGATTTAAGAAAATTTGACAATAAGCTCTTTAACTAACCTGAATATCAACAATTAACAATATCAAGTTGCACAATATATAATGAAGCTAAAAATAATAATGCAGCATTTGCTGTTTTGGTTCGGCTATATGCTTTACGAATCAATCATAGGCTTTTTTGGCGTTGGTGTAAATGTTTTAGGTACGCTATTAGCATTTACTGTAAATACCAGCGTATTTTATGCAACCAGTAGTTGCTTTAGCTCATTAAAAAAGCGTATAAAAAACCCCGTACTACTATTTTTATTGATGTTTTGTGCCGTTTCTGTTATTGTAGCAATATCTATGATATTTAAAATATTTGTAGATATGATCCTTGACCATATCAAATTCAGCGATGATATCAACAAAGTACGGATAACTGCTCTTATAATGCGTTCAATTTATTTTGTGATGATGGGTTTAGCTTACTCAGTTTTTAGAGAGGTTTTACAAAAAGAGAGAGAAGTAGCAACACTGGCAAAGAAAGCCCTTCAGGCCGAACTAAACGTCATCAAATCACAGATCAATCCGCACTTTGTATTCAACACACTCGGCTTTTTATATGCTGAAACTTATAAGAAGCTTCCGGAAGTAGGGCAGTCAATCATCACACTTTCGAACATTATGCGGTATGCATTAACCAAAAATGAGGACGGGTTTAGCAGCCTTGAAAGTGAGCTTGCCTATATCAAAGACTTCATAAAAATTCATGAAGACCGCAGCAAAGCTTTTTTCATGAAGATAAGTATCGAAAGCGATATTGTTCCGTATAAGGTAGTATCATTGGTTTTAATTACCCTTATCGAAAACATGTTTAAGCACGGCATTTTCAATCAAAGCACAAAGGAGGCTGTGCTGAGCATTACTGTTGAAGATGGGATGCTGCATTTTTATTCGCTTAATTATAAAAACAATAACAGCATTAACAAAGTACAGTCGAACGGGATAGGGTTAAATTATATTCGCGAAAGATTAACGGACGAGTATGGCCGGGACGGATATGAACTATTGGTGGATGAAACGCATAACAGCTATGAATGCAAACTTACCATGCCTTTAAAATATCATGAAAGTAATTAACTGTATTATAGTTGAGGACGAGCCTTATGCCATTGATATTTTAAGCGATTTTATATCAAAGGTGCCTTTCATTAACCTTACCGAAACGTTTACCAATCCTATTGAAGCACTATTATATTTAAAAGGATCAGCCACTGACCTCATTTTTCTTGATATAAACATGCCTGAGCTTTCGGGTATCGACCTGATCAAAATGCTGCCTAAAAGCACGGAGATCATCATAACATCAGCCTTTAGTGAATTTGCGCTGGCGGGATTTGAAAACAATGTGCTCGATTACCTGCTTAAGCCCTTCGCTTTCGACAGGTTTTTACAGGCTTCACAAAAAGCCCTTGATAAGCTAATACTGCTTTCATCTAATAAGCCAGCGCCGTTAATTGACATGCAGCCAAAGCCCGACTCATTTTACCTGAAAACCGACCACGGTAAAATTGTGCGCATCAACTTTGAGGATATCATTTATATAGAAGGACTTAAAAATTACTGTTCGGTTTTTACAGAAAATGAACGGCATATCTCGCTGGTGAGCATGAAAACCTTGGTTGATACCCTACCCCAGGAAAATTTTGCACGGACCCATAAATCATACATTATTGCTTTAAAGCGCATTAAAGCTATTGATGGCAACATGGTGATCTTTGATAAGATCAAAGAAAAGATCCCGATAGGGGTTACCTACCGTGACAGCTTTTTTGCACTGCTCAATAACAAGATGTTCAAGTAAGCTATACTTTCCCGCTCCGGGCTTTTTCCGATTTAAGGAACTTTAAGAGCATCCCGTACAAGATGCACTCATGCAGGCGCTGCCGGCTGCTAAAATAGCGGTTAACTGCCATGTGGATCACGCTGCTCAAAAACTTCGCATTCCAATCAATAGTGTAGTTTTGCAGCAGTAATTCTACCTGCATTCTTTTTTGCTGAAGCAGGCCATCGTATGCCAAAAGCAGGTTATTTAAACTACCATGATATTTCCGGTATAACTGATCAATTTGTATTTTGACAGCCTTATCATCAAACTCGGCAAAAAAATAGGCCTGCTGCCTTTCAACAAATTGCAGCTGATCGTTCAGATCCGGGCTCATCAGGTTTAAGTAATCCTTGATCAGCCAAAAAATAAGGAGCCAGTCTTCAGTGTCGTAACGGTTACTTTCAAGCAACCTGAACACGTTGCAGCAAAATGAAGTTTCAATACAAAAAAGCGCCTCGGCCTGTTCAATCTGTTGCCCATAGCGTTCCAGCTCACGTACATAGGTATCAAGCTGCACAACATGTACCTGTCCGCTGGTTAAAAATGGTGACAGTGCCTCCCGAACGGCCAGGTAAACATTCTGAAAATCAACCTCATCGAGCAAATTAATCCTAACCCGAATGTGATTATCCGGGTCATGATACCTGATAAAAAACCATTGCTTTATTTTAACAGTACCGGAATACGTTAACAGTTCATCCAATTTTAACAGCACCTCGTTGGCGATATTACTGCTGAGATATAGCTTGATAAACAACCACTCGCTGCCGGGAAAAAAATTACGCTGAAGTGTATTTTCAATATATTGGAAATATAGGGGCTTCAAAGGCCTATCGAAATGGAAGGGTGCAACAAACTGGTGCATATAAGGATCGCCATCCACATCTTGTACAATAGCCTCATGCTGAAGGTGAATACACTCAGATAAAATCAAAACCGGGGACTGCTTTGCTATTTCCTTTGCAAATACCTGTATACTAATTTCATTTGCAGTATCAATCAGTAATTCATTATCGCCCTTTATAATATAAAATTTATCGGGCAGCAACCACTCATCCCTAAAGCTATTAAACAAATCGCTGAATTTTTCAGCCTTGCAAAGTTCATCTAAAATAGCGGGCGTAAACTTCCAGGTGGCGCGGTGCAGGATAACGCCAAAGCTGGTTTCAACACGTGGAAAAAACACAAAATCTTTTGAAAGTGCACCCCAGTTAAAACTTAAGCTGCCATTGCCCCGCTGGTGCTGGATATCGCACAAAAAGGTGTAAATGGGGTGCTGCGACCTGTTATAATTATAGGCACTGCTTAAGCGCGGAACTACTTCCCGCTGATGTTTTTTTGAAAACAATTTAAAAACGCCCTGCTCAAGCTTTATGTAGATATCGTCAAGCTTCAAAACCGAACTGCCCTTGGCATCATCAATATAAGCCAGTTCATGAGGCCAGAAAGGCGGGTGCATCATAACGTTTAAGATCCGTTCTTCGGGCATATGGATCACTTCGGCAAACATGGCATCCGGGCAGTTGGCGATCTCCTTTGCCGCTATCTCTAAACCTGTTTTATAAATTTCGGTATCCCCAACTGCAAACCTTGCTATCATGCTTAAAGCGCCGGGCCCGGTAACTCTCTCCAGGTATACCATATCGTTTTCAAAAAGCTGAAAAACCGCCGACATGGAAAACGGCAAATGATCCGGGCTGCGTTCCTTGGCAAAATCATCGGGTATAACAACTTTATACTGTTTTTCAATTTTGGCGCGGTTTAACAGATTAAGCATTTTAAAATCTATCTCTGTATAATCCACCCATGAAGGCCCCCCTTCGCTTCCGGTATACAGCCCTTCTGTAAAAAGGGTTTCATGCTCATACCATTGCCCGTATTCAATTCCCGTATCGGTGTCAAATGCCTCCAGGAGCGGTACGCTCTGCTCCTCATACCTTTTCCCGAACCTGCCTTTAAACTGCTCAATCCTTTTATTGAGAGCCATGGCACTCATATTATTAAGCAATGCAATCGCCTTAGCTATTTTCCATTGCAATGATTGGTCAAGTTCCCGGCTTTCCGGCTCGTTAAACCTGGTTACATGTACCTGGTCTTTAAGTTCCTTGCCGGTTATTTGATTAGCAATTTGTTCAATAGCGGTATATAACGAAAACCAGTTTGAGCTTTCAGCATTTCCATTATTAACTTTGTTAAGCAAATCGACCAATTCATTAATGGTATCGCTTAATTCCGGATCATCAGTCTTTTGCAAAAAGACCGGAAAATCATACCCTATTGCCGGTTCAAATGCTGGTTTTAGCAGTTGCCCTTCAATAAGGTCATTAATAAACACTATGAAATCATCAGGCTCAAAATCCGGGAATTTTTCGAGCAGTTGTTGTTTATTCCATATTTTATCACCAACAACAGCAACTACATCATCAAGTACCTCATTGCAGGCAATCGCACTCACCTGGTAAACCCTTTGGTTATCAATAATTTGATAAGTAATAAATCGTAAATCTCCCCCCACTTTATAAAGGGTATTATTTAGCTTATATCCTGCAGATAATTGATTGGCATTTTCAATTTGTTTGGCAAGCGAAAAACTCACCACAGCGTCGGGCACTGCATGTCTCCTGAACTTTGCCGTAAGTTTTACTTTATTTGCAGCCCCCCAGTAAACTGATGAACAACCCGCAAACAGCCCAAACGGCGTAGCCCGGTTTGCCATACGGGCCATATATTTATAAAAACTTGATAGTAATTGAGCTTCTTTAGCTTTTGTTTGCTGCCCGTTTGCAAAAAAAGCATCCAGCTCATTATAAAGCGATTTACTTGCCAAGTAGATACTTTCCTTGATTAACCTGTTATTCCATAATGTAAGCAAGCTTTTTTTATCAAGCTTTTGCCTGTACGACAAAGCAGCCGAGCGTAAAATTAAACCGTTAATAAAATTAACTTTCATTTGGATGTACAGGCAAGGTTCAGTATGTAAACAGCTAATTTAAGTAAAAGCTATTTTTATTGGCAGGTTTGTTATGAGTGTTGTCTATTTCTTTGTTTATAATATGATTACCACAAAACTCAATTGATTAATCATTCTTGTTGAAATGATTAATCAATTGAGTTAATATCGCCCTGCTTTCATGCCTTTGCATTTAACGCAAAAATTGATATATAACAAGGCGATCAAAATAACTGCCATACAAGTATACTATCCAAAATAGGACAGCAAAAACTTACAAAATATCATCCTTCGGTAATTAAGAACATTTGATTCCAGGGCCTTCACTTATAGCCGAGGTTCAGGTTATCAATTTGCAAGCAATCCGCATGACACAGCATGATAACCACAAGCGACAACGTTCGCGATAGCATATGGACCGACTGAAACTACATTAATTACTCCAACAGCAACGCATCCTCATCATCGGTAAGGTTAAGCTGAATCGTATCACTCCCCGCAATCCCTTCAATACTGCCGCGGATGTGAGCGGCACTTAGCAGCACTTTATCCAATTGCTTTTCGCGGGCTTTCCAGAGTTTTTCCATGGCATCGCGTTCGCGCTGAATGGATTGGCGCATGCTCATATATCCTTCACGAATAGCCTTCCATTGCTCCGAAAACTCGCTGCTGGTAAGGTAATCATACAAAAGGTGCATTTTATCACCTTTATTATCCTGCGATTTGGCCAGGTTTGATAATTTCATCACCCCATCCCTTAAAATATAGGATACCGCCTTCACCTCATCAAAACTACAAATCCAAACCCCGTCACGCTCGCCAAAGCAATCCATCCCTTTCGGGTAGCACTGGGTTACAATAACGGCTACATCAACCCCCATGCTGCGCATGTCTTTTTTAAGCTTCTCGATCCAGTCTGCCGAAAAAGCATTGGTACGCTTGCTTTCATAAATAATGCGGCCACACTCCTGGCCAAACTGGTTACGCACGGTTTGTACGCAGTCGGCACCGCGTACGCCTTTCCCTACTTCGCTTATGATATCGAACGGGAAATAATTTCGTAATAACTCTTCCAGTATCAGCTCCTGGGCTTCGCCCTGCAGTTGCATAGAACCCTGCTCGGCTTTGCGCTTCATTTCATCGGCCAGTTTCTTCTGGTCGTCAAGCTGTTTTTCGAGCTCTTTTACCTTTAGCTGGTATTCAGTATCTTTTATGCTGTGGCGTTCGGCTTCCTGCTTTCGGATCTGGTCGGTAAGTTCGTTCCTCTGCTCCTGCAGCTTGCGCTGTACGGCAAGCTCCATTTCCTCTTCCTTTTGATGCAGTTGTTTCTCGCGCTGCAAAAATTCCAGCTCTTTCTGGCGTGATAGTTTTAGTTTTTCCTCAGTTTCAGCGGCTGAATTTTTGAGCAGTACAAGCTGGTTCTCAAAATCCTGGCTTATGGTTTTACGCAGGTTGTTTTCAAGCGTTTGCTGCAATTGCTTTTTTTCGTTGTTAAGCCTTTGTTCAAAAGCTGCCTGCTGCTGGCGCTCCTTATTTAAAAACTCCTCATCCTTTTTGCGGTACTCTTCTTCTTTTTGACGGGTATAATCCATCATTTTAACCCTGAGCTCTTTTTTATACTCCTCGGCCATTACCTCCTCTATCGGAAAACCAAAACCACAACTGGGGCACTTAACTTCTGTAGCCATATTATTTATATAAAAGCTGAGAGCTGAATGCACAAAGCTTTAAGCTAATAACTTGATTATTGATATTATTCAATTACTTAATAAAAGGAAAATATTTCCTGTAAATCAAAGATAGGGATTTTACTGTTTAGCAGATGATATGTAACTCATGAGGGGTATTAACATTATTGTAACAAAATGAAACTACAATGATAACAATCTGTTGTAAATGCCGTTTAAAATACCGAAGTTTATAACATGCAGATATTGAGAATTGGAAAGGTAATGTGGAGTCACGATTATGACCTGGCCACATTAGGGTTGGCAAATGACGGAGGAGCATTATTTGCATTTACCCCGCCACCACACCATTATAACGGCGAAATTATACTTACCCCTAAAAGCCTTGTACTTGACGGTGATAGTTATGAACATATCCCCCTTGATAGCCTTGAGCAATTATATTTAGGTTTTGACGAGCTATACAAACGTTCGATGGTACGGAACAATGGTTTATTCTGGCAACCGTTAAGATTGCGCTACAGGCTAAAAGAAGAGCTCATCACCTTATATCTTATTGTTGACCATACCCTTTTTGGAGCTAAAAATCAATTGTGGTTTAATACCCTAAAGCAACTGCTTTCCCGCAAAGCCTAATTGGACTTTCTTTTCTCCCTCTTTTTACCGGCGCTTCTTTCAAAGCTAAGCAGCTAATCAGCAAATTACCAATTCAGGTTGTAAAAATACCGTGTAACGGGTATTTTATAAAAAGAAACATAGTGGCATATTTACAGCGCATTAGTTGCGCTAAATACCATTATCACTTTTTATGAAAAAACTTGGTTTCCTGAGGCTATTCTCCTGCCTGCCCCTCATCGCCATCATCATTCCTGACATAACCGAAACGCTGATTAATCCGGAGTTTAAAGTACCCTTTACACATGTCTTAGCGAGCGCCGCCCTTATTGCAATAATTAGCATCTGTACATTAATAATCCGCTATCAAAAAAAGCAAGGATTAAAAATGCAGTACCTGCACTCCCAAGCATAGTTCTTCCACTGCCTGTATCATAAAACAAGAAAACGGCGCGGGTTATCCGCGCCGTTCCTGTTAATATATTTTTGCAATTATTTGGCTTTGCCAAACTCACCATTTGCTTTAATAGCAACTTCGTCGCTTACCATAGCGTTACCAAATTTTGAACCGAAGTTAAAATCAGAACGTTTGATGGTGCCGGTTAACTGGAAACCTGCGTCATCAGCTTTGCTCATTGGGTTTTGGATAGTACCACGGTACCATAAATCAAATGAAGCCGGTTTGGTTACACCGTGTAAGGTTAAGTTACCGGTAAGCTTGTAGTGCTTATCAGATGTTTTGGTGATACCGGTACTGGTAAAAGTAATAGTTGGGTAAGTAGCAACGTCAAAAAAATCAGGGCTTGTGATGTGCTTATCGCGCTGATCGTTATCTGTAGTTACTGAAGCTGTTTGTATGCTGATCTGGAATTTAGCATCGCTGAAATCAGGTTTAGCGGCAGTAATGGTTGCATCATAGTTTTTAAAAATACCATCAACATCAGATACCATTAAGTGGGTTACTGTAAATTTAACGTTTGAGTGAGCTTTGTCTACAGTCCAGGTAGTTTGTGCTGATGCCGCCGTGTAGGTGAATGCTGCAGCTAACAGGATAAAAATCTTTTTCATTGTTTTAATTTCTTTTTTGTTTTTGATTTATGCCTCAAAAGTATATAAATGATCCGGACTTCAAATAAAATAAATGTTTAAACATGTTTTTATTGAAATCGGATGACAATATACTACCATTTTAGTAGAACTTACAAGAAAAGTAAACTATTTCCCGGCGAGATTTATACCTTAGGTTTTTAAGGTTTTTTGTTTGTTACGGAGCATGATCAATGCCTTATCGGCCCTTACTTTACGGGTAGCTTCCTGCTTAGCCGAACCTATCCAATCACAATACCCTTGTTTGTATGATTTGGACAGGCTTTCAAAAAATGCATTGGCTTCAGCATCGTTATCAAGCAGGGCCTGCAGTTCGGCAGGTGTACCTTCAATATGTTCGCCGGGTTTAAGCATGTTTTTTATCTGGGTTTACTTCCAGATAAAGATATATTAATTGGAATAAACACCGGGTTGAAAAACCATAATTACGGCAAGTAAAACCACTAAAAGAAATGAGATAGTTAAAAGCGTGTCGATAAGCAGCCTTTGGTTTTTTGATTCCATATTACTTTACTTAAACAGTAAAAGCTGCAGGTTAGCTTGCGGTTGAGTTATTGTAAAAACGGTATCAGTCCGTAATTATTATGGTGCTTTTACCAAAAAGCATATGTAACGCAAATTCTATAAAACCTAAGGCAAATAAAATTGTTACCTAAAATAATTGAGATTTACTAAATTAAAGTAATTATGTGAGATAGCCCGGCCTAATAACCGGGCCATCTTTTTTTAAAGGCTTTATAACCAATTACCCCCCCTTTTTTATATTCCTTTAACGCCGGTGAAACGGTTGCTCAAAAAACTCATCCACTTTTTTATTAAACTCATCGGTATGTTCAACCAATGTGCCATGACCCGAGTTGGGCAGGATCCATAAATAGGCGTTCGGAATATTTTCGGCTATCTGAACGGTGTGCGTTGTTACAATAAGGTCATGGTCGCCGGCAATAATCAGCGACGGGCATTTAATAGCTTTCAATGCCGACAGTTTAATATGGGGTTCTTTATAATCAAGCATAAACACTTTCCTGTCGTTCTTTTCTTTGGCGGTGATAAAATGATAATCCTTTTTGCTGGCATATTCCTTTTCCATATCCTTCCATAAGGAAGGGATCAGCGCTGTAGAATCGGGCCAGAGGTTGGCACCTGTAGAGGCCAGCTTTATTACTTTTAGGGGATGGCGCATAGCCATCACCAGGGCGTTGATGCCTCCGTCGCTCCATCCTATCACATAAGCCGAATCGATATGCATTACATCGAGCAAAGCGGCAAAATCATCGGCCATCATTTCAAAAGTAAGTGAATCGCGCGGATCGGTGGATTTGCCATGTGCACGGCTGTCAACAGCTATCACCTTGTACTTCTTTGCAAAATAGGGTATATTTTTTTTAAAGGCATTGATGCTGCTACTGTTGCCATGTATCATCAGCAGGGGTTTGCCTTTACCATAAACTTCGGCATAAAGTTTTATCCCCCTAACATCATAATACTTACCGGCAGCGGCATTATCGCCATAAACAATACCTTTTTGCTGGCTGCAGGCCAAAAATGCCTGACATACCAATACAATTAACAACAGCTTTTTTAACATCATGATCACACCTGTTTAAGTCATTAAATATACATACATAATGCAAAGTTTGAACTTCTGTTGCGGACCCAGGCTATTATTTTTTAGATAGTGCTGTAAATCAAACATGTATTATATTTGCGCACTTTAACAAATGCGCTTTTTAAACCATACGGTTAAAACAATATCATACCTATAATTATTTGTTATAGAATGAATGTTTATAAACCTGTATACATATATGTTCATGCCTGCTTCCTTTCCTAAAAAATATAAAATATTTATTTCGCTTTTTCCTTTACTATGCGTGCTTTTCACTGCCAGGTGTTTCGGGCAACAGTCTGCACCAGCAAGCCCCAATCGTTTCAAATTTAAAACGGTTATTATCGATGCCGGACACGGAGGCAAAGACCCGGGATCGCATGGGACTTATTCAAAGGAAAAAAACGTTTCATTAAGTATCGCCAAAAAGTTAAGGGATGCCATAAACGATGAAATGAGCGGTATTAAAGTAGTAATGACCCGCAGCACCGATGTTTTTATTGAGTTGCATAAACGTACCGACATTGCTAACGACAATCATGGTAACCTTTTCATTTCCATCCATTGCAATTCATCGCCCCAGCGAAAAGGATCATCGCGGGGAACATTGTTGCTTGTATACGGCTTTCACCGCAGCCAGGAACAGCGTGAAGCATTGCGCGAAAATGCTTCGATATTTATAGAAAAGGATTACAAAGAAAAATACAATGGCTATGGCGATGATGCTGCGGTAAATACTATTGTACTTAACGCGTTTCAGCAAAAATACCGCAAACAAAGTATCCAGTTTGGCGACTTGGTTGATAACCAGTTTCGTAAAACTAATGGAAGGCATAGTTTGGGCGTAAAGGAACAGGGTGTTTTGGTATTGGCGCAAAGCGGCATGCCTGCCGTACTGGTTGAAACCGGGTTTATCAACAATCCATCTGATGAAGCATACCTGAACTCGGCCAGCGGACAAAACGAAATCGTACGATCAATCCTAACAGCGCTAAAGCAATACCGTAATAATTTAGAGGGGAATTAATAGTAACCGACCTTATTTCATCAACCTAATTAAACATTTACGCTTCGTTCTGATATTTATTTTATTGCTATTCAAATATTTATATCGACATAACTATAAAAAATCCATTTCAACGAGTTTTTCTAACTTATATTATCTATTTCAGCTCAAATTAAATTTATTTTATAAATATTATTAAAAGCCTTTCTCGGGCAAAATATCTTTTGTGTTTTTCCGTTTCAATGGCTTAACAAACCAAAACATTAACACAAATGAAAAAAATCCTAATCTTAATCCCCGCATTTTTATTGGCTTTTCAAATATCAAAAGCCCAAACCGAAAAAGGTTCACAAACATTGGGTATCGATCTGCAATTTATGTATCAGAAATCGACGCAAAACGCTTTTCAGTCGGTCCCCAACCCTTACGAATCTGAAGTTAAAAATACAAATTTCAGTATCGGTCCCAGCTATAGTTATTTTATAGCAGATAAACTTGATATTGGAGTAAATCTTAATTACGCCCACACCTCACAAAACAGTAAAAACAGTAATTATCCCAACAACGTAACTTCACATCAATATGGGGCTGCACTATTTCTGAGGAAATATTTTATGTTTGGCGATAAATTAGGGCTTCGCGCAGGACCATATCTCGGATACAGTCGCTACAATTTCAGATCAGCTGATACAAGTACTCCAACTAAAACTGACAGTTATGCAGCAGGAGCAACTATGGGTCTTGTTTATTACCCTACAAAAAAACTTGGTTTAGCCGCCACATTGGCCAATTTCTCTTACAGTCACAGCAAGATCAAAGACGATTATAACAGCCGGATTGGAAGTACTAATAACGTTAATTTCAATATAATTAACAATGGCGTATTACTCTCTGTATTTTATGTATTTGGTGGTAAATAAACGCTAAATCAGGGTAGGATGAAAAGATATAAATCATCGTCCTGCCCTCGTTTTATTTTACCCTATGGATGATAAAGCCGTTATGAACAGTTTCCATACCTACTTTAGGGTAATATTCCATAGCGGTTGTAGCCGAAAGCAGTAAAAGCATAGTTTCATCGCCAATGGCTTCCTTAGTTAGTTTAATCAGCTTTTTGCCTATCCCTTCTTTTTGATAAGCTTTAGTAACCGCCAGGTCTGAAAGATAGCAGCTGTAACAAAAATCGGTTAGCGCGCGAGATATGCCTACCAGTTTATCACCATCCCAAGCGCTTACCACAAGGTTTGAGTTTTGGTACATCCTGGCAATCCGTTGCTCATCATGGGTTGGGCGTTTCAGCCCTGCTGTATCATAAAGTTCTATCACTTGCCGGGCGGATGGTATTGTACCAGTTTTATAAGTTATTTCCATATTGTTATTGAGTTGTTTACAAGCTTTTAATCAAATGTAAACAGCATCTGCATTATCCCAATAAGCCAGGATTAAGAAAGCAGGTAGTCCAGCAAATATGAAAACGAAAAGGGGGCGGTAAGTTTTGCAGCGTATCATTCAGACCGCTTTACCTAAGTGTTAGCTAATTACCATTTTTTAAAAATAACAAATACCGCCAGCACAATTAGCCCGAAACCTACCAAATGGTTCCAGCCCAGTTTTTCATTTTTGAAAAGCAGGGTTGTGAAAATCATAAATACCGTAAGCGTAATGGCTTCCTGAATGGTTTTTAATTCAACCAGGGTAAAGGGGCCGCCGTTTTCCTTAAAGCCTCCTTCGTTAGCAGGTACCTGGAACAGGTATTCGAAAAAAGCCAATCCCCAGCTTATAAGTATAATGGCTATTAAGCTTAGGTTTTTGCCCCAGTCATACTCCTTAAACTTAAGGTGCCCATACCAGGCAAATGTCATGAAGGTATTGGAAATAAACAGGAATGTAATAGTACGTAAGCCTTTCATTAATACAAATATTTGGCGTAAATATCAGTAAATTGAGATTCATATCACCAGCAATTGCAAATTACTATACGTAACGCTACAAACCGATTATTAAAATTTGAAAACCAGCTCGGCCCCAAGCGAAAGAGAATTCCAGTTTTGTTTTGCCGAAACATCGCCCAAAGTTAGTTTCTGAGAGAAGAAGTTATATTTTGATTCGATGCTGATCCCCAACTTAGGAGTTATCGGAAATATTACCCCTACTTTGGGAGCATAATATAATGATTGCGACCATTTATCATAAACAAATGGATCTACGCCGTCAATTTCATAACCTACAGCAAAATCAGTAAAATATACCCCTAAGTTAACACCGCCATATACCCTGAAGTTATCGGCTATATCAATATTGTAAGCAGCACCGCCATATGCGGCAATTACGGGCATATCCGCATAATACGTATTAGCAGTTGAACCTGTACCTTCAACTTCCTCTGAAATTAAATATTCATCCGGCTTAAAGTTCATGTACCCTAAGCTTACACTTGCGGTAAAAGGCCCTAAAAACCTGTAAACGCTGGCATTAAAATTAATGGCAGGTTTAAAGGTATAATTAAAATTACCTTGCGGAATATCGACACCTGTACCTGCGGCTATGCCCCAGCCATCGCTAAAATTAACAGCGCCGCTGCCTCCGCCACCATACGTTAACGCCCGGCTGGAACGATGCTGGGCCATAGCATCGCTAAAACAACAAAACATTATAACTATTAAAAATAGCTTAAAACAGATAGCTGATTTTTTCATGAGGAGTAAGTACGCCTTACGGGGAGAAGTTAGATAATGGTGTTTAGGGTTCATTTACCCGTAAAAATAAAAAAATAAAGTTAACCCGGAACACTAAATTAATTTCAAACAAGTAAGGCCACAAAAAAACCTGGCTTAAATAAACCGGGCAACAGGGCTTTTAGGGTACTAAACAATATATCTTGTTTATAATGATTAATGTTAAAAACTACGGGTAACTGGCTGAGGCCCGTAATTTATTATTGCAACTGCGAACCAGGCCTGTCGCCAAATTTCCGGATATAGGCTATGCCCAATGTACAAGCAATTATAAAAAGGAATAAAAAACATTCAATATAAATATGAAACGGCGAAATATCTTGAAAGCGGCCGACTATAAAAGTAGAAATATCAGGCAGTAATAAGCCGAGCAATGGAAAGCCGGCAAACATTCTTAAAATTGCTAATTTTTCCATAATATTTAAGGTATAAGTTTAATACGTCTAATTTAAAACTTTAAAGATTAATAAAAAATAATATTTATTAAAAAGCAATAAATATTTTCGATATGGTTAATGGAAGTTTTTAATAATTAACAGCATCAGAGTTTATAATACTCCTCAATTGAGCGGCCTATTTCCTGCAGAGGGATCAGATGATCTCCGAAACGATGCTCAATAATTTCCCAGCAACCTTTTGTTAACCGGGTTATGGTGTAAAAAGCCGAGTAGTTTAATACACTGAAGGTGGTTTCATTAACAACCGAAGGTATAATTTTATAAGTCCGCTTATTAACTCTTAGTTCAAAAGGCTCCATGGGCATCCGTTTACACAAAAATATTGTGCAGTATACGGATATACAAGCACGACGCACCCCGTATTTTAACCCATTTTACACTACGTATTTTCACCCTAAAAAAGGGTTAAAAAGGCATTGCTTTTACCAATTCAAGTACATTTTGTTTTATTGCAGGATCGTTTTCAATAATACGAACAAGCTCATTATCGTCTGAAACAGAAACAATTACAAAGTTTTTATCCTGGTTCCAGAAACTACCGCTTATAACAACCTTGCCATTGCTTTTAAGATCAGCGTAATAACCATTTCTATCAACTAAACATTGTTCGTTATCCGCAAGGTTGCCAATCTCTTCAAAAAAAAGCATCACGTGATGCGGATCTTTATAAGCTGATGCATGTACCATAAGTTGATTATTTTATTTAATACTTAATTATTAAACTTATTAAGCTAAACAGGTAACCTCCGTTAATATATTGCCCGGAGCATTAAAATAAAACCCAAAACCACCACGCAAAGGTGCCGGAGCTTGCGTTACAGCTATTCCACCTTTTATCAGCCGGTCATAAACTTCGGCAACCTGCTCATGGCTGTCAACCAAAAAACCGATATGAAAAGCATCGGGGTAACTGTTGTTGCCATTCCGGTTAAAGGTATCAGCCATAAGCACCAGGATAAAGCCATCCTCGCCTTCCATTACGGCCAGCATATTATTACCTTTTACACTGGTACATTTAAAGTTAAAATATTGCTCAAAAAAATCAGAACAGGCGGTAACATCAGTCACCGGCAAATTAACGTGATTAAGTTTAATAGTGATTGCTGACATACTAATCAAGGCTTTAATGCTTTTAATACCAGACCCAATGCTTGCTCCATCAGTTTATCATCCAATTTAAAACTGCTGTTCACATAGCTGTTGCCCTGGTTATGAAATTTGATAAGCTGATAAAGCGGCGCATATGCTACTGCCCAATAAACCTCAAAAGGCAAAGGGATCAGTTGCTGCTTTTCTTCGGCATTACGCATAAATGCGCCCAGTACCTGCCCAAAATTAACGGTAAGCATAGCAGTTACTTTTTCATAAAAATGGGTATAGCGCATAATTTCAATAAACTCCATGTCTAACGGACATTCTATGAAATATTCGAGGCGGTTGCGCCATTGTACCCTCAGCCCATCTGCAAAATCCATATCAGGCGAAAAATTTTGGAGACTAAAGGTCATCATCTTTTCGGCTACCCCAACGCAAATACTGGTTATTAATTCTTCTTTATCTTTATAATAGATATAGATGGTAGCCGGTGACACTCCCGCGGACCGCGCAAGCTTATTTACCCCAAAACCGTCAAGACCTTCAGCCACTATCAATTCTATCGCCTTCTGGCGTATTTGGCGTTCTTTATGTTCGTCGCGGGGTCTCATTTCAATACAAAAATAAGTGAGCGTTCGCTTATTTAAAAATTTATTTTTTATTTTCCCCTGATATGGGCTAAAAACCTATATCACCCCTAAAAAAATCTATAAAAAAACACGAAAGTTAAAACAATAACCGGCAAACAATGTTCTATGATCACTTAATTAATAATTATTAAAAATTGCAGAGGCATTTTATAAAACATGCCTTCAAAATTGTTACCCGGCTGGTTTTGAAGGTTTCAATTAAATGAATGCAAATTTTGTTTAAATTACAAAAAAATAATACGTACCTTAGCATTGTCATACTAAATGTTAATAATTATGGAAAAATTAATAATATTAAGAATGTTCTTTTGCTTCCCGCTGGTTGGTCTGTTGGTTCCGGACGCAGGTATTTTGTTGTCAAACTTCCCTGGCAACGTCCCGGTAATTCACGTTGTTATTGAGGTAGCATTATTGGTGTGCATTGCGCTTTGTACAGCCGCGATAGCATATGGAAAAAAACGGAATCAGGACAGGACAAACGAAGCCTCTTTTTCCTGATCACTGATCTAAAAAATAAAGGAATACTCCTGTTTGGTTTTAATTAAACTCTTTAACGTTGGGGCTTTTACGCCCCAATTTTACCCCAATACCCACTGCCCCTCATTCATTTCTTATTAGTTATAAGATATTTCATGATGGTATAAGTTTTGCCATAGTCAATAACAGATTTTTATTGATATTTGATAAACCGCTGCCGTGTTCATGAAAAAAATTCTATTTCTGCTTTTTTTGCCGCTATGTTCATTTGCCCAAACAGCAAGTAAATATATCCAGGAGGGAAACTCAAAAGCCAATGCAAGGAATTATAAGGATGCCATACAAGATTTTACGCGCGCTATAGAATTAAACAACAAAAACGCGGAAGTTTTTTATTACCGGGCAAATGCATATGGCAATCTTAAAGACTATAAAGCAGCTATTAATGATTATGCACAGGCTATTGCCCTGAAAGCCGATTTGACCAACGCCTACCTATATAAAGCCAATGCAGAGGCTGCCATACAAGATTATCAGGCGGCCATTATCGATTTTGACCGCGCGATTGCGTTGGGACCAAAAACTGCAGACATGTTCCACTACAGGGGCAATGCCAAAAGTAACATGAGTGATTATACCGGCGCCATTGCCGATTTTACTACGGCACTTCAATTTACACCAAACGACGCCGATCTGTATAAATACCGAGGCCTTGCCAAAAACAATAATAACGATTTTACCGGGGCCATTGCTGATTATAATATGGCTATTAAACTAAGCCCTAACAGCGCCGAAATCTATCAATACATGGCAGGCAGCAAGGCCAGCATAAACGATTATAATGGCGCCATTGCTGATTATACCAAAACACTATCGCTTAATCCCGATAACGCTGAAGCTTATTTTTATCGGGCAAATACGAGGGCAAAACTAAATGATTTTAAAGGCGCGGTTGATGATTATAAGAAAGCAGCCGCTATCAACCCCAACCTTAAAAACCTTTTGCTTTACATGGCCAATGCCCAAAGCAGCCTGGGCGATTCCAATGGTGCTCTTGATTATTTCAACAAGGCAATTGCGCAATTCCCCCGGAATTCAAATCTGTACCTATATCGTGGAATTATTAAAAGCGACAAAAAAGATAATCAGGCCGCTTTGGAAGATTTTAACAAAGCTATTGCCCTTGCCCCCAAAAACGGTGATGCATACCAAAGCCGTTCATTTTCAAAGCTGGCATTAGGCAATTACGAAGGCGCCAGAGCCGATGCCGATTCGGCAATTAAAATAAACCCTAACAGCATAAGTGCTTACGTAACCTTAAGCAAAGCTAAAATGGCCACGAAGGATACCGCGGGAGTGATTAGTGATTTAACAAAAGCAATCAGCCTGAACAGTAAAAGCGATGAAGCTTACCTGTCGCGCGGCGATGCTTATCGCGATTTAGGAATTCCCTCAGCTGCTATTAACGACTATACGAAGGCCATTGCTATAAATCCGATTTATACTTATGCCTTTTTAAACCGGGCTATTGAAAAAACCAAACTGGGTGATTATGCCGCGGCTGTAACTGACCTCGAAAAACTGATCAGTATTGCCCCGCAACAGCAAAATGGTTATTCACGGCTGGGTAAAATCAATAATTTTTATAAATACACTAACAATGGCGTACAAATATTTACCAGGGCTATAGCACTTAATCCTGCAAATGCTGATTTTTACCTTTATCGGGGTGAAGCAAAGGCCGCCATAGGTGATGCAAAAGGGGCCATGGCCGATTATAATACCGGTGTACTTAAAGCCCCTAAAAATATCACACTATTGTTGAAGCGGGGCCTCGCCAAAGCAGACGCTGAAGACAACAACGGCGCCATAGCCGATTTGAGCAACGCACTAAAAATTGACTCATTATCAGATTCAACCGCTTTAGTATGGCAAACGCGGGGTTTTGTAAAAGCCAAACTTAAAAACTATAAAGGCGCCCTCGCTGATCTCGACCGTGCCGTGTCAATTTACTCAAACGACGAAACCTTTTTAATCAGGGGCGATACTAAAATGGCTATGAAGGATTATGCCGGCGCTGCCGATGATTATCATAACGCCATTTATATGAACGATACCAATGTAAAAGCTTACTCGCATAGCGGTATTGCTAAAAGTAATCTCGGGGATGCCCAGGGAGTGAAAGAAGATTTTGCAGCCGTGTTTAAACTTGCCCCTAACAATCCTGATCTATATATTGACAGGGCTGTCGCCAAAATAAATTTAAAAGATTTGAACGGAGCAATTTTAGACTGTAATACCGCTATAAGCCTCGACGCGAAAAAAGGCCGGGCCTATTTACAAAGGGGCCTTGCAAAAATAACCCTTGATGATAAAACGGACGGTTGCGCCGATATGAATAAAGCGTTAAGTATGGGCGTACAAGAAGCGTCTGATTCTATTATAAAATATTGCAAATAACAATAACTTTTCGTTTACAATACTCGTATAATAAGTAACTATTAACTGATCTATAAATAACAACCAAGCCCCGAAAGGGGCTTTTACATTTACGCGAATTTGGAGTGGCTATACCGCCTTCTTGTCCTCTATATGTAATTGTGCGCGCAGCTCTTTCAATTCCATTTCGTAGGTGCGCATACGGGCCTGCAAAATATCAACCTCTGTACGCATCATTTGTATTTCGGTAATAAGCTTGGCCGATTCGGGTTTGTTGATCATTTTCTCGCCCGTACCAAGAATAAGCCATTCGGGCGAGTATTTAAGCTGGAAACAGAGCTTCCGGATAAGATAATAGCTAATATCCTGCTTTTTGTTGATCACCTTACTAATAAAACCCTGATCAACACCAATGGCCCCGGCAAGCCCCAGCTGGCCGCCGTGCTCTTTAACAACTACCTTTAACCGTTTTATAATCGCTTCGTCAGACATAAGTGACTGCAATAATAATCATTTTGTTTATCCATGCAATATATAATTGCTTTATTGAAGGCACCGAAACAAAAAAGGTCAAATGCCCCAACAGCAAATGACCTTAAAGTAAAACTAACCAACAAAAACTATATATGACAATAAAATAAACTCAGGTTAAAACCAATAAATTATTTATTTCCTAAATTTTCAAGCAATTCGCCAAGCTTATCATTATAAACCGGCAAACTGATCTTTCCTGCATGGTAATCACCTGCTATTTGTTGCAGGCTTGCCCCAATGTTTTGCTTCGCATTGTCGCGCATATGCGCATGACAATTATCAACAGTGAGCCCCGCATTAATTTTATTTATTTTTTGATCCATACACCGTTTCATCAATAACGGCTGCACATCATTCGCGTTTTTCAGCAATAAATTAACCCTGCTCCGTTGTTGCTTATCAAACTGTAAAATAACAAATACCAGTCCGAGCCCCGCAATCATAAACAAATAAAAATAATCCATATAAAGCTCTGATATTAAACATTGATTATACATTTTAATACGAAGCCAATAAAATAAGGTTGCATAATATTTAAAACTTTTTTCGAATATTTTTCTAACACAAAAATCCACCCTGCACAAATTTTAAAATACGCATAAAAAGCCGACCTTTACATTCATAATCCCTTAACAAAAGGGATACATAAAATTGCGATCATTATGAAACCGGGCGATAAGGTAATTTGTATAAACGACAAAATAGATCCTGAAAAGATGGCTGAAATACGGCAGGACTTTGAGATCTGGATCACTAAAGATAAGGAATACACCATACGCGAAATACTTGATAACAATGGTATTGTAACCGGCCTGTTGTTAGAAGAAGTACACAATTTCCCCAAATTTTTTAAACTGATAAACCGCTTCCAGGAGCCTGCTTTTGCCCAGTGGCGTTTCCGCAAACTAAACTACGCAAGTCCGGAAGCCGAAGCTGTTAGCGAAGATTTGGAGCTCGTTGAGCATATTGAAAAAGAACAACAGTTGGTAAAGGTAAAATAGCGTCGGGACCTGCGTCCCGGCCCTTCTTCATGCAACAATGATCGCTTTGTTAAAATAAGTTAAACGTTTGCTGCAACCTATTTCATAGACGGAATTTACATAGCGAAACTGCCGCATATAATTATCTGCCTGTATGAAAAAGTTACCCGCATTGTTTTCACTGGCAACCTCAATTGGACTGTGGTATGCCTGCACCCAGCACCCGCAAAACAAAAACGCAACTGATAAGTGCACCGTAAAAATCAGCAACCATGGAGTTATATTGCTTACAAAGATACGGGTAAAGGTGATACAACATTGCTTTTTGTACACGGGTGGCGATATGCAAACAATGCCAAACAGCATATTTTATAGATAACTTAATACGTATAATCGCTCGCAGCACCCTCTTCTACAAGTTGTGTAAGCAAAGCTTTCAATACAGCTTCGCGGGTCCAGTGCTGTTCAAGTGACGAGGCATCCTCTTTATACCATAGCAAGGGGGTGTTAATTTCGATGCGGGCCTTGTAAGCAAAGTTTTTGGTTGGGTGCAATTTGCTCCCCTCGTAACTATTCAGGTTTTCGGTTTTAATGATCCGGGCCAGGTCACGAACCCGGATATCTACTTGGAGGCATTCATCAATTGAGTTTTTAAAATCCTGTTTATCCTCCAGCCACAAAGTAAGTACTTCATCGGTAATATCGTGCTCGGCAATAGTTATCCGGCTGTAATCATAATCAACCGATATAATAAGCCACCAAAGCTGACTTTTAAGTTTTTGAGAAATTTTTATCATGATAATTAGTGTATTGATTCGTATTATTTTAATTGAGCATTTTAGGCCGTAATACCTGCAACCAGGTTATTACCGTTAAAAGCGGGCATCCATCCCGGCATATACTTTTGGATAGCAGCAATTTCATCTCTATATTTTTCACATGCAGTTTTGTAACCCTCAAAGCGCTGTAAAGCCTCATGTTCATTCACAGTATCCCGATTATCTTGATTGTTATTACCTCCTGTCAATTGCCGCAGGGCCGAAAATGCTATATGCATGGTAGTATGATATTGATTATTTATTGATATTATTTCTTGATTTTAAATTACAGAATATTGTATTTAAATAAAAGAATACTCTTTATAAAACGAACCGAACATTTTGATTTGTGAATAATTTGACTTACATTAGCAATTATCAACGAAACAAATATACAGAATAATCTTTATTATAATCAAGAAAAATCTTTAAATTATTTTCATCATGGAAGACGAGATAAAACCAAACAAAATAAAGATTGTACGCCCCGAAACATTGGAGTTTATCATACTTTATAACCAACTTAAGGGAAAAGCCTTTAACGGAAATGCTCAATTAGCTGAAGCGTTAGGCTTTAACTCGCCAAGCTCGATCACCGAAATAATAAAGAGCCGGCAGAACATAGACCCAGAAAAACTCCGTGTTTTTAAAGAAAAATACAAAGACTACATAACAGGGGACAAAAAACAGAATTTCTCTGAATCAAAACCTATATCCAAACACAGTGAGGGCATACCTATGTATGAAATTTCTGCAACCGCTTCAGGCGTAGAAGTATATAACGACATTAATGATTCACAGCCGGTTGGTCATATGAATTTCCCGGGCATTGAGGATTGCGATTTCGCACTTCCGGTTTGGGGGCACAGTATGTACCCATATCTTGAAAACGGCTGCTGGGTTGCACTAAAAATAATTCATGACAAAAAGATCCTGCCCGGCGAGGTTTATTACATTGAGTGGGGAGATTACCGAATGTATAAACGCCTGCTTGCAGGTGATAGCCTTGATGAAGTAATTGCACATTCAGATAATACAACCGAAATGGTTGGCAACCGGCTCAAATATGCCCCATTTATTATAAAAGTAGCCGACATTAAAAAACTTTGCCTTGTTAAAGACATTCACAAAAAGCATAACCATTAACCCGCATGGCGGTAGAATTTATTAAAAGAACAACAAATTCCACCGCCATTGTTACCTGCCCGGTGAGCGGTTATCATACTTATAAAATCAACATCGAAAACCTCATTAAAAAACGCCCATGGTGAAATAAACTGGTCATTTGTTACAAAAATTAGCTATCATGACTTAAAACTTCCCTATTTTTAATTACGATTTGCTTGACAGATAAAATGATAATCCGGCTGGCTACCCTCAATGATATACCGCAGATATTAGCTTTTGTAGCTGAAGTAATACCTGGCATGAAGGCAACAGGTAATTTTCAATGGAATTATGACTACCCCAATAAACAAGTATTTACAGAAGACATTAACCTTAACCAGCTTTGGGTAGCCGAAGCTACAGGAGCAATAGCAGGTGTGGCTGCCATAACTACCGATCAGGATGCAGAATATGCACAGGCCGGGCTTGATATCGACGAAGCTGCCATAGTTACGCATCGGCTTGCTGTAAACATTAACTACCGGGGTCGGGGCGTCGCTGCAGCACTTCTCATGCAGGCCGAACATGAAGCTGCACAGCGAGGAATAAATATATTACGAATTGACACCAATATTGCGAACCTGGCAACGCAAAAGCTGTTCCCAAAGCTGGGCTATGTTTTGGCGGGCGAGATTAGCCTGGATATAAGGCCGGGTTTAAGATTTCTGTGCTACGAAAAACGGCTCAATAGGCAACCTACAACAGCTACCCGGCATAGCTAACCTGTTTCCTTAAAGCTTCACATATTTACACAAAACCCACAACCATTTCTCAATAGTTATTCACAAATGGGGATTTTATCAACAATGCCTTTTTAGTTTATTTTTTATTCAATTATATTTATAGTAATTATAAACCGCAGGCCTCTGCCGGGAGTGATAAAGTTGTAATAAAAGAGAAGAAGATGGAACCTATCATGATACTGGTAATCGCGGCTATCGTTGCTGCCATAATTTTAGTTGAATTTAACAAACGGCAAAACACAAAAGCTGGCGACAATAGTCATATAACCGCCGATGTGCAACAACTATACCTGCTTAAAGCTGCAGAACATAAAATAGAAGTAATTGAAGATTTGCAAAAGAATGGCGCTAATGCCAATAATGCCATTGTAACAAGTATTGAACAGGAACTGACACGCTTAACAGGAGCTTTTGAAAGAGGTGATATCAAATTGAAAGAATTTAACCTCAAGCTTGACAGCTTACTTAATAACCTCGATATTAATAATTCACTGGCACAAGCATCATAAGCAACAAGTTACTTAATTGCGCTGGCTTGCATATATCACTTTAAAAGTGTTACGTACCCCGACAGCGGTTTCTTACCATCTTTAAGGTCAACTACATAATAATAAGTCCCGGCCGGCAGCACATACCCATTGAAAGATCCGTTCCAGTTTTTAGCATAACCTACCGAACGGAATATTCCGGCGCCATATCTGTTAAACACATTCACGATGCAATTTGGATATGCGGCAAGCCCGGCTATACTCCAGGTATCGTTAATACCATCCCCGTTAGGGGTAAAAGCATTCGGGATAACCATTTGTTCAAGCACGTTAACTTTGATGGCGGCTGAGGCCTGACATCCGCCTGCTGTTGTTACGGTTAACCTATAAACAGTGGTTACCGTTGGCGACGCAGTTGGGCTTGAGATAACTGAATTATTTAATCCAACTGAAGGCGACCAACTATAATCTATAATATCATCTGATTTAACTGGGGACAAGGCAATACTTTCACCCCTTTTTATAGTAAGCTCTCCGTTAAATGCCACAGTAGGCAACGCTTTAGTTTCAATGGAAAGCTCATTGCTGGTACCAGGCATTGTACATTGTGCAGCGCTGCTTATTGTGCAGGTTAACACATCACCGTTTTTCAGGGTATTACTTGTAAACTTATCGCTGTTTTCGCCAACGTTAACATGGTTCAATTGCCACTGGTAGGTTGGGGTACTGCCCGCATTAGGCGATACGGCCATAAAGGTTTGATCTGCCCCCTCGCAGGCGGGATAAATCGACGAAGAAGCAATAGTTACAATTGGAGTAATTTGAGGTTTATATACAGGTGATACCGGAAGAGAGGTTACACCAGCGGGATTATCGGTACAATCACTGGTATTGACGAGGGTAACAGTTACTTTATCGGCAGCGGTAATAGTTGCAGGTGCCGGAAATGTTTTTTCATTATTATTTTGATCGATACCGTTAACCCGCCAGCGATATACAGGGTTAATACCTTCGCTCCTATTGGTATTAGCCACAAAAGTTACAGGCTGGCCCGAGCAAACTATGTTGAGCTGTTCCACTGTTACTGTTGGTGTTACTAATGGCTTATATACAGGCGATACCGGAAGAGAGGTTACACCAGCGGGATCATCGGTACAATCACTGGTATTGAGGAGGGTAACAGTTACTTTATCGGCAGCGGTAATAGTTGCAGGTGCCGGAAATGTTTTTCCATTATTATTTTGATCGACACCGTTAACCCGCCAGCGATATACAGGGTTAATACCTTCGCTCCCATTGGTATTAGCCACAAAAGTTACAGGCTGGCCCGAGCAAACTATGTTGGGCTGTTCCACTGTTACTGTTGGTGTTACCAATGACTTATATACAGGCGATATCGGAAGAGAGGTTACACCAGCGGGATTATCGGTACAATCACTGGTATTGACGAGGGTAACAGTTACTTTATCGGCAGCGGTAATAGTTGCAGGTGCCGGAAATGTTTTTCCATTATTATTTTGATCGACACCGTTAACCCGCCAGCGATATACAGGGTTAATACCTTCGCTCCTATTGGTATTAGCCACAAAAGTTACAGGCTGGCCCGAGCAACCTATGTTGAGCTGTTCCACTGTTACTGTTGGTGTTACTAATGGCTTATATATAGGCGATACCGGAGTTGAAATCGCACTCAAAGGACCGCAATCGCTTGTATTAATCAGCGTAACAGTCACCTTATCGGCAGCCGTTATGGTGGTGGGCGCAGGAAACGTTTTATTGTTATTATGCTGATCGACATTATTAATCTCCCAGCGGTAAACAGAATTAGCGATCTCAGTCCCATGGGTATTTGCCACAAATGTGACCGACCGCCCCTGACAAGCTAAATCTGGCTGTTCTACCGTCACTATTGGGAATGTTAATGGTATATACATGGGCGATGCCGAGGCCGAAGTAACAGATGGCGTGCTTGTACAATCGGTGGTATTGGTGAGCGTAACCGTTATTATATCACTACTGCTAATTTCAGAACTTATAAAATTCACGCTGTTGGCACCCTGAGGACTTCCGTTTACATACCACTGATAATTGGCATGATCACCACCGTTTGTTGATAAGGCCACAAGTATCACCTGTTCGCCGGGACAACTTAAAATCTGTTGATTAATGCTTACCTCCGGCGTTATCTGTGGTTTATATTGAGGAGTCAACGAATTTGACTTTTCCGTTGCTTTAAAAGTACAATCACTGGTATTGGTTAAACTAAAGGTTACAATATCAGATTTGTTTATTGTAGCCGGTGTAAAGCTAAGGCTATTTTCGTCCTGTGCATTTCCATTTACATACCATTGATAAATGGGATTAACACCAGCATCGGTTGGTGTTGCCACAAAAGTAACCGGTTCGCCTGAGCAAACTAAAGCTTGCTGGCTGATATGCACCGCAGGTACTACTTGCCTATATCGCGGAAATAATTTATTGGAGCGCGAATCGGCAATTGTGGCACAGTTATCGGTATTAGTTAATATAAATGTTATTGCATCAGTACTTGTAACTGATGAGGTTGTAAACGTAGTACTATTTACACCCTGATCAACATCATTTACAAACCACCGGTAAATTGGGTTGCCCCCTTGATTTATTGGTGTAGCAACAAATGTTACCGGCTGGCCAGCGCACCCTAAATTCTGTTGAGCAATACTAACAGCCGGTGTAACCGATTCATTTACTACGCCTGTTGCAACTGCAACAGCATCATTAGCGCCAAGCGAATGTATATACAAATTACCCGTCCACACTCCTACTACCGCTTCAGCCGACAAACGTATATAAACCTCAACACCGGCCGTACCCAACGTTGCCTGGTTAACTGTAAAGCTATTGGTATAGCCTCCTGTTGGCGATAACGAAATCTCAAACCCTGCAGCAGGAGCACTTACGCTAATATTGTTAATAAGATTTGTACCAGACAAGGTAAATTTCTGATAACTTGTTGAGGCAGCCCCAAAACAGGTACTCATTGTTCCAGTTACGCGGCCCACTACAATTGCAGGCGCAGCAACCGTGTTTACGCTAATGTTTATCACAAAACTTGCGCTACCGCCAGCATTGAATGCGGTAACTTTATAATCGGTAGCCGGCCAGGTTACCGTAGGAGTTCCGGTTATTACCCCGGTTTTAGGATCAAAAACAAGACCGGGAGGCAAAGGTTTATCAATAATATAACCTGTTGCTATAACCCGCTTTATAGAATTTTTGCCATATTCAGCTACATATAAATTGCCATCCGGTCCTATTGCGATACCGCTTGGGCTGCTAAAATGCACATCGGCACCAACCCCACTTTCGGCTCCTACCGGACCACCTCCAGCTATAGTTTTAACGTCGCCATTAGGTAAAATTCGTCTTATAGTCCCCGTTCCACTATCAGTTACATATAAATTACCCGAGGCATCAATAGTTATCCCCACAGGAGATTGAAAACTGGCCGCTGTCCCATTTCCGTCGTTCGTTCCAAAAACTCCACTGCCCGCAATTGTTGTAACCCGCCCATTAGGAGTAATCTTACGAATCACAAAGCCGCCTTGATCAGCGACATAAACATTCCCGTTTTTATCAACTGTGAGCCCGGCTGGCCTATTAAACTGAGCGGCAGGCCCAATCCCATCTAAAGTACCTGCAGCAGGCTGGCCGGCAAGGGTATATACATAACCCGACGGAGATATTTTACGAATCGCATTATTACCATCAGACACATACAGATTATCATCCCTGTCAATAGCAATACCGTTGGGATTGATAATATTTGCCACATTACCCGGACCATCAGCAGTGCCGCTTTGATTAATTCCTGCAAATACAGTAATTGAGCCCGAAGGCATAATTTTTAATATGTTATGGTTACTGTAATTTGCTACAAATAAATTCCCGCTTTTATCCTTAACTATCCCTCGGGGATTGTTAAGCTTAGGCACATTAAAAGGCGGACCAGGCAAGGCATCCGTACCAATTGATGAAACCTGCCTCAAGGCAGTTATCATGCGGATTCCTCCTCCGCTTTCAGCAATATACATATTGCCGCTGGCATCTATGCTAATACCGTACGGCAATTTAAATTGCGCAGTAGCTGCATCACCATTAACGTTCCCTAATTGGCCTGTTCCAGCTATAACCTTCGTTTCGCCATAAATAGTAGCAGGCACGGGGCCGCGTGAATTAGAAGGAAATAACTCAGGTATTGTTGTACCTACACCATAAACGTTGGGTGTAACATAAGTAAGGTCAGGTGGCTCCTGGCTAAAAGCTGTAAAAGCCGTAAACCATAGCACAGTCGCTGCTATTACCGATTTAAAAAAAGAACCCACCGTAGTTATTTTAAATCTACAATAAGCTCAGGAATTCCCGGGTGCGGACAATGTAAAAAGTAACCATAATTAGCCATAAAACCGCGGTTAAGGTTATTATATGATAATTTATTAAAATTCAGAGGCTTACCAATCACTAATAAACATACTAAATTATTCTTTTTCCCGCAACTCTTGTTCATTCAATTATTTAACACCATTTTAATTATATGATTCAGCGTTGCAGATAAAAACAAAAAAGCCGGACTAAGCCGGCTAATATTTTTGAAATGAAGAATAAATGTTTTAGTGGGTATTAATTACGCCTGAAGCCACCTTTTTGGCCACCGCCGTTAAAGCCAGGACCTTTATCTTCGGCTACGTTAACCGTGATTCTGCGGCCATAATAACTTGCTCCATTCATGCAACGTATCGCTTCTTTCGCTTCATCCTCGTTAACCATCTCCACAAAACCAAAACCCTTACTCTCTTTTGTTTCGCGATCTTTAATGATCCTGAGCGATTTAACCGGCCCAAAATCACCAAAAACAGCTGTTAATTCGGCCTCATCTACTTCTAAAGGAAGACCTGCAATAAATACTTTCATCAATGTTTTTAAAATTTGCGTAAAGGTACAAAAAAAGAGCCGGATTCCTGCCTCGCCCGGCACTAATGATCATCAGGTAATGGCTTTTTTACCTTCATATTACTGAATAAAATTTCCAAACCAATGTTAAAAACAAAACCGGATTTTATTTGAGCTGTAGCTCGAAGCTTCCCTCAACACGGTAAAAAGGAGAGTCAGACTTATCGTCTTTAGCTAAAAAGGTAAAGAAAGTACCTTTAGCAATCATATTTTCGTGATTATACTGGTCCATATCAATCTTGCCAAAATCCTGTTGCCCGGCATATTTGGTAAGGGTATATTGAAGTAAAGGTTTTTTTTCATCAACCTTAAATAAAAACTGGCTTCCTGCTACGTCGCTGCTGGTTTTCACCGAAGCTAATCCTAACGAGCTGATACCAAAACTCATGTTATGCGCTTTATTGATTGCTGTGATGCCAAAGTATTTGTTATCGCCATTATGCACGTTTATGAATGCAATTGAATCCTGGCTGGCATCAAAAGTGTAAGTTGAATCTTCGATGGTAACTTTTAAAGTACCTTTACCTGCAAGAAAATTACCCGGAGTATTGATAATGTTTACTGATGATACGCTGTCCTTACTGCCTGATGTTTTAACCGCGCTGATATCTTTCACTTCCTCGTCTTTTTGGCAGGAAGTTAAGGCCACCGAAATGGATAAACTTAGTAAAACAAACCATTTAGTAAAACTGGTACGTATCATAGGCTTATTGGCGAATAAACATAGCAATAAATAATTACAAATTTCATTAAATATGGTTAAACGAATTAATTTTTTAACTTTTTTTAACCTTTATATAAATATACGTCAATAGTCATGCTAAAGTTGCCGGTTTATGCGCGGTAATGAACTTTTAATAAAAATGCAAAAACAAACAGAGAACAGGCCGTTTTTGGGGATTTCCAACGCCGTAAAATTATAAAAATTAAAATTCAAGCCACCAACAATACACTGTCAATCAAAAGAATACACTTCAACTAAAACACTTCGCCCACATTAATAAACAAGCCTTTTGACCCTTCGCGCCCAAAACCATAATCAATGGCTATGTTGGTTTTGGATACCTTATTCAGTTTAACTCTTAAACCAGCCCCAAAACCGGGCTGCACAGTTTGCAAAGCCGTACCCGGTGCTGCCGAAAACGACTCGCCGTTTACAAAAGCTACCCCTCCAAGTAAACCATTCCGGGTTATTTTAAACCGGTATTCGCTTTCAAGATAAACCATTTGCGCCCCTCTAAACCTACCCTGTATGTATCCGCGCCCGGTAGTAAAGCCCGGGTCATGCCCTGTAGCGGGCAGATCGAGGTATGCCGGCCGGCCATTAATTACCAGCCAATTGTATGACCAAAAGGCCAGCACGTTATCCGAGCTTTCCGGAAATCTGAAGTATTTGCGCACGTCAACAATTAAAGAGCGCCAGGCAGTTGTACTGCCTAAAAAAGTATAATTATCCCGGTACTGTAACGAGGTGTAAAATCCGCGCGATGCATTGATCGAGTTATCGCGACTGTCATAGAGCCCGCTAAACGTTATCCCGGTTGATATAGCGCGGCTAACAGGGCCGTACCTTTCATAGTCGGACGTTTTTCCGTTTAACTGCCCTTTCTCGTACATATTCCACCTGTCATCAAAAATATACCCCAAACCGGCATAAAAATTTCCGGTTATATTGCGCAAAACAGTTTCATGGAAACGAAAAAAACTGTAAACCAGGGGATTTTCATTATCCCTGTCAGAATTACTGCCTAAGCCAAAACTACTTTGCGGATATTTGTAAAACCTGAAATCGCCTATAAAATCATATTTGTTATTTTTCGACCATATGTTTGATTGGATGGGGACGATCACCTGCTTATTTTGAGTGTAGGCAGGGTTTACTGTTATGGTGGAGATCCGGGTATCGGGTGCTAACCTGAAAATCACATTGCCTGATATAGTACCCGCCAACCCTGTTTGTAAAGTGTAACCTATAGCCGGAATAATTGATATTACGGGTTTTGAAGTTACAGAATCAACTTTGCCGGGCTTTTTGCTTTCACCAAAAATGGATCCTATAACGTCAAATATATCTTTTTCAAAAGTAGTGTCGGGATGGGTAACCAGTACTGTATCTTTATATTTAGTGTGCCCTATCGGGATGTATCTTTTATCCTGGGCGTGTACTCTGATACTTATGAGCAAGCCTGCAAAAATTAAAACGCTTGTTTTATTAATACCCATTATAATTATTCGATGCAGGAAAAGTAAAAGGTTTATCCGTGCAATTATAAAATAATTATTTAAGTTATTTGTTTGTACAAGATTTTATTGCGCTTTAAGCCGCGGATCAAAGGTGAACTTGTTTATGCTGCTAATAGTTATTTTGTTATAATCGGGATGGGCCGGATTAAGCAGGTAATTATATTCCAGATCAATAATTGCCGATGGTACTTTTAATACGGCCGTTTCCATTTTACGAAGCCAGGTATCGCCAAGTAATTGAGTAACCGGGTAGTTAATTACCTTGTGCCAGTTGGCATTAAGTTTTTGGAGTTTGTTTACAGTGATCTCAAAAACAGGCAGATTATCCGGTATCTGAAATATAATAACTGAAAAATCACCGGCATATAAAGCAGTGCCAGGCGAATGCGCCAGTTTTTCAAGGCACGAAAGAGCCAGCGAACCGCCTGTATAGATCATATATTGTCCCAATGAATTCCATCGGCCGTCAATTCCTGAGCCTTTGCGGTCATGGGCATATTTGGTTTGACTTATCCGGTAAACGTTCAAAAGATAGATGGAAAGATTAATAACCTATTTAGTGATCATAAATTTGCGAAAAAAATGCAATCATTCACTAAATCATTAATTCAATAATTATTTTTAGGCAAGCACACCGTAATCAATACGGATAAGCTGGCTTATTACAATACTAATGCCTGTTATGGTATCAAGTAAATCAAAAGGGATAGCATCAATGCCCGGATTATAATGTTTTAGCCAGCCTTTAAACTCGTCAAGGGTGCCAAAGGTATCCAGGCCTTTATCAAAAAGCTCAAACAGTTGAATGATGTGCTCACTCAGCCCCTGGTTTAACTCATGTGTGCTTTGCAAATGCTTACGCAAAGTAGGCTCGGTTATATGCAGCCATTTGGCAATATCACTTTGAGTAGCACCGGTTACCTTTAATAAATCAGTGATGGAATTTGAACGCAACCCTTGTTTTATAGCCCCAAGCTTGGCCAAAGGCGATTTAAAATAGGTTTCATAAGGCATCAGCAGATCATTAAAAACCTGTATAGGCGCATCGGTAAATACATAGGGGCGGGATGCAGCCTGCCCTTGCCTGCCTTCAATAGCTGTATTACGTTTAATTGCTTTGCTCATATACAAATGTAAATATTTTCTATTAAAAAAGAAAATATTTACATCTTATTCATTTCACCCTATGCTCATCTGCTATATCTGCTTCAAATAAAAAATTACCAATAAAATTAGTAATTGTAAAAAATATTTCCGACATTTGATTATTCTTTTATGCCAATCGGCATTTAAAACATAATGAAACCCAATATATCTTCCTTTAATAACGCCGCCCAGGTTGAGCGGCTTATTGACAAATATTTCGCCTATATAAAGGGGAAATATCATATTGAACAAAAACCGGTAAAAAACAGTAAAGACAATGCAGAAACTATTGAACAAAAGGTTTGGGACCGTGAACCCGAACCCGCAACGCTATCAGGGCTGGCCCTTGCCCTTGGCTTTAGCAGCCGGCAGGAGTTTTATACTTATGTACAGCACGGCCCGTTTTCACAGGCAGTTAAACAAGGCATTTTACGCGTAGAAGCTTGTTATGAAGCCCATCTGCACCAAAACGCAACCGGGGCAATGTTCGCGCTAAAAAACATGGGGTGGAACGAAAAACATGATCCATCACCAAATACGGAAGCAGGAAAACCTTTAAAAGTGGAGATCTTTAACTCCGGCCCGCCCCCTGCCGGTAGCGAAAAAGAGGTAAAACTATAAGCTGGTACCCGTTGCAAGTTCAGGTATCAGATTTAAAAATCAGCAACAATGACCGATGAAGAAATAATCACCGACATTCCATTTAAAGAACCGGAAGGTTTTCACTGTTCTGTCCTGTTCAAACAAAATTATCTCTCAACCGCGCATGTGGTAATTAACCAGGGAGGTACCAGCAGCGGTAAAACATTTGCCATTGAGCAGGCGCTGTTTTGCCTTGCCTGCGAAAATCCCAAACAGGTGATCACCATAGTTGGACAGGATATCCCTAACCTTAAAGCAGGCGCCCTGCGTGATGCGCTAAATATATATAGCTCTTCGCCGGTATTACAGGCAAAAATTAAAAGCTATAATAAAAGCGACCGGATCTTCGAATTTTTTAACAGTAGTAGTTAATGTATTACAGCAGGAAGTCCGTGGATTAAAAGAGGGAAAGAAATCTTAAAAACAATTGTTTAAGAGGTGTGCCCAGAACGAGATTCGAACTCGTACATCCTTACGAATGCCACCCCCTCAAGATGGTGCGTCTACCAATTTCGCCACCTGGGCTTTTAAAAAATGTGAGAATCTTTCAACTCTCACATTCTAATTTTTCTCACTTAAAAAAGGCGTGCCCGAAGAGAGACTCGAACTCTCAAGAGACAATTCTCAACGGCTTCTGAGACCGCAACGTTTACCAATTTCGCCATCCGGGCTTATCGTTTCATTAACAAGCGTGCAAATATAATCGTTTCCGGCAAATTGCAACTTAATAAATTAAAAAATCAATATTATGTTGTTTAACGGCCTTTGAAAATCTAACTTAGGTTTCATAAAACACTTTATATCAAATATAATGAAGCTAAACCGCATTTTTACTTTAGGAACCTTACTTTGTTCTTTGTGGTTCAGTTCTGTCCTGAAAGCACAAACTATTACCGTTTTACAACAGGATAAGCCAACAAGTATCCGTGGTTTATCAGTAGTTAATGATAATACGGCGTGGATAAGCGGCAGTAAAGGATACATCGCCAAAACTAACAACGGCGGCAAAACCTGGAGCTGGCAACAAATAAAGGGATATGAAAAATACGACTTTCGGGATATCGAAGCATTCAATGATCAGGAAGCCGTGATCATGAGTTCGGGCACGCCATCCCTCATCTTAAAAACGGTCGATGGCGGCCAAACCTGGCAGGAAAAATATCGAAAAACAGATACCACCTATTTTTTAGACGCCATGGATTTTGCCGATAACCTTCATGGTTACATCTTAGGCGACCCGATCAACGGTAAATTCTTATTACTGGAAACCAAAGACGGCGGTGAAACCTGGAATGAGTCAAAAAATGCCCCGGATGCACTGCCCGGAGAGGCATCATTTGCCGCAAGCGGCACATGTCTGAGAGTATCAGGCAAAGAGGCAATATACATCGTTTCAGGAGGCAGCAACGCCAGGCTTATTTCCTTGCAGCCTTATAATAACCAATGGCAGTATTCAAACCTTCCTCTTACACATGGAAAAAGCAGTGAAGGCGCTTTTTCAATATCGATCGGGCAAAATGCCGGTATCATTGTTGGGGGTGATTATGCCAGTGATAAAAAAACAGATTCAGTGGCGACTATCCGGGCGGTTCACCCTGTCCTCACATTTACACCACCACAAACAGGGCCGGCAGGTTTTCAATCAAGTGTTGAGCACATAAAATCCGGGATATTTCTTTCCACAGGCACACCCGGGAGTAATATTACTACTGACGGAGGCAAAACATGGAAACAAATAGACAGCACAAGCTTTAACGTTTGCCGTAAGGCAAAACATGGCAAGCTTGTATTATTAGCCGGAAATGGCGGTAAAATAGCCGTTCTAAAATTGTAGTTTACTGGTTTTTAACAGCTTAAAAAAAGCTTAACATTAATTTAAAAAATAGCTTGCAGGGAATAATTAAGAACCCTATATTTGCACCACTTTAAACGGAAACGGTTAACCGAACCAAGAAGTTGAAAAGTATGATTCCGTAGCTCAGCCGGTAGAGCATAACACTTTTAATGTTGGGGTCCTGGGTTCGAGTCCCAGCGGGATCACAAAGCCTTTGAAAAGAGGCTTTTTTATTTAAAAACAAAAGCTGCCTTTAAACAGCCCTGCTTTAGTAAGCGAAAATTTAAAGAATGATTCCGTAGCTCAGCCGGTAGAGCATAACACTTTTAATGTTGGGGTCCTGGGTTCGAGTCCCAGCGGGATCACGAAAGGCGCAAGAAATTGTGCCTTTTCTCATTTAAATCGTACCCAAGATTGTTTTAGCATATAGACGCCGTTCCTCCGTTCAGGTTGAGTTGCGCCGAACTACTGAACATCTTTTTCGTTATATTGCTCCACAATTAAACACAACCAATACTAAAAATGAGCGGCGGTAACAAGAATGATAAGGTGAATATGAAAACGCTTGCGAAAGAGCTTAACCTTTCAACCGCAACCATATCCAAAGCGCTGCGCGATAGCTATGATATAAGTCCTGAAACCAAACTGAGGGTAATGGAAGCTGCCAGGCGTTTAAATTACGTACCTAACGCTTATGCCAGTAGTCTCCGCAAACAAAGCAGTAATACAATAGCCATCATCATACCCGAAATTGCCGACAGCTTTTTTAGCCAGGCCATTAACGGCATTGAAAGTATTGTCGCCCCAAAAAAATATCATGCGCTCATCTACCTTACTCATGATAGCTATGAACGGGAAGCATCCATGTTTAACGACCTGGCCAGCGGACGCGTTGATGGCCTCATTATGTCGGTAGCCAGCAGCACCCAGGATACCGGACATATTAAAACATTACAGGAAACGGGCATTCCCATAGTTTTTTTTGACAGGGTATGCGAGGATATTACTGCAGATAAAATAGTAACCGACGACTATAATAGCGCCTACAATGCCGCCAGCCATCTGCTGCAAGCGGGATGTAAAAACATCTCACTGGTTACCATCAGCGGATATCCTTCTATTTTAACCGCCCGGGAACAAGGATATCGCAATGCTTTAGTTGATAATGGGTTTGCAGCCAAAGATACAGGAATAGTTACCTGCTCCAATAAATATACAGACGAAAATGTAAATATGATCAAAGCGCATTTGGCAACCGTTAAACCCGATGGTATCATAGCTACGGTTGAACAGCTGGCTACCGCGACTTATTTGGCTTGCGATGAACTGAAACTACAAATCCCACGCGATGTAAAAGTTGTTTGTTTTACCAATCAAATTACCGCAGCCATACTTAACCCTTCGCTTACTACTATTTTACAACCTGCGTATGATATGGGCAAGCAAGCGGCCGAAATACTTTTCGGCCGCTTGTCAGGGCGGATTATTGAACCTAAGCAAGAATTAGTGATGCCTTCACAACTGATTGTGAGGGCATCTACTGCATCTTAATTAATCTTTTTGAGGGATATTGGTCATGGTAAAGGCCAGGGTACCTCCATGACTGATTTGCTCGTGCGATATCATATGGTCTTTTATAGGTACTCCGTTAAATGTAACCAACTTTACATATTTGTTTTGAGCCGATAGACCTGTGGCTTTGATCACCAGTTTATTTCCGTTTTGCAGGTTCATTGCTATGTAAGGGAATTGCGGCGCACCGATACTGTACATGCCCGATGCAGGCGTTACCGGGTAAAAACCCATCGTGCTAAAGATATACCATGCTGATGTTTGACCGCAATCATCATTACCATTTATGCCTATTGGCGCATTTCTGAAATTTTGCCATGACGTATGCTGCCTTACCAGTTCCTGCGCTTTCCATGGCATACCGCAATAGTTAAACAGGTAGATGTAATGGTGTCCAGGTTCATTATCGGCACGGTAATGTCCATCGTTAAAATTGTGGATTAATTTATCAGCAAAAGCTTTTTCGCCGCCCATGAGAGCTATCATTCCGGGTACATCCTGCATAGCGCCAAAAGTATACGTCCACTTGGTGCCTTCGGTAAAGCCACTATCCGGCTGGGTCGACCAACTGCCATCGGCGTTACGTGGAGCCATAAAGCCGGTTGAGCTATTGTATACGTTTTTATAGTTTTTGCTCCAACCCATCAACTGGTTATAATCGCTTGTTTTACCTAAAGCCTTTGCTAATTGGGCAACACAGTAATCATCAATACCATACTCAATGGTACGGGATACCGACTCTTTAGTTTTATCAACAGGGATATACCCTAATGTATGGTAATTGGTTAGCCCTCCCCTTGCCTCAAAGCTGGTCCACAGGTCACGGTCGCCCCATTTTTTTTGAACATCTCCATCGGGGGCGGTAAATGCGTCTTTGTGTAAGGCCTCATAAGCTAAAGCGGCATTATAGCCTCTGAAACCTTTGATGTAGGCATCAGCAATTACAGCATCGGCATGGGTACCTATCATGATATTGGTATAGGTTGGATTAGGCCACATCGGCATCCAGCCACCCTCCTGGTACATTTGCAGCAGCGATTTCACCATATCATTTACGCGCTCGGGCTGGGTAAGGATCAACAAAGGATGTAAAGCCCTGAAGGTATCCCATAATGAATAATCGTTGTAAGAAACGCCGGTATGAATTTTATCATCAAAAGCACTGTAATACCTGCCATATTCCGAAAATTCTCTTGGGAAAAGTAGTGTGTGGAACATTGCCGTATAAAAAATAGTCTTTTGTCCGTCGGTGATATCGGTTACCTGTACTTTTTTCAATTGTTGCTGCCAGTTATCACGGGTACTTTTAACCACTTTCTCAAAATCCCAATCGGGAATTTCACGCTTAAGGTTGTGGCGTGCCTGATCAATGCTGATAAACGAAGTAGCTACAATAACTTTTACCGCCGTATTACCAGTTGCTTTGAACGACACATAAGCGCCCATGCGGGTACCAAATTGCTCTTTACTTTTCTTTTTAACAGTTTGGTTATCCCATGTACCATAGCTGCGGATAGGCTTATCAAACTTGATAATAAAATAACCTTTAAAGTTTTTTAGCTGCGGACCAAGCTGTGCCGATTGTCTGTCGGGGTTGTAGCCGGTTATCTCATTATTTACCGTATCAATATGTACATAGCCTCTTAGCTCCTTCATGCGCACCTTGAAATCATTCGCCCAATCGGTAAGTGCAGGATTTAGGTTGATGCCCTGAATGATGAGATGTGCCTGATCTGCTTTCGGAAATGTAAAGCGGAACATGCCGCAGGTATTAGCACCGGCTATTTCGGCTTTGATGCCTGCGTTGGCGCCGACCTTTAGTTTTACCGAATAGTAATAGGGCCTGGCTACCTCATCTTTATGGTCAAACATCAGCTTACGCTCTTCAGGCAGTACACGAAGGTTACCAATTTGAGGCATTACAGATACATAGCCATAATCACCCATCCAAACAGTTGGCTGGTGCGAGGCCATCAGGCCTATTACGGAGTTATCCTCATAGGTATAACTCATTTTGCTCATTTTATTCTCACCAGTTTGGGCAACAAAATTGGTCATGGCAAACGGCACATTTACACATGGCATAGTACCGCCACCGTCCAAACCTTTGCCAAAACCGGTTGATGCGGTACCAATGAGCGGGTTAACGTAGTCAACCTCGTCCTTTTTAGCTTTATTTGCTTTTTGCTGTGCGTTTACTGCGGTGGTAACCAACGAAAGCAATAGCAACGAATAGATATTCCGTTTTAATTTCGGGCAAATGTTTAAGATCATTTCAGATAGATTTTTTAGGCTTGTTTAAACAGGCCTGGCAAATCTCTTATTTTTCAGATCATATCGGCGAAAAGCGGAAATTTTTTTCTGAAGTTTTTACCGATATCGGGCTATTGTTTTTCCGTCGATACAATAGTTTTAATGTCATCAGCAGATAATGCTGCCTTAAATACCTTTACCTTATTAATATAACCATGAAAGATCCGCTCTGAAGGAAACTCCTCGTTCCGGCCCAACGTCCAATTGTTATTTACCGACAGATCCGTGCTTGCCTCCAATACGGAAGTTCCCGCCAAAACACCATCGATATAAACATACAACGTTTTGCCATTGCATATGCCCGCAATGTGATGCCAGTGCTGTTGCCAGTTGGCAGGGAGGTTTACAGTACAGTCGCCCCTGCCCCACCCGCCGGCAAAGAAGGTGAGGGTTCTGTTATCGGTCATTTGCAACACGTGATTATCGCCTTTGGTAATGATATCAACCAAGCCTTTCTCGTTACCCATCGGGTACACCCATCCCATCATGGTAATGGATTCATCCATATTGTCCAAAGCCGGTGAGTTTGGGACTTCCACATAAGTGCTGTCGCCAAACAACAGCCGGTCTTTATTATTTGCTATTGAACCTGAAATAATCTTCCCGTTGTTATGAAATCCCGAACTATCAGTTACCGCTTTGCCAGGAACGATCGACCTGAAATCAAGCAATAAGGACTCTATACCGCTTTGATAAACTTTATAAATGGTTTTAGCAATATCGACCCTCACGTACTTAAACCCTTTTTGAGTGGCTGTTATATTATGGCTGATAATTTTAGCCTCACCCGCATTTAGTTTGATGTTATCATTAAAAGCAACCGAATCATTTTGGATTACCGGTATGATAAAGGTTTGATTAAGTCCACCGGTATTTTTTATGATGTATCTGATTTGCTGATCTTCCTTTAATCTGATCATCGGCTTTACCTCCAGCCCGGATATTTCGAACGGGCGCTTCTGAGGCTTTCCCGGCAATTTCACCTCAACTATAAACGGAATTGTGTTATCAAGTTTCAGTATTGATTTCCCTACGGGATAAAGGCGAAACACAATAGAGTCCTGAAGGATTTGTCCCGGTTCCACCAAACAATTCCTATAAGCGTAGGGCTTTCCGTTAACCAACAATTTTACTGTTTTGATGCCCTTGCTTCCCGTATTTTTAAGCTTGAAGTTTATTACAAGCGGTTCATCCGGAACTATGCTTTTTTTATTGATCGAATAATTCACTATGCTAAAAGCAGTGTTTTTTTGTGTGGTTGAAAGTTCAATCGGATCTTTATTCGCGGGCCAGCTACCGGGCTCTTTAACCATATTAAAAGTCATCGCGCCCCCGTTCATCAATACCGAATGCGGCAGGATCAACTGCTGCCATGCCTTACCATTTACCTGCAGCGATTGTACATAATTATTTTTTAATGCTGAATTATTACTGCTGATGACAAACTTTTTGCCATTTGACAGATAAAGGGTTGCAGATTTAAACAATGGCGCACCGATGGAATAAAGCGGCCTGCCCGGGCACACAGGATAAATTCCCAATGAGTTGAAAACATACCAGCTGGATGTTGAACCGAGGTCATCATTACCGGGCAAACCGCCGGGAGTAGCACTGAACCTGTTTAGCATAATATCCCTTACCCACTTTTGTGTTAACCGTGGCTTGCCCGCCTGGTTAAACAGATAAGGTAGGTGAAAAACAGTTTCGTTATCAAAGAGGATAACATTATTACGAAGAGCTGAATCCAAATGGGCGGCAAACTGCTCATTGCCGCCGGTCATGTTAATAAGGTCTTTACCATTTTGGGGCACAAAGTAGGAATACACCCATTTGTCGCCTTCTTTATATCCTGATGTACCGGGCTGCAGTTTAAACTCATCACCATTACGCGGAAGCATAAAGAGGTCATCTTTATTTAAAAGATTACGGTAGTTAAAACCTCTGTTTGATAGTAACTGATAAGTCGGCTTATCATTCATCACCTTATCCGCGAATTGCGACAGCGCCCAGTCATCATACGCATACTCAACCGTGCGGGTAACTGACTCGGGCCGGGTAAAGGGTACATAGTCCGTTTTGTGATAAACTTCTATGTCTGACTGAACAAATGGTCCATCAACCAAATCTTTCTTCATCGCCTTATAAGCAAGATCTTTATCAAACTCCACAATCCCTTTCAAATAGGAATCAACAATAATTGGAACAGCATGGTTGCCCGTCATACTTTCGGTAGGCAGGTGACCGCTTTGCTTGTATACATCCAACATAGACAAGATCACATCCTGTTGCTTTTGCGGATATAGCAAAGTGAGCAAAGGATGTAACGACCGGAATGTATCCCAGGGAGAAAAAGCCTCGTACTGGTTTTGCCCTGTTTTTTGATATATTTTACCATCCCTGCCACGATAATTGCCATCAGCATCATTGGCAACCCATGGCAACAGCAGCGAATGATAGAGAGCAGTATAAAACACGGTTTTATTTTGTTCGTTGTTGTCATTTAAATCTACAACGGACAATAGTTTAGCCCATTCACGGCCCGTTTTCGCACATACTTCATCAAAATTTAAATTCCCTGCTTCCTGATCAATATTATGCTGTGCGCTATTACTGCTTACCGATGATTTACTTAACTTTAAAGTGATCACCTTAACGCCTGTTTTAGCTTTTGGGAAGGAGAAAAGCCAGCCTCCCTTAACCTCCTTTTTATCTGTATATCCTTCGCTAAAATTTATAACTACATTGAAGTTTGAAGCATGGATTATTTTATCAGATATAGCTCGGATCTCACCACCGTCACCGACAAAAATTTGCGGATCAGCATCCCCATCGAAAGTAAAACGGAACATACCTGTTCTTGCGGTAGTTGTAGCTTCTGTCGTGATCTGCTGATCATTAAAATAAACTCTATAATAGCCTGGTCGGGCGGTCTCCTTTTTGTGCGAAAACCGCAGACTTGATTTACCGGCCTCAAAATTGGCACCACCTTTCAACGGCATTATGTAAAGGCGCCCCGACGACCCTTCCGGAAAACCACTCATATGCCCCAGACAACTGAAGTAATAAATTGAACTATCAGTATAATTATATCCCCGGGCACCTACAACCCGTGTTTCCGGACTTAATTGCATTGATCCTGACGGAGCAACCGCTCCGGGATAACAGCCGCCATTGTTCCCCCATTTGGTAAGCACATTACTTACAGTAGTGCCAATGAACGGGTCAACATAATGAAGATGGTTTATTTGCTGGGCGTATAGGTTGCTGCCCAATAATAAACTTATCAGAAATGATATAGCGCGAACAAGTTTATTCAAAGCCACTGTATTGTATTTTGTCAAGCTGAAGGCAGAAGGCCTAAAGCTCAAAGCCAATAAATTATTTTATAGAACTTATAAAAAGCTTTCAGCTTTAGGCCTTCTGCTTTCAGCTCCCGCCTATATTTTAATATAGATTTTCTTTTTATCAAGCATGTACGCCACCAGCCAGCAAAGCATCATGTAACAAAGTGCAAATACCAGCGTACCAAAAGCGCCCGGGAATAGCTTTTGATAAAACACCTGGTTGATCCAGTCATAAAAGCTTAGCTGTGGTTTTACCCAAATGGTTTGAAACACCGTAAGCAGCAACTCCGATAGCAAGTATATGGCTAATGAGTTACGTCCGAAGATGAGGAAAAAGCTGGTGCCGCTCTTCATTTTTTTTATTTCAATTGCAAATACCATAAAACCTAAAAGCAGAAGATCGATACCAATGGTAAGCAGCGTGAACGAGCTCGTCCACAGTTTTTTGGCGATGGGAAAAAACTGCGCCCAGAATAAGGAAACAGCGATTAGCAAAACACCGCACATAAATAAACGGGCAACCGACTCGTAGTTTTTACCCTTACGCTGTATAAATGCTCCGGCCAGGTACCCGCCAATTACATTCACAATGGCAGTCATGGTGCTGAGTAAACCTTCCGGGTCAAAAGCTATGGGGCCACCTTTATCATGATATAAATGATCATTGCCCATCAACACGATATCCAATCGGGTGCCAGCGTTGCCAAGCATAGTATACTCTTTGCCCGGTTCGCCGCAAAAGATCAGGAATGCCCAGTAGCCCAATAAAAGCACAGCAGAGATGATGATGGCCATTTTTTGTGAACAATAGTGGACGATCAGCGCGCCAAAAAAGTAACACAAAGCAATCCGTTGTAACACCCCCATAATACGGGTATGACTTAGCGGATTAAATACCCAAACACCCGCTTCCCGATGAAAAAACGGAAACCAATACATGAGGTATCCCAACAAGAAAATGATGACAGTACGCTTAAAGATCTTACCTATAAAAGCGGCATCAGTTTCAAATTTCTTTTTGGAGAAACTAAGCGCATTACCTACTGCGAAAAGGAAAGAAGGAAAAACCAGGTCAGTAGGTGTAAAACCAATCCAGGGTGCATGATCAAGCGGCGACCATACGTTTGCCCCCGAACCGGGGGCATTAACGATGATCATGAAGCAAATGGTCATACCACGGAAAACATCGAGCGCGGTAAATCTTTCGGTTGTTGCAGCCATTTTTGCAATTATATTAATTAACGGGTATTGAAATTTCTTTGATTAACCGGCCTGCAGCTTCTTCGGCCACAATACGGGTTTTATTGATACTATTGCCGTCTTCGTCATAAACCACCACCTGGTTTACACCCGGTTTAAGCCAGCATTCGGGGATATAAAGGCTTTTCATATCCAGTTTTTCAGGGTACCTGCCTAAGTTGTGACCATTAACCCAAACGGAGCCATGTCCTAATCCATCGGGATCAAAACGCCAGATGAATGTACTTCCTGCTGATGATGGCAGACTGAAAATGGTGCGATAAAAGGCTGGTGCATTTTTTACTTGCTTAACTGCTTCAAGCTTCGTCCAGCCCTGAACAGCTTGCGCATCACCCGGACCACCTTTTAATTGCCAGTTGATCACCGCTGTGGCATCACCTATGGCATTGATTTTTACAGATTGATCAATGCCCCCTTCATTTGAGTAATTTTCAATAAAAAGGGTAAGATCAACCGGGTGTTTTAAGATTTCTGCATCAGTAATGTTCACTTCAAATGGCTGGTTCCAGCCGTCATGATGGGCTACTTGTTTACCGTTAATAAATACGGTGGCGTTTTCGTCAACGCTTTTAAACAGCACTGCTAATTTTGAAGTCCCCGCAGGCTGCTGCGGAATAGTTGTGTGAAACCAGGCATAACCCTCTTTCAGGTTAAAAACATCATTGCCTATTTTATATTTTTTGTATATCAATGTATCAAATGCCGATGGTCCTTGCTTTACATCGTCTTTTTTGTTGGCTTTGGCAAAATACCAGTCACCAAGCTCAGAAATGAACGGTCCGCCCTTTTTGATCAAGGCCTTACCAAAAAGCCCCTTGCTATCCACCTCATCTATCGGCCCAAGGTAAGCAGCCAGCTTATCGCGGCCATCGTGTGCAGCAAAAACAGTCAAAATATGCTTTCCTTTCGTAAGGTTAAGCGTTAATTCATTATCGTTCAGCCTCCATCTTGCGGCAGGTTTGCCATCAATAAATGCCTGTCCCCGGCCGCCGCCTTTCACCTGCAGGGTATATTTTCCGTTGGATGGTATATTGGTAGTAGTCCTATACCAGGCATCCGCAGTAACATCAGCATCTGCACCCATCGGCTGTGGATCTTTTGATTTGAGCCAGCTGCTTGTGTTTACATTTGTTGCCGCGTTAACTGCTGCATTTTTATACTGCCAGTTAGCTAAGCTGATAGTTGACTGTTGATCGCCTTTCTGCGCACCGATGCTGAATGGTATTATTTTACTATCAGTATATAATGTAGCTTTCTGAACTGCATTTTGCGTTAAAGATGATTCTGCTGTTAATTTTAACTGGCCATTTTTAACCGATGCCTCGCCAACATAGTTTAATCCGGTGATAATATAGTTTTCACCCTCGCTTTCAGTAACCCACGTTTTATCGGTTAAGGCCCGGTTCATGGCCAACACCCTTATCGTTTGCAGGCCTGACTTAAAAGTATATTCAACGGGCTTTTCGGCAGTAGCAGACATTTGGTCATCAATCAGTACATTATCGTTCTCAACTTTCACTGAAGCTGATACTGACGAAGCTTTCACTTTGGTATTAAAACGAAGCAACACTGGCTCACCGGCTTCAGCATCAACAATAATCGTTGTGGTATTAGCCTGCTTAACAATAGCAAATACGCGGGTAAACGCCCAATCAAGCGTAACCTCATCGTTAAGCTTATAATTGTGTACCAACGGATAAATCTCTTTGGGATGCAGGCTGATCTTTTTTCCCGCAAAGAGGTTCTCGTTACCCTTGATATTTAATGATGAACTTACCTTAGATGTACCCGGATTATCCAGGAATATCAGATCTCCTGCCGGGCTTGTACGGGCAGATATTTTAACCGTTGTGTCAACGGCAATGCCTTTGTATATTTCCGAAGCGTTTGTACTGTTCTCCAGTACATCCGGGAAACTACGACCAAACCAGGCTGCTCGTTTAAAGGTGTAATAAATAGGCCGCAAATCACCTGCCTGGCCTATTGCTGTTCCGTAATCATATGAAGCGGCATCCTCATCATTATTGGTGTAGCCAAAGTTTGAACCACCGTGCGCCATATAGTAGTTATAGCCATTACCGCCATGGGCGATGATTTTCCAGGTGCGCCTGTCGTAAAGCTCAGCATCTCCCGGCTTCGCTCCATATTGTGAATACCAAACAGCCCAGAATTCGGTAGAGAACCATGGGTTTGGCCGCTTATCGTCATCCAGTTTTACATCACCGGCCGGATCGCTGGCGTGATGTAATCCACTGAAGAAATAGGGTACCTGCATACCCATATCCAAAGCTTTTGCCTGCAGGTGTTTAAAGTAACCATCAGGCATTATTGTTCCCCAGCCGTTGGGGTGCTCATTCTCCAACTGAACCAAAATCACAGCACCACCTTTATTGATTTGCCTTTGGAACACCACAGGCAAAAGATGATCAAAAAAGCGGTCGACATATTGTTCAAAGGGTTTGTTATCCTCGCGTACCCTCAGGCCTTTTTTAAATTTAAGCCATATCGGATATCCGCCGTTATCCCACTCGGCGCAATAATATGGCCCAACACGTACAATAGCATATAAGCCCAACTGTTTTACTATATCCAGGAATTTCCCAAGGTCACGGTCGCCAGTGAAATTGAATTTACCTTCCTGCACTTCGTGAAAGTTCCAGATAGTATAGATCTCGATACAATTAAAACCGGACCGTTTGATCCTCAATAACCTGTCGTACCAAAGCTCATGCGGGATGCGGGCGTATTCTAAACCGGCTGATACGATGAATGTACGTTTACCCTGGATAACAAAACCTTTGCTGTCAAAATCAATATAAGGCTTTGCAACAGCTGTGGCTGGAAAAATATGATCATTTGAGCCCTGACTGTATGCTGCGGTAAAAGCCGTTATCTGTAAGATGAATGTTAGTATATAGTAGCGGACCTTCATGTGTATATTGTAATCCTGTATCCTTAATATTTAGCGGTCATTGCGAGGTACGAAGCAATCCCCAATTGGCAGAGCCCCCCTGTATAGTTTGGGGTTGCTTCGTCCATCGCAATGACGATTTTCATTATTCCGATTTATTGAGCTTATCGCGTTCCCAAAATAACTGCATTATACTTCGCAAACAATTGCTTTGATTTTTCAATAGCATCACCTTTAGGCGCATCAGTGTAAGCATTATCATGCTTGTTTACCCATTGCCATTCCCAATCTTTTACTTGTTTATCAAAAGCTTCGGCATTAAAGTCGGTTTTGGTTGATAATGATTTATCTAACTGGTTAAAGTACATTGCCCAGCGTGGTTTGTAATAGCCTTTGATTAAACCAGCCCATTGACGGTTTGAGTATTCGCGCAATCCGCTTTCTTTATCGCCCCAAAGGGTAACCAGGTCGCGGGCATTAAACTCGTACAGGTTTTTCTCTTTGTCCGTAACACCATTAGCCCTTGCTTCGTTGATCCACTTGCCTAACAGGAAATCTTTACGGATGCTTAGTAAAGCATCCATATCATCCATCAATTCCAAAAACTGGCTGCTATATAATTTAAATTGTTGTTGATCTTTATTTTGATAGGCCTGCGCCATTTTTTGCTGCAACGGACTTGCATAGTTAACCAGAACCTGCCGGGTAACATCAACCAGGTCATACTGAAAACCATCACTTTGTTTTAGGCTGTCGGCAGCATTTATGAGTAGCGTCCAGGCTTTAACCAATTGCATAGGGTCATAATCCAGTTTGGTTAATACCCTATCAATATATTTTTTCATTGTCGGCCTTGCCACAATGATCGATTCTGGTCCGCCTTCAGTTAAGCCCCCCGAATACACCGAATTTAACAGGATCTGCCATGCTTCATCTGCCTGATTATTTAGCTGTCCGTAACGACGCTGTGCATAATTCATCACCCATTTATCGGCATCAATCGGGGTATCACGCCAAACATTCTCCAGCATCAGGGCAAACAGTGCAGGATTTTGCTCGATACCTTCAGGCGTAACACCAATACCGCGCATATTTTTTGATTCGGGATCATGCAGAGCTATGGCAGGATCGGCGGCTACGTGGCGCATACGACCAAACAGGCTGATATTACCGCCAAAGTTTTGCAACATACTCCAGATCCACGGTTTGCCGTAATAAGCTTCGGTACGGTTCCAAACCGGGTGGGCATCGCTGTACAAATCAAGCACGATCATCTGTTCGTTTGGCACAGCGTTAAGCAGCGCTTTAATCTGTTGTGGCTGCCAGAATTTGTTATTATAGTGAAACATCCAACCCTGCATTACCCAAATAGCTTTGGGATCGGCAGCAGCCATAGAGTTGAATACTTTCTTACTCATACCATCCAGGTACGTTGAATCGTTTGTTGGCGGCACATTTTCATTAAAAGTATCGGCCGAGTACAGGTGGTCGGTACCAAACTCTTTAGTTTGTGCTTCTATATATTTTTTGCCGATGCTTTCAAACATCGGGTCGTCGGGATCAAGTATAAAAACATCGGGAAACCCGGCATCCCAGTTGGTTCTTTTAACCTTAGCACCGGGGAATTTATCTTTAAATGATGGCGGCACATGGCCGGTAAATGACGACAATACAGGCGTCATCCCAAATGAGCGCTCGCGCTCTAAAATCTTTTTTTGTAATGCTTTATGCGAGTCTATCCAATGCTGCGGCAGCGGACCGCCCCAGGCATCAATGTTACCCATCCAAAACCATGAAAAATAAGCGGGACCACTAAAAAACTCGTCCAGTTGCTTATCGGTAAAGCCCATGTCTTTATAAACGGTTTGCCAGACGGCTTCTTCGCCTGTTATGGCCAGAGGCATGTTAATACCATTCAGGGCCATCAAGTCAATTTCTCTTTGCCAGCGTTCCCAGCCCCACCAGGCCATGGTGTAGTTAAACGTACAGTAGTTTAAATAGTAGCGATATTGATAAGGCGTTGTTTTGTGGATAAGACCTTTAACCACAGGCAAAGTGGCTGGCAAGTTAAGGTTGGTGCCATTCCAACCAATATCGCAAAAACAATAATTTTTGAGATAGTAGTTTAATGCCGACGCTACCGACAGGCCGTTATTACCCCTGAGCACAATTTTACCGTTACGGCTTTCCAGCTCAAATACATCTTTACCGTTCTGTTGCGGGATAGACTCAACAGTAAACAAATTACTCTTGCCGGGGATCACCCTTTCAACAAAATCATAGGAGGCTTTTTGATCAACCTGGGCACCGGCTTTAAGGCCGAATAAAATAATAGCAGCTAAAACAAGTAAACACTTTCTCATCAACAGATAATTAAACGCTGGAAATAAATACCGGCAACAGGAGGCTCTCCCCTATTGCCGGTATAAGGATATAATTATTTAAAATTAGGGTTCTGTACTAACACACCTTTACTCTTATCAATCTCAACCTGGGGGATTGGGAAGTAATAGTTTTTAGGGCGTACAAAGGTTACCGTTTTGTTTTGATCAAGTGGAGCTTTGGAAACAGCAAGGTTATAAATAGCAGCTATATCCACAATTTTAACTTTGTCCCAGCGCATCAGGTCCTGATGGCGTTGATCTTCACCCGCCAGTTCAACTCGACGCTCATGGATCAGCTCTTTCATGCCAGCTCCTGAAACAGGTTTTAACAGTGGAGAAGCCCTATGCCTGATCTGGTTGATCAAAGCGTCACCAGCTCCGGCGCCTTGTGTACGGATCAAGGCTTCGGCAACTAATAAATAAATATCTGCAGAACGCATTAGCGGCACAGCATAACTGTGGTCAACTCCACCACCATCAGCCTCAGTATTGAATACAGCGTACTTTTTAAATGCATAACCAGTAGCAGAAAGATCGGCGGTAAACGTTGTCAAGCCCTTGCCATCACCCAGATCAACCTTGTCGCCAACGCTTAATAAAGTAGCCTGTTTACGTGGATCCCCTGCCTCAAACTCATTGGCAAGTCCCTGTAATGGCTGACTAAAGCCATAACCGTTCCATGATCTTGGAATGTAATAAACTGTAAAGTCATTTTGTACAACGGTTTGTACAGCCTGGATCGAAAAAAGCAACTCGGTGCTGGTTTCGTTAGCACGGGTAAAATTATCGGCGTAGTTAGCAGCCAACGCGTAATGTGAATTGGAAATCACTTTTTGACCGGTTGCAATTGCCTCAGGAAGTTTTTCCCAATACATGTAAAGCTTGGTTAATAAGCCCAATGCAGTTCCTTTGCTTACACGGCCGCGGTCGGCAGAGCCATAGCTTTCAGGCAAAAGATCCACCGCTTTCAACAAGTCCGACTCGATCTGTTTTCGTACTTCTTCAATTGGCGATTTTGGAACATTAAAAGTTTGTTTTGAGTAATCATCTTCGGTAATGATAGGTACATCGCCATGAATGATCATTAAACGCCAGTAGCCAAAGGCACGTAAAAAATAAGCTTCGCCCATACTCCGATTTTTAATATCGGCAGATATTGCGGTGATCTTTGGGATGTTAATGATGCAATTGGTTGCCCGGTTGATGGTTTCATACCTCCATTTCCATGGATATCTGATGGCTGCATTTGAAGCATCATAAGTTAAGTTCTCAATGCCCTCATCCTCGCTATGATCACCTGAACGCCAGTAATCGTCAGATGGAACATCAAATGTAGCCTCCGCGTGGCCAACATAATCCTCTTCTTCCAAAAGGCTATAAATACCGGAAACCGCATTTACAGCATCAACTTCGTTCCTGAAATAATTATCTGAGGTATAAACCCCTTGTTGTTTAAGGTCAAGTGCTTTTTTACAGGCGCTGTTGAGTAACGCCAGCCCTATAACCATATATATTGTAATTTTCGATTTCATGATTTTAAAGTTTAGCAGTTATACCGAATGTAATTGTACGTACCGTAGGGTACTGGGCCACATCAACCCCACGCTGCAGGTTGCCATTAGTATAACCAAGCTCAGGGGTGTATCCTTTATAATTGGTTATAAAAAATATGTTTTGACCTGATGCATATAACCTTACGCTTTTCAGTGTCGCTTTTTTAGCCCAGCTTGCAGGTAAAGTATAACCTAAAGTGGCATTTTTGAGGGCAAAGTAATTCCCGCTTTCGACAAACAGGTCGGATGTGCGATAATTGTCGTTAGCACGATCTAATGACATACGCGGGATCGAGTTGCTTGTGCCCGGCCCTGTCCAGCGGTTCATGTCTTCGGCATAAAGATTAAACGGATAGGTTGGATCAATACCTTGCATCCTATCGGCATTATAAAGGCTTACACCAAATACGTCGGTAAAGTTTGCTGCAAAGTCAAAACCTTTGTATGAAAGACTGCCTTGCAAACCAACTGTAGCATTAGGATTTGGATTGCCCAAATTGGTGCGGTCATTACCATCAATCTGGCCATCGCCATTTAAATCCAGAAAACGCACATCGCCGGGTTTGATATTAGCCTTGCGCGAATCATTTTTAAGCGCCGGATCGTTATCAATTTCTGCCTGGGTTTGGTAAAGGCCATTTGTTTTCCATCCGTAAAAAGAAGCTATCGGCTGACCCTGATATGTTCTTGAGATTTCCTGGCTTGAACGCCCGTAAACTGTCGAACCAATGAAAGTACCTTCTCCATTAAGTTTAGTTACCTTATTTTTGATAAACGAAGCATTGGCACCGAATGAATATTTTAGTTTATCGCCGCCTTGATAGTTAATTTCAACTTCGACACCTTTGTTATTCATTGTACCGATGTTTTGATTTGGAATAGCTACCGAACCCGCTGAACCTACTACCGGCGGTGATATCAGCATATCTTTAGTATTCTTATTGAAATACGTAAGTGTGGTATTTAACTGGTTATTCAGGAAACCAGCATCAAGGGTAATGTTGGTCATAGCAGTACGCTCCCAAGTAATATCCGGATTTGCAATACTTGTAACAGCTGCACCACTTACTCCCGTGCCGCCAAAGGCATAACCACCATTTTCATAAGTACTGCCAATTTTGATCAAGCTTAGATACTGAAAAGGCAGTACATTTTGATTACCCAACTCACCATAACCACCCGTCAATTTCAAGTTATTAATCCAGGTGATATTTTTCATGAATTTTTCACTGGTAATTCTCCAGCCCAAGGAGAATGCAGGAAAGTACCCCCACTGTTTGCCGGGCGCAAATTTGGAAGAACCGTCTGCACGAAAAGTAACGGTTGCCAGGTACCTGCTGTCAAAATCATAAAATAATCTTGCAAAGCCCGACTGTAGTGAAGATGGTTGAGGCAAGATATTTGAATTGAATTGGCCATTGCCCTGGTTAAGCACCCGCTGATCGGGATCGGTATCGTCATAACCAACCCTTTGAGCGTTAAAACCGTAATCTTTAAAGTTTTGATAAGAATAACCACCTGTAAAAGTTACGTGACTTTTGCCAAACACCTTATCATACGTAAGAAAAGATTCAAGCAACTGTGACGATACTTCCTCTTCAGATTGAGTTAAGGTAGAATTTGGATTTGGCCTTGTTTGATTATTATCTGCGATACTAAAATTATAATTGCGGATAAATGTACCGTCAAAGGCATAGTTAACCTTCAATTTCAGCTCCTTTAAAAAGGTAATTTCAGCAAACGCGTTGGCCAAGGCCCTGTACTTTTTAGTGTACCTGTCGGCCATTTGGATAGTAGCATAGGGACTGTTGATATCACCCAACTGATTAGCAAAAGCCTTTGATGTACCGTAAGTACCATCAGGATTTACCAGCGGTATAGCCGGGTTAAAACGTAGAGCCGAAAATATCAAACCCGTTTGCGAATTATTGTTATCAAAGCCATTGTTATTACCATAGGTCAGTTGAACGTTCTCTCCCAGTTTTAACCATGAAGTTATCTTATGCTCGGAATTGATACGTGTACTGTATCGTTTGAAGTTGGTTTTATCAATAATACCATCCTCGTTATAAATAGAGCTTGAAAAGTAATAATTAGAGGCATCGTTACCTCCTTGTATACTAACATCTCCATTGGTTACATGTCCTGTACCCATAATAGCCCGTTGCCAATCTGTTCTTTGAGTAGCATAATAATTATCATCCCATGGAGCATCAATTGCTACGCCGTCATTTGTATAACGTTCCCTTTTTAATTTAAATAAATCTGGAGCCGTTAGCAGATTAAGATATTTAGTTGTGTTGGAAAACCCGCTATAAAAGTTAACAGTGGTTGCCAGCTTTTGATTATAAGTACCTCTTTTCGTAGTTACTAAAACCACACCATTCGCAGCACGTGTACCGTAAATAGCGCTTGAAGAGGCATCTTTCAAAATGTCGACGCTGGCAATATCGTTGGGGTTAATGTCACTTAACGCGTCAGGGTTACTGGTAGGTACACCGTCAATTACAATTAACGGATTGGCATCATTCACTGTACCTGTTCCACGGATCCTGATGCTCGGCGCAGCGCCAGGTGAACCATCGTTACGAACAATACTTACACCACTTGCACGGCCATCTAAAGCCTGGGCCGCTGTACTAACAGGCAAGTTTTGAATATCCGATCCTTTAACGCTTGCTACTGCACCCGTAACATCAACCTTTTTGCTGGTACCATAACCAACAACCACAACTTCGGTCAAGGCAGATGGCAGGGCAACGAGGGTAATATTTAAAGTTTGGCTTCCGGTTATGGTAATTACTTTTTTTTCATACCCGATATAAGATATTTCCAACACACCATTTACCGGTGCATCAATACTGAAATTACCATTTGCATCGGTAGTAGTGCCCTGATTAGTCCCTTGCAGCCGGATATTTACGCCTACAAGCGGCTCGCCTTTGGCATCAACAACTTTTCCTTTTACAACGGCCAAACTTTTGGCATCCTCCGGGTTGGCGATGATCACCACATGATCATCATTCATTTTGTAGGAAAGCTTGTCATCAATAATAACGGCAAGCAATTCATCAATTGTCGCGTCTTTTACATCCAGGTCAACTTTGCCCAGCTTTTTAATACTGGCATAGTTGTAAAAGAAACGGTAATCGCTTTGTTTTTGAATTTTAGTAAGGATACTGCTTACTTCAGCCTGCTTTAGGTTAAGCGTGAATTTCTGCTGTGAATATACTTTTGCAGAAACTTGCACACAGGTAACCATGACCAATAAAAATACTGCTTTCATCAGCAAAATAACTTTGAGACATACGGGCGCGCCACGAAGCGGAAACACCCTTCTTGTTTTTTTCATTACATTTGTTTTGAAAATAAATGGATGGAGTAAGTGCTGTGTTACAATAGCTTACTCCGTTAATAAAATCCTATTTGTTTGCGGGGAGGAGTGGCAGCTCTTCCCTTGTTTGTTTGAGGATGTTTCAGGAATCTGACAGGTAAGTTTTCAATATCATAAGCTGTTGGTTAAGTGGTTAGTTAGTTTATTTTGTTTTATTTATCTTTCTTTGACAGGTACACCGTTTGTCCATCAACCCTAAAATTGAACGGCGTGGTCAGTTCAATAATGCCTAAAGCTTCCTTCAACGTTTCTTTATCAAGTAAACCGCTTATCTGCTCGGTACGGAGTGCCCGATCTTCAAACACAACCTGCACGTTGTATTTGCGTTCAATTTGAGCAGCCACATCTTCAAACATCTCGTTGGTGAACAGGATGCGGTTATCAACCCAGGCTGTTTCTTTCACTTCATCCGGCTTAACATCAGGCAGTTCGGTTACCTGGTATTCAATTTTTCCCTCTTTGGGTTTTACACTTTTTGGTTCCCGGTTATTAATAACAATCAGCTTTTCGTTAGGCAACAGGATAATCTTTTTTTCGGGATTGTTCTTTAATTCAACCTGTACCTTACCTTTTAGCAATGTTGTTTCTACAGTTTTATCGTTATTGTAGGCTTTTACATTAAAAACGGTTCCCAATACCTTTACAACCAATTTGGCAGTATGTACCAGAAAAGGTTTCTTAGCATTCTTTTTTACTTCAAAAAAACCTTCGCCGGTAAGGCTAACATCCCTTGTGTTTTTTTCAAAAGCCTCGGGGTACGAAAAAGTACTGCCTGCATTTAGCGTAACCTGTGTCCCATCGGGCAATTTGAGCTTTTCGGTTTTACCATAAGGCACATGAATTTCATGTAATATATTTTCGGCGGTTAAAGTATCCTGCTGTGCCGCTCTGTTATAAAATAAAACTCCCGTAGTAACAAGCACCAGTACCGCTGCAGCAACCCATTGCCACCTGAACATTGGTTTTATCTTAGTATCATTCGCCGAATTTTCGTTCAAGTTTTTAATTCGGTTCCAGATTTCCTCCAGGTTTCCGTTAATCTCTTCCGGTTTTGTTTCTGTTGCTTCAGTGCCGTTTCCTTTTAAAGCATTGGTAACATTGTACGTTTTTTTATAGTCGGGAAATTGTTCAAGAAACATGTCGAGTTCGGTCAATTCTTCAGCACTGGCAGTTTTGCCCATGCTTTTGGCCATTAACTCAATAAACCTGGATTTGCTCATAGTAATTGGTATTCTGCGTTAAGGACACGGCAGGTTCCGGTTTTTCCTAAAAGAAATTAAAATATTTTTTTGAAGGGGATCAACCTATTTATTCCCAAGCGCCTCATCCAGTTTCTTCAAGGCGATGGCCAGTTGCGCAAAAACCGTTTTGTTAGAGAGACCAAGGATATCGGCTACTTCATTGCAGGAGAGATCATCCTCCTTAACCATTTTAAAAATGAGCTTACAACGAGGCGGTAAACTGTTAACAGCGTTTAAAACTCCGGCCTGCAGCTCTTTGCTGATGAGCAATTGCGCGGGATCAACCGATAAATGAAAATAATAGGTTTCGGCTAATTGGGCGTCGCGATTTCTTTTTGAGGTGTTACTTCGGATATGGTTAAGACAGGCATTTTTTATCGCCACATAAATATATACTTTGGGATTCGCGATCTTGTTAAGTTTGTGGCGGCCTGTCCAGATATTTACAAAAAGGTCATTGATGATCTCCTCGCAAGCTTCCTTGTCGCCCAAAAACGACCAGGCGAACTGATTAAGATTATTGATCAGCAGCTTATACAATTCATTAAAGGCAGATTCATCATTGTTGTAATGAATAGAATCTATAAGTTCTTTAATCTCCAATGTTTAGCGGCTTGCTTTTAACGGGAACAGTTAACTGAAATAATGTACAATTTTAAGTAAAAAATCTTGATCCAAACTATTTTAGGTTGATTTAAGAAGCCCCGATCTGCTCATCGCCTAAAACCGATTGCCTGCAATTATATTGTCGTACTATTCGCGGTTTAAAATGTCTAATTCAGGCGATAAGATGTCCGCTTGTACCATAAACCCATATTTCCATATTGAAACCTGTTATATTTTAGCAGCAAACGGAAATAATTGGGGTGTTTGGTCAAAACAGATTAAAGTTTAACGGTGGTTTTAGTAACACAACAGCTGATTTGGCTTACAGGCCATAATTAACTTTATATTTGTCCGGCAACCATCCATATTTCCGTAAACATATTGCAATAAATGAAAGATACACCGTTTAAAATCTCTCCCGGAATTATATGGAGCAGCTCAATCTTCCTTGGCCTGCTGGCTTCTGTGCCCCAAATAGCCGAACGCCATTTTAAACCTGCCGAAGCTGCAGTAAACTCGGCAGTTACTGCATTGTTTTCGCTGTTTGTATGGTACTATAATATATATACACTACCAAAGCAATCGGGCAATAAACAACTGAATAAAAGCATCTCGTATTCCCGGCTCCTTACCACACTGGTAATAGGTATGGGGGTAATGCTGGCCTTAGCCTACATACAGCAACTGATATTATCGCACCTGAATTTTGGTCCGGTGATGCTGATGATAGAAGTGAGAGGTATTCTCATTAACCTGGTGTTTTATATGCTTATAAACCTGCTGTACCAGAACTATCAAAACCAGCAGGTTAACGTTGAACTGGAACGTATTAAGGCCGATAATCTTGGCGCGCAGTATGAACTGCTTAAACAGCAGATCAATCCGCATTTCCTGTTTAACAGTCTCAATACCCTGAAGGCGATGGTTGAGACAAATGACCAACACTCGGTTGATTTCATCCTGAAACTCTCCAATTTTTATCGTTTTACGCTTGAAAGCCGCAAGTTAGACCTTGTTCATTTATCGGACGAACTGGAAATTGTAGACGCTTACAACTTTTTACTGAAAGCCAGGTTCGAAGATGGTTTTATTTTCAACAACACTATCAACGAACAATACCGCGGCACATTGATCCCCCCGTTCACCCTTCAGTTGTTAATAGAAAACTGCATTAAGCATAATGTGGTATCGCTCGATCATCCGCTGCATATTAAATTGTATGTTGAGGGCGATAACATAGTTATGGAAAACGAGATAAAGCCCAAGCGCTTTGAAGAACCGTCGACAGGTGTGGGACTTAAAAACATTAACCTACGTTATAACCATCTCCTTGATAAACAAATAGAGATTATAGCGGAAGATAAAATATTTAAAGTTAAACTACCATTGATCTATGAACATTATCATCATTGAAGACGAACTAAAGGCCGCACGCTCGCTTGAAACGATCATATTAGAATTAAGGCCACACTCAAAAATTGTTACCAAACTACAGAGCGTTGAAAGCTCAGTTACCTATCTTTCAGAAAACAGGCAGCCCGACCTTATTTTTATGGATATCCAACTGTCGGATGGGTTGTGTTTTGAGATCTTTAAATCGGTAAAGGTGTCCTGCCCTATTATTTTCTGTACCGCGTTTGATGAATATTCGTTAGAGGCATTTAAGGCCAACAGCGTTGATTATGTACTCAAGCCTTTCTCAAAAACAGATATTGCCGATGCCTTTAAAAAGGTAGACGAGTTGCGGAATTTCTTTCAGCAGGGTTCATCTCCTGATATCAGCAGCTTGCTATCGCAGGTTACGCCTCCTGCCGGTAAAAAAAGCTTCCTGGTATTTAAAAATAATAAGTATATCACCATAGCGTCCAATAATATAGCCTTCTTCTACATCCGCAATGAACTTTCGACCATTATGACTTTTGATCAGCAGGAATATGTGGTTAACCAGTCGCTTGATCAGATCAGCGGTCAGCTCTCGCAGGAGCAGTTCTTCAGGCTCAACAGGCAATACATAGTTAACTTCAGTGCGATAAAGGAGGTGGAGCATTATTTTATGCGTAAGCTGTTTGTGAAACTAACAATTCCAACTCCCGAGAAATTACTCATCAATAAAGAAAAAGCGCCGGTATTTTTAAGCTGGCTCGAAAACAGGTAATTCTAAGTTGGAAGTCTTGAGTTCTAAGTCTCAAGTAAAAAGACTTCCGACTTTAGGTTTAAGACTTTCGACTTAACAAATGCCCAACTGAACTATAGATATGTCTGGTTGGGCTTTTTTGTGCTGTTTCTGCGGCCATTCAGGGTATAATTTTGAAGTAAATAAAAAATCGAGAGATATGAAAACCTTAAAAATTTTTAGCTTTTGTGTTGGTGCCGTGGCACTGGCACTTGCTACCGCAGCTTACGCTAATCGTAAAATAAATGCCCCTAAAACTGAAAACAACGTTACTCCTGGTAAAGGTTTTGCTTTGGTAGAATTGTTTACCTCGGAGGGATGCTCAAGCTGCCCTCCTGCCGATGAATTGCTGGCGAGGATCCAAAAAGAGTCACAGGAAAAGCCTGTTTACATATTAGCTTACCACGTTGATTATTGGAATAACCTCGGCTGGAAAGATGTATTCAGCAATGCCATGTTTTCAAAACGCCAAAAAGAATATAGCTACCATTTAAATGCCCAGGTTTATACACCTCAAGTTATAGTTAATGGTAAAACCGAGATGGTTGGCTCGGATGAGCCGGCACTTCGTGAAGCGATTTCGAATGCACTAACAACCGCACAAACCGCTCAGATTTCCTTAAAAGCACAACAAACCGGCGATAAGCTTGCTGTAAATTACGAACTATCGGGCAATACTGATAACCAACAATTGCTGATAGCCATTGTACAAAAAACAGCCATCAGCAAAGTTGCCCGCGGCGAAAACGAAGGCAGAACCTTATTGCACACCCAAATAGTGCGCGACTTAAAAACAGTTGCCCTAAGCGAGGTAAAAACAGGCCAAACCATTATTAGCGTTCCTAAAGAATTTAACCAGCAAGAATGGGAAGTAGTGGGCTTTATACAAAATAAAGATAGCGGTGAGGTTTTAACTGCAACAAAAGCTGTTTTAACCAGCGAAGCCGTAGCCAAAATATAACAACCATAAATTCAAAAATCATGAGCAAGTTGAAACAAGGCCGGTTATTAATGGGATTCTTATCACTGTTCTCTTTATCATTCCTGACAAGGGCACCGTTTGAACGTAACCCGCAGGATTGTGAATTGATCTGCGTTACGGGAAAGAGAAAAAAACCGGCAGAAAATAATTAAATCTAACATAAAAAGGATCGGCCCTTCGCAGGGCCGATCCTTTTTTAAAAAATACCATCATGAAAACATTACTGTTAATTGCCGTAGCAACATTTTTAAGCATTGGGGTTTATGCCCAGGCAAACGAACTAAATTGTACCGAGCAGGCATTTACTTTTAAAATAAACCTGCCGGCGGGTGGACGCAACTATTCATCTGAAATAGGCCGCTTTGACGCTTCGCAATTATCACCGGAGTTCAGGTTGCCGGGTGCTAATACCAGTAAACAAAATCAAGCGGATAGCATTCTGCCTGCCGGCTTTAACAAAAAACCTGATCCATACACAGCTTATTCTTCGGCCGATAATATCCTGCTTAAAAAGATGACATTTCTATATCCTAAAATAAACGCTGTAACAGGTAAATTTACCTACACAGCCTACGATCATTTTAAGCTATTGCCAATGCCTGTCTTAAACGTTTTAACTCCGCTCTTAAACTAATCATCATTAACATAAAAAAGCAAACCAATGAAACTGAACTATTACGGTCACTCATGCTTCTCGGTGGTTGCCGGAGGTAAACACATTTTATTTGATCCCTTTATTACAGGTAACGAATTGGCAAAAGAAATCAACATTGATGAAATTAAAGCTGATTACATTTTTGTATCGCACGGGCATTACGATCATATTTTGGATGTAGAAACTATAGCCAACCGTACAGGCGCTATGGTTGTGGGTATTTATGAGGTGTATGATTACTTCAGCAAAAAGGGCGTTAAAAATGTACATCCTTTAAACCCGGGTGGTAAAGTGACCTTTGATTTCGGCACAGCAAAATCATTCATCGCCCAACATTCGGCCAGCTTTCCGGATGGCAGCTATGCAGGCGTGGCCTGCGGTTATGCTTTAAAGACTGATGATGGCAATCTGTATTACAGCGGCGATACCGGTCTCACCTTAGATATGGAACTGGTGGCCAAATGGGTTGATCTCGATTTCGCGGTTTTCCCTATCGGGGACATGTTAACAATGGGTATTGAAGATGCCATTGAAGCGGCAAAGCTTGTTAAGGCCAATAAGGTTTTGGGGGTTCACTATGATACTTTTGGCTTTATTAAAATAGATAAGGACAAAGCTTTTAAACAATTTGAACAGGCAGGGATAAAATTGTTTTTACCAGCCATTGGCGAAAGTATAGAGATTTAAATCTGTGATTTTCCATACATAAAAAGGCCTGCTCTCTTTAACAGGAGCAGGCCTTTTTATGACTTTTAAAGCACCCCCTTCAGGGGGCGGAGGGGGTTTATACTAAATTGATCTCAACATTGATATTACCGTAAGTCAATTTTGAATAAGGACATGTTTGGTGTGCTTCTTCAATCAATGCTTTGGCTACTTCAACATCCAAACCTGGCAAACTTACATTTAAACGGGCTTGAAGGAAATAAGCGCCGGTAGTGATACCCAAATCCACTTCTGCATCAATAGCCAATTCGGCAGGGAGTGCAATCCTTTTTTTAGCGGCAGCAATACCGATGGCGCCTTCAAAACATGCTGACCAGCCTGCTGCAAATAATTGCTCGGGGTTTGTGCCTGGTTTAGGGGTTCCGGGAGTTGAATGTTTGATATCCAACTGGCCATCGGTACTAACAGATGAACCACCGTCACGACCGCCAACTGTACGAACTTTACCGGTATATAATACTTTGTCGATTTTATTAGCTGAGATAGCGTTGATAACCTTGATCTTACTGATACCTGATTCTTGAATAGTTTCCATTGTGTTATTTTATTTATTAATTTTTGTTTTTTGTATGCTCAAAGATACCCTGATATCGCCCGGTGCCCTATCGCTAACTATGTGAACCGGACAAGCCACGTCGTGAACAAGACATTCTTTAAGCCGAAAGTTCAACCAGTACAAGAGCTATTGAAACTTTTAATCACAACCGGTAAAGAATAAGAAAACCAGCTACACATTACGCGTAATTATTCTAAATAAATTTGGATACTACATTTATAAACAGCAATTTTAAGCAACTCATTGTTCGTAAACCAATTGAAGAAGTTTATTGCCCTAACGCTGCTCAGTTTTCACCTGCTTAATATAGGGGGGCAACTGGCATTGCATCAGTTCATGGTTTACAAAAGCAATAAATACTTTGCCGAACAAACTGCCAAAGGCTTTTATAATGTGAAAGACCTTACCGAGGTAGTAATCCCGGTAAACATGCCTAGCATAACCGACTGGAAAAACTACGAAAATATTCATGGGCAGATCCGGTTTGGCAACAACAGCTACAATTATCAAAAAATGCGCGTAACCAGTCGCGCAATTTATTTGATGTGCATCCCAAACTACGAAACCACCCGGCTGGCCGATAAGAACATCATTAACGCAAAGGATGTAAAAGAAAACCCTGTACCGCAAAAAGAACATGTGCCTTTCGGTAAAATAATAATGCAGGACAACCTCAATTTCGCTTTTGTGCATTTTGAATTTAGTTGCCCGATAAAATACACTCAACAAACCGTTGTTCACCCCGTTCAACAGTTAATTCCTGCTCACCAGGACATTCCAGAGCAACCACCAAAGGTCGTTTGCTAATCTTCTCCGTGTTTTAATTCATTTTCGGGGGGTAGCGATTGCTACCCTGCTGTGTTATTTATTTCTGTCGATAGCTAAATTCGTAGCTCAAACGCTATGACAACAATTATATATCGATAGCATCAATAACCTCCGGACAGGTACGCCCCCCTCACTAAATTCAGCATTCAACCCATTATTTATGCCTTACATTACACTTGAAAGCCATTTGCCGGGCATTACCGGCCTGCTGGAGTATGCCAAAGAAGCGGCACAACCTATCCGTAACCTTACACAGTTTTTATTGCGCGGGCCATCAACCTTGTCTGAAGCCGATCGTGAGCTGATCGCCACTGTGGTATCACACAACAACCAATGCACCTTTTGCACTACCGCTCACACCGCCGCGGCCGACCTACTTGCAGGTGAAGCCGAAACAGCGCAAAAAGTAAAGGAAAACATTGAAACTGCCCCGGTTACCGAAAAAATGAAAGCTTTGCTTACCATTGCAAAGCTAACTGCCCAAAATGGCCGGAATGTAACTACCCAAGCCATCGATCGTGCCAAAGCTGCCGGAGCTACCGATATCGAGATCCATGATACCGTGCTCATAGCTGCCCTGTTTTGCTATTACAACCGCTATGTTGACGGATTGGCCACCGCCTTACCTGCTGATGCCGGCTATTACAACATACTGGCCGAGCGATTAGTAAACCATGGCTATACTCGCCTGCCACAAGGCTATGATCATTTAAAAAAACAACCCTAATCCTCATTTGAAGTAAAACCCAATCACAATGAAAAAACTTTTATTCATCATATTACTGCTCAGCTCAATAAACCTGTTTGCACAGGAAATTAAAATAACGGGCAACATTACCGATGCAGCTACAGGCAAACCTGTATCCGGCGCAAGTATCTCTGTTAAAGGAAAACTTACAGGCACTACTACTGATTCAAAGGGTAACTATACTTTAAATGCCAATAAATTGAAGCTGCCCTTTACTATCATTATATCGGCAGTAGGCTTTGAAGTGCAGGAAAGTCAGGTAACATCTGCCAATAACAATATCAGCGTCAAGCTAATACAAAAGGCAATTGTGCTTAATGAGGTGGTATCATCGGCTACCCGTATCAACCAAAGCATTTTACAATCGCCGGTAAGTATCGAAAAAATGAGCCTTAAGGCTATTAAGGAAAACCCTTCATTCACATTTTACGATGGATTACAGAGCCTGAAAGGCCTCGAAGCCGTTACCAGCAGTTTAACCTACAAACAGATCAACACACGCGGCTTTAACAGCACAGGTAACAGCCGTTTTTTACAACTGGTTGATGGTGTGGATAATCAAACCCCTGGTTTAAACTTTTCGGTAGGTAACCTTTTTGGCGCTTCGGATATCGACATTGAAAGTGTGGAAGTTATCCCCGGCGCGGCTTCGGCATTATATGGCCCGGTTGCTTTTAACGGCTTACTTTCGCTTAAAACCAAAGACCCATTCAAATACCAGGGCTTAACCGTGCAGGTAAAAACAGGCCTTAATCACTTCGGCGAATCGGTTGTTAAACCACAGGGCTTGTATGATTTTGCAGCCCGCTATGCCAAAGCTTTCAACGATAAATTCGCGTTTAAAATCAACGCCTCATACCTTACCGGGCGCGACTGGTATGCCGATAACTATACCGACGTAAGCGCATCAACTCCTGCCGCCCAGCGTGGACCCAACAACCCAGGCCGCGACGCGCTTAACATTTATGGCGATGAGGTTACCAAAACCTTACCCGGCATTGGCCTGGTTTCAAGAACAGGTTATGAAGAAAAAGACCTGATGAACTACAACGTTTACAGCCTTAAACTTAACGGCGCATTACAATACCGTTTCAGCAATAATCTGGAGGCAATCTACCAATACAACTACGGCCGCGGCACTGCAAGCTATACAGGCAGCAGCCGTTTCGACCTGAATAACTTTGTTTTGCAAACGCACAGGATTGAATTAAAAGGCAGCAACTTCTTCGTTCGCGGCTACTCGGTTGAAGAAAACTCGCACGATTCATACAATACCCGCTCCCTAGCCCAATTCATCAACCGCGATTGGGTAAAAGACCTTAATGGCAACACCGTAACACCTGATAAAGCCGATGATACCTGGTTTACCCGCTATGCCGCAGCATTTAACGGTTCGGTAAGTGGCGTTACACCAAACAGCAATTCCGCTGCAAGGACTTTCGCTGACCAGGGTCGCTTTTTACCGGGTACAACAGAATTTAACAATGCTAAGAATGCATCAATTCATAATTATGGATTAAGCGGTGCGGGCGTTTTCAGTAACAGTAAATTTTACCATGCCGAAGGCCAGTATGATTTTACCAGGGCCATAAAAGTGTTTGAGCTTTTGGCAGGCGGCAGTTTCCGCGATTACAGGATGTTTACCAATGGCAGTTTGTTTGATGACAAGGTAAATCGTGTAACCATTAAAGAGTACGGTTCGTTTTTACAGGCTGCTAAAAAGCTGTTTGATGATAATCTGAAACTGACAGCCTCTATCCGTTACGATAAAAACGAAAACTTTAAAGGCAGCTTCACCCCTCGCTTTTCGGCAGTTTATACGGTTGATAAAACCTCAAACTTCAGGGCATCATATCAAACCGGTTTCAGGAACCCAACCCCGGTTGATCAGTTTATCCACCTTAACGTAGGCCCTATCACTATTTTGGGTGGTGCGCCTAATAACAGCAAGGGCTTAAACGTTTATGAAAACTCGTTCACTTCATCATCGGTAAGCGCCTTTGGTGCAGCGTTCGGCAAAGCGGTACAAAGCGGTACGCCATTCCCACAGGCTATCGAACAAAACAAAGGACTGCTCCAAAAAGCAAGCGTAGCCTACATTAAACCAGAGCAGCAAAAAGCATTTGAAGTGGGCTATAAAGGCTTGATGATGGATAAATTACTGATTGACGTAAACTACTATTACAGCAGCTACACCAACTTTATCCTGAATACTGTGGTTATCCAGCCGAGCAACCCAATTCTTGGTTCTGATGGCCAGGTTACTACCGCTTCAGCAACTGATATTCCTAACGGTAAGGTTCACGCCTTCCAGTTGTATACCAACGCACCGGATAAAGTATCGGCCCAGGGAGCAAGCGCCGGTTTAACATACCTGCTTAACGGAGGTTACGCTTTGGGTGGTAACGCAACTTTATCAGTATTTAACCTTCGCAACGCTAATCCTAACAATATTGCGGCTTTCAATACACCAAAATGGAGCACCAATGCAACATTTGGCAACAGCAACGTAATCAATGATTTCGGTTTTAACGCGGCATGGCACTGGCAAACTGCTTACGACTGGTATGGTACATTCAACGGCACCCGTCCGGGCCGTGTAGATGCCTATTCAGTTGTTGACCTGCAGTTCAGCAAAAAACTGCCAAAATTTAAATCAACCGTTAAACTGGGAGGCAGCAATATCTTCAACAACCGCATTTACCAATCGTATGGTTCGCCGGCAATTGGCGCCATTTATTATGTTTCAATAGTATTTGATGACCTTTTAAAATAGAACAACATGAGCACTTTAGCAATTGAAGAACAGCAGCTTGCAAAACCTCAAACAAACCTCAGTGCCGCCTATAGGGTGGTGCTGTTTGTGATCTGTTTTTTTAGTACTGCCCTGGGCGGTTCGGTTTCCACGCTGATGTCGGTTTACCTGCCTGTTGTGGTAAAGGATCTACAGGGTGCCGTTCCGGCCAATGAAATCAACGCCATCAGCGGGTATATCAATGCCATTTTTATATTCGGCTGGGCCTTTGGTGGTTTTACCTGGGGGGTAATCAGCGATAAAATGGGCCGCAAAAAAGCCCTGTTGCTGGCTATTGGCAGTTATGGCATATTCACTATTTTGACCGGGATGATGCCAACCTGGTGGGGCGTGCTGTGTTGCCGCTTCTTGAGCGGTTTTGGCGTTGGCGGCGTTTTGGTAACATCCATAACGCTGGTGAGCGAAGTCTGGCCGGCCAAAAGCAAAGCAGTGATCATAGGCTTTCTTTCCATAGCTTTCCCGGTAGGTATTTTCTCTGCAGGACTAATCAACTTTATTGTATCGTCATGGCGGTCGGGCTTTTTTGTCGGGGCGATCCCTCTTGCACTGGCATTGATAGGCGCTCTGGTTTTGAATGAATCTGAAAATTGGCTCAACTACCGTAACGATATCGCCAACCGCGAAAATCCCTTGAATAAACTGCTCTCTAAAAGCCATCGCCGCGAGCTTATTGTAGGCTCCTTAACCTTTGGCACTATGCTGATAGGTTTATGGGCCATATTTTCATGGCTGCCTACCTGGGTGCAAAGCCTGATTACCGACCATGATGCCGCAAAAGAACGCGGCCTGAGCATGATGTGTATGGGTATGGGTGGGTTAACCGGTGGTTTCTTTTCAGGATGGCTTGTTAATTTACTATCTATAAGGCGCTCCATGGTGATCTGTTTCGCGGTTTGCGCAGGTATGTCATTTATCCTGTTTAAAACCAATACCACGTTCAGTGCAGCAGTTTACATCGAGATCATCATACTGGCGCTATTTTTCGGGGCGAGCCAGGGCGTATTATCAGCCTATATTCCACAATTATTTTCAACCGGCATCAAAGCAACTGCAACTGGCTTTTGCTTCAACATCGGGCGAATATTTACAGCTACTGCGGTTTTATTTGTAGGGGTACTGGTATCAACCCTGGGTGGCTACGGTAACGCTTTATTCATCTTTTCACTGGTATTTATAATTGGCTTACTGGTAGTATTATTTGTACGGGAGAAAGCCGAAGGCGAGGAAAAAGCAAAAAGCTGAAGGCTTAAAGCCGAAAGCTTAGAAGAAAATTAAAAAAATCACTAATTCAATAACTCACTAATTCACTAATTAAAAATATGGCACACATCAATGTACCCGAAGGCGTTCCGGGCATCCGTTCGCTGGTAATGTTCAGGCCCGAAACCGGTCAGTATTTGTATGAACTGGCCGAAGTGTTATTACGCGGAGAATCAACGCTGACTCCGGCCGACCGTGAGCTGATAGCCACTTATGTATCATACCGCAATAATTGCACGTTTTGCTACAGCAGTCATGCCGCTGCCGCCCGTTGCCTTTATGAAGATGACGCCCTTATTGTTGACGAAGTGCTGCGCGATATGACCGAAGCCCCCATCAGCAACAAACTAAAAGCTTTGCTGAATATTGCCGGTAAAGTGCAGATATTAGGAAAAGAAGTAAAACAGGAAGACGTTGACGCCGCACACGCAGAAGGAGCTACCGACCGTGAGATCCACGACGCGGTATTGATAGCAGCTGCGTTCAGTATGTTTAACCGCTATGTTGACGGGCTTGCCAGCCTTACCCCTACCGATCCAGAAGCTTACGTCGAAATGGGAAAACGTATGGCTAAAGGTTACGTATTACCACAACCACAGCATTAATTTAACCTGACAGATATGGCACATATAGAATTAAATAACGATCTGCCCGGCATTCGTGGGTTGATGTTTTATAGTCCGGAAACAGAGGCCCCGTTGAATGCCCTTGCCGAACAACTGCTTCGCGATGACAACAATTCCCTATCGCGCGGAGAACGGGAACTGATAGCAACCTATGTATCCTACCTTAACGATTGTTTCTTTTGCCAGAATGTACACGGCGCCGCAGCCGGGCATTACCTTGGCTGCACTATTGATGAGATAGATGCTATCAAAGCTAATTTTTCTACAGCTGATCTTTCGCCCAAGATCAAAGCGCTGTTGGCTATTGCCGGCAGTGTACAAAAAGGTGGAAAACATGTAACAACTGAACAAATTGAAGCCGCCCGTACGGAAGGTGCGGATGATAAAGAGATCCACGATACGGTATTGATTGCGGCTGCATTTTGTATGTTCAACCGCTATGTTGATGGATTGGGAACCTGGGCACCGCAAGACCGTCAGATCTATATCGACCGGGCACCTGAACGTGCCGAAGTTGGTTATATATCAAGCATTTTTAAAAAAGCTTAATACCTACTGCTTTATCACGCCCACAACCCGGAGTTTTTAACTTCGGGCTGTTTTTTTGTTATTAAACGCTGCTCTATCCTCTGACTTAGAATACATTATGAGGGTGTATCAACAATCAGAATCAGCCTCATTTTTTACTTATTCAGTTAATAAGCGATATATAGTTTAGCTTGTATTTACTAACAAAGGGGGTTAACAGGGTTAACAGAATTCAGGGTTAATACTTATATATATTTAACAATCAGACAATTAATCGTTTTTTATACAAAAAGTGTTACCCCCCTTTTGTATAAATATTATCGGCTAATTTTCAATTCATCCAACTGTTTTTTTCGCGTATCCCTTGTCATCGACCGCAGGAAGAAATTATACACTCTGCTAAGCGGACTTTGCAAAACCGCTCAGCAGAGCGTACAAGGTTTCTCTTTTGCCCCTGTACTCATTCCCCCCAAGCTCTATCGAAATGACAAAAAGCTTAAAAAAATCTCTATTTAAATACCACCCTGCTCCCCTCACTATGCGCATTAAACTCCGGCGCATACATGCATTGAATACTGGTAATACCGGTTGAAAAATTGCCAGGCTGTGCTACCCGCAATTCATATTCAAATACATAGCTGCCTTTGTTTAAATAACTAATGAAAAAGTTGGTTGCTACATCTTTAGATACCTGATAATAGGATAAACGATCCTGGTATTTATATTCCGATAAAGCCGTTACAGGCTCCGTACCTGCCGGGCGAAGATCTTTAAGCTGCACATATTCATAATCACGACCGGCTTTTAAATACACCACCACTTTGAGCAAATCTCCGGTTTTAGGCTGATGAGTTGCATCAACCGCCTGCAATACGGGGCCTGCATCTGTTTGTTTTTTGATGAAGTACTTACGCTCCAAGTGGATATCCGTTTGCGACGGGGTAATCTTATCCATCTGCTCCAGGTACTGCCAGTACATAGCACCATAGCTGATGGATTTTTCGTTATTTTTGATCTCCACCTTGCCCAATGTAGGTTTTACCTGCTCATCTACCCAACTGGTTTTGATGTAGCCAGTACCCGCATCAGCTTTAACATCCGGTTTTAATTCGGCAAGCGGTTTATTATCCAGCTTAATTTCGGATGTGGTACCGCCCTGCAGCCAGTCTTCCTGTTTTAATAGCAGAGCATATACGGCAGCAGCGGTTGCTTTGGTAGTTTTCCAGTTATTGGTTTGTTTGTTGCGCATCAGCCAGATCTTCATTTCCTCAACCGCTTTTGCGTTATTACCAGCTTCAGTGAACAACTCTATCATTAAACTTTGCGTTTCAATTGGCGACTGGTACCAGTAATACCCGACCATGTTTTTTCCCCAGTACATACCCATTTCGTCCGAAGTTTGTGCCGTTTCCATCAACGATTTAATGATGGCCTTTGTAACCAATGGTTTACCGTTACGCAGCATGGTAAGGGCTATCATCCCCTGCTCATAAATGCTTCGCGTTACCCATTGATCTTCGGCTCGTTTCAGATAATTATTGAAGATAGATTTTAACGCCGGTTCCATTTGCTTATCAGTGTAGTAACTCCGCACGTACCACGCATGGGCTTCATCGTAACCAATCTCTCTTTTTTGATAGTCTTTTTGTTTCTTCTCTTCTTTATCCTGTTTTATCATCCCGGCATCCATATACCCAAGCGCTTTGCCGGCAATCTCTTTTAATATTTTATTATCAGCTGTGGCTATCTTCAGGTGATAAAGCTGTCCTATCCCCTCCAAAACATGGCGGGTGATATAATTATCAGCATAAGTACCACCAAACCACGGGAAAGCTCCGCTTGGCAGTTGCTTTTGCTTCAGCTTATCCAAATTGGCTTTCATTTCATAGCTCATTTTATTCAGATCAAAAAGCTGGGCTATCCTTTTCTTGTGTTCCGATTCGCTGAGGGCATCTTGTAACCACGGGGTTTCTTCAAGCAAAGTTGTTTTCAGCTCCTGGTTCTTTTCCAGGTTGGAGAGCAGTTCTTTACTGTCGCCACTTTTCCACTGATCAAATACCTGCTTGATCAGCGGCATTTTACTGATCAAATCTGTCGACAAGCTATTGGCATAATAACGGCTAAACAATTGTTCCGAACACTCATACGGAAACTCCATCATGTAAGGAATGGCCTGGACTGCATTCCAGGCCGGATTTTGACTGTATTCCAGCGTGAGGATTTTACTTTTTAACGTAGTGCTGCTATTGTTAATTAGCTTATCAAAATTGAATGTTTTAGTTTGCCCGACCCTTACCATCATCGGCAAACTTTCGGTAACCAACATACGGTTTGGCAATACCGGGATAGTATTTTCTTCACCGTCGGTGTATTTACCCGCGTCAGCTGTTAAACGATAAGTAAGTGCATCAAGCCCGGGCGGGATTACCAGTTTAAAAGAAATTGATTTAGTTGCCGAAGCGCCGATCTCAAACTTTTGTTGTGCATCATCTTTATTTGTTAATAGTTCTACAGGTTGCATATTAATGCCATTGAAGAGACGTAACTCCACTTGTCCCTTTAATGGTTCTCCTTCGAGATTAGCTAACCGAGCGGAAACGACCACCGTATCACCTTCACGTAAAAAGCGGGGCATATTGGCGGTTATGCTCAATTGCTTTTGTGTAACCACTTCTGCCTCGGTATAGCCAAGCTGTAGCTGTTTATCATGTGCAAAAGCTCTGAACCTCCATTTGGTGAGTGCCTCGGGCATGGTGAACTCAATCAATACCTCTCCTTTTTCATCTGTACGGAGTTGCGGGTAAAAGAAAGCTGTTTCATTAAAGTTTTTGCGGGTGTTGATTGGTTTCGGTGTAAAACGGAGTTCATCATAATTCATAGCGACCGATTTATATTGAACCTCTTGCAATGATACGTTATGGGAATAATTCGTAAAAGATTTGGAGCTATATCCCACTTGTACTCCGCTCGCCGTGCCCCGCAACATTACAGGGATTGAACCCGTAGCTTTCAACTTGTCGGTGTTCCCTACTGACTCATCACTCACGGCGTCATCAACAAGCGCTGAATCCATTGAATTAACATCAGGGCGGGCAACACCGAAATAATCCTTTCCGCTAACCCTTATTCTTTTTCCCTTTTCAAAACTCATCCGTATATAACCGTTTACCGGGTGACTAATGTACTGCGTAGTCAAATATTTCCCGCTAAATATCAGTGTTGCGTTTCGTGGCACCTTAATTTTGTAAAAGCCCAATGAATTGGATGTGGTACTAATATCGGTGCCTCTTATCGTAACCTTAATGCCGGGCACTGGCATATTAAATTCGTTAATAACTCTACCGCTCACTATTGTACCATCTTTTATAAGTGCGGAATTTTTAAGATACCAAGCCTCAATCTGGTTGTCCTTAGCAGAGCCATTTTTGTAGTTTGACACTGATGCGATGTAATCGGCATAGCCATAATTTTGACCGCCCCAATAATTATAACCGAACCAGTTTAGCGTTTCATAGTTAAAGTTTAATATCCCAGCATCACGATAAAAAGCTTCATTAACGGATGAAGTATAAACAGCCCTTAAAAATTCACTGTAGGTTTGCCAGTTGAAATAATTTGGGTTATAGCCATAGGTTGGTAATGGCTGATCCCAGGATTGAAGCATTGCAATATCGTCGAGCGATGCATCATACATACCAGCAAGCAATTCGGACTGTTCTTGCTCTTTACCCCGCGCTGATACCTGTATTTTCCACTGCTCCTTTTCGCCGGGTTGAAGTTTATTTCTAAAAGTAAGAAAACGGATATTTAGGGCCGATGCAGGATCCTTTATTTTGATTGGTTTATAATAGCTGTAGAGCCTGTTATCATTCAACATTAAAAACTGTACAGCGAAATTGTTTTTAGAGGTTGCAGGTATTGCTATTTTTAAGCTTTGCTGATAATCGCCTTTAATGGTCATCCACTCTGACGATACCATTTTAGGTCCTTCATATTTTTCGACCAGAATGTGACTTTCCCTGCTTGTACCTATCCAAAACTCGACGGTTTCTCCGTGGGTATTTACTTCATCATTAATGGTAGTTAGCCAACTGTCCATATCGAGCGCTTTGCCCGGTTCATTATGAACCTTTATATAATAGGTTTGCGATGTGGTATCACCGTCACTATTCCGGGCATCTATAACCAGTTTATAAATACCTGTAGGTTGCTGTTTCAATGCCGACAGATCGAGCTGACTGTTTGAGGTATCGCTTATTTTGATATGATTATCAACAACTGTTTTATTTATTTGCCAAGTGTCACGATCATCGTCGTTTTTATAAGAATAGGCCGGAAAAATTTTTCTAAACTCTTCGGCGCTTATCAAAAATTGATCAGGAGCCCGCCATAACCGCTTTTTAAAAACACCATGCGGTTGCATCAACGAATACACTTTTACATCCAACACGCCGCGTTGCGGTTGGCTATTTATATTATTGAATTTTAGCGGTATTGTAGCTTTATCTTTTGTTGAAAGCTCGTCGGGTACCCTCAATTCCAGGTCAAGTGCGTTGTCACTTACTTTAACCACGGTATTTGCCGATTGCGTTTCGCCACTGCCATCTGTTGCATCGGCAGTTATATTGTAAGCATATATATCCGGCAGTTTAGCTCCCTCTGTTGAAGCTTTAAAGGTAAAATCAAATTCGCCCTTACTATTTGCCTTAATTGTATCAAATTTTACTTCGACAGCCTTCTCGTTATAATAATTGTAATTGTTTTTCCTTGTTCTGATATAATAGATCCTGCGGTCCGGAATCCTTACAATATGATAAACTATCTTAGCTCCGGAAAGGATATAGCCTGAAAACGCAGTAACCTTCCCCTTAATGTGAACCGAGTCGTTAAAATGGTAGGTTTCCGTAACCGACGGGAATGTTATCTGGAATGTAGGTCGCTTATATTCTTCAACACGCAACAATGCAGCGCCACCATTTGCGGTAATGAACATTGCACCGCCAACAATTTGCTGCGGTACAACAAACGAACCTGCAACTGTACCATATTCGTTAGTTTTTAGTTTAAGGCTATCCCGCCTTTGATTATTGCCATCATATAAATTAACAAGAATTTGTGCGTTGGGCACAATTCTGCTTTTGTTATCCAATGTACTTATCTGCAGCCCTTTAAAATAAACTGTTTGTCCCGGCCTATAGATTTGCCTGTCGGTAAACAGCATCATACGCTCAATGGGTGTATCTTTCGGCTGTGAGGTTTCAACATAGCCACCTATATAATCGCTTCGGCCCACAAATTTATCCTTGGCAGTTGATAGATCAACGCTGTAATAGATTAGGCCACGTGTAAAAGTAAATGAGCCACCGGCATCAGTTGTACCATTCGTAACAGGGATTTTTTTTACTTTACCCTCACTATAAGTATTATATACCTCAACCTTCACGCCCTTTAATGGCCTTCCGCTATCACGGTCAAGTACCCGAATCTCTTTCGAACCATCTGGTCTTAACCTTGTTACATATGCTAAACCGCTTACCCTGAAGCGGGCAAGTCCGGTTAAATCAAATTTCTTTGATGAAGTATCAGAAACCATGATCATATAATTGCCGGGGTGTAGCGGAGCTATTTTAAATTCCAGCCGGTGACTTTTGTAATCATGTGGGTCGGGTAACGCAAGGTTAACATCTTCAATTGGTTTCAGTTTACTCACAAAATCATAAACTTCTTTAGTGATCACTAACTCCTGCCCCAGGTCCTGCTTAGCATCTTTTTTAAGCTGATCTATCTGCGCATCGGTTATGCTGTATATAGAAAATTTTGTCTGCTTAAGATTGGTATATTGTAAACTTGCCAGCAAAGGCTTACCAGGTGCATAAACATCTTCCATTTCAGCTATTAAGGACTGTCGTTCTATCTCTTTAATATAAGAAGCTGCGTTTTTGCCACTAATGCTATTAGGAAACGTGCCTTTAGCTTTTTCATAGTAACCGTGTGCAATTACAAGGCTGTCAAGCTGCTGATAGTAAAAACCGGCAAGTACCAAGGCCTCGGCGCTTATAGGCTTGGCAGCAAAATCGGCTGCTATTTGTTTTAGGCCCGATAGGTATAACGAATCTGCATTAATCAAGGTAGATTTATTGTGCAAAAATTTAAGCCGCTGCAATTCAAGATCGGCAATGGCTTCGATATTATTTTCGTGCAGATGAAATGCTGTAATCTGCTGCAACAACTTAATTCCCTGATACCAGGACGAAGCGGTGTCGACACTATTGATGTTCAACTTAACAAATGAACCGGCATCTCCAAAAAAAGCAGGATCATCCACAGAGAACGCCATTTTGGGTTTGATGATTTCCGGTTCGTCAGCCAAAAAGAATTCAAAAGCCCGCTGTACCAGTAAGTCATAAAGTGTGGGCCGCAAATAACGGATGCTTTTATCGCCCTTTAAAACACCATCAAGAGTGCCGATTGGCGTGGCCTGTAACTGTTTTGTATCTGCAAGCGATAGCCGGTATTGTTTTGCTGTTTCTGAAATGATGGTTTGCAGGTCCCACTTGGTGTAATAGTCGCCGGGCGTTTCAAGGCGGCTCCGCTGGCTGTAATTGTAACGATTGTCCTTGTAATAATTCCAATACATTTCGGCCAGCATTGATTGCAGTACCGGCTTTACGGGGAACTTCGCCTTATCAATATCAGCTTTTAAGCGGGCAATAATAGGCACCAGTGCTTCTTCTTCCATGTATGATTGAAAAGTCATCCGGTAAATTACCGCGTGTACCTGCTGCGGCGCATTACTTTCATCGTGGGCCAGCTTGTCGAGTTTATCAACCTCCTTCAATGCTGATTTAGGCAAGCCTACTGCGGCCAATGAATCGATCCGGAAATTGAGCACGTCATATTTAGTTTGTGCCGATATCGGGTTAACCGAAATAATTAAGCTTAGGATAAGCAAGCAGGCAAGGGTTTTGGCAAGTTGTGGTAACATGCTGGATAATGGTTTTGGTTGATGTTTAAACGACGTACCAAGATATAAAATATCCATAGGTTAAAATTTAACGTTTTTTAACGGTTGATCAATCACTCTACCTTTAAGATGCAATTACAAATCTTTTTCCATAAATAGTTTTCAGACCTCATATCCAGCCGATTGAAACAGCAATATTACTTTGTAAATTAATTTAAAAAGTTAATTTTAGTTATGCTTACCACCAATCATAAACCAATTAAAACCCTGCTGCTCACAGCATTTATTGCCTTGCAAGGCTTGCAAAGCAACGCCCAAACCAAACCGGGCACAACCGAAATAACCAAATGGCAATACGGCAAAACCGGGGCTGTTTCCCTTACTTACGATGACGGCTCGATGAACCAGTTCAGAAAAGCCCTGCCTGTGATGGAACGCCTGAAAATGCCGGCAACGTTTTTCATCATTACGGGATCTATACCGGGATCCAAATACCATGGCAAGTTTATTGGCCGACCGGTAAAGGAGATCATTAAAGAATCGGCAACAGTACCTACCAACGATCAGAACTTTTTTGAGCGGTGCTCTGCTGCCGGATATTTGGGATATATGGGTACCATCGCCTCGCATACGCAGGCCGGAAGCTTGTATGATAGCGGCAAAAAAGAAAAAGCTTTTAAGGTACTTGATGATATCTATGCCAAAGCCCGCAATGGCGAGTTGAAACCGGGTTACGAACCTAATGACGAGTTTAAACAATCCATCGGTTCAACCTGGGATGATTTCCGGAAGGATGCCGCCAAAGGTTACGAGTTTGCCAGTCATTCTATAACCCACCCCAGTATGCCCGGACTTGATGAGCCAAACCTGCTTTGGGAACTGGAAAAGAGTAAAGCCGATATCCTGGCCCAGCTTGGCTCTAAACATACCTTTTCGGCCGAGTGCCCCTACGGGTTTGAAAACGACCGGGTGATGAGCTACGCGCTTAAAATTTACCCGGCACTGCGTAATCGCATGCCCGAACCATGGTTAAAGGAAATTGATCGCGCCAGCAAACAAACGCCCGGTTCAACAGATAAAGATTATATTCAATGGCAACGCGGCGCTACCACCAAAACACCACTGCCTATGATGAAACTTTGGGTTGATACCACGCTTAACCATACCAATACCTGGCTGGTGCTGGTTTTCCATGGGATTGATGGTATGGGTTACGAAGCCCTTCCCAGCACCCTGCTCGACGAGTATTTTCAATACATCAAAAGTAAAAACAATAAGCTTTGGATAGCCTCTTTTGGCGATGTAACCCGTTATATACGCGAGCGTGAACATGGCAAAGCCGATGCTTCAATTGTACGGAACACTATCCAAATTAAGGTAACTCACAACCTTGATAGCAAAATGTATTATTTGCCTGTAACTCTCAAAACCTATGTATCATCCAACTGGACAAGCGTAATGGTTACCCAGGGCAAAAAAAGCAAAAAGATCAATACTGCTATAGATGACCAAGGCACTTACGTGTTATACCAGGCTCAGCCAAATGAAGCGGTAGTAACGTTAAAGAAAGGATAATGATATTGGATAGTTAGTTCGTGCTGAAATAGTCAATGTATAAGACAATTTTATTTCAGCACGAATAACCACAACATTTAGAGGCTGTTAAAAAAACAATAGTTTTTGAATGTAGAGAGGCATAATATGCGTCTCCCGCTTGCAATTTACGATGCCTGATAAGCTTTTGAAATTGCTTGTCCTCCTCGAGACGCAATTATGCGTCTCTACAAAATATTTCCTTTTATTTTTAAACAGTGTTTTAATTCAGCTGTAAAGTTTGCGGCCCAAACTCTTCAAAATGGATCAACTGTTTATCGATCCCTTTTTTAACCAGTTCGCGGTAATGCAGTTCAATAAAGCCCGCCGGGCCGCAAATGTAATATTCAGTATTTGGCTCAAATATCTCATCACCCAGTTGGTTCAGGTCAACCCAACCTTCGTAAAAATTATCAGGTGTTCCTTCCTCAATCTCGTTATAAAAAATGTGCTTTTTAACGTCTTCATTTTTACCTTCCCAATGTTCAATAACTTCTTTAAAGGCATGCACATTTTTATCACGGCAGCCGTGAACCCATGTTTTTGGTCGTTTACTGCCGCTTTTAATCAAGCTTTCCATCATGCTCATTAATGGTGTTTGGCCAACGCCGCCGCTAATGAAAACTATTGGGTGGTCACCATCACCATTTAGTACAAAGCCACCTGCCGGTGCCGATACCTCGATGATATCACCTTCATTAACAAAATTATGCAGGCGATTGCTGATCATGCCATCGGCAAGCAATTCAGTTCCGGCTTCGCGTTTTACTGAGATACGGTAATATTCGCCGTTAGGTGCACTTGAGATGCTGTACTGACGGGGCTGCAAAAGGTTAAGCTCAGGCAAAAACAAACGAACGCTTAAAAACTGCCCGGGCGTAAAATCAGGTACCGCACCACCGTTCGCGGGATAAAGGTAAAAGGAAATGATCTCTGCCGATTCTTTTACTTTCTGTTTTACCACAAAGGGTCGCCAGCCGGTCCAGCCACCTTTTTTTGCCACTTGTTTACTATAAAGGTTTTGCTCATGGCCAGTCATAATAGCGGCCAGCTGATTGTAAGCGACGGTCCAGGCTTCCAGCAGTTCGGGTGTAGCGGCATCGCCTAATACTTCGCTAATTGACGTAATCAGGTGACCGCCAACAATAGCATAATGCTCAGGCCTAATATCAAGACTTGTATGTTTTTGACCAATGCCATCAAGTACGGGCATTAACACGCCCGGATTTTCTATATGCTCGGCATAAGCCAGTACAGCCATGGCAAGGGCCGTTTGTTGTTTACTGTTTTGCTGGTTACCCATGTTAAACACATTTTTTAGCTCGGGGTTATGAGTAAACATCCGGTTGTAAAAATGAGTTGTTAACAGTACTCCATGCTCCTTCAATACAGGCACCGTGGCCTTAATCAACTCTTTTTGTTCTTTAGTGATCATCATTTTAACAGTATTATTTATAATTAATTATGCGGCTGCAGGGATTACACAATAGTCCTGCCCGTCCTACCTTTCATATTAGCCAGCTTACTCTGAAACATTACCGCCATCAAGCCTGCCCTGTTCTTGGCATCATCAGCCATTGGCCCGGCAAAGTGCGTATCAACCGTTTGGGTAAACAGCTCCAGCCAACGGTTGAAATGCTCATCATTAATAGGCAACGGCGCATGTTTGGCAAAGGGATTGCCTCTGAAACCAGCAACGCCAAACAATGCAGCATTCCAGAAAGCGTACATTTTATCAAGGTGCGGCTGCCAGTCGTCTTTTATAACTTCGGCAAAAACAGGCCCCAATAAACCATCGAGGCGCACCCTGGTGTAAAATTCATCAACCAGTATTTTAATTGATGTTAGGTCTTCTATATCGTTCATTACTTTATTTTATTACCGGTATGTATCCTGCTATTCAGGAACAGGATAGTCCGGCTGTCTTAACATAAATAACAATCATGTTGAACTTGTTTCAAAAACACACTTGCTAAACAATCATGCCAGGTTAACCACCTGCTTAATTTTAAAAGCCGTCCGATCTTCAAATCGTTACAGCAAAAAATTCAAAATCGACATCCCAATCCAAATTACCCGGACGTTATCTCCGGCCGGGCTATCCGCTCATACTGCACAGGGCATTAACCACCTGGCCGGTATCCTCCCATCCCCTAACGCGATCGCCTTAGCCTGCCCACTTTTTGCAGGTGTGTCTTGAGCTCACTCACATACTAAATTCGACTCTTATATAATATATTAATACCTTTTTATCCTTTAATTAACTACTTCAACATCCTCTTTTATTTAATTCATTAAAATTGGAATGCTTTGACCGCGCCTTGCTCTTCGTGTGGGCGATTTATTTTTTCAGTACTACAATTCCCAGGTTCAGATCTTCATTGAACTGGCTTATGGTAATAGATTCAAGCATGTTTTGCAGACGGTTCCTCACGTCCAAAAAATCATGATGCAAGGGGCAGGGATTTTTTGACGAACATTCCTTTAACCCTAAACCACAATCCCTGAATATGCCGCCGCCATCAACCGCTTCTATCACGTCGGATAACGGGCGGGCCAGGCTTTGTGCATCAAGATAAAAACCTCCGTTGGGCCCTTTTACCGATTGAATGATACCTCTTCTACTTAAATCCTGAAGTATTTTAGCCAGGAAATGCTCGGGCGAATCAATGTTTACGGCTATTTCCTTTATGCCAACCCTACTACCGTCGGCGGTGCGCTGGGCTATAAAAAATACCGCCCTTACCGCATACTCGCATGTTTTTGAAAATATTCCCATTGCTTTATATAGCAAAAGTAATTATTTAAATCAACAATAAAAGATATAAATATCTTTTATTGTTTCGTTTACTTAAACCTGACAGTCTATGCCATTAGTTTTATTGCTTCCGGACCGACGGTGTTAAATTTATTTTGCTGGTTAAGCGGCAAGCTAAAAGAAAATACAGCACCTCCATCCTTTCCGTTTTCGGCTTTTACTGTACCGCCATGTTTTTGGATAATGCTTTTCACAATATATAAACCCAGTCCTTTGCTGTTTTTTTGCCGCACTGATTTTTGATTGCACTGGTAAAACTTCTGGAACAGCGCCTGGCTGTTTTCCTCATTAATCCCTACGCCCTCGTCATGCACCGATACTTCAACATCATTTTCGGTACAGTCTATATTAATGTTAATGTGTGAGCATGGCGGCGAAAATTTGGCAGCGTTAGTTAAATAATTGATCAGCACCTGGATGATCTTGTATTTATCTCCCCTAACCAAAATGCTATCGGCAGTGGGATATTTACAAAAGCGGTGGCCGGGATAAAGGATCCTCATTTCACCAAGTACTGTATCAACAAGGTCGTTAATATCAAACAGGCTGTAATTGAGCTGTGCTGATCTGTCCTCGCCGGTTGATGGTGATAAATATTCATCAATCAGTTTGGTCATCCCGTTAATATGCTGATCAACCATGTTCAGCAACCTCACCGGTTGTTTATTGATGCTGAGTGCAAGATGGTTAATTAAAAACTGGGTATTGAGCTTTATAATAGTTAACGGCGCACGCAGTTCATGATTTACAATAGCCATGCTCAGGCAGTCCTCGTTAACTTTCTGGGTAACATCTTCAATGGTACCAATCATTTGTTCGGCAGTGCCCCATCTGCGTGAGTATAAAACACCGGTAAGCCGGATCCATTTTTCGGTACCGGATGGGGTTACAATTTGCACCTGTTTTTCAAATTTGGTACCATTAAAGGAAGCAACCTTAAACTCATGAATAAGCCCGCTCAACTGCCCGGGTTTAACCAGCCCAAAAAGTGCTTCGATATTTTCATCATACCCCTTTGATAGCTCAAGCATCTTGCGCATCCGCGGGCAAAAGGATACCTTATTTGAGCTGAGCTGAATTTTCCAATTACCTATGTATGCCACTCCGATGGTGTGTTCAGGCATTAGCCCCGCCCGGCTTTCTATATTTCTGATTTCCCTGTTCATTTGGATATGTTTTTCTTAAATTTTATTTTGTTACTGATAGATTTAACCTGATCACATTATTAAATTTTGACCATAAGCGTAATGACATCCCTTTAATATATGCCCTGTAATCACTCATCAATATGCCCTTTATGTCGTGGTTCATTAACCGGATGGCATACACCAAACTACAATCATTATTTTTTCCCGATGATTTGCAGTGATAGGTTTCCAGGATATCAAAATCATCGGGCGAGATCAGCTCGTTGTATTGTAAGCACCTGATATATTCATTCTCAATTACAAAATCGTGATTAAAGCCCCGCTCCTGCAGATCAATAATGAGGTTAATCAATTGTTCATCATAGTGATGCATATTGTCATTCATTAAATAGGTGATGCCATCAATTCATTTTCAATAGTGTTTGCATTGGCCTTATAAAGCCATAAACGGCCTTGCAAAGCCATGTAAAAAAGCAGGAGCAATGCCTGTATTGCAATAAGCGGCACAGGTACGCTTATTGCCAAGCCGGTGACGCTGCCCGATAGCTGTAAAAACATATCGGCCGATATAAAACCTATGCTTATTTGCTTAAGCATAGGTTTGTCCGGCATAAGCATAATAACCAGCAAAGCAAATTTCAATGAACATATACTGTAAAGCACGATTATGAAAAACCTGGCGGGCACCAGCGGTTCCATCAAACCTGTGCTAAGCTTAATAAATAAACCTGCTGCTATAAACATCAACACACTTGTGAAGAAGGCTACCGCCAAACAAACAAACTTTTTCATAGCGTAAGGGCTTTACACATTTATCGTACAATTAATTAATGCTTAATTATTAACTGTTATTTAACAATGTAAAGTTCGGGCCGGAGATACCCGAAATCAATGTACTAATTATGGTTTCAGTAGTACAAATTACATATGGCCCATGATAAATGGGCCTTTAATACTATATAGGATAATATTCATTTTCGATATTCCCGAAATTCTTTTCGGCACGGAAAACCAGCGTTATTGCCACGCCTTCGTTATTTTCCATTTTAAAATTCCCGCCAAGTTGTTTGCTTAGGGCCTTCATCATTTCCATACCTAATGACGAAGCGTCTTTAATATCAAAACCCTGCGGCAGGCCGATGCCATTATCGGCAATACTCAACATGATATTATTATCATCAAGTGTACCAAGCGAGATGTTTATATAGCCACGCCTGTATGGAAAAGCATACTTAATAGCATTGGTAATAGCTTCATTGAGCATAAGGCCAACAGGTACGGCCTGGGCAACGTCTATTTTAACACGTTCAATTTGCTGTTCAAACCTGATTCCCCGTTCATGAGCGTCATAACAATCGGCAAGATAATTAACCAGTTCGCTGATGTAAACAGCAATATCAATAAAGGCCAGGTTTGAGCTGCTGTATAATTTCTGATGGATGAGAGCTATAGCCTGTACCCGATTCTGGCTTTCACGGATGGCGGCAAGCGCTGCGTTATTTTTTAAAAATGCCGATTGGGTGTTAAGCAGGCTCATAACTATTTGCAGGTTATTTTTTACCCGGTGATGCACCTCTTTCAACAGCCAGTCCTTTTCATCAAGCAGGCGGTTTTTATCCGCGGTTAAATGCTGCAGCATTTGATTTTGCTCGCTGATCTCCTTCTCCTTTAGCTGCAACCGTTTACCGTTTATTTGCTTTTGCCAATAACCAACATAAGCACCCCCCAAAACGAAAAGCAACGCCACAATGCCGACAATTATAAGATCCCATCTAATAAAAAACGAACTACTTTTTGCCCACAATACACCCTGAGAGATATGATCGTAACACTGCGCCGGCGAATTTGTGGATATCAAAAGCAAAAAGCCTGCTAATGTCAGCTTGCAATAAAACCGGGATAAGCTTATATTGATATTCACTTGGTATTATTTTTATTACTGGCCTAAACCAAAAATCCTGTTCACAATGCATGCCTACACAAAAATAAACATGTCGTCAAATTCAACTTATAAAAATAATATGCTGGCCATACCTTATCAATGTATTAAATATGGATTTTGATGTATAAGTTATGTATTGTATTACCACCTTATAACAAAAGCAAATATTAATCTATATGATTAATAATCAAATACTAAGCATCAAACTCTCCAGTTTCAAGCTCTTTTATTCGTGAATGTAGGATGACTGAGGCAGAACCAAAATATCGGTATCTCTTCTCCCTGAATAGTAGATGTTTTTTCAATAGCTACATTTAGCTCAAACATATCGGCGCGGCCCTTTTGCCGGTGATAGTACACGGCTTAGGCGGTTAAGGATATATAAGGACGATATTTCGCTTTCCAATCAGGAATATAATGATATTTCGTTAAGAAGCGGCATTCAAAAAAATAACAAGTAGCTGATTATCAATAAAATAAAAACAACGGCACGAAATTGGAGTAGCGGTACATGTACTATAAGCTTTAAACTAAGTAACCATGAAACAAGCCAACGATTTTGCAGCGCTAAACTTTGACAAAGCATCCTGCTGCTTTCCTTTTAGGATCCATACCATTGAGTGGATCAAAGAAAACGGCATCGACCTTCCTAACGATTATTTTATGCTGATTTGGATAACAGCCGGCAACGGTTACTACAGGCTTAATTTGCAAAAAGAAGCTGTTACCACCAATCAGTTACTATTGATTAAGCCTGGCCAGCTGCATAATCTTAAATTTAGCAGCAGTTTACAGGGGTATGTCATATCGTTCACCGATTCGTTTTTAGATATAGAAGATTATGGCAGGGAGCCTGTATACAGCCCCATTTATCAAATGTTTAACCAAACGCAGATCCTCACCATAAGCAGTGAACTGGCCAAGGACATGATTGATATCAGCGAAATAATGCTTAAAGAATACAGCAGGCATAACCTTTACCGATCCGAGATATTGAAGCGCTATTTCAAGATTTTCCTAATTTATCTTTCACGCCAGCTGGATTCGGAGCAGGTGCCAAAACAGTCGCGAAATAATGCCATCCTGCAAAACTTCATGACCTTGCTTGATAAAAACTTCAGAGAGAATAAAATGGTTGCCGACTATGCCAGCAGGTTAGCGGTGACCCCCAACTACCTCAACGAGGTTGTAAAAAAGCTAACAGGCCAGCCGGCCGGTCATCACATCAGGCAAAGGGTTGCCGCCGAGGCAAAACGGCAGGCCATACATCCTGATAGCTGCATGAAAAAAATTGCATATGACCTGGGCTTTTGTGACCTGGCCCATTTCAGTAAATTTTTTAAAAACACTACCGGTATCAGCTTCTCTGATTTTAAGAAAAAGGGCACAATATTACAACCTGTTTTTTAACAGCATATCACAAGCTTATTTTTTTAAAGTTTCGAATTACATTTCGTCGTATTTGAAATCAATACTCCAGCGGTAGGTAGATATACCTGCCAGCATTAAGCTGGCTGCGCTATCGGCCCAAACCGAATAGCTGAAGGGAGCCTTAACCCCTAAAAACAAAGTCATGCACAGGGCAAATGTAAATGTAAGGGCAAAACTTGCATATGCAGCTGCCCTGATCTTAAGACCCACAATAAACATAATAGCTATACAAACCTCACAAACTGTTGCTAAAAAGCCCATTACCCCGGCCATTGAGCGGCTCAGAAAAGGCATTAGCGTGTTGGTATAAACTACAAAATTATCCCAACTGCCCCAGCTTACAGAACGTTGCCCTGCTGGTCCCAGGAAACCTAAACGATCTGCCACGGGTAGCAGGAAGCCTATCCCTAATGCAAAGCGGAAATAAAGCTGTGCTATTTGAAGTGTGTTTTTCATCTATCAACATTTATGCATCTAAAATACAGGTTTAAAATCCCGCTTAAAAACGCAAAATCCATGTTTACACAAATAAGATAAAAGTGTCATCTTTTTGTTCAGAGTTTGGCGGGTTAATATTTATCCAGAATTCCTACAGAATATGAGGGTAGTATCGCAACTATCTTATGCCTGCAATAAGTATAGTAAAAAGGGCTGCTGCCTATGTCACGTCGCTGATGGAAGAAAACCTACCATCAACCATGTACTTTCATAACCTTAAACATACATTGGGCGTTGTTAAGGCAGCAACAGAAATTGCAGCACACTGCAAATTAAAAAAGCAGGAACTAACCATTTTAACAATAGCTGCCTGGTTTCATGATACAGGCTACCTCTATCATTATAACGGCCATGAAGACACCAGCATGATCATTGCCGGTACTTTTTTAATGCAGTACCACTATAATAATGATTTTATACAACAGGTATGGGATTGTATTGAAGCTACAAAAGTACCGCAATCGCCCCAAAACCTTATCCAGCAAATTATTTGCGATGCCGATATGCACCACCTGGCATCTGTAAACTACCTGGATTTTGCCCATGATTTAAAACAGGAATGGGAAGTACATTTAGATAAGCAGTATAGCGACAAAGAATGGCATACCCTTAATTTAAGCCTGTTACAACAGCACCAATATTTTACAGAATACGGTAAAACGGTATTGCAAGCCATGAAAAAGAAAAACATTGAACTGATGAAGTTTCAGGGTTAATGTTTCTTTACAGTTTCTTTTCGTACACGGCTTAAGGTTTCGGGTGTTATGCCTAAGTAAGATGCAATCATCGCTTGTGGCACCCTTAGCGACAGATCGGGATATTTCTGCACAAAATCAAGATATTTTTGCTCGGCAGTAAAAGCAATGGCCGAGTGAATGCGGTTTTGACTGGTGATGAAACTTTTGTTCAGAATGGCATTAACCATATCGTTAAAAGCCGGTATATCACGGCAAAGCCTGTCGAAGTTTGTTTTGGTAATCAGTATCAGTTCTGTATCCTCAATAGCATCAATATTATTTTTAGAAGGCTCGCTGGTAAGCAGGCTGGCCCGGTCGCCGGTCCACCAGTTTTCTTTGGCAAAGCTCACAATGTTTTCGCGGCCATTTTCATCAACGCTGTAAAATCGAACCAAGCCTTTGGTTATAAAAGCGTTATACTTCCAAACATCGCCTTCCTGCAATAAATACTGCTTTTTACGGAGTTTTTTAAAAATACAAACTGCTTCAATTTTAGCATAGTCAGCTTCGGTGAGTGTTGCTTTCTGGCCAATGTACTCTTTAAATTGCTCAAACATATAAAAGCAAATATCTCCTTTATCCGGGGATATTTGCTTTTGTTCGGGTCATATTTTTATAATTAGGTTATGCGGTGTATTTGCTTAACCATTTTGTTTTGATAGCGGCGCGGGCATCAATAAATTCCTGGTCGGTACCCTGCGCTACGGCATCAAGTGGATAACGCAACGGGCGGGTACCCCTTTCCATTTCAACCAGCCTCAAGATACCATCGGCAATAGTTTGCGGGTCCATATTAAACTCAGCCATTTTGCTAAAAAGCGCGGTGCCCATAGCATTAAATTGCTGTGCTGAGGCCTCGCCGTATTCGGCCACAACTTCCGGTTTATCGGCATGGATACCTGTTTTGCTGCCATTGTTCATTTCGGTTGGATATACGCCCGGCTGAATACTAACGCTTTCGATGTTGAACTGCGCAAGCTCATCCTTTAAACCTTCGGTAATGCTTTCTACCCCAAATTTTGATGCAAGATAAGGAATCATGAACGGCAGGGTATGACCACTTGCACCCGATGTAATGTTGATGATAAGGCCATTTTTAGCTTTACGCATCCCCGGCAAAACCGCAAAGATGGTGCGCAGAGTTCCATAAAAATTCACTTCAAACATCTGCCTGATCTGATCGAGTGAGTAAGCTTCCAGTACGCCAAAGCCTGAAACTGCGGCATTGTTCACCAACACATCAATATGGCCGTATTTGGTTAATGTATATTCAAAAGCTGCTTTAACTGAATTATCATCAGTAATATCCACCTCAACTACTTCAACATTTGGCAATGCTGAAAGCTCTTTGGCTACAGTTTCATTTTTGCCATTTATTCCGCGCATACCTGCTATTACGGTATGGCCTGCATTTGCAAGGGTTATAGTGGTTAATTTACCAAATCCTGTACTTGTTCCGGTTATAAAAATTGTTTTTGACATTTTGTATCGTTCTTTTGTTGATACAAATCTACCGCGATGCTATAACCTGTACATTGACATTTGATAAGAAGGAAATTGACATTTGTCAAGAAAATTGTGTGCTTATAACAAGAACGTCATTGCGAGGTACGAAGCAATCGCGAACTATACAGAACGACTCCGCCTATCGGGGATTGCTTCGTTCCTCGCAATGACGATTTTTTTTAACTGTGTCTTAAAGCAGTCTCCCTTTACTTAGTTCCAGACGGCACAGCCAAAGGCTGTCCATCTTTCATTGGCATACCAAAATTTGGCGAACCATCCTTATTCCAGGTAAATTTTTGCGCGCGAGGCGAACGTTTATTACCGCAGCCTTCGTTTGGGTTTGAGTTGGCATGGTACAGGATCCAGTCTTCCCTTCCATCTGGCGATTTAAAGAATGAGTTATGACCGGGCGCGTAAACGCTGTTTTCCGGCGATTGCTTAAATACCGGCTCCTCTGTTTTGATCCATGAGGCAGGGTTCAACAGATCACTATTTTTAGAAGCGGTAAGCATGCCCAATGCATAAAAGTCAGTCCAGCAGCCACTGGCCGAATAGATCAGGAATAACTTATCCTTATGTTTCAAAATTTCCGGTCCTTCATTCACACTTACATGTGCCGGGTTCCCAGCATCATGCAGATCGCCACTGGTTTCCCACTGATAAGCCGGGCTCGATATTTTCACGCGTTCGCTGCCGATGGTCAGGGCGTCTTTCATTTTAGCAATATAAATATTCTGCTGCCCATTATGGTCTCCCTCCCAGCCCGACCAGATCATATACCAACTACCGTTATTTTCAAATACCGAAGCATCAATAGCCCATTTATCGGTGCTATCGGCTATTTTTCCTTTAAACTCCCAGGTACCTTCCGTTGGATCGACCGAGCTATTTTCCAGTACATATATGCGGTGGTTATTGTTATCGCCATTATCCGCGGCAAAATATACATACCATTTGCCTTTTATAAAATGCAGTTCGGGCGCCCATAGGTCTTTAGAATAAGCTGTACCAGGCGGCGGCGCCCAAACAGCTTTCTTAGGTGCAGTACTCAGCTTAGTAATATCTTTTGTTTTCCAGATAACAATATTGCCCCCTGTTGAATTGGTATAATAGTAAAACCCATCTTTACAGATCACCCAGGGATCGGCGCCTGAAGGCAGCAACGGGTTGGTAAAAGTTTTATCGCCGGTATTTTGTGCAATTGCCGCGCTGTAAAATAAAAGCAGCAGCAAACAGGCAGTAAACATTTTTTTCATAGGGCTGAAAGGTTTTAGCGCGGTTTATAAAGCGATAAAAATCTGTAAAAGTTTTCACAAAAGCAACAAATGTTAAGCATACATTTATTGCTAAATCGGCGTTTAATATTACGCTTTTACCGGTTGAGAGGAGCTGCGGATAAAAACCCGGGTAGGCAATACGGTAGTTTCAAACTCTGTAACAGGCCGCTTGCTCTCGATAATGCTGATCAGCATTTCGGTTGCCTTTTTTCCCATTTCAAAACCGGGCTGATAAACAGCACTTAGCGGCGGGTTTAAAACTTCGGCCAGTTGGGTATTGGTGAAGCCGAGCAAAGCGATATCAGCAGGGATCCGGAAGCCTAATTTATGAAGAAGGGACAAGGTAGTAGTCGTGATCCTGTCGGAGGCTGTAAAGATGGCATCGGGTTTACTTTCAGAAAACAATTCACTTAGCGCGTTTTCGATCTCGGCAAGGTCTTTACCACCATGCGGGCAGTACTTGATCAGTTTTTCATCAGGTATTATACCATGTTGTTCAAGTGCGTCTTTGTATCCCCTCAAGCGTTCGGCTGTGATAGATACATTTACCGAACTGGTGATATGCGCTATTTTGCGATATCCCGCATCAATTAACTGGGTTGTAGCATCGTAGGCGCCGGCAAAATTATCGGCTACTACTTTATGCGTCTCAATTTCATCGCTTACCCTATCAAAGAAAACTATCGGTAATCCTTTTTTATGAAGCTCTTTAAGATGATCAATATTGTTGGTTTCGGTTGAGAGGGAGATCAGCAAACCATCAATGGAGCGAAAAGTCAGGTGACGTACATTTTGCATTTCAAGCTCATACGATTCATGGGTTTGTGTAATAAACACATTATATCCCTTACTGTGTGCTACTGATTCGATGCCATTGATCACCTGCGAAAAAAACTGGTTCTCAATAGTTGAAACCACAATGCCAATAGATTTGCTGTTACCCCGTTTAAGGCTTTGAGCGTTAAGATTGGGCTGATAGTTAAGCCTTTTAGCACACTCCAGTACAAGCGCCTTGGTTTTTTCGCCAATTTCATGGCTGTCTTTAAGCGCCTTGGAAACCGCTGACGGTGAGATCCCTAACTCTTTAGCAATATCCTTTATGGTAATTCCGCCAAAATTCATTTCGCCCCCTTGCTTATGATCCTAAAATTAACAATCCAATTATATAAAGGAGAGTAAACATAAGAAAAATAAGTCCTGCACAGCATAAGGATGTATTATGCCATGTAACATTATGCTGACATCCACGAATTTAAATTCATATATATGCTATTATCCCCCGGGCTCGGGCGTGTTGAGTCTCTTGTCTTAATCTCTTAAAAATCCATCTATTTTCATATTCCATTCCTGTTGGTAGTATTGGTTTGTACCGTGACTGGTTTCGTTATCATACTGATCTTGTAGCTGGTTCATTTCACGGTACGAGTCAAGGTATTGTACATTAATATAGCCATCATAGTTATCAACCGGGAGTTTCATAGTCATAAGGGCCTTCTTAAAATGCCGGGCTACTATCGCTACAATATCAAAATGCCGCTGCTCATGATTTAGAGCATAGCCTGTACGTCCTTCCGGTTTTACCCAGGCGGCACTTTTAGGCAAAAACACGCGCATGCTTATCTTCACTACCACTATCGACTTCACTACTTCTACCTGTTCTGTGTAACCAAAACTTGGCTGCACCTCGGCAACATATTTTTCGCCCCGGGCTTTATCCTGAAAGTCATTCCAGGTTAAAGGCCGTTTAGCCGAGTAGTAGATGGTATCGCCTTCCGGCTGTTCCGAATAATCGGTAAAGATTAATTTTACTCCCTTAGCCAGTTTGATATTAGTGCCCGCTTCACGATTCATCCATCTGTTAAAATACACCAGTCCTGCTTCAAGGGCCCGGCTTATCAGCACCCCGGTATCGTACTGTTGCCCCGCGCCGCGATAGTATGTTGTAGCTGCCGGGTAATCGATCAAATGCACATTGTCCTCAGCTTTTTTCAATTCAAACCATAATTGTATCTCCAGCCGGCCTTCTATCCTGCCATCGGCCATTGCCGTTTCAGTAAGCTTTAACTTCTTAATGCGGATGACCACCGGGCGTAACATCTTATTAACAGGGATAGCATAATCAGCAAATTGTTTAACAGCTGTTGCTGTGCCTCCCTGTAAATCAACTTCATGTTTTACTGCCGGCAAATTACCTGTGGCTGATAATAACCAGGCGACGGCACTCCGGTCGGGCCGTTCATCAGTAACATTTGCGATATAAAATTCGTTCGGTTTATCATTTAACTGCCTGTTTGTTAAAACAATTTCGGCATTTGTTTTTTGTGCTTTTGAATTTAACGGACAAAACACCAACATGTACAAAATAACCGGCAACCACACCCCCCCTCTGTTAAGAACGCTATTCATAATGGGTAAAAATAATGGATGGGGCACGCCGCCCCCAGGGTATTATAATGCTCAAAATACAAATAAATTGCACTGTTTAACGTGTAATTATTATTTTTGATTATTCATAGCCGGCACCACGGCAGTACTCAACAATTTTAAAGTTTTCCACATGGATATTATCTTAAGTATTACCTTCGTTAAAAGAAGTGTTATCCACAATTGTTAATTTCTAATGTGAAAAGCCTCTTTTTGGTTTAGCTATTTTCGCACTATCGTTAGTATGCGCTTTATGATCAAAACAAGATACATCACCCTGCTCATTCCCGTATTTTTAGTTACAACAGCACGAGCCCAGCAAAATCCTTCCACTCAAATTTACCGCACTTATCACGCGGCTATTGATTTGATGGACAAAGGAAAATTTGCTTCGGCGGCCGAACAATTTCGCCTGGTTGAAGCTTACAAAATTAAAACAAGCACCCAGCCACAGTTTGAAACTGAGCTATCGCTCACTAAAGAAAACTGCCAGTATTATGAAGCATTCTGCGCCCTTAACCTGGGCAATGATGATGCCGAAAGCATGTTTCTCCGTTTTATAAAAGAACACCCTGAAAATCCGCTTACCAAACAGGCTTTTTTCCAGATTGGTAAATCGTATTTTAAACAAGGTAAATATGAAGACGCTATCCGCTGGTTTAACAAGGTTGAGGCAGGCGAGCTTAACGGCCATGACAATACCGAGTATAAATTCCGTAAGGGGTATGCCTATTTTGAGTTAAAAGACTACAAAAATGCCCAATTGCTTTTTGGCGAGGTTAAAAACAAACGCACCGAGTTTACCGAAGATGCTACTTATTATTTTGCCTACATCGCTTACCTGAACAAGGATTATCATCTTGCCCTGGTAAATTTTGAAAAGCTTAAAAATTCTAAGAAATACGAAAACAGCTATCCTTACTATATCTCGGCAGTTTACTTTTTAGATAAGCGTTATGACGATGTGCTCAACTACGCCGTTCCTATTGTAAACAGCACACATCAGCAAAACGAAACTGAAATGCTGCGCATCATCGCTGCATCATACTTTGCCAAGGCTGATTATGACAACGCGGTTAAGTACTATGGCCGTTTTGAAGACCGGGATCAGGGCCGTACCCAAAACACGCAGGACAGCTACCAGATGGGTTATACCTATTATAAGGTAGGCAACTATGCCAAAGCTGCCAGCGAACTGGAAAAATTGGTTGAACAGCACGATGTTTACAGCCAAAGCGGTAACTATACCCTGGGCGATGTGTTCCTGAAAATGAACAATAAACAGAGTGCCCGTAACGCTTTCCTCAATGCCTCCAAGCTTGATTATGATAAGCAATTACAAGAGGATGCCCTTTATGAGTACGCCAAACTATCATACGAGCTCGACTTTAACCTGCAGGCTTTAGGTGCCACAAGGTTATACCTGGCTACATACCCACGTTCAAAACGTATTGACGAGGTTAAGGTATTATTGGGTGAAGAATTACTAAACTCACGCAGCTATAAAGAAGCTGTGGAGATCCTGGAGCCCATCCCTAATAAAAGCCAGAGTGCACGTTTAGCTTATCAAAAAGTTACTTACTACCGGGGATTGGAATTTTATAACGAGCGTGCATTTGAGAATGCGATTGGTATCTTCCTGCGTTCGCTGAAAGATCCGGTTGATAGCAAAACTGAAGCCTTAACTACTTACTGGATGGCAGAGGCCATGTTCGAGGTTCGTAAATACGGCGAATCGGTAGAGAATTTCGAGAAATTCCTGAGCATGCCCGAGGCTAAGGAAACTGATGTAGCCAATTATGCCAACTATGCTTTGGCTTACGCGGCCTTTGGCGACGAGCAGTACAAAAAAGCAGCCAATTACTTCGAGAAGTTTTTACAAGGCGATGTAAAAGACGCCAACACCCAGAATGATGCCATCACCCGCCTTGCCGATAGCTATTTTGTGATGAAGAGTTACGGCAGTGCGATGACCTACTATAACCGCATCATAGCCATGCACAATCAGGGCGAAGATTATGCGTTGTTTCAACGTGGTATGATCCAGGGTTTACAGGGTTCATTGGATACCAAGATCAGTACATTGAATGATGTACTGAACAAATTCCCTAACTCTGATTATGCAGATGACGCTTCATTCGAGATAGCTTATACCTACTTCCTGAAAACAGACGGTGATAAAGCCAAAGCCGATCTGCAGGCCATGATCCAGAAATATCCGCGCAGCAGCTATGTGCCACGCGCACTGGTTACTATCGGTTTGATTGATTACAACGCGGGCAACGATGACCTTGCTATTGAATCATTCAAAAAAGTAGTACAGGATTACTCGTCAACCGATGAGGCCAAACAATCTTTAAAACAGATCGAAAAGATCTACACTGATAAAGGTGACGCCCAAACATTTATTAACTATGCAGGCACCACCCCTATCGGTAATTATACCACCTCCGATCAGGAAAGCATCATGATCACCGCAGCCAACAACCTTTACCTTAAAGGCGACTGGCAGGGTACTGTGAGCGCGGTGAACGCTTATTTTGATAAGTTCCCGGGCAAACAGATTTACGAAAAACAGGCACGCTTTATCCGCGCGCAAGGCTTAGCAGCCTTGGGCCGCACAGACGAAGCCGTGGTTGATTATAACGTGATCCTGAACGACTGGACCAGCGCCTACAGTGAAAAAGCGTTGATCAGCATGGCTAAATTATACATGCAGCAAAAGAAATATAACGAAGCGGTGGTGTTCCTGAAACGTTTGGAAACCAATTCAGAATATAAAGCTGATTATACCTTCGCCATTACTAACCTGATGTACTGCTATTCGGAAATGCAAATGACCGATGATGCCATCAAATACGCCGAGCTGGTTAAAACAAATGATAAAACATCGCAGGAGGACAAGTTTAAAACCGGTTTATACGAAGGCAAGGCTTATCTTTCAACCGGCGATACTACCCTGGCTGTTAAACAGTTCACCTATACTGCAACAAACACCAAAACCGTTGCCGCGGCAGAAGCCCGTTATAACCTCGCACTTATTGAGTATGAAAAAGGACGATACAAAACAGCGCAAAAAATGTGTTTTGATTTAGCCAAGGAAATGCCAAACTACGATTACTGGGTGGCCAAAACATACATTTTGTTATCAGATACCTATGTGGGCTTAAAAGATACCTTCCAGGCCAAAGCAACCCTGCAAAGTATCATTGATAACTATAAAGCCGATGACGACATATTACCTACTGCTAAAGAGAAGCTGGATAAACTGAGCGGCCGCAAAACCAAAGCCCCTGCCACAGGCACCAAAGAAACTGCCCAGCCCGATACAACTAACAAACAGTAACAAAGAGTAATATAAAAAAGACAAGCAATGAACTCAAGATACACATATACGCTGCTTACCTTAATAATAGCATTATACTTTGTTCCTGCCCAGGCACAAACAAAGAAATCTACCAAAAAAGCAACAGTAAAAACTGCAACTAAAAAGCCTGCCGCCAAACCGGCACCAAAAAAGGCCGCGCCCAAACCTGTAACTAAAAAAGCTACCGACAGCAAAAGCTTGGGCGATGCCGCTGCAAAAACAGCGCAGGATACTACTAAGAAGGGCGGCGGCAATAATCCCAACAACGCTGCCAATGGTGGTAGCTTATCAGAAGAAATTGTAGTGACCACTGCTTATAAACCAGTACTGGCCGATGCAGTAAAGATCCGTCGTAACCCCGATTTAGAAGATAAAGTGCCCTTTAAAGCACCTCTAACCTATGCGCCGCTTGATAAACGCCAGGAGCAAAACTCCGAGATCAGGCAGCTTGACCCAATGAAAAGGCCGGCAGAACAGGATTCTGTTTTAACCAACAACTTTGCTAAAGTTGGTTTCGGCAACCTGAAAACCATTTATGGCGAAGGCTATTTTGCCAACGGTCGGGATGAGGCTTTACAATTTGGCGGTTTCATAAAACATTTGTCGCAATCTGGCTCACTGCAAAAACAAACCCAAAGCCGCGATGACGTTGGTGTTTTCGGTAAAAGTATCATTGGCGATAACAATATCTCAGGCCGCATCAACTACAATCGTTTAGGTACCTATTTTTACGGTTACAACCAGGATGCTCCCGACATCAATTTTGTGCCGACAAAACAGCACTTCAATACAATAAGCGGCGAGGTTGAACTGGCAAAGAATTACAAAGACGTTGAAAACGACTTTACCTATGCTGTAAAGTTAAAAGGATACGCATTTAGCAATGCTTACCAGGCACGTGAAAACAATGTAGTTATTTCAGGCTTTCTAAATCAAACTGTTAAGCAGTTTTATGCAGGCTTAAGCGCTTCGTTAGACCTGGCCAGTCAAAAAGACAGTCTATACAGTCTTGGTAATAACATTGCAAGGGTTAACCCCTACATCAAATTTCAGGGTACTAACTACAAGATAGACGCGGGAATTAACATTGTGAAAGAGTTTGGCGACTTTGGCAAGTTTTACATTTTCCCGGCAGCAAAGCTTGAGGTACAGGTGGTACCTAAATATGTACGGCTGTTTGTGGAAGCCAAAGGTGATGTTAACCGCTCTTCACTGCACGATTTTGCCATGATCAATCCATTCCTTGGCCAAAACATCAACATCAAAAACTCGGTTGATCAGCTGGATATCAGTGCTGGTTTAAAAGGCACGCTTGCTCCGGGCTTAAGCTTCAAAGCTGCCGTGTACCGCAACAGCATTAAAAACATGCCTTTAATGGTGAGTAACTTCAACGCCGAGGGCAACAAATTCGCTGTTATTTATGATGATGGCAAAACACGCGTAAACGGTTTTAACGGCGAGCTGGATTTTAAAGCAACAGACGATTTTAACATTTTCGGTCGCGTTGAAATAAAAGACTATCAAATGGCTAAAGAAAGTGAGCCATGGAATTTGCCCAAATTTTTGTTAACTGCTGGTACAGCTATACATATCGACAGCAAATTGACTGTTACAGGCTCATTACTTATCCGCGGCTCAACAACCGACAGGTTATTGGTATTGGCACCAACATCTACCCCGGGAAGCCCGGTTTACAACCAGATTAAACAGCCTATTAAGGGCTTTGGCGATCTGAGCGGCAGCGTAGAATACAGGATAAACAGCAAGTTTTCGGTATTTGCGCAGGCTAATAATATCCTGAGCAGTTCGTATCAAAATTGGTTATACTACCCTAACTACGGATTTAATATCTTTGGCGGCGTAGGGTACTCGTTTTAAGCCCTGTTTGATGTTTTAAAATTAACCGTATTTTTACCGGATGGATATAGCCAATTATTTAAGCGAACTACTCGGTCGGTACACCGAAATAAGTGTACCTGGCTTGGGCTGCTTTTCGCGCCTGCGTGTAAATGGCTATTATGATGATGTACAGGCAACTTTTTATCCGCCCGGTTATGAACTGCATTTTGACCAGGAGATTAAAGACGATGAGATCCTGACACGCCATATCGCCGAAAAGAAAAAAATCTCGCTGGCATCATCCAAATATTTCACCGAAAAATACATTAACAGCCTTAAGCAGGAACTGGCGCTGCATGAAGTACCTTTTGCCCAATTAGGCTGGTTTTACATGCAGGAAGGCAAAATCGCTTTCAGGCCGCAGGAACAGCCGCCGGGCAGCGATCCTTTGTTTTTTGGCCTTACTCCGGTAACCATTAACAAGGTTAATTATGTGCCCCCTACACCACCGCCGCCGCCCTTGCCTACGGCCATCCCTTTACAGCAAACCTATACACCTCCGCCGACAGCCGCAGTCGTTGTTGAGCAGCCTGAGTATATTGATGATGAACCCGAAGTTAAGCGTGGTATCAGTATTTGGGTTATAATAGTAATTGCAGTGGTTGTACTTGCCGCAGCAGCTTTTGGCGTATATAAATATAACCCCGCACTATTACATCTTAACAATGGCAGCCCTGAAGAACAACCAAAGGTTGAAAAGCCCAAAGCTGCTCCCGTAATTAAGCCGGATAGTATCCAAAAGGATTCCGCTCCAACTGTTGCTGATACGACAAAGACAATTTCTAAACCTGTTGAAGCGTTAAATAAACCGACAGCTAAAACAGATACCGTAGCACAGCCTGAGTTTGCGATATTTTTAGGATCGTTTAAAACCCTAACCAAAAGCAATGAGGCCGTTAAAGATTATAAAAGCAAGGGAATTGACGCCCGCCTGCTGAAAGGACCAGGAACCGGTCCGCGGATCAAGATCATAATTGGAGGGTTTTCCTCATCTGGGGAAGCAGAAGCCGTGAGAAAAAAACTCATATCACAAGGAAAAATAACTAAAGACACATACTCAAAACAAATTACTGATTCCACGAAATGACTTTATTATTAATTCAGCAAATTACAGATACCGCCAAACACCTGGCAGATACCGCAAACCACGCCGTAACAACCGCAGCACTGCCAACTGAAGAACTTCGCTTTGGCGACCTGTTGATCAAGGGTGGCTGGGTAATGATCCCGATAGGTATTTTAGCTGTACTGGGGCTGGTAATATTTTTTGAACGTTACTTTACTATCCGTAAAGCATCTCGTGATGAATCAAACCTGATGGTACAGGTACGTTCAAGTATCCACTCGGGCAATTTGGAATCGGCCATTGCTATTTGCCGTAACAATAACACGCCGCTTGGGCGCATGCTGCAAAAAGGTTTATTGCGCATTGGTCGCCCTATAAAAGATATCGAAGGGGCTATTGAAAACGTTGGTAAACTGGAAGTATCCAAACTGGAAAAAAATATTGGAATTTTAGGTATCGTAGCCGGTATAGCGCCGATGTTTGGTTTCCTGGGTACCATTGCCGGTGTAATCAAAATCTTTTATGATATCTCCAAAACCGATAACATCAGCATGGGTGTAATCTCTGGCGGTTTATATGTAAAAATGGTAACATCAGCCGCAGGTTTGTTTGTAGGTATCGTAGCTTATGTGTGCTACCACATTTTAAATATGATGGTTGATAAGGTGATCCTGAAGCTGGAAACCGATGCCATTGAATTTATTGACCTGTTAGAGGAGCCGAGCAAATGAATTTAAGAAAACGACACAGGGGCGCATCGGCAGAGGTACATACATCGGCAATGAACGATATTATGTTTTTCCTGCTGCTGTTTTTCCTTATAGCCTCAACAGTTACCAACCCTAACGTTATTAAGCTGGTGTTGCCTAAATCATCAACAGGGCAGTCGGTATCTAAAAAAACCATAACCGTTTCAGTAACCAAAGACCTGAAGTACTACGTAGATAAAAAAGAGATCCCGGTGGATGCTTTGCAAACTACGCTGGCGGGTTACAAAACCCTGGCTACCGAACTTACCATAGTTTTATATGTTGATAAAACTGTAGCTATACAGGATGTGGTACAAGTGATGGACGTGGCACAAAAGTTGAACATTAAACTGGTTTTGGCGACAGAACCTAAGGGATAACAGTGGCAGTTGCAGTTTAAAGTTTATAGTAGATTATTGCAGTAAGTTACTGTAATCGTTTAAACAAACTGCCACTCTTTTTAAAAGTAGCAGTTTTAAGTAGCAGTTGCAGTTTCAAGGAAGCAGTTTATCTGCTTGATTTTTTTAACTTTTGCAGCTGGTATTGCTACTGCAAAGTGCCACTGCTACTAAAAACTGCCACTGCAACTAAGAAAATACTGCTAATTAAAAAATTGCACTAATTATAAAAATGGAGTACAGGGAAGAAAATAACTATCCGAAAGCATTTATAGCAACAGGCATTATTATGGCTGTGCTGATAGCGGCATGTTATTTTATTGTATTCAAAAATCCGCCAGTTGAAGAGAACGGAACAGGCGGCATATTGGTAAACTACGGTACGGTTGATGAAGGTATGGGCGATGATTACATGAGCACCGAAGAACCTTCTGTTGCCGAAAAAGCCAATCACACCAAACCGGACAAGGTTACCGAAAGTAAACCCACCGAAGAAAAACCAACGCCCGAAAGCAGCGAAAAAACGGTAGTTACCCAAAATAACGAGGATGCCCCAGAAGTGGCCGCGCCTACTAAAAAACCAAGTCAAAATGTTGCCCCTACTCCACCGGTAAAAACACCGCCGGCAAAACCTACCGTTAACCAAAATGCTTTGTACAAAGGCAAAGCATCAACCGGTACCGGTGAAGGCGATGGCACAGGCAAAACTCCGGGCAATCAGGGTAAAACCACAGGCACAACGCTCACCAATAACTATAACGGAACAGGATCCGGCAATGGCGGTAGCCTGAATATGGCACAGCGTAACTTTGTGAGCCGACCCTCTGTAAGTGACGACAACCGTCAAAGCGGTAAAATTGTAGTTGATATCCGGGTTGACAAAGATGGCAACGTTACGTATGCCCGTGCCGGTGCCCGTGGTACCACCATATCAGATGCCGGCTTGCTTCAAAAATGCGAAGATGCTGTAAAAAACTCCAAACTTAACCCGCTTGATAATGCCCCCGATCAGCAACAGGGTACCGTTGTTTTTGTGTTTAAGGTAAATTGATTTCTTAGTCCATTGTCGATGGATGATAGACCATAGCATTTATCTGTTAACTTACGGTAAATTGGATCGACCATGATTATGCACTATGACGCATAAACCATAAGTTTGCGGTAAAATCCATTGACCATCAACTATGGACTATGGACCATGGACTATGGACTATAATCAAACCCTCCAATACCTCTACACCCAGCTCCCTATGTTTACACGGGACGGGGCTTCCGCATTTAAGAAAGACCTTACCAATACGCTCGAGCTTTGCAGGCGGTTGGATAATCCTCACCATAAATTTAGAAGTGTGCACATAGGCGGCACTAATGGCAAAGGATCAACATCGCACATGCTGGCGGCCATTTTACAAACAGCGGGTTACAAAACAGGGCTTTATACTTCACCCCATCTCAAAGATTTTCGCGAGCGGATCCGCATTAACGGACAAATGATCAGCGAGCAAACCGTAATTGACTTTGTTGAAGCTCATAGGGCCGATTTTGATGAAATAGCCCCCTCCTTTTTTGAGATGACCGTTGCACTTGCCTTTGATGTTTTCGCCAAAGAAAAGGTGGATATCGCCGTTATCGAGGTGGGTTTGGGCGGTCGGCTGGATTCAACCAATGTGATCACCCCATTGCTCTCGGTAATTACAAATATAGGCTGGGATCACATGAACATGCTTGGCAATACCCTGCAACTGATAGCCGGCGAAAAGGCAGGCATCATCAAACCGGGCATCCCGGTAATCATTGGTGAACAACAACCGGAGGTATCAAACGTGTTTATCGATAAAGCTGCGCAAACTAACAGCAACATTCGGTTTGCATCAGGAGAGTGGACGATTTCAAGTCCGGAAGCCGGGAAGTCCGAAAGTCGGAAAGAAAACGAAGGGCTACTTAAAATTAGCGCAAAACGAAACCCATTGGGCCATACCTCTTCCGGACTTTCGGACTTTCGGACTTTCGGACTCGACCTAACAGGTAGCTATCAGCTTAAAAATGTAAAAACCGTTTTATCCGCCGTTGATGAATTACGCGAGCAAGGCTTTGCAATTACCGATGAGCATCTCGAAACAGCCTTAAAGCAAGTCAAAAATCTCACCGGCTTACATGGCCGCTGGGAAACCTTAAGCCATAACCCGCTTACTATTTGCGATACCGGGCATAACCCCGATGGCATTGAGGAAGTGATGAAAAATATTGCATCTGTTAAATACAATCACCTGCATATGGTTATCGGGATGGTAAATGATAAAGACACCGGCAAAGTGTTATCGCTGCTGCCCAAAGATGCTACTTATTATTTCTGCAAACCAGACATTCCACGAGGCCTGGACGCTGAAATCATGAAAGCACAGGCTGGGGCTCATGGTTTAATTGGTGAAGCCTACCTTTCTGTAAAAGAGGCATTGCTATCAGCACAAAAAAATTCAGCTAATGATGATCTTGTTTTTGTGGGCGGCAGCACTTTTGTGGTGGCTGAGGTTGTCTGAATCAGCATTTACAGAATTTTAGGATTTTCGAAATTTTGATGTAGAAATAGGCGAGGTTTCCTGTTACTTCAAACCCTTTAAATCTAGGCTTGAAGTAAAACATCCTGTTAATTCTTAATCCTGTAAATTCTGATTAAGACAGTTTCTTCCAAACCACCTCTCCCATTACCGCTCCTCCGGTAGTTGGCGCAGGTACAGTGTACTTAAAAATATCGCCCGAAATTGTAAAGGGGCGTTTTTGCTGTGTGCCCTCCCAGTTTGGGAACGATGCATGTTCGATATTGAAAATGATATTATTCCCTTCAACTTTATAGGTACCGTAATGAGCATTACATCCTTTTATCGCGGCTCTGTTCTCATCATCGGTACCCTTAGCTTTATCTCCCGATGCAAACTTTAGCCGGTTTTCGCTATAGATCTGTAAAGCGTAATGCCCCATAGCATCAATTACAAGGATCCCCTTCGGCGAATCACCGTAAAGATGGGTTCGGCTGCCGTCGGCAGCAATATTATCAACTGTTACCAATTCATAGGTTCCGGTCAAATTATAAACAGAGGGTTTGTTCTGTGCCGATGCCGTACATATGGTAACCAGCATCAGGATCAAAAGCGATTTATATTTCATGAAGCAAAGTTATATTTGCTATATTCCATTAGCAATAAGGCACAAAAAAGTAGCCTGATTACTAAAAAGTTACCATGCTGTAAATCAGTTATATTATTTTTAATTGATGGATAAAAAATCAAAACACGAAGCCCCAAAATGCGGTATCGACTACGCTTTTCAGCGAATAGGCGGCAAATATAAAGGTCGCATACTGTGGCGTTTACGCAATGGTACCATGCGTTATGGCGAGTTACGGCGCTCTGTAACAGGCGTAACCTCTAAAATGCTTACCCAGGCCCTGCGTGAGCTGGAAGATGATCGCCTCATCCTTCGGCAGGTGCATGTTGAAGTACCTCCAAGGGTTGAATATACTCTTACCGATACAGGCCGGGAATTACTTCCTTTTTTACAATTACTACGCGATTGGGCCAAACATCAGATGCAGGTTAATGATATAGTAGCCATGCCATAATTTAATTTCAGTAAAGTCAAAAATACCTTTATTAATCTGCCTAAAGTTCTATTTTTACGGCCCGATCCTTACCTAAAAATATGACATATATAGCATCTGCCGATAGGTATCAAACAATGCAATATCGCCGCTGTGGTAACAGTGGCATCAAGCTTCCGGCTATTTCATTAGGCCTTTGGCATAATTTCGGTCATGTTGACGTTGCCGATAATTACCGCAAAATATTACATCTCGCTTTCGACAGCGGCATTACCCATTTTGACCTGGCCAACAATTATGGCCCGCCTCCCGGCTCGGCCGAAGAGAATTTTGGAAAGATCCTGAAGGAAGATTTCCGCGATTACCGCGACGAACTTATTATATCAAGTAAAGCCGGTTACACTATGTGGCCGGGCCCATATGGTGACTGGGGCTCGAAGAAATACCTGGTAGCCAGTCTTGATCAAAGCCTTAAACGCATGGGGCTTGATTACGTGGATATTTTTTACCACCATCGCCCCGATCCAAACACGCCGCTTGAGGAAAGCATGGCTGCGTTGGACCTCATTGTTCGCCAGGGAAAAGCTTTGTATGTTGGTGTTTCCAACTATCCGGCAGAGCTGGCCTCGAAAGCTATCAAAATACTCAAAGAGCTTGGCACACCGTGCCTTATTCATCAGCCCAAATATTCCATGTTTGAACGTTGGGTTGAAGGCGGTCTGCTGAATGTTTTAGGTAACGAAGGCGTAGGCTGTATCCCCTTTTCACCACTGGCGCAAGGTTTATTGACGGATAAATACCTTCATGGCGTCCCCGAAGATTCAAGGGCTGCTCGACCAACCGGTTTCCTTCAAAAAAGTCACATCACCGACGAACGCCTGAACCAGATCAGGGATTTAAACAGTTTGGCAATACAACGGGGACAGTCGCTGGCCCAAATGGCACTGGCCTGGATCCTGAAAGATGAGCGCGTAACATCTGTATTGATAGGCGCAAGCAGGCCCGAACAATTATCCGATTCATTAAAAGCTTTGGATAACCTGCGGTTTTCGGCAGAGGAGTTAGCAAGGATAGAAGAAATTTTGGCCCCCTAACCCCCTAAAGGGGGAACTATGGTGGAGCGCCAATTTCTATTCTTTTCGACAAGTAATTTTAATATCTTTCCTTAAATAAAAATTAAAGTCTCCCCTTTAGGGGAGATTTAGAAGGGCTAACAATGATAAACTGGGGTATTATAGGCTGCGGCAACGTAACTGAAAAAAAGAGCGGGCCTGCATTTAAAAAAGTGGTGGGAAGTAACCTTGCGGCAGTTATGCGCCGCGATGCAGAAAAAGCGGCCGATTATGCTGCACGCCATAGTGTAGGCAAATGGTACAGCGATGCCAGTGAATTACTGAACGACCAGGAACTAAACGCGATCTACATAGCCACCCCTCCCGCATCCCATCTTGATTATGCACTTACCGCATTAAAAAAAGGGTTAAACGTTTATGTCGAGAAACCGGTAACGCGCAATTCGGCCGAAGCAAGGGCTATGGCGGAGGCAGTAAATGAAAGCAATTCAAAACTTACAGTTGCCCATTATCGCCGGGCTTTACCTATGTTTTTAAAGGTTAAAGAATTGATTGATAACCAGCTGATTGGCGAAATCCGTACTGTACAGATCAGGATGTGGCAAAGCCGCAAACCAACTTTGATTGCCGATGTGGAAACCAACTGGCGTGTACAGCCCGAATTATCAGGCGGCGGCTACTTCCATGATCTTGCCCCGCATCAGCTCGATTTGATGCTGTATTATTTCGGCGAGCCTGAAATGTATCATGGTTTTTCGCTCAATCAATCAAACTCAACACCTGCCGACGATCATGTTTGCGGGCAGATCCTATTTAAAAATAAAGTAGTAGTTAACGGTTCCTGGTGTTTTAATGTAGCCGAAAGTGAAACCACCGATACCTGTGAGATCATCGGCACAAAAGGAAAAATCACCTTCCCGTTTTTTGGCAATTACATCAATTGGAAAACTGATAGTGAAGAAGACACCATAACTTTCACTCATCCCGAACATATCCAGCAGCCTTTCATAACCAAAATAGTAGCTTACTTTAATGGCGAAGGGCCCAACCCCTGCCCCATTGAAGAAGCTGTGACGCTGATGGATATCATAGACGCGTTTACATTAAAAAAATAAAAGAATCAGGCCAAAACCTGTCGAAGTATGGTGTTTAAATTCATCAGACTTCGACAGGTGCCGAAATTTTTTTCCGGTTATAATATATTAACTTTTCTTCTTCGGCACTTTGGCTCCCTCTTTCCTGGCTTCGGACAGTCCTATAGCTACCGCCTGCTTTTTACTGGTTACTTTTTTGCCGCTGCCGCTTTTCAGCTTGCCTTCCTTCATTTCGTGCATGGTTTTCTCAACCTTCTCTCCGGCTTTTTCTGAATACTTTGCCATAATGTTACTTTTTAAGTAAATAATAATATTACAATGCAAAATATTTGCCAAAACATAAAATCAGTAGTAGTTTTTTAATAGTAGCAGCGACAATTTTAGTAGCAGTTACTGAGCAGCAGTGCAGCATATGGTAGCAGTTTTAACGACTGTAATAGCAAGTACACCAAACCGCTCCTGCTGCTACTTAAAACGCAACTGCTACTCAATCCGGCATGATTTAAACGTTTATTAATTTTCACCCGATCTGTTCCCGATTATTACTTATCTTCAAACTTCTGAAGTAATTACGCGTTAAGCCATCATAAATACCCCTACATTTGCCCCATATGCCAACAAAAAAACTCATCGCTCCATTTTATGAACGCCTTGCTTTAGTACTTATTGGTTTTATGGCCCTTGGCTACCTGATTATTATGGGTAAAGATCTGCTTGATCCCATGATCTTTGGTTTTATATTTGCCATACTGTTGCTTCCCGTTTGTAATTTCCTTGAAAATAAACTCAGGTTGCCCCGCAGCATGGCGTCGCTGGTTTCTATATTATTGTTGGTTGGGGTTGTCGGAGGGATCCTCTACCTGGTAGGGTCACAGATCTCAAACATGGCTAACGACTGGCCGATGCTTCAAAAGCAAGTAAAACAATCAATACAGGACTTGCAGCAATGGGTTCAACATGCTTTTCATGTTAACACTGCCAAGCAAATGGCCTATGTTGATGACACCGCCAAAAAACTCATGGAGTCGGGCACTGATGTACTGGGCACTACTTTCGGGGCCATCTCATCGCTTATGCTGTTTTATGTGTTCATCATGATCTTCACCTTTTTTATACTGTTATACAGGCGTTTACTCATCCGTTTTATGGTATGGGTTTTTAGAGATGAAAACGAGCACGTGGTAATGGATATTGTTGAAAATATTCAAAGTATTTTGAGGCAATATATATTGGGGCTACTGTTAGAAATGGTGATTGTTGCCGGTGTAGCCATTACTGTTTTTTGGATGATAGGTATAAAATATGCCGCTTTGCTGGGTATTATAGTTGGTCTTTTCAATATTATTCCATACCTCGGGATCTTCACTGCCTTGCTTTTAAGTACTGTTATAACTTTTGCTACAGGCAGTATCAGCAACACTGTAGCGGTGGCTGTTAGTGTTATAGGCATTCACGCAGTTGATGCCAATTTTTTGCTGCCCACTATAGTTGGTTCAAAGGTTAGGCTCAATGCCCTCATCTCTTTTATAGGCATTATTTTAGGCGAAATGATCTGGGGCCTTTCGGGCATGTTCCTTTCTATTCCTGTTATTGCCATATTCAAGATCATATTTGACCGCATTGAAACACTTAAACCGTGGGGGTATTTGTTAGGTGGCGATTATGAATATAAAAAACCTGCTGCGAAGGCCATGAAAACAGAATAAATTCTCAAAAAAAGGCAAACCTAAACCTGTAAACTTTCGTTTAAATATACTGAACTTTAATTTTGCAGAAACTATTGCTCCCCCCTAACAATGGAAATTGTAAGAGATACACCACGTGCTATTTACAGGTGTAAAAAATGTAATGAGCCTTTAAAAACCAGGCGTAGGCGTAGCCTTGCATTAAAAATCACCCTGTTTTGGCTTCCTGTTCGCAAATTTTTTTGTGAACGATGCCTTAAAACCCGTTATGTAATGTAACTGTTCATAAAAACAGGCGGCATTTTACTTTAATTATTTATGCATATCCTTAATTTAGTAGCGTAGCATACTAAAGCTAAATCTGCCTAAAATGAACCTCAAGTATAAATTACTGCCATTTTTATATATTTTCCTTTTCCCTGTAATTTTGGCTGCTCAAACTCCAAAGGTTTCGACTTTCAGGCTGGTACCCTTAGGTGTACTGGGGGGTATTGATGAAAGCAACCTATCGGCCTATATGCTTGCACCCAAAGGCAGCAACAACTATATCTGCCTTGATGCAGGCACAATACATTACGGCATTGAAAAAGCTGTAACGTGTAAAAGCTTTAAGGTGCCCGCCAATACTGTGCTCAGGCAATATATTAAAGGCTATTTTATATCCCATTCACATCTTGACCATATCGCCGGGCTCATCATTAACTCACCCGAGGACAGCACCAAAAGCATCTATGCACTTAATGATTGCATTGAAACCATAAAAACGCACTATTTTACCTGGAAAAGCTGGGCCAATTTTGCTGACCAGGGCGAAACACCAGCACTGAAAAAATATCACTATAAAGTACTGGAACCCGGTACCGAAACAGCTATCGAAAATACTGACTTTAAGGTCCGGGCTTTCCCGCTCAGTCATTCCAATTTAACCAGTACTGCTTTTTTGGTGAATAGCAATAACAATTATTTGCTTTATTTAGGTGATACCGGCCCCGATGAGATAGAAAAAAGCAGCAACATGCAAAACCTGTGGCAGGCCGCTGCTCCGCTGGTAAAAAGTAAAAAATTAAAGGCTATTTTAATAGAGGTATCTTTCCCTAATGAGCAGCCAGATAAAACATTGTTCGGTCACCTTACGCCAAAATGGTTAATGGCCGAGATGGATAAACTGGCTTCGTTTACCGGCACAGATGCTATAAAAGGCTTAAACATTGTAATAACTCATTTAAAGCCGCCAATGACCAGCATCAGCAAAATCAAAACTCAGTTAAAAGCTGCCAATAAATTACAGCTAAACCTGATATATCCGCAACAGGGGAAGGCCCTTAATTTTTAAACCTGAAACATCCATACCATGAAAATACTTAAACCTGTTTTTTTATTCCTGTTGCTGGTAAACGGCTTCAATTCATTTGCGCAACAAGGCAAGGTACTTGAAGAGCAAAGCCTCAAAAGCAAAATTTTAAAGCGCAATGTAAATTATGCGGTTTATCTACCTCCGGATTATGAAACGGCTAACCGCACCTACCCTGTAGTTTACCTCCTGCACGGCTATACCGACAACCATACCGGCTGGCTGCAATTTGGCGAGGTTAATCGCTATGCGGATAAAGCTATTAGCGATGGCACTATCCCGCCCATGATCATTGTAATGCCAAATGCCGATTCGAGCTGGTACATCAACTCTTATGACGGTAAGGAAAAATATGAAGACTTTTTCATCAAAGAGTTTATGCCTTATATTGAAAAGGCATTGCGCATCAAGGCCGAAAAAAAATACCGGGGCATTGCAGGCCTTTCAATGGGCGGTTACGGAACGCTGATCTATACACTTAAACACCCCGATCTGTTTGCAGCCGGTGCAGCCTTAAGCGCCGCTGTATTTCCCGACGATCAGCTTGTAAGCACTCCTGATGATACTTATGAAAAAATATTTGCGCAGCTTTATGGCCGGGGTTTAAAGGGAAGAGACAGGGTTAACAATGCATGGCAAAGTAATTCGGTTTTAAACCTGGTGCAAACCAAAACTACCGATGAGCTAAAATCTGTAAGGTACTGGATAGATTGCGGCGACGACGACTTTCTGAGCAAAGGCAACTGCCTGCTGCATATCGCCCTTACCGAAAAAAATGTACCGCATGAATTTCGTATGCGCGATGGTGCCCACACCTGGACCTACTGGCGCACAGGGATCACCAACGCACTGCAATTTATTGGTGATAGTTTCAGGCAAAAGTAGCAGATGCGCTTATTTCAAATATGCGGATGTGCAAATGACGATTTAATTGAATGAATTAGAATATGAGTACTATAAAAAGGGGTTTGCTGGTTTGTTTATTGCTGATTTCGGCAAATGTATTTGCGCAAACTACCGGCAAGGTGATTGAAGAGCAATATATAAAAAGCGATATTTTAAATCATAATGTAAAATACGCAGTATACCTCCCTGCCGACTATGAAACATCAAACCGCACCTACCCTGTAGTATACCTGCTGCATGGTTATGGGGATGACCATACCGGCTGGCTGCAATTTGGTGAAGTTAACCGCTATGCCGATAAAGCTATTGCCGATGGTACCATTCCACCGATGATCATTGTAATGCCTGATGGGGGCACAAGCTTCTTTATCAATGCATACAAGTACAAACTAAACTATGAGGACTTCTTTTTCAAGGAGTTTATACCATCTATCGAAAAAGAATACCGTATAAAAGGTACTAAACAATACCGCGGCGTGGCGGGCTTATCCATGGGAGGCTTTGGTACACTGATATACAGCCTTAAACATCCCGATATGTTCTCGGCAGCAGCGGCTTTGAGTGCTGCGGTACGTAATGATGATGACTTTATGGCGATACCCGACGAGCGCTGGAAGGATGTATATAGCAAGGTATTCGGCCCGGATCTTAAAGGAAAAGAACGCCTTAATGCTACCTGGCAGGCTAACTCCATACTGGGATTGGTACAAAGCAAAACAACCGATGATCTGAAAAATGTGCGCTACTGGATAGATTGCGGTGATGATGACGCACTAAGCAAAGGGAACAGCCTGCTGCATATAGCCCTTACAGAAAAGAAAGTGCCACACGAATTCCGCATCCGCGACGGAGCCCACAACTGGACCTACTGGCGCACCGGCATCACCGATGCATTAGCATTTATTGGTGATAGCTTTAGGCAAAAGTAGGACGTAGGAATATAATAAAATAGCTATTAAATCCTGAGGCTTCTGAAGATTGTTTCGGCCCCCCACAGGTCAGTCAACGCTTTGATCAGCACGCCCGGAGGCATAACGAGTGCGGTGTTGAAGCAAGTTACCCATGGCAACTTAAAAAATGGGTGTCATAATGAGCCCGTCGAAGTATGGCGGGCAAGCCTCTGCACACGAGTCTTCGACAGGCTCAGACTGACAGGCCCTCTTTTGTCGTTTCACCTTCAGAGGCCCCTGGATTTAATCACTCAGCATTACTCTGGATGGAGTAATTTGGCGCTAATCACTCAAAATATCTTCACATTTCTCTTTCAAAACCTTCAAACGGTTATTCAGTTCGGTCAACCCGGCATCATTACCAATGTTCTTATAAAGCGTTTTTATCAGGGCTAAAGTATTGTCGTCAGCATCGCAGGCCTGTGCCTTCTCCAATTGAGGCAGGGCTTTTTTGACAGCCTTAATGTATTCGGCATCTGTAGATGGTGTATTCAAAGGCTTATCCGCATCGGGGATATTTTTGAGATACAAGTATCCCAAAGCCCGGTGGGCCACATAATAATCAGGTTCGGCAGCAACTACGCGCTCATATAAGGGTATCGCATTTACACTTTGATTGTCATCTTCATAAAGCCTGGCCAGTGAATTGAAAAAATTGATCTTAACTTTGGCTGATAGTCTGGCCGTATCCCGCATAATTTGCCGGGATAATTCCATTGCCTTATCCTGTTCACCCTGCAAACGCGCCAAATTAAAGTCGAGGTATTTGTTGTAGGTATCTTCAGCAGTTTGGGCCTGTGTTAAGGTAACAGCCATTAATAAGATTATTACCGTCAGTATTTTCCTGGGCATGATTGCGGGCTTGGTTCTGAGCTATAACGCTGAAAGGGAGTGTTTAATATGAAAACCAAAACTATAAAACCTTAAACATTTTAACCAAAGGCAATACCACCCCATCAGGCATCGGCTGACCTATATTTTCCATGGCTTTGTATCCCATAGCTTCGTAAAGCGGCACACCAGGCAACGTAGCTCCTAATTGCAGGCTCTTAAAGCCGTTGTTTTGTGCAGCAGTTTCGCAAACCTTTATGATATAACTACCTATACCCCTCCGGGCATAGTCCGGATGAACAAAGAAAGCCCTGATCCTGGCAGCATCATGATTGGGATCAAGCAATGGGTCTTCAATTTCTTTATGCTGATCGCCACCGTAAAGTGTATTGCGTTTGCTCCAGCCGCCACAGCCTACGGTAACGCCGTTTATTTCGGCTACATAATAAGTACCATCGGTAACCAATTGGGTATCCACTCCAAAAATGTACTTAATAGCACTTTCAATTTGCTGCTGATTATAATAATTAGTGCTTAATCCACGAACAGAAAGAGCGATTAGCCCCTGCAATTCGGGGATATCATTAAAAGTTGCTAAGCGGGTTGTAATGGCAGACATGGTGGTAAATGTAACGTTTTAGTAAATAGCACAACCTGCACTATTAAAGAATGACCTTATTCTGAAAATTGAATAATTCTGTAATTCTGATTCGGACAATTCCGCCTGGCACAAAACGCTTCTTTCCTCTCACTGCAATATCATTTTACAAAAACAGTACATACACACTGCTTGTTAGTACGCATATTTGCAAAAACAAAAAACATGTCTACACTATTCTCTCCCCTTAAAATAAAAAACATCGAACTAAAAAACCGCATCGTAGTATCGCCTATGTGCGAGTATTCAAGCCAGGATGGTTTTGCCAACGACTGGCACCTGGTACACCTTGGTAGCTTTGCTACAGGCGGTGCGGGATTAATCATTACCGAAGCCGCCGCAGTATCACCCGAAGGCCGCATTACCTTTGCCGACCTGGGTTTGTATAAAGACGAACATGTTGAAAAACTAAAACAGATTACTGATTTTATAAAGGCTCAGGGCGCTGTTCCGGGTACCCAGCTGGCGCATGCAGGACGTAAGTCAAGTCACCAGGAACCATGGAACGGCGGTAAACAGGTCCCTGCCGATCAGCCAAACGGTTGGCAAAGTGTTTCGGCAAGTGCCATTTCTTTTTTTGAAAATGAAGAACCACCCATAGCTTTAGATAAAGCGGGCATTGAAAAAGTAAAAGCCGATTTCAAAGCCGCTGCTAAACGGGCTGTTGATGCCGGCTTTCAAGTGATAGAATTGCATGGTGCACACGGATACCTGATCAATCAATTTCTTTCACCGTTCAGTAACCAACGTACAGACGAATATGGCGGAAGCTTTGAAAACCGCATTCGTTTACTCCTCGAAATAATTGAAAGTGTTAAGGAAGTTTGGCCTGAAGAGAACCTACTGTTTGTACGGATTTCGGCAACCGAATGGGTAGAAGGCGGCTGGACGGCCGGAGATTCCGTTGCATTAGCCAATATTTTAAAAGGAAAAGGTGTTGATTTGATTGACTGTTCAACAGGCGGAAACATACCAAATGTTAAAATCCCGTTAACACCAGGTTATCAAGTTGAATTTGCCGAAAAAGTTAAAAAAGAAAGCGGTATACTTACAGGTACGGTAGGTTTGATCACCAAATCGGAACAGGCTAACGAAATTATAGAAAACGAACGTGCCGATCTTGTGTTTTTTGCAAGGGAAATGCTTCGTGATCCACATTTTGCCCTGCGCGCTGCACATGAGCTTGGCCACGAAATAAAGTGGCCTGTTCAGTATGAACGCGCTAAATGGCATTGATTGGTTAATGGCTAATAGTTCATGGTTCATAGCAGTACCTGAAACTATTTCCTAAACTAATCCAACCATCAACAATGAACCATAAACTATGAATTAATATAAAAACCACACGCTATGAAACGTACAGCAAACGCCCATTGGAACGGTACATTACAGGCAGGCCAGGGAGAGATCACTACCCAAAGCACTGTATTAAACAAAACCCAGTATTCATTTAAAACCCGCTTTGCCGATGGCATCGGCACTAACCCCGAAGAGTTATTAGCTGCTGCTCATGCAGGCTGCTTTACTATGGCTGTTGGCGCTGCTTTAACCCAGGCAGGCTTTACTCCTAATGATTTAACTACCGATGCAATTCTTGACCTTGATATGCAAGCCTTAGAGGTTACAGGCATCCATTTAGAAATAAAAGGATCAGCAATTGATGGTGTTTCTGAACAGCAATTCAAAGAAATTGCCGAAGGCGCCAAAGCTAACTGCATTATTTCAAAAGCGCTGAGCGTACCAATTACTTTGAGTGTTACTTACGCTTAATTACATTTTACAAAATACAAAAGGGGGATTGTGCTGTGCACAATCCCCCTTTTGTTGACTCATCCCTTATCCACTCCTTTTTAAAACAACAAAGCCGCCGGCAAACCGGCGACTTTTCAGCACATATTAAATCAGGGGTCAATAAGCTATATTACAGCATAAATACAAGCAACATGGTAATATGGACCAGAACGCTGAACGCGAAAAAACCAAGCAGTGTACGGATACCGGAGCCGCCCATACCGGCTATGATGTTGGCAAAGAATAACACAAGAGTTACTACCAGTACTACTATCGGAGCATTGTAATAATACAGCAGGAAAGCAGGTACAGGTAAAAAGAGCACACCTTGTGAAACAAGTGAAAACATGAACCAAACTGTTTTATTAGGTGCCTGGCTATCGGCAAAGGCCATTAACTTATTCCAGGTATTGTTGCCGGCTTTAGTATTGGCGGTGTTAACGGTATTGGTATTTGCAGTGGCCCATTCAGGAGCATTTATTTTTAAAGTTGCCATGATTGTTATCTTTTAATGATACAAAGATGGCTGATACAGCTTACCTGTAACATGACCATGGTGTGTTAAAAAGATGATCGTGGTCACTTTCAAAAGCTGAAGGCTGAAAGCAAAAAGCGAAAGTGCATCCTAATAAAAACCGGATCAAGACATTTGAACATCAACCAACTCACAATAACATTGCCATAAGCCATTGATTACTAAATTAAAAAGCTTTATTCAAAGCAGACTGATTACCCGCCAAATCAACCGCTCTCACTGTTAACTTGCCTTTACCCCCCAAACTCCTGTCCACCACAAAATAATTTAACGGCGTAAAACCTATCCGTTTGCCATTATTGTAAATATTATAGCCCAGCACCCGCTTATTATCCTTAGATACCCGCCATTTTATAGTACCGGTAGCTTTAACCAGTTTTACCTGCTTTGGTGCGGTGGGTGGTATTTTATCCGAGTCAAGTTGCATCACGCAGTTCATCAGCGCGCGGAAAGTGTGATAAGTTCCCTTCCAGATCTGGCCTTTGAGAGCGGTTTTGTATTGGGGTTGTTTATCTATACCCCCCTGGTACCAGTCGCCGTGTTCATGGTCAATGAGGTAGGTTTGCGTATATTGCCACAGGGTTTTAAACTTTTCAAAGTACTGGTGCTTATCCTGCGGATACCTGGCGGCCATAATGAGCAGCGTGTTGAGTCCTTCGGCCTGCGCCCACCAGTTCTTGGTATCCTCAGTAATGGTAAGTCCGGGCTTATCTTTAAAGTAATAGCCCTCATCGTAAAAACCGCCCACTTTATTATCCCAGCCATTATCCAACGCATCATCAACCATTTTTTTGCCCACCTGCAAGGTTTTGACATCCCCTTCAATACTTAAAGCAAGTGAAGCTTCGAGCATCAGATAAGCCGTTTCTACATTGTGCCCGTACGAAATATGATCAAGGCTATGATGCTGCTTATAAACGGCAAGGGTAGAATCGTGGTAAGATACCGGTGTCAAATCGGGTTGAAAAAACAGGATAAGATTTCCCTTATCATTAGTGATCTTATCACGCACCAGCATTAACATTTCTTTCAGGCGGGTTTTAAGCAATTCATCCGGCCACACGCTGTATAATTCAGTAAACGCCTCCAGCAGATGGATGGATGAGTTTTGATCTTTATAACCCGTTTCGGCAGTAGATTTTATGGTTGCATCCCTCACAATTGGTGTTCCATCACGCTGCATATGCTGATAGTATCCCTTATAAACCGGATCGTGAGCGTGTTTTTCCAACCACCAAAAACATTGCTTAGCCAAATTTAATGCGCTGGTATCGCCCGAGGCCTGGTAATATGCTGCAAGCGCGTAAATTGCAAAAGAATTACCATAAGCTTCTTTAGGAGCAAAACCACCCTGTTTGGGTTTGCCTTGTCTATCCGTAAAAATGTAAAAACCCCCGTATTGCTTATCCCACAATTTATCCCGCAAAAACTCATAGCCATGGCGGGCCCCCTCTATATAATATTTTTTTGCGGGGAAAAGCTCAGCAGCTTTGCTGTTGCTCCAAACGTGGCGCGCCTGGGTCACTATCATTTTATCCTGGTTACCTGTTGGCTTGAAATCATAGGTGAAAGCACTTAAAAAGCCACCATCGGCAGTATCAATAGCGGCCGGGTACCAGGGCTTAAGCAGTTCATCAACCATGGATATTTGCATTTCATGGGCTATCTTTTGCTTTTCGCTCTGATTATTTTGGGCAAATACAATCGACACGGCGCTGGTTAAAGCCGATAGCAAATTGATCTTCAATTTCATAAGCTTACTTTTTATTTAAAACATGATCGGCCGCTAAAACTAAAAACAGGTAGTCGGTTGTGCCACCGCCCAAAACGTATTCGCCCTGTTGCCATAGGTAAGGCCAGTTAAGCAGTTCGGGAAAATCAGGCCGGATAAGCGCCGTGCCCGAGGTAATACCACCGGGAATATATGAGCGGTCGGCCCTGTTAAAGCCGTACGCAGTTGTCATTGATTTTGAACCTACACCCGATACAAACGAAGCTGTATTAGAACCCGGATGGCAGCCCAGCACAAAATCAATAGCATGCAGCATATAGGTATCACTAAAAACAGACGGAAAACCGGAGTATAAAAAGTATTGTTTATAACCAAAATTCTGGATCCCCCATCCCGCTCCCCAAATATTGGGTTCGTACGGAACTCCATAAGGGGTTTTAGTTCCCTGCTGCTGAATTTGAGCATATAGTTTTTTTACTGCTTCGGTTATTTTATCATGATAATTTGCATCATTGATCAACCCCATGGTGCGGCCAACCAGCCAGCCGGTGTTATCAATACTATTGACTATCGCATCGGTATTGTTTACCAGGTAATTGGTATAGGTTTTATCTTTTGTGGCGATGAGTAATTCTACCGCCAAAGCAACGCGATGGCGCAAAGTATGGTCAGGTGTGTTTTTCCAAACTTCCTGTGCTATTTGCAGGCATTGCGTAGCAAGCGTATCATTATAGCCCTTCATTACACGGCTTGCAGCAGCCAAGGCGGCGGCTGTTTCTAACGAACGGCCAGGGTTTTCCTCGGTAAACACCCAGCGGTCATCAGCCGCCGCGGGCGTTTTCAATACAGGGTTAGTATTTGAAGCATTGGTTACAAAAGGTTTGTTATCGGTGATATTGGCGGCATCACCCAAAATGGTGTACTGCCTGATGGTTGGCTCAATAACTCCACGGTAAAAACGCCCCAAGGCCTGGTAGCCTCCCGTAATGGCTAATAAACCGTGCTCAATCTGTTGCAGCATATCCGGTTTGCCATCGGGCTGATGAATTTCAACGACGTGGTTCTTTTGGTCGATAGTTGTGTTATCATATTTTACGTCGAAAGCCTCATAAGCTAATGTAAGCCCATGTACCGTTTCTGCCTGCGACTCAACCCGCAGGTCAAAATCACCGGCATCGTGCCATGCACCGCGGTCGAGAAATGGTACGTTATCGCCCGGTTTATATTTATTGAGTGTACTATGCCCCTGAATATAGCCGTCGAAATGGTTGGAATCAACCGGCGCCATTCGGGCATCATCCATATGGCATAAGCCGTGCCATACGCGGTATTTTTCGTTAACCCGCATATGGCACATCTGTATAGGCAGGAAATATGAAAGCGTTGGCTGCCATACATCGTTTCTAAATACATCAGTACTGATCTGGAATGGCTCCGTTTGATAATTGCCATATTTCACCAAGTACATACCCGGTGTGGTGATCTTTGTAAAATCAAATTGCAGGTAATGATACCTTAAAAAATCTCCCCAAATGGTGGGTGTGGCTTTCAAAGCGGTTATTAGTCCGCCGTTTTCATTTATCCTCATCAGCGAAACCGGCAATACTCTTTTATCATTTTTATCCAGTTCAATTACCGCAATTTTTTGCTGCGCGGGATGATACCCTACCTGCGATACCTGAACTACCGGTTGCGATTGCCAGCCCTCTACAGCATTTGGGGTTACCAGCCATTCTACAGCATCTTTTGACGCGCCTTTAGCCACTAACGAACGTACCACAAACCAGCCATTGTTATGCTTGGCCCGGCCATCTAACAATTGCAGGCTGCCGCCCGAAAGGTTTTCGATAGTCATGCGCTGCAAATCGGTTTCGGGCGTAATAGTGAGCTTTCTGCCTTCGGCCATGGGCATAACCTGGGTTTCACCTTCTTTGTCGATATAAGTTTGTCCGTCGGCCTGTTGAGGGAATATGCCAAATTGCTTATCCATGTAATAAGATTTGCCAAACAAAATCCCCGGGAATAACTCCAGGTTAAAACCTACTTTACCTATCCAATTATCGGGCAATGGCTTATCCAAATCAACAATGATCCTAAACGCCTTTCCCGCAGGGATCACCCGAATATTATAAGCAAAATTCAGATCCGGATAGATAATAGGGTTGAAACCGTGGCGATTCATATCCGGATTGGGGAACTCCATGCGTACGCTTACTTCGCCGGTAGCTTTATTAACCACACGCTTACCTACTTTGGGTATAGGCGACCATTGACCCGGCGTGGGTTCCAGCCTGATATCACCATTGGTAGCTACACGCTGTCCGTTTTGAATAATGCCTACCCCTCCCTGATGCCCTTCGGGGTAAAAATCATAGGCAAGCATTACGTTTATGCCCTTATATTCAAGATATTCCTGCGCGTTAAGCTTCATTAAGCCAGCAGCAGGCTTAACCTGTGCATACAAAAAACTGGGCAGTAAACAACAGGCAGCAATAATCGCGGTGAAGGTAAATTTAGATCTCATCAGGATAATGGATTAACCGGTAATATGCAACAAGATATTTGCACGGCTAAAAATACCTCTGTGACAAGGGCTCAGTATAATGATATATTAACCTTTTGTTGCCGATTTTATACAATAACGGGTATTTTACATTAAAAATCACTATTAATAAAAAACCAGCCAATAACACCGCAAACAACTTATTACCAATTAATTAAAAATAAAAATACCTGATATTAGGTATTCAATTTGTTCAGTAATTAATTTAAATTTGATTACCAGTAATACCTGTGTGCCGAAAAAGGGATCAAAGAGTAGGCAACAATTATTAAACCGATGGCCTTCCTTTTATGCTTAGCTGTAATAGCTTCACTGCTGTTACTGAACCCCTGTTTAAAAAAACAAGTATTTAAACTATTTACAGCTGTTTTTTTTATTCTTATTTTCTCTGAAGCAGTTCACGCTCAGCCTGCCAACATTGATAGTGTAAAAAATAACGGGGTTAAAAAAGATTCAGTAACTAAAGCCCTTCTTCCCGATTCTATATTAAATATTTACAACCTAAGCGGAAGAAAAGATTCGGCCAGGTTAAATGAGATCATCGCTATCAGACTCAAAACTACACTCCCAATCGATTCGTTCAAAACCCTGTATGTTGACGATATCAAAGTAGGAGAAACTGCTTTTTGGAGTAATAACGATTACGAAAAGATCGTGTATTTCAAAATAGACGAGTCGGTACAGAACCTGGCCGTGCAGTTTTTAGCCAGCAAATCCATCGATAAAGCCCGCATTCCGGTATATTTTTCGGTGGGGTATTCGGGTGGTTACATAACCAAAGGATTAATAAAAACACAACTTGAGGTTAAACAGAAAATAAACCGGGTTTGGGTATGGATAATGGCCGTTATTATGGCCGGCTTCCTGGCTATGGGCTTAAAAAACAATATTTTAAAAGATGACAGCAACTTATACTACAGTCTGAGCCGCACGCAACTTCTTTATTGGACGGTCATTTTCTCGGTCACTTACCTCTATATATGTAATGAAACGGGGGCACTTCCTGACATCCCGGGTTCACTGCTGGCTATCCTGGGCATTAGCGCTGCAACTATGGCTACGGGCAAGGTTATCGAAAATGACCAAAAAACCAAAACGGAGATTGATCCCAAAGCACATAGTGAAGGCTTTTTTCATGATATCCTATCTGACAGGACCAGCATCAATATTCAGCGCCTTCAAAACGTGCTGTTCAATATCCTGTTCGGGCTAATTTTTATACAAAAAACCGTATCATCAAACCTGCTTCCCGATTTCGATAACAATATATTGCTGATGATGGGTATAAGCGCAGGCACCTATGCCGGGTTAAAGGCTACCGAACCAACCAAAGATCAGCCAACAGAGCAACATGATTCAACTACCGTTGGAAATGAAAAACCAACCGACCAACCCGAGGGAGATGACAGTAAAGGAGGTAGTGGTAAAACCAAATAAAAAAGCTTTAAAGCCGTTTAATGCAAATCAGGCACAAGTCCGGTATCATATGATGATTAACCGGGCTTGTGCCTGTTCTTTTAATTCGGGTTTAAGCTGGGTTAGCTTTGCACGGTAACGGTTGGGTCCCAGTAATAGTAACCAAATAATACCGGATTATCAACGCCCCGCTGGCGTACGTAAAGTGCAAACTGCACGTTATATTGCTCGGTACCTTTGCCAATTACAGTAGCCTGGTTAAACCAAAAATTTTGAGTAGAAAAGCCAACCGGAATAGCGGTACTATTAGTTGGCAAAATGCCTGTGCGCGTATATACATTGAAAGTTTCACCATCAAATACTACATCCTGCGCATACCATGCTAACTTGTAAATAACTACAGCCGAATCAAAGTTACCGTACTCTGATACTGCATACCAGCGTATAACATCACCTACATCAGCTTTGATGTTAAGGTCGGCGCCGCCAGATCCGGTCATGGTATTACCGCGGGTAGCAACCATATACATATAGTTATGCGGCAAACCTGTTGGATTGTTAGGATCCTGACTTGGGTTTGGATAATCGGTAGTAATTGCATCGGTATCGATAACTACCTGGATGTTGATGATCTCCTGCGAGGTGGAGACAAATTCACTGTTAATTGCCATGACTAAAAGGGTTATTAGGATAAATAAATGTCCCTACTCTTTAAAGGATTTTCGGGTTAGCTCCTTTGATCAGAGCGAGCAGAACCGAAGCGCTTCTTAACCGGTTTTTCTTATTCGCTTATCACAATACAAACCTCCGCTTATTTAAACAGGCTTATTAGAGAAAAAATACCGAATAAAAAAAATAAGTATTTATACGTATACAAACCATAAAAACACCCTTTCACACTATTTCACACCTACTAACTTTGCGACATAGGAAAATCAGCAGAAAACAAAGCGAACAATAAATAATTAGTGAGAAATTTTTTCACAGTAGTATAAATAATTTCTCACTTATATAATTTATTATTATCAACATAAAATATAAATAATACAACTATATTACCTGCATATTAAACCTATTATATCATGAAAAAACGACCTTTTAACTTATTCAGACCGATCGCTGCAGCGATTACTATTTGCTTGTTTTTTGCCATGACTTCATGCAGGCAGGCTACCAAATTTGCCCAGGTAAAGTACACCGCTACACAGATTAATCACTGGCTCGACTCGACCAAAACTGACAATTTTGTTTTTCAGTTTTACAGCCCTCAGATTGATGACGTTAAAAAGCCATATCAGCTTGTATCATATATTCTGGATACAGCCGGAGGATATCTTAACCCCATGCATCCCGATACACTGGCTATTACAAAAGACACACTGGTTAACTTAACCGGCCCGGTGGTTTTAGGCAATACATATCTCACCAAAAAAGCTATTATGGCGATTATCTCAACCGATAGCGGAAAAAAACGTGATTATGACTTCCTGGTTTTCACCCCTAAGATCATAGCTTCCAACCAGCACCTTGTATACGCCATCAGCCTTATAAAAAACGGTGTACCTATTGATTACCGCGACTCAGACACCGGGGATGTTGATTCAAATCCATCACCTCCGGCAAAAATGTAATAGCGTTACAAAACTGCTGCAAAGTGGAACAGCTAATAAAAGGTATATCTGACTGGTCGGAGGTTTGGGCGTTGCTCATTCCCCTGGCCATTCTTTGTTTGAAGAAAAAACAACCTGCTTTTAACAAACCTGTTGTTATATATTTATGGACGGCGCTGGCAATTAATGTAACTATTGATGCCATATGGAAGCTTAAAACAATTTTACCGCACCCATACAACACCAATAATTATCTGTATAATATACATTCCATAATCAGGGTGTTATTATTCAGCTCTTTTTTTATAAAGTTAAACCAGCAGTTTTTGTCCAAAACAAAAAGGATAGCGCCGTATATTTTTTTAGGGTTTGTACTTATCAATTTCATCTTTTATCAAAACTTTTTTGATTACGGACAATTGAGCAGCAGATTACTATCGTTTGAGGCGGTAATTATGATGTTTTATTGTATGCAGTATTACCTGTTTAAAATAACCGACGATGAAGAACCCAGTAAGAAACAGCCCGACTTTTGGATAGTAACCGGCCTGGGTATTTACTACACTGTAAACTTTTTCATTTTTTTGCTGTACAATGAACTCACGCTGCGTCTGCACAACTTTGCCATAAGCCTGTGGAACATCCACAATTTCACCTATACCATTTTATGTGTATTTATAGCGAAAGGGTTATATGAAACAAACGAATGATGATATCAGGCTCCTGCTCTTTATGGGCATTGCGGTTATGCTTTCCTTATTCGCAAGTATATTGCTCATTTTTATATTTTTTCAGCGTAAGAAATACCAGTATCAGCAAAAAATACAAAGGCTGCATCAAACCCAGCAAAACCAGTTGATAGAGGCAGCTGTGCGCAGTGAAGAAACTGAACGTCATCGTATTGCCGAAGAGCTGCATGATGAAGTGGGCGCCATTTTATCGGCATCAAAGCTGCATTTGCAAGGGGTAAAGATCAACGTTATTGATAAAAACAATGAGCCGAGGTATGAAAAAGGACAGGAGCTGCTTGACATGGCCATTAAACAGGTGCGTGGTATTTCGCACAATTTGCACTCCAGTATTCTGAAAGAGTTCGGGCTAAATGAAGCAATCAGGCATTTTGTTGAGAAAATAACAAATAACGACCTCATATTTATTACCACCGATCTTGATGATTCATATACAACCCAGGCTAATGAAAATGATATTAGCATATACCGCATGGTGCAGGAGTTAATGAACAATATACTTAAACATGCCAGACCTAAAAAAATACATATCACATCAACTTATAACCACGATGCTTTAAACATTAGTATTTTTCATAATGGGAAGGGGCTCAGCCATGCACAATATGAAGAACTGAAGTTTAATAAACAGGGCCTTGGCCTCAAAGCTATCCAAACCCGCATCATTTTGCTGAAAGGCGAGGTATCATTCAATCACAAGCCCGAGGGATACTACATTAATATCAGCATCCCCCGAACAATTACTATTTAACCATTATAACAATCAAAAATAAGGCGATGAAACCTATTAAAATTGCCATAGCCGATGATTATACCATATACAGGGACGGCCTCAAAATTGGACTTACCCAGGATGAGAACCTGGAAGTAATGCTTGAGGCCGGCGATGGTGAAGACCTGATAAAAGGCATTGAAACCAATATGCCCGATGTAATTATCATGGACCTTAAAATGCCTGTTATGGATGGCATGGAAGCTACCAAACACATTAAAAAGAAGTATCCTGATATGAAAATTTTAGTGGTGACGATGTACGATGACGAAAAGTTCGTAATTCATTTAATGGAGATTGGCGCCAACGGGTATCTGCTAAAGAACGCAGAAGCTGAAGAAATCAGGAAAGCGATATATTCGGTACACGAAACAGGCTATTACTTTAACAATATAGTAAGCAACGCACTTTTAAAGAAATTGGTGATAAAAGGTAATATCAAACCATCCTTTAAAGAAGGCGTTGAACTCACCGAACGGGAACAGGATGTACTGAAATTAATTTGTGCCGAAAAAACTGCCAATGAAATGGGCAAACAACTATTCCTTAGTCCGCGCTCGGTTGAAGGGATCAGGCAGCGCCTGATAGATAAGGTGGGCGTACGCAATACCGCAGGGCTGGTAATGTTTGCTGTAAAGAATGGGATAATATGAGGCTTTTTTAAAATTAGCCATCGCATTTTGCACATCCTCTTAAAACAAGATTCCGTTTATTAATAAACACACAAAATAAACGCTTAAAACAAACCTTAAAAAGCATAATTAATCTTTTCGCTTAACAAAAAACATGATTTATCATTGTTAAAATCATATAAGCCAATAATTATAGAAAAATTCATCAATTAAAATTCATTGTTTTGATAAAAAATACAATTTTCATTGATATTTTTACAACAAAACGTTGACTGATTGATCAAGATTTGAATGAAAAGAAATATCCAGTGCGATAATCAAACCTGTCTTTTATGTAAGGGCTGTATAAAAGAGTGGCTGCCTGCAATTGCAGCCAACAAAAAAAACTTTAATGTAAAAAAAGGACAGGTTATTTTCAGTGAAGGCGACCCGGTGAAAGGAATTTACTTTGTTTATGAAGGCAATGTAAAAGTTCATAAAAAATGGGGGCCGGATAAAGAACTTATTATTCGCTTTGCCAATAAGGGTGCCATTTTTGGTCACCGTGTGTTGGGTAAACATGCCACCCACTACCCTATTTCGGCAACAGCGTTGGAAGCAGGTATTATATGCTACATTGATATGGAGTTTTTTGAAGCTACTTTAAAAGTAAACCCTCAGTTTACCTACCAGCTAATGTTATTTTTTGCCGACGAACTGCAGGAGGCTGAACGCAAAATGCGTAATCTCGCGCATATGCCGGTAAAGGGCCGCGTTGCCCAGGCACTCATAAGCCTCAAAAATCAGTTTGGTACAAACCCGGAAGGCCATATTGATGTAGAACTTACCCGGCAGGACCTGGCTTCATACGCCGGCGCCACTTACGAAACCGTTTTCAGGGTAGTTAACGAGTTGTTACAGGAAAAACTGATTAGCACAAATGGCAAAAAGATCAGTATTATCAATCATGATAAACTTTTTCTTTTAACTCAGGATGACGAGTTGTAAATGGGATAATTACTTCGAAATATTATTATCCTTTTGCCTTAAATGGGTTTATTATTTTTAGCTTTTTTGGGATAAAAATCATGAGGCGTAAAGCAGAATATTGGTGTCGATTGCGATATTATTCATAATCATTAGCTTCACCCCTGTCAAACCTATACCCATTATTCAAGGTAAATTCATTTAATCTGTCGCTCAAATGATCAACGATTTTTTATATAGGCTCAGTTTCTCTTTAAATTAACGACAATCATTTTTAACATTTAGATAATTATCGGCAGCCAGCCCTCACCCAACCAAATTCCGTACTTCAACCGGCGATAACGATGTTTGCTTTTTAAAGAAGTTTGAAAAATGCGACAACTGCCCGAAGCCCAGGCTATAGGCTATTTCCGATATATTCCAGTCGGTTTGTTTGAGCAGGATGCGGGCCTCCTGGATGAGCCGGCCGGCTATATGCTCAGTTGTAGTTTTGCCGGTACTCTCTTTTAATACTTTATTAAGATGATTGCTATGAACAGCAAGTCTGTCGGCATAGTCTTTAGCTGTACGCAGACGGATTCTTTGATCGGGTGACGCTATTGGAAACTGCCTCTCCAGCAATTCAATAAATAGGGATGATACCCTTGCAGATGCATTATGACTGTTATTATAATTGGTAAAGGGCTGCAATTTTTGGCCATAATGAATTAGCTCCAGTACATAGTTCCTGATCAGGTCATACTTGTACAGGTAATCGGATGCTATTTCATGCTGCATCTTTTTAAAAATGAGGGTGATCTCATCGGCCTGTTCATCGGTAAGCATAAACACCGGGCACCCTCCGGGACTAAAGATCGGTAAAGCATCTAATACCACACCGCTTTTAGATTGTACCAAAAACTCATCAGTAAAAATGCAGAAATATCCGGATTGATCCATACTCTGTGGTTTCCAGCTATAAGGAATTTTGGGTGTGCCAAACACTAATGCATTCTTTTCAATATTAATAACCTTATCTGCATACTCAGCAATATTCCTGCCCCTCACCAGGTTAATTTTATAATATAGCCTGCGATTGTAAGGTACATGGGTAGGATCCTTCTTTATTTTAGCAATGATGTCGGTAAGGTTGAATACATTAAAATGCCCTATCTGGTTATTGATATCAGCCGGAAGCAGGTCGCCCACCGTGCTATTGGTACGCCCGGCAGCATCTTTGTAAAAATCTTCTACTGTTACTGTTTTCATCTTTTGCTTTAATGAGCTAAACAAACTTAATGATAACTACATCAATATTTGCTTCTGGTAAATCAGTTCTTACAAAACTCAAACAAAAGTTTGCAGTAGATCAACACTTTATATTTTCCGGAGGCAAAACAAACTTAATACATAATAGAAATGTTATTTGAATTTGATAAATACCCATTAACAGATGATAAAAGAAGCCGCCTCATAATTGACTTACGAGGCGGCTTCCTTCTATATAACACCAGTATTAATAACCCGGGTTTTGGTACATCTTAACAGGGTCAAGTTTGTACTCATCAAACGGAATCGGGTAATAACGATCTTTAGCGGTAAAGTTTGCCAATGAAGCCAAACCAAAATCAGTTTGTTTTTTTGCTTTGAAGTAAGCTACCAGATCTGCATCGTTAAAGGTACGCAACAAATCGTACCAGCGGTGATGCTCAAAAGCAAGCTCAACACGGCGCTCATGCAAAATAGCCAGCTTTAATGTTGGGTATTTGGTGGCATAATCACTGTTAGTCATTGATACCGCATAAGTTGGCATACCTGCACGTGTGCGTACCTGGTCAAGGAAGCCGATAGCAGCAGCCTGGTCGCCAAGGTAGTTATTAACTTCGGCCAGGGAAAGGATCACATCAGCATAGCGCATCAGGATCCAGTCGTTACCGCCGTAGCCATTTACGCCGGCGCTGGTGCTCACATCCCTGAATTTAGTAACAAACCAGTCTTTCACAATAGGATCATTGGCATATTTAACAGAGAAAGTCATGCGGGGATCGTTGGTTTCATACTCATTAATCAAATCATGAGTAACATTATAACCAGCACCTGATGATTTTTTTTGCGAGTTGATAGTCTCACCCTTTGCCTGGAAATTAGCCGCAATTGAAGAGCTATAATTAACATCACCCTGAATATTTACTATCTGGAAGATTAACTCCGGACATGTTGTTTTTTTTGCGACATCAAAAACATCAGTATAAGGGATGCTGTTTAGCGTGCCAAAAGTACGCATATTATAAGCATTCATTAGATATGTTTTGGCATTGGTAAGGTTAGTTGTACGGTTAGCCTGATCCTGGGTAGTTGCCATAGTAAGGTACACCTGACCCAACAGGAAATTAGCAGCCGCTTTTGAGGTTCTGCCGGTAGAAGCTTGCAGGTTAGGTAGCGGGCTGTTATTGATAACATCTGTCAGATCGGCCACTATCTGTTGATAAACAACGGCTTGCTTTTCGCGGAAAGTAGCTGTAGGCAATTCAGCATAAGATAATTGCTTAGTAACCAACGGTACATCCCCCCAAAGGCGCACCAATTCAAAATAAGTAAATGCACGTAAAAATTTGGCTTCGGCAATGTATTGCAACTTTACACTATTATCCGGAAACGGCACAGCATCAATATGCGACAACACCACGTTAGCGCGGGTAACAGTACCATAAAGCGATACCCAATGACTTTTAAGATAGGTATTGCTTGGCAGTATCGAAAAATTACCAAACTGAAAAGGTTCGCCTGCGTTTGACTGGTTATCCTGAGTACCGGTGTCATCCGAACGCTGATCTGTCCACAAATCACTGCTTTCGCCTACGTTATTGCCACTGCGTAACGATTGATAAATACCGTTTACAGCCAGTAACACATCATTAGGGGTTTTATAGCTGGCATCAACCGTTATAGCGTTGGGGTCACTCTCATTTAAAAAGTCTTTTTTACAAGACGGGCTTATCGCCACTGCAACTGCAAGGCAGGCAATGGCTACAAATTTTTTATTCATCTCAATATCTCTTTAAAAAATTCATTAAAAAGTAACATTAACACCTAAGTTATAAGATCTAACCAGCGGGTAAGTACCATAATCGATACCCGGGGCCAGATTGGCAGGCTGAGTATTGTTTGAAGCAGCGCCTGAATAGTTATAATCCACATCGGGGTTATAACCTTTATACTTGGTGATGGTAAATGCGTTCACAACGCTGGCAAAAACGCGTGCTTTGCTCAGGCCTAAAGTTTGCTGCAGGAAGGCAGGCAAGGTATAACCTAAAGTAAGGTTGGTACAACGCAGATATGAGCCGCTTTGCAGGTAAAAAGTTGATAAACGGGTACTGTTACTTTGCGTACCGGCACGTGAAGCACGGTAAAATGAACCGTCCCCTGGTTCAGCTTCGTTACGATAACGTTGTGCAACATTAGCATACTGGTTACCGGAACCTTCCCCATTGTACAAATAATAATCCTGCCCGTCAAGTATCTTATTACCATAAGAACCGTTGAATGAAGCACCGAAGTCAAAACGTTTGTAAGTGCTGTTAAGGGCGAAGCCGTAAGTAAATTTAGCATATGGTGAACCGATAATGGTTTTATCAGCATCATTCACAACACCGTCTTTATTGGTATCAACAAACCAAAGGTCGCCAATTTTGGCAGGGTTGGTTTGAGAAGCTGATGGAGCAGTTTTACCATAGTTAGAAGCGTTGATTATACCACCAACCTGGAAACCGTAGAACATACCGATAGGCTGGCCCTGGGTAGTTATACTGGTAAGGTATGAACGCTCGGCACCGTTGATGATGAGGGTATTTTGAGCAGGCAGTTTAACTACTTTGTTGCGGTTTAATGAAATATTACCGCTCGCGCCAAATGTAAAATCCTTTGTATTAATTATCTTACCATCTAACTGCAAGTCAAAACCGGTATTACGGATCCTTGAGTCGTGCAGATTAGTTAAGATAGTAGTACTGCCGGATATTGCCGAAATTGGCTGATTGTACAAAAGGTTATATGAATAACTTAAGTAATAGTTGGCGATAACCTGTAAACGGCCGTTAAATAAACCAATATCGGCACCAAAGTTATATTGTGAGGTTGTTTCCCAGCTTAGCTTAGGATCCTTTAAACCGCCGGCGTATGTAGCAGTAGCAATACCACCGTTTAACACTGCACCAACCGGGCTGGCCAGGGTTTGTGCGATAGCGTAGTTAGGGATATTGAAGTTACCACTTTTACCCCAGCTTGCACGAATCTTAACTGTTGACTGTTCGCCAAGGAAATTGTGATAGAAAGACTCGTCAGAAAGGTTCCAGCCTGTGGCCACAGAAGGGAAATAACCGTATTTATTTGCCGGTCCGAAACGAGAAGAACCATCGGCACGAAACGATGCGGTTAAGAAATATTTACCCGCATAGTTGTAGTTTGCACGACCAAGATATGACAATAACGTATAAGTACTTTTAGAAGCCGAGTTTAAACTAAAGAAGGCTGCATCGGCACCTTTACCTGAAAGTTCTGGTACATAATCACTCTGAAAACCGTTTGCTTTTACACTGATGTAATCGCTGGTTGTTTTTTGCGCAGTGTAACCGGCTAACGCATCAAAGTGGTGTTTACCAAATTGTTTGGTATAATTCAACGTAAACTCAGCCAGCCTGTCAACGTTAACAAGGTTTGATGCCTGTGCATTGGCCGCCAGTATTGACTGCTGAGATCCCGGAGGGAACGCACCACTGCTTATCGTGGTTGGGTAGTAGTAATCGTATTTTTCGGTATAGGTTTGTGTACCAAGGTTAGTTTTAAAATTAAAACCAGGCAAAATATTATAAGTAACGTTTGCATTATAAGTACTACGGTAACCCTTTCTATTAATTTTAATACGCTCGGCAAGTGCTACAGGATTTTCGATGCTCTGATAGCCGTATTGTGATGAACCGGCAGCTTCAACGTTTGTTTGTAAAGTACCATCAGCATTATAAGCAGGCAGGTAAGGCATATAAATCAAGGCGCCAAGGATTGGGCTATGATCAAAGCGGCCTTCTTGTGTTTCCTGGTTGGTGTTTTGAGTATAAGCTATGTTTGCACCAATATGAATACGTTTACTTACATCACCATCAATATTTGTACGAAAGTTAACACGTTGCTGACCTGTTGATTGAATAATACCTGGCTGGTTTTGATACGCACCGCTTACATAATAACGAATACCATTCGATGCTCCTGAAAAAGACAAGGTATGTTTCTGGAAAAACGTGTTGCGGTAAAGCTCGTCCTGCCAATCAGTATGTACTGTCTGTTTAATAGGGGTTTGCGAAGCAAAATCATATAAGCCATTCGGAATACTTACACTACCTGAATTACCAACGTTAGTAACGCGGATTGCGTTGTTATCAGAGTACATGGCATCGTTCCACGTATGGCCTGAGTTTACCCAAAGGTCATGATAAGCATTGTTACGGCCGTCGATAACCAGCAGGGCTGCCTGATCAGCATTAAGTAGCTTCACTTTATGGGCAAGCTGATCAACGCCTGTTTGCACGTCATACTCAAAACGGCCTTTACCTTCTTTACCTTTTTTGGTAGTGACCAATACCACACCGCCCGATGCGCGTGAACCGTAGATTGCAGCAGATGCAGCATCTTTCAAAATGTCGATGCTTTCGATATCATCGGGGTTAATGAAGATATCATTACCGGCCGGGTAACCATCAATTACATATAGGGGATCAGAACTGGCGTTAAATGAGCCAACGCCCCTTACCCTGATTTTAGTGCTTGTATATGGTGCACCGCTGGTTTGAGACACTTGTACACCTGATACCTTACCAGCAAGGGCCTGCCCCAATGAAGGAGCAGAAAGATTAAGATCACTGGCTTTAACGCTGGCAATAGAGCCGGTAACATCACTTTTACGAATAGACTGGTAACCAATGGCTACCACTTCGTTAAGCATGTTTGATTTTGGTTTCATCTTAACGTTAATGGTTGATGAACCTCCAACAGTTATTTCCTGCTGCTCATAACCAATAAAATTAAAAACCAGCACGGCGCCTTCATCGGTCGAAATGGTATATTTACCGTTTGTGTTAGTTGCGGTACCCTTATCAGTCCCTTTGATCCGAACTGATACACCGGGTAACGGAAGATTAGTTTCGTCGGTAACAATACCCGTGATTTGGGTTGCGTTATATACTATATTTTTTACCGAAGCATTTGAGATAAAAGGTTTTAGCAAAACCAGTAAAAACAATACAGGAATTAAAAAAAACCTGCTCAAAAGATTTGGGTTAATCTTTTTATTCATATTTTTAAAATTGATTGTTGAAAGAAATGACTTAAAGCCTTGGACCGCTTTTGAGTTATTTGACAATTATCCCGGACCGGGTGAGTGTTAGCGCATTCACCGGTTCTTAGTTTTATCGCCGGGCCCGATGTTAAGTTGAAGTTATGTTACATAGGCGATATTTTTAAAGACATGAGCCAAAGATTAATAATTTAATAATTATTATTGCGTTATCATTAAATAATATTAATATAAAGTTATTAATATTGTAATAATGACAGCAAAGCTAAACCTGTTATCTTAACCAAAGGATACCTTAGTGTTAAATTTACATTAAACAAAAAATAGAAAAATACTTGCCTATTTGCAGAATTTTTTGCTTTAGCCCGTTTTTTAACACTACCATGAAGTAGTGGTAAAATTCACGTTATTTTTCCGTGATGAGGTTACGGCTATCCCTTTCTCACCACCACCGAGCAGGGAAAAACCTTCCAACTCATCGCCTCTGTCAATACCATCAACCTGGCTTAGCACCACCTGTTTACCGGCCTCTATTGATTTTTTAAGATCAACATAAGTAAACCGCCATTGCCTGCCCTCAAGCTTATTCTGGATCAATACTAAAACGCCTTTATCAGCCTTCCAAAACAGATTTTGTACCTAGGGTGTACACGTAAATTTTTTGTAAAGCACACCAGGTTCCTTCGTGCTTTTGGCTTTGGCCAGCTTTTCAGGGTCGTATAAACGCACTTCGTTGCCGTGATCACCATAATCTGCAGTGGCTACATACCACTTATTATTATACTTTACATATTCCGGACGGGTGCCCTGGATACAGGCATCATCCTCAATGGTATTAATTAAGTTACCATCAAGCGTACCGGTTTTAAGCAAGCCTTTCCAGTTTACATTATAAATAACCGCTCTCCACTGGCTACCCGCCGCATTCAATCGGATAGAGTTGCCTATAAAGGTTGGGCCTCTATCATTGTTATAGGCTATGCCGGTAGGGTGGTTAATAATATCCTGCCCGTTTTGGGTTAGCTTATATTCCTTATGCAGATATACCAGGCTATCATTTTCCAACTTAAACTCCCGGATCATTCCAACTTCCCTGTCGCCATATAAAAATATGCGACCATTTTGGTATGAAATGCCCTGGCAGGCGCCCAACGAGTCGATAGTTATGGCCCGGTTAAGCTTATGATCAATGGTACCGGTGGTGATGCTGCCGATACCTAAAACAGCAGCTACCATAGTTAAAGTAAGTTTTTGCATTAGTTTAATAAAATATTACATGAATGATCAGACCACAGCTTTAAGCTTTGCGCTTTCGGCTTTCTTAACGAGGGTCAAGGGGTTCGTCAGGATCAATTTGTTTGGCTTCTTCTACCGGGTAATATTCAACTTCGGTTTCGGAGTTACGCTTGGCCAGTTTATATGGCACATAGTTCAGTTCCTTTTGGCAGCGGGCATCCATATTCATTATAAAATCGGTTTGTGATTTATCGGTTACCACAATTCCGGGCTTATCGGCAGGGATACCATATTTATAAAGCAGTCTCGCGCTGTTACGCATATTTGTTGTGGTATGACGTGCATGAGGTTCAATGATGATCGCATTTTCAGGAATGTGAAGGGTTTTTACTAAATAAACTTTCATTTCCTCGGCTTCATTATACTTTGTTTTATATGGATGCACATTGCCGCCCGATACAATGATAAACGGCGCTTTGCCTGCCTTATATTCCTGTACCGCCAGTCTGCAGCGCAGCATCCCCTCACCGCTCAATGGCGATGTTAAATTATCCGGACCAGCGCCGGGTACAAGAATATTTGAATAAGGATAATCGGCCCATTTAATGGTTTTGATACGGGTTACGGCAGCCTTATTGCTACCTAACTCCATAGGCTCGTAATTGGCTGGATCCTGCCTTTCGTTGATCTGCAGATAAAGCAGGGCTGCCTGCGTAGCGGGTTCAAAAAACAGCTTTGTTCCTTTAATATCACCCAACAATGTAGCGGAAGCATCATACATCAGGGTATAATATGCCCTCGCTTTAACATTATAGCTAATAGAATCTATTTGCGGATAGTTAGGCTTTTTGCCTTCAGCATAAATGCCAATAGTGTAATTAATACTACCTGCGTCCTGCTCCCATGCTTTTATAAGCAATTGCTCCGGCGATAGTTTTTTATACAAACTATAAAGGCCCGATGGGATCAGTTTCGATTTAACCATCCTGTCAAACGCGTTACCTGTTTTATATAGTGCTGCAAGCCGGTCGCTTACGGTTTTGATGTCCTCATCAGTTAGTTTTACCGCAGTTACTAAGCACGCCGCGTCTTTACAATCAGTAAGAGAAGTGCTAAGGGCGCTTAGCTTTTTCTGAGTGAGCTGTGCCAGTTCAGGATCGTTTTTAAGTAAATTGCTTACTTCGGCATCCTGCTCAAATAAAGTCAGCAGGCCGTAGTTTTTAATCTTTACATAATCTGTCGGGGCATTTTTAACAGGGGCCTGGGTTTGTGCAAAGGCGCTTAAACCACCTAATCCAAGCATAGTTAGTAGCAGGAGTTTTTTCATTGAGCTGTTTTTTAACAAGGCGCAAATAACGCCTAAGCAGATAAACTCAAAGTTAACTACCGGTAACTTTCCTCTTACAAAAAAGGCCTAATTTTAATTTTAATTAAGATATACCATCTTTAGGTGTAAAAAATCCATATCAAATTTGATATTTGCAAAAGCAGATAAATATCTCAAACCTCATCTATGGAAAATGCTGCCTTATTAAAAGCGATTATTGAAAATGCTATCGATGGCATTATTACTATCGATGAACGGGGGATTGTCGAATCTATTAACCCATCGGCCTGCAAGTTATTTCAATATGAACCTCATGAAGTTATCGGAAAAAATGTATCGATGCTGATGCCCCAGCCTTACAGGCAGGAGCATGATCATTACATCAATCGATATCAAACTACCGGTAAACCACATATCATTGGTATAGGTCGTGAAGTAACAGGCTTGCGTAAAGACGGCACCCAATTCCCGTTCAGACTTGGGGTTAGTGACGTAAATTTTTCGGGACGTAAAATATATGCCGGCTTTATACACGACCTTAGCCGTGAGAAGGAAGCTGAAGATAAGCTGAAGGAATACACATCACACCTGGAGGAGGTGGTAGAGGAACGCACCCTCTCCTTGAAACAATTTGTTGTTGAACTGCAAAAAACCAAGGAGGAAGTAAGCCAGTCTCTCGAGAAAGAGAAAGAACTGGGGCAATTGAAAAGCCGTTTTGTATCCATGGCATCGCATGAGTTTCGTACGCCGCTAAGCGCTGTTCAATTATCAGCCTCGCTCATTGATAAATATGCCGAGCCTTTGCACAGCCTGCAGATCAGCAAGCATGTTAATAAAATCAAAAACGCCGTTGGCAACCTCACTACCATTCTGAATGATTTTCTCTCGCTCGAAAAACTGGAAGCCGGGCGTATTGAACCATCATACACCAGGTTTGACCTGGTTAAGCTGGCCGAAGAGCTAACTGAAGAAATGCAGATTATGGCCAAGCAAAACCAAAATATCCTTTATCAGCATACAGGTACAGATAGTATGGTTTACCTCGATATTAATCTGCTCAAAAACTGCATCATCAACCTCATCACAAACGCCATCAAATATTCGGGCGAGGACAGTTTTATTGAATTTAGTACCGAAATAAATGCTTCCGGCTGTTCCATTACTGTAAAAGATAATGGCATAGGCATTCCCGAAAGCGACCAGAAGCATTTATTTGAGGCATTTTTCAGAGCGCACAATACAGGCAATATCGCGGGTACCGGTTTAGGCCTTAATATTGTGGCCCGGTACACTGCCCTTATGAACGGCAGGGTTGATTTTCAAAGTAACGTAAACGAGGGTACTTCATTCACCATTTCATTTCCCGCATCATGAACCAAAAAATCCTTATCATCGAAGATAACAACGATATCCGCGAAAACGTGGTAGAAATACTGGGGCTGGCCGGTTACACGGTATTTGAAGCCGATAATGGTAAAACCGGTATTGAACTGGCCGTTAACAACCTGCCCGATGTAATACTTTGCGATATCATGATGCCCGAACTTGATGGTTATGGCGTTTTATTTATGCTGAATAAAAATCCCGAAACTGCCGCCATACCTTTTATATTTTTAACCGCAAAGGCCGAACGTATTGACCAACGTAAAGGTATGGAAATGGGTGCCGATGATTACTTAACCAAGCCTTTTGATGATATTGAACTGCTGAACGCCATTGAAAGCAGGCTCAGGAAAAAAACTGCCCAGCAAAGCTTTTATAGTCAATCGCTCGAAAACCTAAATTCAATTGTATCGAAGAACAGCGGTCTCGCTGAACTTAAACGTATTATTGGCGAACGCAAGGTACGCCTGTTTAAAAAAGACCAGGTAATTTATTATGATGGTGATAAGGGAAATGGCTTGTACCTGATATTGAAAGGCAGGGTTAAAACCGTTAAACTGGCAAACGATGGCCGTGAGTTGATGACCGCCATCCACTCTGCCGAGGAATACCTTGGCGTAAATGCTCTACTTTCGAACGAGGCTTATATCGACACAGCGACCGCCATGGAGGACAGCCATCTGTGCCTGATTCCTAAAGATCAATTAGACAACTTGCTCAATTTATACCCTGATATTGCGCGCGAGTTTATCAAAATGCTTTCTAATCATATCCGCGACCGGGAAGAACAATTATTGCAGCTTGCGTATAACTCAGTACGGAAAAGGATGGCAGATACCCTGATGCGCCTGCATAAACAGCGGGAAGAGGGCTTCAAAATTTCGCGCGAAGACCTTGCTGCCATGGCCGGGGTGGCAACCGAAACGGTGAGCCGTACCCTTACCGATTTTAAAGATGAAAACCTAATCGATAAAAAAGGAAGCCAGATCACCGTGCTTTCGCCAGAACGGCTGGCTAAAATGAAAAACTGACCGCTGTCATTTTTAGATGATCCTGCTCATTCTCTGACCAATGGCTTGATTACAACAAACCATTTGCACCCCTGTGCAACCTATTTTTGTATCAACACCAACAGCTCCTGTGGCGTTTCATAAGTTGTACCTTTATAGCTGAGGGCTTTAGCGCCAACGCATACGGTATCAACGGCTTTAGTAGTGTGTGTAATATAGATCTTCCCGCGCACGTCTGGTTCCGTACCGTCACTCACCATCCTCATACCGGTTAGCAATTGCATTACACTATCAATGCCGGTTTTTTTGTTAAAGCTTTTTTCTTTCCCTTCGGGGAAGTAATAATCAAACTTATCGCAGGTGATCCTAAACTGCGTTTCGCGGCCAAGCTCGGTGAACTTAAATTTGATGGATTGCACGTCATCATTTGAGCCGGTTTTGCTTTTGCAGGCCGCAAATGACAGCGCTGCAAGGAAAAAAAGTTTATAACTTTTCATTATCGGTTAGATATTACGGTTCCAATAAAGTTAAGGTGTTTACCAATAGAAATAAAAGTTGATATAAAAATCTATAAAAACATCCTCTACGGGGCAGGGACTTACTTCAATTCATCCAACACCCTGAACATTTTTTCCTTTATACCACGGCTCGATCCGCTAAAGTTATTAACCATAATAGAAAAACAAAGCTCTCGGCCGTTTTTTGTTTGATAACCGGCATAGCACAACACATTGTTGATGCTACCGCTTTTCATTTTCATATCATTATAAACCGGCAGACTTGTATAAAAATCAGCAAACCAGCTTTCCTTCTTTGCCGATTGCAGGATGCGGGCCAGCGTTAACGTAGTTACCCTGTCACCGGGCGAAAGGCCGCTGCCGTCGTAAATATTCATGCTGCGCGTATCTATCCCTTTGGCCGCCCAAAACTTTTGTACCTCATCCACACCATTTGCCGTTGTAGGCTTGCGTTCCTGTTTCCAGGCTATTGTTTTGAGTAACTGCTCAGCGTAAAGGTTAATACTTTTCTGGTTGAGCCAGTAAACTATTTTGCTTAAAGTTGGTGATGATATAGTTGCCAGATTTTTAGCAATTATGGGCAATGGCAGGTTTTTAGCGCTCAAAGTAGTGGCTGATTCCGGCTCATTACCGATAATGATACCTAAACTCCTCAGCGTATCATTGAGCCGCAACGCAGCATCATAAGCAGCATCGGGTAAGGCCGCCGAAATACTTTTCTTATCCTGATCAATGGCATAAGTACCGCGCAGATATATTACTTTACTGCCAACCGGTAAAAAAGCATAAGCATTATCGCCTGATCCGGCAGAACCATTTGTCAACTCGCTTTTAAATGCAAGGTATGGCATCAGCGGAACAGTACGCGATATGCCAACTTGGCTACCAACCGCACCCGTACGCAGCTTTATATCAAATTGATTTTCGCGCCAGCAAAGACCCGATGTACCGGCTCCGTAATAGTTACCGATGTCCTGCCAGATCCAGCCTTCGGGGATGGATTGTGTACCGAAGATGCTGTCATCGCCAATGATGCGGCCGTTAACTTTTTTGATCCCGGCCTTTTGCAGGGCATCGGCCATAAGGGCTACTACATGCCCCTCTTTGGTTTGCTCATAACGCCAGCTGCCCAGGGTTGGATCGCCAGCACCTTTAATGATGATATCGCCGGTCAGGGTGCCATCGGCCCCAATCTCGCCGGTATAACCTAATTGCGTTTGATATTGAAAATCGGGACCTAAAATATTAAAAGCCGTAATACTGGTAATGGTTTTAAGCGTTGAAGCGGTAGCCAAACCCATGTTAGGGTTACCGCCAAACACCTGTTCCCCGGTTTTGGCATCAAGTACGGTTAATGATACTGAAGCATAATTGCACTGGCTATCCGCCTGCAACCTCCCAAAAGCATTTGATATTTTTTGCTGAAGCGTTTGCGCCGCAACAGACTCTCCTATAAATAAAAAACTAATTACCAGTAAGCGCCTCATCCTGTTTTTTAACGTACCGTTGCGAAATATAATATATGGGCACACCAATCAATACAATAATTAAGCCCGGCCAGGTAAACTGGGGTTTATAAATTATGAGCAATACACAAAATATCAATCCCATTATAATGTATATGGCAGGCAAAATTGGGTATCCCAGTGCTTTATAAGGACGCTCAGCATTTGGATGTTTTCTCCGCAGGATATATATGCCGAAGATGGTAAGGACATAAAAAATCACCACCACAAAGGATATCATATCCAGCAAATCACCGTAACGGCCACTCAGGCAAAGTATCGAAGCTACTACAGCCTGGATCCACAAACCAAACTCGGGCACGCCAGACTTATTTAATTCACCTGTTTGTTTAAAAAACAACCCGTCCTTTGCCATGGTATAATAAACCCTGGCACCTGAAAGTATCAAACCGTTATTACAACCAAAGGTTGATATCATGATCATAACGGCAATAATATAAGTACCGAGATTACCAAATATGATATGCGATGCAGCTACGGCAACACGGTCTTTATCGGCAGTTGCGATATCATGCATGGATAGCACACCGGTGTAAGCAACGTTAGCTGATACGTAAATGATAGTTACTATCAAAGTCCCTAAACCAAGACTTAAGGCAACATCCCTTTTAGGGTTTTTCATTTCACCTGCTATAAACGTTACGCTGTTCCAGGCATCACTACTGAATATCGAGCCTACCATCGAAGCTGCAATAGCCCCCATGGCTGCGGCAAGGGTAAGACTAACAGTTGTATTATCCGCTTTAAGATTATGAATATCCCAGGCGTTACTCCAGTTGGCATGCCATATTTCAGGCTTTAGCGCTACAAAACCAAATATGATCAAACCAAACAAACTTAAAAGCTTGGTAAGTGTGAACGTGGTTTGGATAAGTTTGCCACTTTTTACCCCTTTGGTATTAATATAAGTAAGTAATACAATGATGAAAATTGACATCAGCTGAGCAGCGCTGATCTTTAAGAAACCGAGTTGAAAAAGAATGTTCTCCTCGCTAAGCGGATGAATCAAATAGGCAGCAAACTTACTAAAGGCCACCCCTACCGCCGCGATAGTGCCCGTTTGGATTACTGCGAAAAAACTCCATCCATATAAAAAAGCGATGAGCTTGTTGTAAGCCTCCTTTAAATATACATATTGGCCACCAGCTTTGGGAAACATACCGCTCAATTCGCCATAACTTAGGGCCGCAGTAAGGGTCATGAAACCGGTGATAACCCAGATAGCTATCAGCCAGCCGGCCGAGCCTACGTTACGGGTAATATCTGCACTAACAATAAAAATACCTGAGCCTATCATGGATCCTGATACGAGCATGGTACCGTCCAGCAAGCTAAGCTCATGTTTCATTTTTGGTTGCGATGAGTTTTTCGCCATATATTGTTTTAGGGTTTAAATCTCTAAACTATTCAAAAAACTTTAATATTAACGATCACTATAGTAAATAAATAAAATTACTATTTTGCAATCACCAATTGTTATTACACACTGTTAAACCAAGCAGTACTACTTTATTAAACCAAATTTGTGATATGGATTTTCTGAACAATTATTTAATTTATTTAATTCCTGTTTTGGGGCTTATCGGGATCCTTGTTATGGCTATTAAGGCCGCCTGGGTTACCAAACAAAACGCCGGTGACGGCGACATGGCCATACTTGCCGGTTACATTGCCGATGGCGCCATGGCCTTTTTACGTGCCGAATGGAAAATATTAGGCGGATTTGTTGTGGTTGCCGGTATTTTGCTGGCATGGTCGGGCACAACGGTTACTACTTCAAGTCCTGTTATTGCCATATCATTTCTGATAGGCGCGTTTCTATCTGCCTTTGCAGGTTACCTGGGGATGCGTATTGCTACCAAAGCTAACGTACGTACCACACAGGCTGCACGTACCAGTTTGGCACAAGCTTTAAAAGTATCGTTTACCGGCGGAACCGTAATGGGCCTGGGTGTGGCCGGTTTGGCTATTATTGGTTTAGGATCGCTTTTTATTGTTTTTTATCAGTTTTATGTTGTTAAAGTAGCTGGCAGCAGTGTTAACGGCGGAGCCATGGCAAAAGCGCTTGACGTTTTAGCCGGTTTTTCATTAGGTGCAGAATCCATAGCGCTGTTTGCCCGTGTTGGCGGTGGCATTTACACCAAAGCGGCCGACGTAGGTGCTGACCTTGTTGGTAAAGTTGAAGCCGGTATCCCCGAGGATGACGTGCGCAACCCGGCCACCATTGCCGATAACGTAGGTGATAACGTAGGCGATGTTGCCGGTATGGGTGCCGACCTTTTTGGCTCATATGTAGCTACTATGCTGGCTACTATGGTGCTGGGCCGTGAAATCGTATCACACGATAAATTCGGTGGTATTGCCCCCGTATTGCTGCCAATGGTAATTGCCGGCCTTGGCTTGATATTTTCAATTGTAGGTGCCGCGATGGTAAAAATTAAATCAGAAACCGACAGTGTGCAAAAAGCATTGAACATAGGTAACTGGGCATCAATTATACTAACTGCTGTAGCTACTTATTTTGTTGTGCAATGGATGTTACCTTCGGACGAATTTCACATGGTACGTGATGAGGTTAACGGGGTGGTAAAAGCTGAGGTAATACCCTTTACTAAAGACGGTGTCTTCGGATCAATATTGGTTGGCCTGGTAGTAGGTACTTTAATGTCGATTATAACCGAGTACTACACCGCCATGGGTAAACGTCCGGTATTGAGCATTATCAGGCAGTCGTCAACCGGTCACGCTACCAATATCATCGGCGGTTTATCTGTTGGTATGGAATCAACCGTACTGCCTATCCTTGTTTTGGCATCGGGTATTTACGGGTCATATTATTTTGCCGGTTTATATGGTGTAGCTATCGCCGCCGCCGGTATGATGGCAACAACGGCCATGCAGCTGGCGATAGATGCTTTTGGGCCAATTGCGGATAATGCCGGCGGTATTGCCGAAATGAGCCGCCTGCCCGAAGAAGTACGCCACCGTACCGATAACCTGGATGCCGTTGGTAACACAACAGCCGCTACAGGCAAAGGTTTTGCTATTGCTTCGGCAGCATTAACTTCATTAGCCTTATTTGCGGCTTTTGTGGGCGTTGCAGGCATTGAACATATTGATATTTATAAAGCCAATGTATTGGCAGGTCTGTTTGTTGGCGGAATGATTCCATTCATTTTTTCTGCCTTGGCGATAGCAGCCGTGGGCAGGGCCGCCATGGCAATGGTAGAAGAAGTTAGGCGCCAGTTCCGCGAAATTCCGGGTATCATGACTTACGAGGGTAAACCAGAATACGAAAAATGCGTGGCTATCTCCACCAAAGCGTCGATCCGCGAAATGGTTGCCCCTGGCTTAATCGCGCTGGTCACCCCTATCATCATCGGTTTTGCCTTTGGCCCCGAAGTGTTAGGCGGCTTGCTGGCCGGTGTTACCGTATCGGGTGTATTGATGGGGATTTTCCAAAGCAATGCAGGTGGTGCATGGGACAATGCTAAAAAATCATTTGAGAAAGGCTGCGAAATCAACGGCGAGATCTTCTACAAAAAATCGGAACCGCACAAAGCATCAGTAACAGGTGATACTGTAGGTGATCCGTTTAAAGATACTTCAGGCCCATCCATGAACATCCTTATTAAGTTAATGTCGATAGTTTCATTGGTTATTGCCCCGCACCTGAACAGCCATCCGGCTGCAACCAGCGCCAGGATCCAAAAAGAAATGAACAAACAGCCTATGAGCATCCATATGGTTGTTAAAGCTGAAAAAAGTGTTTAATAGTTTTTATATTTAAATTAATGGAGAGAGCCGCCTGATGAGGGCGGCTTTTTTGTTGTCTGATTGGATATGAGATTTGAGACGTGAGATTTAAGATAATATCTTTATTTAACGCAATGTCCTTTCACCTGCATTCGAGAATATCCCCCGGCTGGCAGTCAAGCGCCTTACATATGGCTTCGAGTGTTTCAAAACGGATGGCTTTCGCCTTGCCCGTTTTCAGGATAGAAAGGTTTGATATGGTGATCCCTACCCTGTCGCTCAGTTCATTTAATGACATTTTTCGTTTTGCCATCATCACATCAAGATTTACTATTATCGGCATGACTTAAATAGTTAAAGCTTGCTCCTCTTTAAGCCTCGCCCCTTGCTTAAATGCTTCGGCCAGGATAAATATCAAGATAGCAAATACCAGCGTACCAAAATTAAATGCCGATGTATTGATGATTTTTAGCGGCACATGCAATTTAGCTATTAACTCCTGATAGGATACTTGCTGCCCTATATAATCAGTCAATGTAAACAGCAATAACAGCATCCCTGTGCTTTTGATCAGCCTAATACATCGCTGCTCAAATAAAGTACCCTCGACAATATTTACAATAACCTTATTAATAAGATAGGCTATTCTTATTACTATCAGAGTTGTAATAAGTATCAGCCCAGTTTCAATCGCGTTTAATGGCCAGCTTACAGATATATTATCATTATTAACTACTATATCACTGTTTATAATTATATTCTTTAAAGTATAGTTTTCACCTATCTTCATTTCGCCCCCATTTTTTTGCGAAATGAAGCTTCCGTCAATAGTGGCTTGCAATGTTGGCCCGTATCTTTTAGCGCCATCTATTGTACCCATTCCATCATTGTATCCATCCTTAAACCCCTGCCAGAAATCGGCAGCCATATTCTGAAAAACAAACAAACCAAACACTATATAAACAAGTATTTGCAGGGCACGTACCTTTTTCATTACACTACAATATTAATTCAATTCAAATAAAAACAATATTTATTAAATAACAAAATAAATTCATTGTTTTACAATAAATTTTATGCGATATACATAAATTTTAAATTTTGAATATAAAATTTTACACTGGTATTGCTATTTCTGATTTATATGTTTTATTTTAGAAACAAAATATTAGCTTTGCACGTTCTATTCAGAATATAACGAATAGAGAGGTTTATTAAATAGATGAGACAACTCAAAATAACGCAATCCATTACCAATCGCGAGTCGCAATCGCTTGATAAATATCTGCACGAGATTGGTAAGGTAGACCTAATAACCGCCGAAGAAGAAGTAATTTTAGCGCAAAAGATCCGCGAGGGCGACCAGGCGGCATTGGAGCGTTTAACCAAAACTAACCTTCGCTTTGTTGTATCTGTTGCTAAACAATACCAAAACCAGGGCCTCACACTGGGCGATTTAATTAACGAGGGCAACCTCGGCCTGATTAAAGCCGCCAAGCGTTTTGATGAAACCAAAGGCTTTAAATTTATATCATATGCTGTATGGTGGATCCGCCAGTCGATATTGCAGGCTATTGCCGAGCAATCGCGTATTGTGCGTTTACCGCTTAACCAGGTAGGTTCATTAAGTAAGATCAGCAAGGCTTTTTCAAAACTTGAACAGGAGTACGAGCGCGAACCATCGCCTGAAGAACTTGCTGATATATTGGAGACCACTGTTGATAAGATCTCCGATACACTAAGTAACTCTGGTCGCCACGTATCAATGGATGCACCGTTTGTACAGGGCGAAGAGAATACATTGCTTGATGTACTGGAAAACCAGGAACCAAACACCGATTCGATCCTGATCAATGAGTCATTATCTGAAGAGATCAAACGTTCACTATCAACCTTAACTGAGCGCGAGCGCGAGATCATTGTATTGTTCTTTGGCTTAGGCACCAACCATCCGCTTTCATTAGAGGAAATTGGTGAGAAGTTTAATTTAACCCGCGAGCGTGTGCGCCAGATCAAGGACAAAGCCTTGCAACGCTTGCGCCATACTTCAAGGAGCAAGATCCTGAAATCATACTTAGGTTAATCAAAAAATTTAAAGGAGATATTAAAAGCCACCAGTTATGTAACTGGTGGCTTTTTTCTTTAGCATGGTTAGCTGCAATACAACAACTGCCGCCCCTCAACTACTAATGACGATTTATCAAAATGACTTAATGACTAAATAAGCCGCCTGTCAAAACTAAAAGGCTCTCTTTTTAAAAGTTTAATATTAAAGGCATCGGAATGCAAAGGATTAAGCAGATAATTAAACTCGGCAGGTACAATTGATGAGGGTACTTTCATTAATAAGTATTCCTGCTTTTTCAGAAAAGCATCTCCAAGCTCGCGCAAAATTACCGGCCCGGTGATATCCCGCCAATCCGCAGGTAGCTGTTCAACCTCAACAGTAATTATTTTACTATCGGGAACTTCTATTTCAGTAAGACAATAATTTCCCGGAATTATCAGCGGATCTAAATGTACCAACACCTCAAGCACCGCCAATGATCTGGAAGAAGCAAGGTAAAGCATTGGCTTGCCTTCGCTGTTCCAGCGGCCGCCATATAATCGTGCTCCGGTGCCGCTCAGATCGGTAGCGTAATTGCATTTGGTAATACGGAAAAGTATCATCAGGCAAAAATACCGTGTTCAATGCGGCCAAGCTCTTTAAAAACCATGTCGAAACCGGCAGATGTATCCAGAATAGTAACAGGTGCCTCACCTCTGAAAACTACCGACGGCGTTTTGATCCAGATCTTGAATTTATCCATCGATTCAAAAACCTCCTCGCCACGGGTATAAAGCCGTGCAAGTTCAATAGCCTTTTCGGCATACTCGGTTTTGATGATGACATCATCCTCGTAGCGCTGTAAGGTGCGCTCGGAGATATGCAGTATATTGGCAAGCTCCTGGATATTAAGGGAGATTTTTTTTGCCAGAGAAAGCAAGGCGCTTTTAGGGAAGCCCTTACGCGCCAGGCTGATGATATCAAAATCAGAAGAGGCTTTTAACTGTTTTGAGCCATTTAATAAACTATAAAACGAAGGCATAGCTCCCTGAACAACATACGCTGCCATGGGCTCATTAACCTCATTTTTAGTATCTGGTTTTGATTTATACGACATATATACAAATATAATTACCATTTGTCGTATTTACAAATATTAAACCAACAAAAAAAGCGATAGGTTTTAACCTGTCGCTTTTCTATATCGTTTGGTCATTTTGTCATTAAGTCATGGACCTTGCAACGATTTAATGAGACAAGAGTCCAATGACTTAATGACGATTCATCGAATGACTCACTGACCTAACTTATTCTGCTATTATCAAAAAATAGTTCTTCTTACCTTTTTGAGCTACGATGAATTTATCACCAATCAAAGCATTTGCATTATAAACATCATCGGCAGTACCTATTTTAACTTTATTGATTGCAACACCACCGCCTTGTATCATCTTTTTAGCTTCACCTTTTGATGCAAAAACAGCCGTTTTCGCCGCTAACAGATCGGCAGCGTTAATTCCCTGCTCTAATTCGCTTAACGCTATGGTATAGTTAGGCACACCGGCAAACAAACCCAAAACCTCAGCTTCATTCAGTTCGCTCAAAAATTCGATGCCTATATTACCAAACAAAAACTCCGAAGATTTTATTGCTTTTTCGTATTCAGCTTCGCCATGTACGCGAATCGTAATATCTTTAGCCAATGCTTTTTGCAATACACGTGTATGTGGTGCGGCATCATGCTCAACTTCCATCGCTTCAATAACATCACGACCAAGCAGAGTAAAAATGCGGATATATGATTTGGCGTCAACATCGGTAGTATTTAACCAAAACTGGTAAAACTGGTAAGGCGATGTACGCTCGGCATCAAGCCAAACAGCACCGCTTTCGGTTTTTCCAAATTTTGTACCATCTGCTTTTTTGATCAGGTTGGTAGTTAAGGCAAAAGCCTCACCGCTGTCTTTACGACGGATAAGCTCAGTACCGGTAACGATATTTCCCCATTGATCGCTGCCACCCATTTGCAATGAGCAGTTATGATACTTCCACAGGTAGTAAAAATCGTAGCCCTGTACCAACTGATATGTAAATTCGGTGAATGACATACCGGTATCGCCTTCAAGTCGTTTCTTCACCGAATCCTTAGCCATCATATAATTAACCGTAATATGTTTGCCTACATCGCGGATAAAATCAAGAAAAGTAAAGTTTTTGAACCAATCGTAATTGTTCACCATTTCGGCGCTGTTGGCGCCGGTATTAAAATCAAGGAAACGGGTAAGCTGTTTTTTTACGGCTTCCAGGTTATGCTGCAACACATCCTCTGATAATAAATTACGCTCGGCCGATTTACCTGAGGGATCACCCACCATGCCGGTAGCACCGCCAACCAAAGCATAAGGTTTGTGACCTGCACACTGAAAGTGGATCAGGGTCATGATCTGGGTAAGGTGCCCAACGTGCAACGAATCGGCAGTTGGATCAAACCCGATATATCCCGAAGCCATACCTTTATTTAACATATCCTCGGTTCCAGGCATTTCGGTATGCAGCATGCCGCGCCAGCGTAATTCTTCAACAAAGTTCATATCAAGTTCTGTTTCAAAAAGGTGCAAATATAAATTAAATTGACACACTAATTTTTACTAATTAGATCGAATTACACTAATTATAACTCACCCTTCCGAAAAATTCTTGTAATTCGATTTAATTGCCCACTATCCGGAAAGATTCGTGCCTATATAGGTTAACTACAGGTAAAATCTGTTTCAAATAATTACTTATATTTTGTATCTTGAGCAAAACCGGGTATTTTGCAAGGCAAGGCTTATGAATTTTTTATCGCATTATTATTTCGACAGGGATACTACCAACTGTTACCACGTGCTGGGAACGGTGCTACCCGACCTGTTGAAGAATGCCGATAAAAACATTATCCTTCATCCCGAAAAGCTGCACCATACTGATAACGAGGTCAATTCGATCATATCCGGATGGAACAAGCACCTTGATGTCGACCGGTATTTTCACTCATCCTTTTTTTTTACCAGTCGTTCACATGAGCTCAAAAAACTGTTGGCCCCGGCCCTGATAAACTCGCCGGTAAAACCATTTTTTTTAGGGCATATTGCACTTGAGCTGGTTATCGATAACCTGCTGCTTACCACCCGCAAAATCAGCGTTACCGAATTTTACGATCATTTAGCCGATTGCCGGGAAGATAAAATAAGAAGCTTTTTAACCTTTGCCGGGCTTGAGGACACTGCCGTTTTCTTTAAATTTTACGAAGGCTTTAAAAAAAGTCAGTACCTGCATACCTATGCCGAAACTCACCAGATAGCCTACGCACTCAAACGGATCTGTATGCGGGTATGGAAAAATCCATTCACACCAGAACAAGAGGTGATAATGGATGAAATATTAAGCGGCTACCGGGAGGAAATGCTGAATGATTTTATGCAGATTTTTGAAGAAATAGATCACAAATTAACAAGCGTTTAAAACGCCCTCTCACCGATAAAACATGCCTGTAAAACGCTGTTTCATACATTTATATAGGTATAACCCTGAAAAATCTTCGTTTTAAAAAACAAAATGGCTTGAATATAAGCAATTAACATTAAAAAATTTCTTTTTTCAATAAAATATATCCGTACCTTTGCAGTCCCAATTAACAAATTGGGAAAAGGAGAAAAATTATTTAATGGCAAAAAAACAAGAAGCAGAAAAAGAATTAAAAGCGAAAGAAGCTGAACTGGGTACAGTGAACGCGTCTGGCGAAAAGGAAACTATTGAATCAGAAGCTGATTCAATCTCTATCGAAGAGATCAAATCAAAAATTGCGGCTACACCAAGCGAAGATTTCGACTGGGATGCTGACGACAAAAAATTTGGTAACTACAGCGATGACGACCGTGAGAAATTTGAAAAATTGTATGATGGAACATTCAGCTCTATCACCAAAGGCGAAATCATCACCGGTACTGTTGTTAACGTTAACAACAAAGATGTTGTGCTTAACGTAGGTTTCAAATCAGACGGTTTAGTATCAGTATCAGAATTCCGTGACACACCAGATCTTAAGATCGGTGACAAAGTTGACGTTTTTGTTGAATCGCAGGAAGATGCTAACGGTCAGTTGGTACTTTCACGCAAACGTGCAAAAACTCAAAAATCATGGGAACGCATTAATTCAGCCCTTGATAACGATGAAATCATCACCGGTTTTGTGAAGAGCCGTACTAAAGGTGGTTTAATTGTTGACATTATGGGCGTTGAAGCCTTCTTACCTGGCTCACAGATCGATATCAAACCTATCAGGGATTACGATGTGTATGTAGGTAAAACTATGGAATTCAAAGTTGTTAAAATCAACCACGAATTCAAGAACGTTGTGGTATCACACAAAGTGCTTATCGAAGACGATCTGGAAAACCAAAAAACTGAAATTGTTGCACGCCTTGAAAAAGGTCAGGTATTGGAAGGTACCGTTAAAAACATTACCGACTTTGGTGTATTCATCGACCTTGGTGGTGTTGACGGCTTACTGCACATTACAGATATTTCATGGGGCCGTATTGAGCACCCACGCGAAATTTTGGCATTGGATCAAAAAATCAACGTTGTTGTTCTTGACTTTGATGACGAGAAAAAACGTATTGCTCTGGGCTTGAAACAATTAACCCCTCACCCTTGGCAAAGCCTTTCTGAAGAAATTCAGGTTGGTTCAAAAGTTAAAGGTAAAATCGTTACCGTTGCTGATTACGGCGCATTCCTTGAAATCATCCCTGGTGTTGAAGGTTTGATCCACGTATCAGAAATGTCATGGTCACAAAACCTGCGCAACCCTCAGGAATTCCTGAAAGTTGGTGACGAGATCGAAGCTCAAGTATTGACTTTAGACCGCGAAGAGCGCAAAATGTCATTAGGTGTTAAACAATTAACTCCTGATCCATGGCAAAACGCTGCTGAAAGGTACGCAGTTGGTACTCAGCACGTAGCTACAGTTAAAAACATGACCAACTTTGGTGTGTTTGTTGAACTGGAAGACGGCATCGACGGCTTAATCCACATCTCTGACCTTTCTTGGTCTAAAAAAGTTAACCACCCTAACGAATTCACTAAAGTTGGTGAAAAACTGAATGTGGTTGTACTTGAACTTGATGTTGAAAACCGCAAATTGAGCTTAGGCCACAAACAGCTTGAAGAAAATCCTTGGGATACATTTGAAACTATCTTCACTATCGACTCGATCCATGAAGGTACTGTTATCAAAGTAACCGACAAAGGTGCTATCGTAGCTTTACCTTACGGTGTTGAAGGCTTTGCGCCAACCAAACACCTGGTTAAAGAAGACGGTAAGAGCTTAAAAGCTGAAGAAGCTGCTGAATTCAAAATCATTGAATTTAACAAAGAAAACAAACGTATCGTTATTTCACATTCACGTATCTGGGAAGAAGCCCGCGCTGATGCCCGTGTACAGGAATTTGAAAACCGCAAAAAAGAAGCAAAAGCTGCTACTAACGCGGTGAAAAAAGTGAAAGATTCTGTTGAAAAATCAACTTTAGGCGATCTTAGCGTATTAGCTCAATTAAAAGAGCAAATGGAAGGTGCTGAAAACAAAGCCCGCAAGGCTGCACCTGCTGCTAACAGCTCTGAAGAAGAAGCATAATTTTAGCTTAAGTTTATACAAGCCTCTCCGGTTATCCGGGGGGGCTTTTTTGTTTTTTTATTTTATTGCGCTCATTTGCAATGAGCGCAATAAAAATGGCTTGGCGATTGTATCGCCCGTTGCGTTATAAACGCAAACCCATGTTACACACTCGTTAAAACGTGCGCGAGTTAGTTTTATATATTTGTGATATGACCATCGGCGAAACCAACCTCAACATCTTGCTTAAAAACATGACACCCATAATTAATGAAGGTGACTATGTTTATTGCACGACATCATCATTAAGTAACATTAACACCGATGATATCATAGCTTTTTTCAAGGAGCAGGAAGCGATCACTCTTATCCTAAAAAAAGAAACCGCTGATAAGCTAAATCTTGAATACAGCTATATTGCGGCCTGGATTACTTTAACCATCCATTCATCGCTGGAAGCGACTGGTTTAACCGCTGCATTTGCAACTGCGCTGGCGAATGAAAATATCAGCTGCAACGTAGTAGCGGCCTATTATCATGATCATATTTTTGTGGCGAAAAAAGATGCAGAAAGGGCGATGTTGACTTTAAGAAAACTTGCCCAATAACTGAATTTTAAAAAGTCTCCCCTATCGGGGGAGATTTAGAGGGGGCTTTTGAAAACAAATTATTACTTTTGCCCAAATCCACCCATACGATGCAAAATCTAACACTGCTCGACGGACAAAAGTTTCAAATTACCATACAACGTTTATGTCGCCAGTTAATTGAAAATCATAACGACTTTTCAAATACCGTATTAATTGGTATTCAGCCGCGCGGCATTTATTTAGCCAAACGTGTTGCCGAAGAACTTAGAAAAATCCTTCCCGATAAAAACATATTACAGGGCGATCTTGATATTACCTTTTACCGCGACGATTTTCGCCGCCGTGAATCACAACTGGTACCTAATCAAACTAAAATAGATTTTATTATTGAAGGCAAAAAAGTGATCATGATGGACGATGTACTATGGACAGGCCGTACCATCCGCGCCGCTATGGACGCCATGCAGGCATTCGGCAGACCGGGAAAGATAGAGCTATTAGCTTTGGTTGACCGCCGTTACTCGCGCCATATCCCGGTATCTGCAGATTATGTGGGTATCGAGGTTGATTCCATCGCATCGCAAAAAGTAGTGGTAAGCTGGAAGGATACGGATGGTGAGGACAAGATAGTTCTTGTTTCAGAAGTACAGGAATAATAGAATTAATAATATGTCATTGCGAACGATAGCGCGGCAATCGCATACTCTACAGAGCAACCCGCATAGTTCGCGATTGCTTCGTGCCTCGCAATGACATAACTAATAATACAACAAGGAATAAAATATAACAGGAAAATAACTGAGATGGCAGGACTGAGCACACGACACTTATTGGGTATAAAAGATTTGAACCGGGCAGATATTGAACTGATATTTGAAACTGCCGATACTTTTAAATCTGTTTTAAATCGACCGATAAAGAAAGTGCCGTCGTTACGGGATGTTACCATCGCTAATATTTTCTTTGAAAACTCTACCCGTACCCGTTTATCATTTGAACTGGCCGAAAAAAGGCTTTCGGCAGATGTGATCAACTTCGCGGCCTCTTCATCATCAGTAAGCAAAGGCGAAACGCTGATTGATACAGTAAACAACATACTGGCCATGAAGGTTGATATGGTGGTGATGCGCCACCCTTACGCCGGTGCAGGCATCTTCCTGTCAAAACATGTTAAAGCACAAATTGTAAATGCCGGCGACGGTGCGCATGAGCATCCTACCCAGGCTTTGCTTGATGCTTTTTCTATTCGTGAAAAGTATGGCGATGTGGCAGGCAAAAAAGTGGTGATTGTGGGTGATATCCTGCACTCGCGTGTGGCGCTTTCCAACATCCTTTGCCTTAAACAATTGGGCGCTGAAGTAATGGTTTGCGGTCCAACAACACTAATTCCAAAATACATTGGTTCCTTGGGTGTAAAAGTTGAGCACAACCTTATCAAAGCCCTTAACTGGTGCGATGTGGCTAACATGCTCCGCATTCAGCTGGAGCGCCAGGATATTAAGTATTTCCCTTCACTGAGGGAATACACCATGCTCTTCGGCCTTAACAAAACCATTCTGGATTCACTGGATAAAGAGATCACCGTAATGCACCCTGGCCCTATCAACCGCGGCGTGGAGATCACCAGCGATGTGGCCGACAGCAAACAGTCTATCATCCTCGACCAGGTAGAAAACGGTGTTGCCGTGCGCATGGCAGTGCTTTACCTGCTGGCCGGACAAACACCAACCATATAAAAAGCATGTTTCAGGTATGAAGTTCAATTTTAAAACATATCTGAAACATACTTACAAAGGAGAGCTGCTTTATCTTGCGATAATTGCAGTTTTATACTTTTATGACCACAACAATATCATCTTCCTTATATTTTTTCCATTCTCGTTTGTACAGGGGTATTATCGTTATCAGTATAAATTAACCCAGGCCGAAAAGCTTAAAGCCAAAGGGCTCACTGAAGAAGATATTGACAATATCAGCTTTGTAAAAAAGTGGGAACATTCACGCAAGCGCGGCAAGTGGAACTATTCCATTATCGATGGCGGGTTCATTTTTGGATTAGCTATATCCCTTATCACAAGTGTAGCCTGGCTAATTTTCAAAGGCAAAGACATGCACACATTGCTTGCCGAACCCGGCGATATGTTTGCTTTTATTGGTTATAATTATATAATCGGGGCCGGTATTGCCGTTATCATATTTCGCATGAAATGGAAATACAATGAAAAACGTTTTGTGCGCCTAACCGATCCTTTGGCTGATAATTACTTTGCTAAAGATTACCAAGATATTTAAGTCAGTAGTCGTAAGTCTGCTTTTTCCTTCAGACTATAGACTAAACGACATTTAATTAAACACGAATTACTTTTCATGAAACTCAGGTTCTGTTTTATCTTACTTTTATTTATCCCAGGCATAACCTTCGCCCAAAGCCATCAGCAGTTTAAAACTGATTCGGTATTTGTGCTGATGAAAAAATTCTTTAACGCCAAACAGGCCGACTCCATTTATACCTTAACCGGGCCTAATTTCAGGCATGCCGTAAGTGCAGGCCAGTTCCGCAGTCTTACCGAGCAGCAATTGTTTCCCCTAAACGAAATTAAAGGTTCAACGGTAATCAGCTTTGTTAACAACAAGGTAAGTACCTACAAACTGGTATTTCAGTCGGCAACATTGCAACTGCTTATGAGCCTCGATGCAGGGAATAAAATTGAACTCTTCCTGTTTCAGCCCTACAAAGACATTACTGCCGATAAAACTACACAGGTACCTACATCCAACAAGCTGCTCAACCCAATGGATAAACAGGTTGATGAAATTGCCCGCCCCTACATACAAAAAGCAAATACGGTAAGCCTCAGCATAGGCATATTAAAAGACGGGCAGATCAGCACCTATAATTACGGAGAAACCGCCCGTGGCAATAACCAGCTACCAACGGGCAATACAATCTTCGAAATTGGTTCTATTACCAAAACCTTTACCGCTACCCTGCTGGCTTATTACGCCAACGAGGGCAAAGTAAAGCTAACCGATCCCATCACCCAATACCTGCCCGATTCGGTAAAAACCAATGCGGCGTTGAATGATATAACTTTGCAAACATTAAGCAATCATACTTCCGGATTAGCAAGGATCCCGGAAAACCTGCAGTTTGATTCGGCAAGTGCAGCAAATCCTTATAAAAGTTATAATAAACGACAACTGTTCAGTTATCTGAAAACCTGCAAACTCAATAGCAAGCCGGGAGAACAATACGCCTATTCCAATTTAGGAGTGGGTTTATTAGGAACGATATTATCACAGGTAAGCGGCAAAACATTTGATCAGATGGTGCAGGAAGTGATCTGCAGCCCATTGGGGATGAAAAATACTGTACAGCATTTAAGCGCTTTACAACTGACCCATTTTACCAAAGTATACAGTCAATACGGCGATGCAACGGTAGCCTGGGATTTTAATGCCCTTGCCGCCTGCGGAGCCCTGCATTCAACGGTAAATGATTTGCTGATATATGCAAAGGCAAACATGGCAAATGGCACTGATAAGCTATCAAAGACTTTTGAGCTAACCCATCAAATCACTTATAGCAAGGATGCCAAAATAGCGCTTGGCTGGCACATCATTTTGGTCAACGGTGTGGAGTATATTTTCCATAACGGCGGCACTTACGGCAGCAGTAGCTTCCTGGCTTTTAATACGGATAAGAAACTGGCAGTAGTTGTACTATCCAATGCGGCTGAGAATACAGATGCTGTGGGCACGGGCATTATTAAGAAGTTGCAAGCCGATATAAAATAGTGAAATAGCATATACGCAGCGCGGCAATTGCATGCTTTACAGAGCGGATTTGGTTCCGTGCGATTGCTTCGTTGTTCCTCCTCGTAATGACATTTTTTACATAAAAACAGAAACCCGAAAGCTTTCAGCTTTCGGGCTCTTCTATTCCTTCGCACTATCCATGTGGCTGAATCTATTCAGCCAATTCAATTTATTAATATTTCAAGGTCGATCCATTTCTGATCTCATCTGATGCTGCTTTTACCAACTTATCGTCAGGTTTCAGGTCGCCACCGAAGATTTCGATGCTATCGCCATTGCTCAGGCCCTTTTTAACATCCACCCAAACGGCTTTGTGGTCAACAACTTTTATAACAAAAACTTTTTCGGTTGAAGTTGCAACGGCTGTTTTAGGCACCACGTAAGTACTGTCGCCGGCAGGCAGTGGTACACTTACTTCGGCAAACATGTGGGGAAGCAGTTTTTTGTCTTTATTGTAAACGTCCATCTCCAGGCGTTCGGCACGTAATTTTTCATCAAGCGCGCCTGCTATACGTTTTACCTGGGCGGTAAATTTTTGACTTGGTAAAGCCCTTACGGTAAAATTAACCTCGCTTTTATTGCTTAACGCGCCGGTATAAACTTCAGGTACAGATACTACCAAACGTAAACGGCCCTGATCCTGTATGGTAAACAAGGGATCGGTACTTTTACCACCCGGCCCAACATAGGCACCCAGGTTTACATTACGACTGGTGATCACACCATCAAACGGAGCGCGAATCTCCAGGTAAGCTAAATTAGCTGAGACTTCTTTTAAGCCGGATTTAGCGGCATCAATATTAGCTTCATCAGCATTCTTTTTAGCTTCGGCTTGTTCCAGATCGTTTTGTGAAACTGTACCCGGCGTTTTGCTGGTGCTTACCAGCCTGTCATAAGTGGCTTTACTGGCAAAGTAAACCGCTTCAAATTGCTTAATGCGTGATTGTGCAGCGGCCAGTTGCGAATTAATTTCCGGCGCTTCAAGCACAGCTAATAACTGCCCCTGGTGTACTTCCGAACCGATATCAACCAAAAGTTTTTTAACATAGCTGTTGGTTTTGGCATACAGGTCAACCTGTTGATAAGGGATCAGCTCACCAGGTATGGTGATGTTGCTGCTTAACCTGCCTTTTGTTATGGGCACAATTTGTACAGTTGGCGTTTCAACAGCTTCCTGTTGCTCCTGCTCTTCCTGTTGTTCTTTCTTTTCTTTATCATCCGAGTGGCAGGCACTCAATGAGCCTATTGCCATTGCTAAAACGGCAAGCAGCAATATCGATTTATTTTTTAGCTTATTCATGGTGGTGCAAAGGGACATAAAATTTACTTTCTTTATCTTCCGGGTCTAATGAAACAGATTGAGTTGTGGCATTACCTTGTACCCAGGCAAAAACCAATGGTAATATCAGCAGCGCAGCAAAAGTTGAAGCGATAAGCCCACCAATAACAGCCCGACCTAATGGTGATGTTTGATCACCGCCTTCACCTAAGCCCGATGCCATCGGGATCATACCTACAATCATGGCTAAACTGGTCATTAATATAGGGCGAAGACGTAATGCTACTGCTTCGCGGGCCGATTTTAATGCATCGCCGTTATGTTTGCGCAGCTCTTCGGCATTGGTGATCAGTAACACGGCGTTTGAAATAGATACGCCTACCGACATGATCATACCCATGTATGATTGCAGGTTAAGTGTAGCCCCCGTGATCTTAACCAACAGCAACGAACCAAATAATACGGCAGGCACAGTTGATAAAACTACCATCGACATTTTAAACGACTGGAAGTTTGCCGCCAGCATCAAAAAGATCACCAATACCGCTACTAATAAACCGCCTTGCAAACTGTTCAGGGTATCGGTAAGGGTTTGGCTCATACCATGCATTTCAACTGTTAAACCGCGCGGTGGTTTGCCTAATTCGTCAATGGCTTTCTGCACATCATTGGTTGCAGTACCCAAATCCTTTTTGTTGATGTTTGCCGTTACTGATAATGTTGGCACAGCGCCTACGTTATCGTTTTCGCCAAAGGTGGTACCTGTTTTAACATCAGCTACATCACCCAAAACCGGGCGGGCCTGGTTTGCCAGTACAGGGATCTCCTTAACATCATTCAAACTGGCCATCTGGTATTCTGGTACCTGTACCTGCACAAGGTAGCTTAAGTTTGATTTTTCATCAATCCAGTTATTCTTTTCGGTAAACCTTGATGATGAGGTTGAAGCTACCAATGAACGTGATATATCATTTAAACCTACCCCAAGCTGTGCGGCCCGTTGCCTGTCGATATTAATATCGATAGTTGGATAATTAAATGATTGACCTATCTGCACATCGCGCAGGTATTTGATATCTTTAAGTTTATTGATAACCTTAAAGGCATACTCAACATTTTGCTTTTTGTTTTTACCGGTAATAGCTACTTCAATAGGCGTTGGCGAACCCTGGCTCAGGATCTTATCCGTTAACTCAATTGGCTCAAATGATAGTTTAACATCAGGCAACTGTTTGGCCATCTCATGCCTAAATTTTTCCTTCAGGTCATCAAGGTTAACCTTATAATCCTCGGTTAAGCTTACCTGCATAACAGACTCCTGCGGACCAGCCATGAACAGGTAGATTGGGTTGGTTGAGAATGATGAAGGGTGCGAACCAACAAATGTTGAAGTTATAGCTATGTGGTTTTTACCCACGATATCGCCCAATATGTGCTGGGCCTTAACCGCAATTAATTCCGTACGTTCTAAACGCGTACCATCAGCAGCCCGTAAACGTACCTGGAAGGTTCCAGAGTTTACTTTAGGCAACACGTCACGCCCTATGATATTGAACAGCAGGAAAGCAAGGCCAAAAGCAACTACTACATAAACCGTTACCAGTATTTTGCGGTTAGGCAGCATGCGGTCCATCAGGCGCATAAAGCTGTCCCTGAATTTGTCAAAACGGGTAACCTCGCCGCCTGTATGTTCAAGGGCAGCCTTCATGGCTTTTTCTTTCTGCTCCCATGGCTCACCTTCATCTTCCAACGCAAAACCATCTTTATGGCTGTGGTCTTCATGCTTGTTTACCATGATCCAGTTGGCCATGATAGGCACAAAGGTTTGCGCCAGGAAGTAAGATACAATCATCGAGAAACCGATAGCCAGCGCCAACGGGAGGAACAATGCTCCCGGAATCCCGTTCATGGTAAATGCAGGTGCAAACACCGCCAGGATACAGAACAGGATCAGCAATTTAGGGAAAGCGATCTCTTTACAAGCGTCCCAGATAGCCAAAGCTTTCGGCTTGCCCATGTCAAAGTGCTGGTGAATATTCTCAATCGTCACTGTCGACTCATCCACCAAAATACCTATTGCCAGCGAAAGCCCGCTCAGCGTCATGATATTGATGGTTTGGTGTGCCAGCGACAGGAAGAATATAGCCGAGATAATACAGGTGGGAATAGTAAGGATCACGATAAGCGCTCCGCGTTTATCACCCAAAAATAACAATACCATAAGCCCGGTAAGTACCGCCCCTATCGCGCCCTCTTCGGCCAAACTTTTTACCGCGTTAATCACATAAACTGACTGGTCAAACACGAACGACAGCTTCACATCATCGGGTAGCAAGGCCTGGAATTTTGGCAATGCTTTTTTCAGGTTTTGCACTACTTCCCAGGTTGAGGCCGTGGCCGATTTGGTGATTGGGAGGTAAACTGAACGTTTGCCGTTAATGAGGGCGTAACCGTTGGTAATATCGGCACCATCTTCAATAGTAGCCACATCCCTCATAAACACGGTTTGGATCCCATTTTTATAAAGCGGGATATCTCCAAAATCCGGGATTTTCTTTATGGTGGTGTTTGAAGGTGCAAGGTAGTTGTAATCGCCTATACGCACGTTACCTGCAGGGGTGTTCTGGTTATTCTCGCGCAGGGCAGCCACAATTTGGTCGGGCGTTAAATTGTGCGAGCGTAACAGGTTTGGGTCAACCTTGATCAGGATAGTACGCTGGTTACCACCAAAAGGTGCAGGTGCAACAAGTCCCGGGATAGAGGTAAATGACGAACGTACGTAAACCAAAGCATAGTCGAGCAACTCGTTATTGCTTCGGGTAGCGCTGCTCAACACCAACTGACCAACCGGCAGCGTTGAGGCATCAAAGCGCAAAATGAAGGGTGGCTGCGATCCCTGCGGGAACGCGGCCTGCGCCCGGTTGGTGTAACTCGTGACCTCCGCCGCAGCCTGGGCCATATTGGTGCCCTCGTAAAAAGTAACTTTTATTAACGTTAAGCCTTGTATATTTTTTGTTTCGATGCTTTTTACACCCGATACGAAAAGCAGCAGGTTAACGTATTGCTTACCAAAGTAAGCTTCCATTTGGTTTGGGGTGAAACCGCCGTATGGGTGCGATACATATATAACCGGGAGGTTCAGATCGGGAAATATATCGATCTTGATAGTCCGTACCGCATTTATACCGAAGAAGAACAACCCGGCTACTATAACCAATATGGTAATTGGTTTTTGCAGCGCCCCTTTTATCATTCCCATTGTATATGTGTGTAACTGTTAAAAATTATTGATGAAAATCCCGAAATCGCCGGTAGCTGCTGATTTGAACAGCAGCGCCTGCCATACATTGTTCAGGGCTATGTATTTGTCAACCTCGGCCCGGTTAAGGGTATAAAGCGCCTGTGTAAAATCAACTATGTTTGATAGTCCATTTTTATACAGCGTATATTTTTGAATGTAAGCGTTATTAGCGGCCGAAACTTCAACCGGTACTTCGTTTACATTTTTAAGGGCATTGCCTATGCGTGTTTCGGCAAGGGTACGCTGTGCTTCCAGTTGCTTATCAACCAGTTCGTAGTCGTTTTTCAATTGCTCTGATGTGAACTTTTGTGATTGAACCTGGTAGTGGGTCCTGAAAACGCTGGTAAAGTTCCATACCATACCTATTCCAAACAGGTAGTTATAACGGGTTGGGTCAACACCTGCGCCATAGCTGCCGGTGTAGCTATCCTGGTTGGTGCCATAGTCCGGCTTAAAGCCCGATCCCCTGCCCTGGTAAACACCAAAAAGGCTAAAGGTTGGCAAGGCGAAAGTGCGGAGATATTTAGCTTGCTGATCGCTCACGTTTACCCTGTTTTGGTAGAATTTTAAAGTAGGGTGATCTGTAGTGGCAACAGCGCTCAATGCTTCCAGGTTGTTTGGCTGCTTGGTAATAAAAGCGCTGTCCAGCTGAAACTCCTGCGCCGGAATACCCAGATAAATAGAAAGCTGATTACTTTGATCCTGTACCGCTTGCTGCGAATTGGTAAGCGCAATCTTAGCGTTAGATACTTCTGCATTGGCCAGCGAAGAATCCACACCCGGATTTAAACCGTTCTTTACGCGGGCTACTACAACCTTTTGCAGGTCCATTGCACGGTTAAGGTTATCCTGCTGCGCCTTGGCAAGCTGTTGTGCTGCAAGTAGATTTAAATACGTGGCTGCAACGCGTACCTGGTGCTGAAATTGCTCCTGTGCAAGATCAGTTTCGTCGCGCGATACGATGGTTTTTTGTACGCCGATCTTTTGCTTCGATCTGCCGAAGGCGAAAAAGTCCCAGCTAACGTTGGTTAAATACAGAGCGCCAAATGCGGCATTCCAGTTCTGTTTGGCCAAAGCTGGCCCTGATGAGGATACCGACAGACCGCGGTAACCATACGATGGTCCGTTTTGGCCGTTCACTGTTCCGTAGTCCTGCTGCGCGGAAAAATTTACATCCGGCAGATACTCCGTTTTTGTTTCTTTGAGGTATGCCTTAGAGGCGTTAAGCTGGTTTGCCTTCGACTTAATAGAAGCATAGTTAGCAAGAGCCATTTGTTCAGCATCCTTAATGGAAAGGACTTTTTGCTGGGCTTGTACGTGTAAGACATATGAAACACTCAAAAAAAACAGGAGTAATTTTTTTGAATTTGTGTTTAACATGAGGTGTATTTTATACACAGCAAATGTATATCTATATGATTCATGAAAAAAATGAATTAATTTTGTGTAAATCATTAGCAAAACTAATAATGAATATTGCATTACATCATTTCAGGTTAGTTGATACCATTTCAAAAGAGGGTTCGCTGACCAAAGCAGCGAGCGCTTTACACCTAACTCAATCGGCCCTGAGCCACCAGTTAAAAGAGCTGGAAAAGGAACTGGATATAGAGGTGTTCCATCGCCAGGGAAAGAAGCTTCAACTAACCGAAGTGGGATACCGTTTCCTACGAAGTTCGGAAAAAATATTGGCAGAAATACGCACCCTTGAAGAGGATATTAACAACTATAAAAATGGCAAAACCGGCAAGCTTAATATCAGTATGCAATGCTATACGGCGTACCATTGGCTGCCCGGCGTAATCAAGGATTTCAAGAGCCAATGGCCTGATATTAACATAAATATAGTTTCGGATGCCAGTCGCCGACCACTCGAATATCTCATGCGCGGCGACCTTGACCTCGGTATTGTGCGCACCCAAATGGTGAACACACAGATAGTGTATGAACCCATTTTTGAAGACCGCCTGATATGTATTTTACCGGCCGATCATCCACTGGCAAAAAAGGCCGTTATCGACATCTGCGACTTCCAGGATCAGGAGCTGATCCTCGCCCTTTATGACCCCTCATACCAGGAAACTCCAATCATCGAAACCCTCATCCAGGAGCAGCATGTAAAGCCCAAAACATTGAACCGGATCCACTATACCGACGCCACTATTGAGATGGTAAATGCAGGCCTCGGAATAAGCGTTATGGCCGACTGGATTGTGAAGCCGTACCTGCCCGGTAAACACATTGTTACAAAACCACTACACCATAGCATAGCTAAACGCACCTGGTACGCTGCTACCTGTAAGGATACACCGGCAATCCAAAACTTTTTGAGCTGCCTCAAGAACCATTTCTGCAAAACCGAGTTATTGTGCAATGATGCTGAAGAGGTTTCCGCCTACCCCGAGTTGCGTGCGATATAGTCTGCTGCTATTTTTAATATTATTAACGAACGGCCTTCATGCACAAGCTGTATTAAGGCCGTTTCCGCAACATTGCCGGTATACTGCCGGTACAATAAAACCCAATCACATCAATCAGCAACAGCTTGATAGACAGGTAACCTCTTTTTACGATCAATGGAAACACAGGTACATTAAACCCGGCTGCGATAAAAATCAATTTTATGTTTGGTTTGAAAAGCCAGGTAAAGAATGCGTATCCGAAAGACAAGGCTACGGCATGGTGATCACAGCGTTGATGGCCGGATATGATAAACAGGCAAAAAACATTTACGATGGTTTGTATAATTACTACAAATCCCATCCCGCTAAAACATCGCCCTATTTAATGGCCTGGGCCCAGCTAAAGAACTGTAAAAACCACGACCGGGATGCCGCCACCGACGGCGATATGGATATCGCTTACTCCCTCTTATTGGCCGATAAGCAATGGGGAAGCAAAGGCCATATCAATTACCTGCAGGAAGCCAGGATCGCGATGGCGGCAATTATGCACTATGAAATCAATCCTAAAACGTTTTCTGTTTTATTAAGCGATGGCAGCGACGGAGATAGCGAAGATTATTATGATATGCGCGCTTCTGATTTTATGCCTGCCAACTTCAAAGCATTTGAAAGCGCATCAAAAACCGGTAAATGGCAAAAAGCTATTGATAACAACTATCGCTTATTTAACTATCTGCAGAAAACCTATAGCCCAGACGCTGGCCTGGTGCCCGATTTTATTAGACGCATAAATACAAAAGCGCGGCCCGCTCAACCCAACTATATGGAATCAAAGTATGACGGTTATTATAACTACAATGCTTGTAGGGTACCGTGGCGCATAGCTACCGATTATTTATTATATGGCGATAAACGCGCTAAAGGCTTTGTTAGTCCAATAAATCAATGGATCAGGCAAACTACTGATGGCAATCCGGATAATATTTCGGCAGGATATACGCTTGAAGGTAATGATATTAAAGGCAGATACTTCGAAGCTTTAAGTTTTATAGCGCCATTTACGGTATCGGCCATGGTTGACAAAAGTAATCAGCAGTGGCTTAATAAAGTCTGGGATTATCTAATAGCCTTTAAACTGAAGGATTATGATTATTACGATAATACTATCAAAATGTTGGATATGATTATTGTGAGTGGAAATTACTGGAAGGGACAATAGCATCTACAATCATGTCATTGACATTTTTTTATTTATAGTCCAACAACATCTCCGCAGCCCTCAACCCACTCGTCAAAGCCGCCTCAACAGTTCCCATTGCCGTTCCTTCATACAGATACTCGCCTGCAAAAAATAAGGTATCGCCAATAGGATGGCTCAGGATCTTTCGTGCTTCGGCTGTTTCTATGGTATCATAGCTATATGAACCTCTCGAAAACGGATCGACAGTCCAGTTGATTACATTCCAGGTAAGGAGTTTTTCTTTCAGTTTCGCGATATCTATCTTAAAAATATTGGAGATGGAGCCGAGTGCTTCTATCAAAACATCCTCGTCGCTGGTATTTATACGGGCGGCAGCAGGTGGTCCACCAAGCCACCCGGTAAGCAGCGGGCGATGTACCGGCATTTGGGTCCACCAAACGGGGATTGCTTTATTTGAAAATAGAAAGCCCATATCTTCGAGATCGGCACCGGTCATTTGCCGGGTTTCCTCACTGTACCAAAATGCTTCGTCAAACTCAAGCAGCACCTTGATCACCGCGCCAAAACCAAGCGATTTTAATGCCTTAATATAATAATCAACCGGTGGGTCAAAACTTAGTGTTCCTTTCAATCCGGCTTCAGCCTGTAAAATTCCAAGCGGTACAGCAATCAATAATTGCTGGGCCTGATAGGTTATCCCTATATCTGTACTTACCGTAACATGGTGTTTTCCCCAGTCAATATCTTTTGTTACCGCATTTAGGTAGATATGCCCACCTGCCTGTTTAAATTCATTTGCAAGGTAGCTGATCAACATGCAATAACCACCTTCTACACGGTATTGTGCATCCTCATGCTCATTTTGCCACTCTTTACGGATTGAAAAGGCGCTGGCTTTTTTGGGATCGGCGTTATCATATCCCGATACATAGCCCCGCACCGATTCCCGGAGCCCTCCATATCGTTCGCCCGAAAACTCCTGCTGCATGAATGCTTCAATGCTCATATCATGCTTCAGTTTCATGATGCTTTCCATAAATTCGTCCCAATGCTCAATAACGTGCCCTTCGGCTATAAACTTTCCATCCTCATATTTCCACATAGAGGCGGAGGCCGGAGTGTATTTAATGCCGGCTTCATTAAGCAAGCTTTGGGTTATGGGTAAATCGCCATGAATAAATTCGGCGCCCAGTTCTGCCGGCTCCAGGGAGGTGCCATGTTCCAGCGTATGAATGCGGCCGCCAAGCCGGTTGCGTCCTTCAAGCAGCACAACATTTTTACCTGCTTTGGCAAGCGTACGCGCGGCCATCAAACCCGCGGCTCCCCCTCCTATGATAATTACATCTGTATTTTCCATATGTAAAATGCGTTGAGCAAGATAAGCAGATTTTCAAAACAGAACCTGTATGGCAAGTCATTCTTAAACAAAATTTAACTTAAAAAAAGCTAAAAGCTGAATGCACAAAGCTTAAAGCTAACGGTTTTGTTATTAATGTTATAGCAACAAAGGCGCGAAGCCGCTAAGAAAAAACTTTGCGTCTTCGCGCCTTTGCGAGCATATTAAGTTTAAAAAATTTTAGGGCAATGTTATCACCTGCTTATCCAGATTCCAGCCTTCAAGTAATACGGTTGATTTTACCGCGCCTAATTTGGCTACCGGGGCACTTACCAATACTATAATACTTTCATGTGGCGCCAGGCTAAAATAATTACCAGTCCAGTAACTTGGCATTACCTCCTCGCCGTTTTTCATCAATTGCGGGCGAACAAAGAATGCCAGTTGATTGGAGTTATTGGTAAACTTCATAGTCCATTTATTTTCGCTTACCCCTTTTTCGGATTTGATCACTTTTCCCTGCACCTGTGCATGTTTCATATCGTTCAATGACGTAAAGTCATCAGTGGCCGATAGCCAGTAAACATTATGTGATACGGTTTTACCTGCCGCATTAGTCAGGTTCAACACTACAAAACTTACGCCTTTGGTAGCGGCAAGTGCATCTTTGAGCTGAATCACTTCCTTAACGCCAGTTTGCGCCAATCCTAAATTGCCAACCTTTTCTGATTTAATCAGTTTACTGTTGATATCATAAATATCGGCTGTAGCAGTTAAGCTTCCGGTGGCATGGTGTGTACGGTTGATGATTGCTATTGATGAATTATCATAATTATACTGGATGTGGATAGGTTCACAGGCATTTTGCATGGTATAGTAGCCTGCATTGGGTTCCAAATACCAATCGTAAATTTGCCATATAACACTCGGCAACGCTGCGTTCAATTTCCAGAGCATTACGCCACCGGTTTCGTTCAGTTTATGACCATCGGCTTCAAAAATACCCTGGTAACCTACAGCGTTCATGAGCTGCATCTTGTCCGAGAAATTAACAATGCTGCTTGGTTTACCGTACCTTTTAGCCATTTCTTCATAATATTTATCATACTTACCTGCTCCGGTAGCTGCATCATGGTAACCCCATGAATTATTAAGCGGGAATGGCAAATTGGTATCCCAAACTAAATTGGGGATAATTTTTGGCAGGGTTGTATAAGGCGGCTGTGATGGTAAGCCTGTTTCATCTTTAAATACCCAATCCTTAGCATCATCGGCCAGCTTATAATAGTCTTTAGGATCCTTCCACTCGTACGGGCCACCGCTGTAAACACCCGATGGCATCTCATCAGGCCACGAGCCCTTCCAGCCGGCAGGCAGTTTGGCAAAACCCGATGAACTTGGAATGAACGGACGCGTACCATCTAAAGTGATGATATCATTACGCATTACATCATATAGCTCTTTACGGGCATGGCCTTCGTTGCCACCTGTCCATACCAATAAACTCGGATGGTTACGGATGCGATAGATGGTACTTTCTACGTTTTTGATGAATACGTTACCTTCCAGCGGCCAATCAGGCGAACCTTTAAATTCGCCCTGGGTATCGCCGGTGATCCAAAAGTCCGACCATACCATCTGCCCATATTTATCGGCAGCATTCCAGAAAGCATCAGGCTCAGTAACGCCGCCGCCCCAGATCCGTACCAGGTTAACGTTAGCATTGCGGCACAGGTGCATCTCGTAATCGTAACGGGCCGAATCACGGTTCACCATCATATCAGGTACCCAGGCACCACCTACCAAATGCACTTCCTTCCCATTAACATAAAACTTACGGCGCACAAAACCGTTGGCTGTAGTTTCGGCTTTTGAGGCCACCTTGCGGATGCCAAATGCAAAAGTGGTATCGTCACTTACAGTATTCCCTTCAGCGTACTGCATACGGATCCGGTATAAGTTTGCCTTACCATAACCGTTAGGCCACCATAATTTAGGCTGATGGATTATCAGTTGACTAATCTTATCGGCATTTAAGTCGACCGCTTTTTCGGCACCAGCAGGTACAACGACTGGCTGACTAAACTGAACCGGTGCGCCTGCAAAATTTTCGGGCTTTATGCTGACGGTTAGTTTACCGCCATGTGTTGCAGTTGTATTATTGGTTAATGTCAGGTTTAATGAAAGCTTGGCTGTACCGGTATCAGGCAGGCTTGGCAAATCCGTAATCAGCTTTGGCCTGCCGATAGTTACCGCGCCACTTGTGCGTAAAAACACTGGCTGCCAGATCCCCATATTACGGTCGCGCACGGGCGGGATCCAATCCCATCCTGATGAACAAAGCATAGTTACGTTTTTGCCGATATCACCCGTTGGGCCCCCATTTTCATAAAACGGACCGAGGGCTTTCAACTGCTCCTTTGCAGGATATCCCGGATAATCAAGCGGATAAATTTTTACGGCGAGGGCATTTTCAGCACCAGCTTTAACTATATTGCTTACATCAAGGTTATGTTCAGCAAACATACCAGCCATCTGGGTACTGTCGGCAATTTGCTTGCCGTTAAGCCATACAGCTGCCCGGTAGTTGATACCTTTAAAGATCAATTGGAAACGACGGCCTTTATCTGCGGCAGGCACTTTAAAAGTAGTGCGGTACCAGTATGGTTTTTTCCAGGGATTAGGGTCATTGGGTAAATGACTGTATTGTTCCAGGTTATATTCTTTATTAAACTGATCGGAGGCATCAGGGATCAGCATATTATTAAGGCCCTGGTATGGGTCTGGATAAATGTGATTGGCCACCAGTCCGGTGAGTACTGTAGATGGTACTTTTACAGGAAACCAGTATACCGGCGAGTGGTATTGTGTATTGGAAAGTTCAGTGCCTGGTGCACTTACCAAAGCCGATGATTGCAGATCGAAATTGCTTAATTTAACTTGTTTTACAACTCCTGATTGTGCCGAAACAATGGCGGGCAAAACACAGGCTGCCATAACACTTAAAGCAGAGCGGATACTTTTGTTCATTTAGTATATCAATAAATAAGTATGGTAAAACTACTTAACATACAACCAGATACAGCGGTACTTATTTATCAATTTATTGTACAAATGATACGTTTTGGGGCTTTAGTAATCAATTTACCAGTTTCTTATCAAGACAACCTCTGTCCTTGTTAAAACGGTTAATGAAACCCTACTTCTTGATTGTTTTATTCTGCAGTACAATAATTGGCCCGTACATATCCCAGTTGGGTTTATAATCCTTTTGGTTCATCAGGCCCTGCGCCCCTACCGAAAAATTGCCCAAAACCAGATCAGTATCGCCATCGCCATCAATATCACCGGCTTCCATCGAAATCCAACGACCTAATAAATTAACGGGAACCTCGTGTACTTTAAACTTTCCCGGACTAACCTGCTCGTGATAGGTAAAACCTTCGGTAGGATGATATTTATAATCAGGAAAGAAAGCTATTACAGCAAGATCAAGATCTCCATCCTTATCAAAATCGGCGGCTATTGCTTTGGAGCAGCCGTTGATATGGTAAAAGTAGGTTTGTATAAATTTCCAGTTGCCCTGATTGGTAAATATATAAACTCCATGATAGGGCTTAAATATAGGCGAGTAATCATTGTTATCGCCGCAGGTATATACAATGTCGAGTTTGCCGTCATTGTTAACATCCACCAACTGGAAGCTGCTTGACCCATATACAGATGGAAAACGTATGATATTTTGGGTAGTAAATCCTCCCTTTTTATCGTTCAGAAACAGCCAGATCCCTTCATCAGCCTGGGCAAACAGGCAGGCAATATCAGGCCAGCCATCGCCGTTAAAATCGCCGGTATAAACTATTTCAGGACCAGGAACTGCACGGATGATCTTTCTTTTGAATGTATGATTAGTTTGTTGCTGTAATAGGAACAAACCACCCCGGTCGCGGCCAAAACCGCAACTAACATAATCCATCAGGCCATCTTTGTTAAAGTCGGCCGTCCCACTTTTAACCGGGCGTGGCAGACTATCGGCCATTAGGGTGGTATCTTTTGATTTCTTGTCGAGATTAATATGTGTTAAGGTTCCTTTGAGTTGATCATTAGGCGGAAGGATCCCGATGCAGGTAACTACGGCGCTGTTAGGTTCGGTTGCCGATTGATAAAAGGTAGCATCGGTTATAGGCGAATGGAATTTTTTGACCAGGGTAGCTGTAAGATCACTACTCCAGCGGTAAAGCTTATTGCCGGCATCTCCTGTATAAAAGTGCTTATCAACGTCATTAAACTTAACCATGGTGGTCATGGCCTCCCCTGATTTTGTGTCAGCATTAGCAGGTCTTTTCACCGAAAATATAGCCGAATCGAGCAGGGCATCCGGTTTAGGAATTTTTAGTTTTTTGGGCGAGGCGTACCTATAGTAAACAACAATCTTTGTCCAATCGGCAAGAGAGAGCGCGGCCCCTGGACCGGCTATATACTGGTCCATAAAAGGGCGCATGCCAAGTTTTGCTCCCATGGCTGGTAATATGTGCTTGTCCCAGGTGGCACTATCCAGTAAAGAAGCATCGGGCGGTTCATGACAGCTGCCGCAATGTTTGAACGCCGTTTTTTTAGCGTCGGCCAAAAGCTGTTCGTCGCTCGGTTCATTATCGCCGCAACTATTCAATGCGGCAATAACAACAGCTGCGAATATTATAGTCAGCAACAATACGTTTCGTTTTATTATGCTCACCCCTCCTGCTTTCCTCATACAGTTCGGTATCGCTTTACTTTTTGGTGTGATTTTCAAGCATTATCAGTGGCAGGTGCTGATCCCAATTAGGTTTAAAACCATCCTGAAACATAAAACCATCTGCATAATTACCTAATACAATGTCGGGTTTGCCGTCCTTGTTCAGGTCGGTCATTTCCATACACATCCAATGACCAAGGTTACTAATCGGCAAAGCATGAGGTTTAAAATCTAAAGGTTTAGCCTGTTCAAAGTAAACAAACTCTTCGGCAGGCGTGTTTTTCATATCGGCAAAGAAAGCTATCGTAGCAATATCGATATCTCCATCACCGTCAAAATCGGTGGCAATGGCTTTAGTACAACCATTTATAGGGTAAAACCAGCGTTGTTTAAAGTTCCAGTCGCCCGTGTTGGTAAAAATGTATAAGCCGTGGTAAGGTTTCAGGATCCTCGAATCACGGTAGTTGTAGCCGCAGGTCAGTACCAGATCAAGTTTGCCGTCATGATCCATATCAACCAATTCAAAACTGCTTGAACCATAAACCGGCGGAAAATGCAGCAGGTTCCTGAGGGTAAATCCTCCTTTTTGATCATTCAACAACAACCAAAGGCCTTCATCGCCGCTTCCGGTTAACAGCATTACATCTGTCCAGCCATCGTTATTAAAATCGCCGGCTAAAGCTTGTGCAGTACCCGGCTTGTCATAAATGGTTTGTTGCTCATACGTATGATCCTTATTTTGCTTAAGCAGGTAAACACCTCCTTTAAACTTGCCTTGACCGCAAACTACCACATCCCGCAAACCGTCCTTGTTAAAATCGCCTGTTATTGTGCCAACAGGCCGGGGCAAATCAGATGCAATATAAGTTTGTTCGTTGTTAACATGCTGCGCATCAAGGTTTACTTTAACTACTTTACCATTCGGAAAATCAACTGGTGCCATACGCCCAATACAAGCGAAAAAGCCTATATTATTCCCGGCACTATCTTTGTCAAAACTAACCCCAACCGCGGCTGATGGAAATTTGGCGAGTGAGTCCATCTTTAAATTACTATCCCATGTATTCAATTTTTCATCCACCGCATCGGCACTGTACATACGTCCTGTGGCTGCGTTGGTAGCAAGCAGGGTAGTAAAAGCGGTATAACTTACCAGTGCAGGCTTTTTAAGCGTAAAGCCAGCCCAATCATTTATTAATGGAATGGGCTTTTTAGCCGGCAGCAAGGTGTCGGGTGCAGCTTTTTTATAATAATCTAAAATGGCTGTCCATTCGGCAATAGTGGCGCCGGTAGTATCAAGCGGATTATCCTTATAGTATGACGAACCGCCATAAGTTGAAATATGCAGCAGCGGGGCCATATTAACCAGCGTGTGGTTAAGCCAAACATCCTTAGGTAATGCATCAACAGGCACTAACGAGTGGCAGCGGGTACACTTTAATTGTACCAGGTTTTTACCATCAACTATCACATCGCCGGTAAATTTATAAGGTTGATATGCCGGTTTACGCTTGCAGCTATTGATGAGCGTTAAACCGGCTAATATTGCAGAAAATGAAAAAAGGTATGATATGGTTAATAAGCTTTTTTTTAAATTCATAAAATAGCTCAGCCCTTAATTTTTAAGTTTTAATTTTTTCCAAATGTATTCACCTACCTGTTTTCCTTGTACAGCGCCCTGATTAACGCTATTGAGGAAGTGGATACCGCCGTAAAACCTGCTTATTGAAGTTTCGTCGGCAGCTTTCAAAAATGAATCGAAATGACGCTGCATGCCTATGTAACGCAGATCGCTGGTATCCTGATAGGCAAAGTTATCGCCAAATAAATGCGTTAGCACAACTGCCGATGCACCGCTGATATCGCTGTGGCCGCTCGGATACTCAGGAAATGGAGGCGTTTGCAGCATTGGCAGCCAGTCGTGGTCAATTTTATCATTGATAATGGTCACCGGCCTAATGTAATTAGTTTCATATTTAACCTGCCAGCCGCAAATAAAGGCATCAAATAAAGCTATTGAAGTGAGTGCATAGGCCTGGGCCGTTTTTATAACATCAGCATGGGTTTGTTTACAGGCAATTGCGGTTATACCAATCCAATGACCACCCGGGGTGATTTTTTTGTTGGCAAACATCATGTGGCCATTATGCTCAATAACAAAAGGATTATCGTCCCAAAACTTTGCAATAGTTTTTTGCTCGGGTGTAATGTTTTTGCTTTGGTTATACACTTCCATTGTTTGTCTAAAATACTCGCTGTTTTTATCCTCGCTAAAAGCTGGTGGCGGAGGTAAAGGGAACATGGTTGAGGTGTCAACGGCGAAAGTATGCATGGTACCCCAGCAAAACTCCACACCATCCAGGTAATCGGGAGGAGTGGGATGCCAGTTACCGGGATTATCATTGCCTAAAAATCTTGGCTTGCCGCGGGTTTGGGGATAATTATCAACCGCTGCCCTTTTTAAAATGTACTTACCAATTTTTTCGCCAAACGCCATTGAGCGGGCATAGGTCGAGTCATCGAGGTTATCTTTATACATGGCATAAACCTTAGCCTCGTATTTTTTGAGCGAATCGATAGAGAAGGTAACCTTATGAGCTACCGCAAAAAATGCCGATGTAGCCGCAAGGGTGTAATTATATTTTACCCCCTCCTTTGGTTCAGGCGGCTTGCCAAAGCCACGCAGCTGGGCTGTTATTGAATTATAGCCGGGATTTCCATAACGAAGTGCCTCATAGGCTGCCAGTGTAGTATATCCATAAATACGACTCGACACAGGGGGGCTGAATACGTCATAAATAATAACCTGCGTAAGCTGGTAAACATTGTTATGGATAACATCGGCATCCTTAATCAGCGGGATCTTTTTAGGCTTACCTCCGCAACTTAATATAAAGGAACAAACTGCAGCGGCTATAAATATCTTAAAGCATCTCATTTATAATAGTTTAATTAATTGGTATATTACGTTGATGACCATAGCTGTCAGTTACAGTTATCGACGCCATGTTATCATCAATATTAATGAATCTGCCCGACTGCGACAAGAAAGAATTACCATTATAAAACTCCTGTTTAGCAGTTTTACCATTTTTGTATTTTATGGTTGCAAATGCATCAAGCGGCTGCAGATTATAGGTTTTAACTGGCCGTTTCAGTTCAAACAATTTCATACTGTCACGATTTTGAGTAGCTGCCAACAGGTAGTTACCACGGGCTCCTTTAAGCTTCACCAAAGCCTTGCCATCGCCCGGAATATAAATACCGCTTTGCATAATGCTGAGCGGTTTAAAGCCACCTTTGCCATCTCCCTTTAGCAATAAACCATTAAAAGCATCATAACGGCCGGTTGCAACCTCAGTGCCGTAGTCATTGCCGTTCAGTGCAACATCAAGGTTACCATCTCCATCAAAATCATCAACAGTAATGCCACATAATTCAGACATTTGTGCTTCAACCGGCAGCGGAATGGCCGTAAACTTCCCTCCGCCGTCATTACGCAAATAAACCGACTGCAGGTAGTTCACTTTTAAGCGAATGGCCCCCTCACGCATTTTTGGCGTTATCACCGAATCCATTGTGGCCGTAGCAAACGAGCGATAATTTTGGAACCTGGTACGCATACTGATCATTTGCTTCACGATATCGTCGCGGCCAAAAGCCGGGAACTCCTGTAGCTTGCCTTCCTGATCCTTCAGAAAAACGGAGGGGAAGGCGTCAAAGCTGCCATTGTTGTCAAAATCTTTAGCGGTAATATAAATCGGGTATTGATCGGTTGCCTTGTAAAAAGTATTCAAGCCCGTATTGCCCACAATGTAATCCATATCACCGTCGTGGTCAAAATCTCCGGAGGCAATAGTGTTCCACCAGCCAAGCTTATTTTCGACGCTGGTGCTTTGCGTTACATTTTTGTATATGCCATGATCATTTTTAAGGAACGTAATAGGCATCCATTCACCGGTAAGGATCAGGTCGGGCCAGCCATCGTTATTAAAATCGGTAAAGGCGGCATCACAAACCAGGCCTATTTTATTCAATTCTTTGGCTACTGATGCAGATACATCGGTAAATTTTATAACACCATTCTTGCTATCATTACGCAAAATAAAACTTGAAACCGGCTTAGGATAGTTCCAGGGATCCACACGACCGGATATAAACAAGTCCATTTTGCCGTCGCGGTTTACGTCAGCTGCTTTTACACACAGTTTGCTTGTAAAGTTTTTAGGCAGGGCATCGGGCTGTATTTTGAAGTTGCCTTTACCATCGTTAACATAAAGCCTGTCCTGGTAATTTGATGAACCGGGCTCACTTTCATAACCGCCGCTGGCAACGTACAAATCAAGGTCGCCATCGCCGTCGGCATCAAAAAGCAACATGCCTTCGTCTTTCACTCTTACAGGCGATATCATATGTGCCATATCGTTGGGATTTCCAACCGGGATGATAGTTTTAGGTTGAGGCACTAAATCGCGCTGAATAAATTTTCCGCTGGCTTGCTGCAATAATAACTGAGCCGGATATTTTGTAGTGCCGCCTACCACCATATCATCAATGCCGTTACCATCTACATCGCCAACCGCTATGGCCGGCGTATATTCCGACAGTTTATGCGGAAGTAGTTTCTGAACATTAAAATCGATATAATCCTGATCATTATGTTTATAGGTTATACCCGCTGATTGAGTGACCTCTTTGAACAATGCGGTATTATCAACAGAGGGCTGTTTATTGGTATAATCAAGCTTTGCATCGGCAATTTTGACCTGGAGTGTTTGATTAGTTTTAACATGGGTAAGCACCTGTTTTTTACCGTTATCCCATCGGATCACTACCGAATCGAGTTGAGATATGTTACCCAAGCCAAAGTGGGCGATATCCTGTATGGTTGATAAATAGCCACGGTAAGGTGTATTTTCATAATATTGATGTTTGCCGTGATCGTAATAAATATCGGCAAAAGCACCAAGGCCGTTTAGGTTTTTAGGCCCGCCATGAAATTGTATGTGTAAGTAGTTACTACTGTTTATTGCATTTTTACGGGAGGTGTTTTTATAGATAAATGCCTCGTCATTGATATTGTTAATAATCATATCCATGGTGCCGTCGTTGTCCAGATCGGCATAGGCACAGCCATTTGAAAACGAGGGAGCGCTAAGTCCCCAACTTTGGGTTACATCCTCAAATTGCACTCCGTTGGTGTTACGGAAAGCATAGTTAGGTATTTTCACAATCGGGATTTGGTCAAGCACCTGTTGGGTTGACGCTACCGAATAGGCCATTTGCCTGAAAGTTATAAAATCATGATCAGTTACATCGCGCGGATAGCCATTGGTGATCACAATATCGCGGTAGCCATCATTGTCAAAATCGGTTATCATAGGTCCCCAGCTCCAGTCTGTTTGCCCAACGCCGCTTAAAAAAGCCACATCGCTGAATGAAGGATCGCCAATGGAATCATTGCCGCCAATTCGCGGCCCGTTGTTTAATTGTAAAGTATTACGGGTGTACTGGTACTGATATTGATACCTGTCAAAGTTTTGAAAAATCTGGTAATTATTAGGCGGCATGAACATCTTTTTCCGATAGTTATCCTCAGGGTTCATATCAACCTCAAAAACATCCGCAAGTCCATCATTGTTCACATCCTCAATATCCTGCCCCATAGAGCTGAAGGCGGTGTGCTTAAAATACTCCTTCACTTTATCGGTAAAAGTGCCGTCGCCATTATTAATGTATAAAATGTTATCAGTTAAAAAATCGTTGGTTACGTAAATGTCTTTCCAGCCATCGCGGTTAATATCAACAATGGTAGCGGCATGGCCATAGCCTTCAGTGCCTACACCTGCCTGTTTTGATACATTGGTATAAACCGGATGTTTCAGCGCCTGGTCCCAGTCGCAGCGGTAAAGCTGCCCGGTACTGCGGTGACTTCCATTGGTAATTATCGGCCTGAAAGTACTTTGATTATCACCGGCAACAGCCTCATTAACGGTGAGGTACATATCCAGGTCGCCATCGTTATCATAATCAAAAAACGATGCCATAGTTGAGTGAAGTTTTACATTAAGGCCATACGCTTTAGCCATTTCTTTAAAGCGCGGTACGCCGTCCTTACCTATTCCCTGGTTAACATAAAGCAGGTTAGTGCGTTTAACCGAATCATCAAGCAAAGTATAGCACACATAAAGATCCATAAGGCCATCGTTGTTAATATCAACAATAGCCACTCCCCTGCCCCATCCGCCACTGCCCTTTACACCGGCTACGTCGGTAACGTCATCAAATTTCATATCGCCCTTGTTAAGGTATAGCTTATTTGATGTAGTATTGGCAACAAAGTAGATATCCTGCAGGCCATCATTATTAAAATCGCCTATGCCCACACCGCCGCCATTGTATAGATTAAGTTTGGTAAGCGGGTTTATGGCATCATTTTCAACAATTTTATTATTGAAGGTAATACCAGAGTGCGAAGAAGGAACCTGTTCAAAAAGTGTGGCTTTTTTACAGGCACTAAGTAAAACGGCAATCAGGCATATAAGGGGAAGGGTGTACTTCATTATTGGTTAGTAAACTATAAAAAAAGGTGGAGATAATTATCTCCACCTAAAGTTAAATATTTAAAATCAATGGTTAATTAATAACCAGGGTTTTGTTTCAATTTTGAAGCTCCTGTTGAACCAGAAAGGTCGATCTCACTTTGAGGTATAGCGTAATATTCGTTTTTACCTTTAGTAAAGTGAGCACCGTTCAGCTGTGAGTTAACGTTAATATCATATGCGAAGAAAGCGTTGATTTCATCAGCCATGCTACCTGTACCCTGATCCCAGCGTTGTAAATCGAAGAAACGCTGACCTTCCATCGCCAATTCAAGTTTACGCTCAAAATGAATAGCAGTACGGGCGTAATTTTTATCGGCAAATTTACCTGCTGGATATGGTTTAACTAAATAATTATCAGCAGGGGTTGTTTTTGAGGTATACTCAGATTTTGATGGGTCGTAAGTTGAGTTTTTATATACCCACCAGATAGGGTTTGCAGCGCGATTACGAACCATATTAACATACTCCAGTGCTTTATCAGTACTACCTACTTCAACTTCGGCTTCGGCCGCCATTAAAAGTACGTCGCTCCAGCGCATTAAGTTAATGTTGTTTGAGGTAACCTCATTGGCTGCCCAGTAGTTTTCAGTACTTGAATTAGTACCTTTTTCGGCAGATGAATAAACGTTTTTACGTGGATTGAAAACACCATCTGTAGGGTCACGAATCCAGCTTGCCGGAGGATTGCCCCAGTCAAGGTAAGGAATGTTAGGACGACCCATGGTGATATCAATACGAGGATCTAAAGTGCCAGTGTACGGATCAGTTTTACCGCTTACTTTTTTACCCGAATTGAAAGCGGTAAACAATGGTAAGCCGTCACCATCTGTTTTAAATGAGTTACCTAATGATTGTGATGGGTTGAAGAAACCGCAGCAAGCACCAGGCCCACTGTTGTAAGGGAAGTTCAACTCATCGCCGGTGTTACCGTTGTTACCGCCTGAGTTATCATTAACTGATGATTGTGCAGCAAATACCGATTCTACGCTGTTTTTTTGACCAGCCTGAGGGCTAAAGTTCTTCTGCATGTTATCGTTCAATGCAAAGTGGTCGCCGCTTGGTTTGGTACCATTAGGTATCAGGTTATCATATAACGCTTTAGCTTCGGCAAATTTGTGTTGAAACATTTTTGCTTTGGCGAGATATGCCATAGCTATCCATTTGTTCGCGCGGCCTTTTTGTGATTGAAGGGCAGGAATATTGTCAATACCAGCCTGTAAATCGGCTTCAATGTTCGGCCAGATATCCTTATCATTTGGCTGATTAGCATCCGTTTGGGTTTCGTCGATGTAAGGGATCATATTATACATCTTCTTCAACTCCATGTAATAATATCCCCTTAAAAATCGTGCTTCGCCAGTTATGCGTTTCACGTCATCGGCCGAGATATCTTTAGCTAAGGGTAATGTACGCAAAACGTCATTAGCCCGGCTTACGCCGTTAAAACAAAGCTTGTATTTATCTCTGATGTATGGATTCGAGGTAGAATAAGTAAAATTACCTACCGGCAAGATATCGTTACCACCATCCGATGGTTCTGAACCTTTATAAGCATCACCAGCGGTAACACTACCAAACAACCAGTTTGACCCTGCAGCATTTATGCCGCCGCCGTTACCACCCACACCGTCCAACAGTGAATAAGTACCAATAAGCAAGCTCTCAACACCGGTTTTGTTGGCAACGATATTCGGACTTAAGCTTTGCAGGATGGGCCTGTTAAGCATATCCTTGCGGCACGCGTACACCAGGCATACCAACAGCGATGCTATTGGTATGATCAGTTTTATTTGAATTTTTTTCATAACTTTTATATTAAAAATTTCTCAATATTAGAAAGAGGCGTTAACACCAATGTTATATATCTTCTGCCCGGCAGGGTAGTTACCAAAGTCGATACCAAAGCTGGTATTGTTATTTAGGTTTGATGGCTGCAACTCAGGATCTAAACCAGTGTACTTTGTAATAGTGAACAAGTTGTTAGCCAACAAATAAAACCTTAATCTTTTAATACCTAAAGCCTTGATTTGTGAATTTGGAACGGTATAACCTAATGTTAATGATTTCAACCTAACATAGGTACCGCTTTCAATGTACCATGAGTTTGGATCACCTGTGTTATCAGCGTTAGCTGTACGGGTTAATACAGGGATAGTTGCTTGGCTGTTATCAGCACCTGGTTTCCAAACTTTAGGGCCTAATATATCGGCACTTACGTTACCGGTAAATACTTGTGGGAAATAAGTCCAGTATTTAATGTAATTAAAGATCTTGCCACCAAATGAACCATAAAGAAAGGCATTCAGATCGAAGTTTTTGTAACTAACGTTAAGTGTAAAGCCACCTGTAAATTTGGGGTTAGGGTTACCTATAAATGTTTTGTCATCAGAGGAGATCTTTCCATCACCGTTAACGTCGGCATATTTAAATAAACCTGGCCTTGCGTTAACATCGGTTGGCGAAGCAGCTATATCAGCAGCATCACGGTATAAGCCGATAACTTTATATCCGTAAAATTCGCCCACAGGCTGACCTGGCTGTAACCTTACAAAGTTTTGGATACGAGTTGAGCCATCGCTGTTACGATCCTGGTATTTAAGGCCATTCAAATCAGTAACTGTGTTTGAATAATTACTTACGTTTAAGCTCAAATCATACTTCCAGTCACTGCCCGCACTACCATGATAAGTGGCTACAACTTCAAAACCTTTGTTTTTAATGTTGCCACCATTAACAAATGGCAGCCGTTCAACAGCAAGCGGAGCAAGTGCTATTCCGGGAGCGGTTGATTGGAATAATAAACCGGTAACTGATTTCTGGAAATAATCAAAACTAAGGTCAAGTTTATTATTAAGTAAAGTAGCATCAAAACCGATGTTTTTAGTCACGTCAGTTTCCCATGTGGTAGCTAGGTTACCTGTTTGTACACGATATAAACCCGTTAAAGTTGAATTACCGGTACCGGTAATATCATAGTTGGCGTTACCGTTTGACTGCGCATACAAGCTGTACGCATTACTTAAGCGGGTTTCAACACCTGCAAGTGAACCAAGACGACCATAGCTTGCGCGGATTTTCATGTCATTGAGCCAACTAATATCTTTCATAAATGACTCTTTTGAGATCCTCCAACCTGCGGTTATTGCAGGGAAGGTACCCCATTGATGACCTGGTGAAAAATATGAAGAACCATCACGACGCACTGTTGCACCTAAAATATACTTATCGTTGAACTGGTAATCTAATCTTGCGAAATATGAAAGCAGACTGGAATCAAAAAGCTGGTCAACAGCTGTACTTGGAGGGTTAGCTCCGTTGGCTACCGTTACGTAATTAGGATCAAACGAGACATTATAATTACCACCGCCTGCGCGAATCCCCCTTTTATAGGTAGTAACAGCCTCAGAACCAAGCAATAAATTAACACTATGTTTACCGAACTGCTGTTTATAGTTTAAGGTATTAGTCCAGGTGTACTGGCTGTTGTAACCGGCAACTTCGGTAAAGCCGTTGGTTGAGGTGTTACCTTCAGAATTTTCATAAGCCGGCTTTGTGAAGAAATAGTAGTAATAATTATCCACAGAACCACCAAACTGAGTACGCACGGTGAAATGTTTCAGGAAGTCAACTTCAGCAAAAAGGTTACCTGTAATATCCCAGTTGTTATTTCTGTTATCTTTTGAACGTTCCTGAATCGCAACCGGGTTACTTGCGTTACCTAAACTTCCTGACCTTGTACCAGCAAAGTTACCCATGATATCATATACAGGAATAATAGGCGGCTCCCTGTAGATGTGTGATATGGCGTTACCTTCGTTTTGGTTGTTGCTTACGTTAGGATTGCGTTTGTAAAATATATAAGCGTTCTCGCCTACGCGGATGTGTGGGCCTAATACAAAATTAGTATTAATTCTGGCTGCATACCTTTTAAAATAGGTGTCAATTAGTGTACCTTGTTGATTAAGGTAGCTTATTGACATCAAATAGGTAGATTTATCATTGCCACCGCTTGCTGTAATATTATGGCTTTGTATTGGGGCCGGTTTAAACACCTCATGAAACCAATCGGTCCCCTGTTTGTTTGCACGCGTAATTTGATTATCAGGTAAGGTAGCAGGGTGAAGGCTGTAAGTTGAGGGATCTGTATTAGGATCACCTACTTTGGCACCAGCCGGTGTTATATAATCTGGAATTGTCCAGGTGCCGGTTTTGCCGGGGTCGTATTGTGGGTTACCACCAGCCAAGGGGCTGGTACCATCAGGGTTAGGACTGTTTTTGTATGATTGATAAATGGCCTCAACGTAGGTTTTGGTATCGGCGAGTTTAAAACCATCTTTTAATGGCCTTTGTGTACCATAGTAAGCATCATAAGAAATGGTCGCAGCACCGCTTTTCCCTTTTTTGGTTGTTACTACCACAACACCGTTTGAACCACGTACACCGTAAATTGATGCCTGGCCGTCTTTCAATACCTGAATCGACTCGATATCATTAGGGTTGATATCGTTTAATGAGCCCTGAACACCGTCGATCATTATAAGTGGAGCGGTACTAAAAATAGAGCCTACACCACGTACGTTTACTGTAGTATTAGCACCAGGGTTACCTGAGTTTACTACAGTTACACCAGCGGCAGTACCCTGAAGTAAGCTGGCTGTGTTTGACGCAGGTACTGTTTTCATGGTTGCAACGTTAACCACCGATACCGAGCCGGTGATATCTTTTTTACGCTGAGCAGTATAACCGGTTACTACCACCTCATTCAGTGTACTACTACCTGATTGTAGTGTGACCCGAAGGTTTACATCGGTACCTACTTTAACCTCGGTGCTTTGATAACCGATGTAAGATACTACCAGGGTATTGCCCGGGCTTAGGGTTAAGGTGAATTCACCGTTAACATCAGTTACAGTACCGGTACTTGTACCTTTGACGCGTATAGAAGCGCCAACAACAGGTAATTTATCGTCGGAGCCGATAACTTTACCTTTGTACTTTGTTTGTGCTGTAACTACCAATGAAGATACCAGGCAGCATAGCAGCAAACCCAAGTACCTTCCTTTTAGGAGTAAACTTTTAAACATGAGATTGAGATTTAGTTGATTAATATATTTGATTTAAGCTTTTAAGTCGGTAATTGGTGGGTTATGTTTTAAAATGGAAAATTGCACACTTGCGGACAACCGGTTTTAACATGGCAGTTGTGAGATGAGCCCTGTTAAACAGATTAATTGAAGATGAAGTGTTGGAAAGTAAAAAATGTAAAAGTTTTATCATATGAACTTCTCTCGTAATTTTTTTAAACTTTTTTATCCGTGTAGTCACCTTTTTTATGCTTCCGCAACTGAAGCATCATTAAAGTTGAAATGTTATAATAATATTAGATTTTGAACGATTTCTGCCTTAACAGAAATTTATATTGGCTATGGAACTAATGTAATTAGTGTGTACTGTATACACAAGTAAAAAAAGCAGATTTACAAATTAATTATCTATAGGCATATTTATCCGTTAAAATTACAAATTGAGAACTTTTTATTGATACATTATTAACACATGACCTCCTTTTTTAAAAATATCGTATTGTAAAAGTGTTGCTATTATTCTGCAACAAGTCCAAAAACGTTGTTGAAACAATAAATATTAACGCAATCGAGCTGTTATCTTAAATATTTTGCCCCTGGTTTAATATGCCGGGCCTCCTTGTCATAATTTACCAAAGTGTTAAAATATCATCATGTTTTGCATATACTGTCATACCAACATTTATTATTAATTAATCAATAATAAATGTTGAATATACATTTGCACCAGCGATACTTTTTAAACAATAAATGTTTATATAACATTTATTACAATCGATTTCACCTCAAAAAACACAGCATTTTACCCGCTTTTTTCAAAACAAAACAGCACCGGCAAATCTACTTACCGGTGCTGTTAAGATATTTTTGCATATCCAAAAATATCTTTTCTTTTTTAACCAAGTGCTAAAAATGTATTATACCTCAAATGGTTTTATTTAGCCCACCAAACCGATGCATTATGCGTATTGGCCGAGCTTGTTCCTATTTGCACAATAAACTCGCCCGGCTCCCAGTCATACTTAAGCTGACTGTTATAAAATTTCAATTGTTCGGGAGTAATATTAAAAGTCACCTGTTTTGACCCGCCCGCCTGGAGGCTTATTTTTTGATAGCCTTTAAGCTCTTTCACCGAGCGGCTGATGCTTGCCACAGGGTCACTTATATATAACTGAACCACTTCTTCGCCGGCATACTTACCAGTATTGGTTACAGTGACAGTAGCTGTTAAAGTTTCATTGCCTTTTAATTTATTCTTACTTACACTAACAGCACTGTAACTAAAATTGGTATAGCTTAGGCCATAACCAAACGGATAAAGAGGATCGTTCGAAATATCAAGATAATTTGACCTGAATTTTGATGGGCCACCGCCGTATGGCCTGCCAGTGTTTTTGTGGTTATAATATATAGGTATCTGCCCTACGCTACGCGGAAATGTAGCCGTTAATTTACCGGCCGGGTTGTAATCGCCAAACAATACATCGGCAATGGCGTTACCGGCCTCAGTGCCGGGTGCCCAAACGTCAAGTATTGCATTAGCATGCTTATCTTCCCAGGTTAAGGTAAGCGGACGGCCGTTAAACAACACGATCACCATTGGTTTGCCCAATTTTGAAAGTTCTTTCAGCATATTTTTCTGGCTTTCGGGAATATCTATATCCGAACGGCTTGACGATTCACCCGACATACTTTGCGATTCACCAACAACGGCCACAATTACATCCGATTTTTTAGCAGCGTCAACTGCTTCTTTCAATAATTCGTCAGCCGGCTTAGCATCCAAAGAAACCATTCCGGGACCAAAGTTCAGCCTTTTAATAAACAAACTGTCTTCGGTTATATTGGCACCTTTAGCATAGTTAATGGCAACATTGTTACCCACAACATTTTTAATACCTTCCATTACGCTTACCGATTTTTGCCACTCGCCGGCAATAACCCATGTACCCAGCATATCGCGGTGATTATCGGCCAATGGGCCTACCAATGCGATACTACCGCCTTTTTTTAGCGGAAGCGTTTGATTATCATTTTTTAATAATACGAAGGAATGTTTAGTAATCTCTCTTGCAGCTGCGCGGTTCGCAACTGATAGCTCTTCTTTAGCTTCTTTACCGGCATCCATCGATTTGTAAGGGTTATCAAACAAACCTAATTTGTACTTAGCTTCCAATACACGCTGGCAGGCCTGATCAATTTCCTGCTGGGTTATTTTCTTTTGCGTAAGCGATTTCTTCAGGGTTTTCAGAAAACCCTCTCCTACCATATCCATATCTAAACCTGCTTTCAGCGCAAGGGCAGATACCGTTTGCAAATCGCCAAGGCCGTGATCTGTCACTTCGTTTACAGCGGTATAATCAGATACTACGAAACCTTTAAAACCCCATTGTTTTCTTAATAAATCTGTTAACAACCATTGATTAACAGTTGCAGGTACACCATCAACAGTATTGAATGAGCTCATGAAACTGCCTGCACCTGCATCAACCGCTGCTTTATACGGCGGCAGGTAATCCTGGTACATTTTAATGCGGCTCATATCAACTGTATTATATTCACGGCCGGCTTCTGCGCCACCGTAAAGTGCAAAGTGCTTAACGCAGGCCATCACGGCATCAGCATCTTTCATGCTGCTGCCCTGGTAACCCTGCACCATAGCTTTTGCCACCTGCGAACCATACCAGGGATCTTCTCCCGAACCTTCAGAAATACGGCCCCAGCGCGGGTCGCGGGCAATATCAACCATTGGCGAAAACACCCAGTTTAAACCTTCTCCGGTTGCTTCTTTAGCTGCAATTTGTGCCGACTGTTTGATCAAGCCCATATCCCAGGTTGCCGACATGCCCAACGGAATAGGAAAAATAGTGCGGTGGCCATGGATTACATCCAAACCAAAAATAAGCGGAATATGCAGTCTTGAGTTTTTAACGGCTATATCCTGGATCTGGCGGGTTTGTGCTGTACCCCAAACACCAAACACTCCACCAATTGATCCATTTTTTATATTTTCTTCAACCCCTTTATTTACTACCGATCCTGTTGTTGCCGCTCCGATGGTTACCAGGTTTAACTGCCCAATTTTTTCATCGAGTGTCATTTTACTCATCAGGCCTTTAACATAGGCATTCATTTTTGCATCTTCGGTTTTGCTTTGGGCCAATACCTTATTATAAGGCATCAACGCCAGGCAAAGTGGCGTAATGGCTATAACAAGCCGACTTGAAAAATACTTTTTCATTTTTTAATTTATGTGGATAGTAAATAATTGGTTAACAAATATGACTAATAATCAGAGCATTTCATTGCGCCTTTAAATATTTTTGACAATTTTAAAAACAGGATGCTACGGCATTTATCATAGTGTATTAAGTACACAATTGTAAATATTATAATTAAAAAATCAAACTTTATTTGTACAATAGCACAAATGTTAAGTAAACAGCAACTTATTGAGTACAGCGAGGATGCCCGCAAAAATTACGTAAACCACATTTCTATTGATTGTGTTGTATTTGGATTTCATGAGGGGCAAATGAAAGTGCTGCTATTAAAAACCCATGACGAAGAGAAGTGGTATTTGCCCGGCGGTTTTGTACTTAAGGAAGAACCGATAGACAATGCCGCTGTAAGGATACTACAGGAACGTACCAGTTTAGATAAAATATTTTTACAGCAGTTTCGTGTATTTGGTGATCCCGACCGTTCAAAGGTCCATAACGATATGTATGCCGATATGCTGCCAAAAGAACAAAACTGGTTTTCTGGCCGGTTTATATCTATTGGCTATTACGCGCTGGTCGACTTTTTTGGCGTTATACCCCACCCCGATCAGTTTTCGGAGCTTTGTGCCTGGCGCGACCTGGATGACATGCCCGAGATGCAGCTTGACCATGAAAATATTTATAAAAGCGCTTTGGATGCCTTGCGACTGCAGCTTAACTATCAACCCATAGGTTACAACCTGATGCCGAGAGAATTTACCATGCCCGAGCTGCAAAAATTGTATGAAGCAATTTTAGGTAAAAAGTTGGACAGGCGTAACTTTCAACGCCGGATTTTAGCTTTTGGCATCCTTAACCGATCTGAAGAGCCGCGTAAAGGCGGTGCGCATAAGGCGCCGTACCTGTATTCGTTCGATATAAAAAATTACCAACACGCCTTAACCGAAGGATTTAAAGGCGGTTGGTAATTGCCGCTAAAAGGGCTATGGCTTACGCCGCAGCTATCGCCCTTTTTAGTGTAAAGTAAAATGTACTGCCCGAACCTATTTCACTGTCCACGCTAATTTTACCTGCTTGTGCCTCAATAAAATCCTTGGCGATGGCAAGGCCTAAACCCGTTCCGCTTTGCTCGGATGTAGCATTAGGCACCTTAAAATAGCGCTCAAACAAACGGGGCAGATATTGCTGTTCTATCCCCTTGCCATGATCAGTTACCGAAAACTCTATCTCATCGTTCTTATGTTTTTTAACTACCAGTTCAACTGTCGATTTTTCGTGGCTATATTTTATAGCATTCGAGAGCAGATTGATGAGTACCCAGGTGGTTTTATCCAAATCGGCGTGTACTTTGGGGAGGCTTTGATCGCATTTCACCTTAATTTCTACATGCTTTTGATCGGCTATAAACTTAATAGCTTTTACGGCATAATCCACAATATTTTGAGGGTGCGTACTGCCGAAGTTAAGCTGTAATTTACCTGTTTCAACCTGAGCCATATCCAGTAGCTCGCCGGTGATGAGCAACAGGCGGCGGGTATCGTCTTCTATATTGCCTATCAGCTGGCGTTGCTCGGCATTTACTTCGCCTATGCGTTCGTCTTCCAATAATTTCAGGCTCATTTTTATGGATGAGATCGGGGTTTTCAACTCGTGCGATATGGTAGCGATGAAATTGGTTTTGGCCTCATCCAGTTGCTGATATTCGGTAATATTTTTCAGGATGATCACCTTGCCTATCACTTTATCCCTGCTGCTTACCGATAAGGATTCGCGCGAGTAAAAACCTTCGCGCTCATCAGCAAAGATCCGAAGCTTTGCCTGGTCATTAACAAGCAACTTGCGCATCAGATCATTTTCGATAGCAATATCTGGCGCGTATTTGCCATTGAGTTGATCGGGCTTCATACCGATCAGGTTGCAGGCTACCTGGTTGGCAAAAATGATAACACCTTTTTCGTCAAGACCAATAATGGCATCATGCATGGAATTGATGATGGTTTCAATTCGTTTTTTCTCAAACAGGATACTGGCCAGGTTACTGTTTTCAAACTCATCAAGCTTGCGGGTCATGTTATTAAAAGCCTGGCCCAGTTCGCCAAACTCATCGTCCGACTCAAAATGAATCTGCTGATGGTAGTTTTTGTTTGATACCTCTTTAATACGGGCGGTAAGCTCCTTAATCGGGTTGGCGATGTATCCCGGGAAATTAACTGCGAAACTGAATGCTACTAAAAACAAAAACGCACCTAAAAATGCCACCAGCAACGACCCTCGTTTTGAAGTTGTGTTAGCTATATCATTCTTTCGTGCGATAGCATCCATGTTAAGCTTCATTATTCCATATACCTGCTTGTGCAGGCGATTGCGTAAGTCGCTTTCGGTTATTTTATTATCACTCCCTTGCTTTAAGCTCTCAAAAACAGCCCGCAAAGAATCTGTAAGCTGCAGCTCGCCTACCTCGGTGATATTATGTTCCTGCAATACCAAATTGTCATTTATCGTTTTTTGTTGGTCGGCCGATAGTTTGTCGGTGCGCGAATCAATAGCCGTAAGTATATTTTGCATATACTTTACTGTTTTATAGTTATCCTTTAATACGGCCCCTGCGTCGACAGATAGCCGGTTTAGGAAATATATAGACATTCCGCAGCAAATTATTGCCAGTACAAACAGGAAACCTATTCCTGCCCGGAGTTTATTTTTAATAGTCATGGCTATGAAAGTATTACAAGGTCAATATCAGTTTTCGACATTTTATTTAGTAGCTGTGTAAACACAGCTGTTTTCATGATAAGCTGGTAAAATTTAAACCGCGGCTTGCCAATGCAAATCGTGGTGATGTCATATTTTTCGGCCGTTTCCCAAATGGTGCGGGCTATATTATCGTCTTTTACCTTCAACACTTCGCCCCCCAGTTGCGTGGCCAGCTTCATATTGTTAATAAGGTGCCTTTGCGCGGCTAAGTTAATCTTATCACTGCTCTCCCGCGATGTTTGCACATACAACAAATACCATTTGGAGCGATAGTATGACGATAACCGCGCCGTTTTACGGATAATAACCTTGGCTGACTCATCATTAGTACTGATACAAGCCAAAAACAGCTCGGGCCTTAGCTTAATTGTTTTGGGCACCTCAATATCAATTTTCCGCTCCACCTGGTGGGCCACCTCACGCAGGGCCAGCTCCCGCAGCTGCAAGATCCGCTCCGCCTGGAAAAAGTTACTTAGCGCTGTCGGGATCTTTTTCTCATCATAAATTTTGCCTTCTTTAAGTCGTTCAATCAACTCATCGGCGGTAAGGTCGATGTTTACCACCTCGTCGGCCAGTTGCAGAACCTTATCGGGTACACGCTCGTGGATGGTTGCACCGGTTATCCGTTCCACTTCCTCATTAAGGCTTTCCATGTGCTGAATGTTCACCGCGCTGATCACATTAATGCCCGCGTTCAAAATCTCCAGCACATCCTGCCAGCGCTTTTCATTGCTGCTACCCTCAATATTGGTATGCGCCAGCTCATCAACAATCACCACCTCCGGGCGCAGGCTTATTACAGCTTTCAGGTCCATCTCCTCCAGTTCCTTTCCCTTGTAAAACAGTTTACGGCGGGGTATTACAGGCAAACCTTCCAGCAAGGCATGGGTTTCTTTACGGTTATGGGTTTCGATGTAGCCAATTTTCACGTCGATACCATTGCGCAGCAAGGTTTGGGCCTCCTGCAGCATCCGGTAGGTTTTCCCAACACCGGCGCTCATGCCTATATATACCTTGAACTTTCCGCGGCGCGATTTTTTGATCAGCTCCAGGAAATGCTCTACAGATTGCTCTTTAGTGTCCTCATTCATAAGTCGCCTTTGAATCTTCCTTTAGTTTTTATGGTGTTCCATGCCGGTCAGGCTTTCCGCTCACTTTGCACATGCTTTAGTCACGATGCCTGGATTTGCTGTAATAGTTAAGCATTTAATTGCTGCTAAAACCCATAAACGGCTGCCAGCACAAACTGTGATGCAGACTTTGTCAGATTACCATTGTGTGCTTTAAACTGCTCCACCGATCCGTGATCCAATCTCACCTCGGGTATTAATGTTAACGGGCCTGCTTTAACGTTAGCAGTAAGCGTTGCCGCTGTAACCGATTTACCATTTGCCGGCCCTGCAATTGCGGTATAAGTACCCGTTTTATGCTTAAAATATTCGCCCCTTAAACCAAGTGTAACATATTTTGAAACTGCCAGTTGCGGATACAAAGCTACGCCCGAAAAACCGCCGGTAACACCTTTGTTTGCCGAAAAGTCGGCCGCGTTCAGGCCAAGCTTAAACGCGTTTGTTATTTGATAGGCAGTTGTTAAATCAAGCTCGGTGCCTACAATCCCTCCGGTAATTACGTTTAAGTAGGCGGTCCAGCCCTTAACCGGGTTTAATATTAGCTGAGCGCCAAAACTGTTTACTTGATTTGACGACCGGTAATAATTCCAATTATCATTAAACACACCGGCCATCACGTTCACTTTATCCGAAAACGAATATGCGGCTTTAAAACCCGCGTTTTGAAACGGGCCATTGGTAAACAGGTAAGAGGTTGAGTAGTTAAAATTGCCAACCGGGCTCACAACTTCATAACCTATAAAGGTAGCCATATATCCGGCAGTAAGTACAAATTTATCTGTTACATCATAAGCCACATACAAGTTTTGAATATGATACGAATCGCCATCAGATCCGTTTGGTATCGACTGGCTTTGTCCTCTCGGACCAAATGATAACTCGCCTACAAAAGCGGCCCTGCCAACCTTTTTCTTTAAACCCAGATCTATCATCCCGATAGAAATTGAATTGTGATCCGTTGCAAAACTCGTCGGGATCTGCGATCCCCTGTTCGCGAAATCATACTTAAAATAGGTATCAACCGAGCCATAAACCACCAAAGGCGCATCGGATGTGGTTTTGACCGTATCCTGAGCCTTAACTATAAAAGCACAGGTTAACATCGAAAATATCAATAGCAGGAAAAATTTCATTTAAGTAGGTATTAAAATTTCCGGGTTCCTTATTGGTAACCCAAATTGTGTTTGTATCCTCGCCGTTGCTAATTATTGCTAACCCCGGCGAGGATTTGAGCTGCGCTAAAACCGCGGCAGCCTGGTTTTTACTTCTTCAATCCATCCAAAGCTACATTCAGCTTTAATACATTCACTTTAGCAGGACCAAACAAACCTAACAAAGGCTGCTCAGTATGCTCATCAACCAGTTTGTTTACGGCATCAACTGATAAACCGCGAACTTTAGCTACACGGGCAACCTGTACTTTTGCTCCGGCTGGTGAAAGATCAGGGTCCAAACCGCTGCCTGACGCTGTAACCAGTTCGGCAGGAATTTGTGAGCGTGTTACGCCAGGGTTATGTTTCAGGAAATCCTCAATCCTGCCTTCAACCTGTTTCAGGTAATCAGGATTTGACGGGCCTTTGTTTGAGCCTCCTGAACCGGCAGCATTATAATCAACTGCTGACGGACGGCCCCAGAAATACTCGTCTTTAGTAAACTTTTGACCAATGTTGGCGTAGCCAACTACACGGCCTTTGTATGTAATGGTTTCACCATCGCCTTTACCCGGGGTAAATTTACCTATACCGGCTATAGCTAAAGGATAAATGCCTGCTGTTAATACTATCAGTATTAGGGTAAGCTTGATGGATGGCAACAAATATGTTTTCATTTTATTTAATTTTTAAAGATGAGTTTGGGAACGTGGGGTTTGTGACGGTAGTTAAAGCTTATCTGTCGCCCTAAAACCATACCCCACGTCCCCGGCTCATTTAGTTTTTATATGAATAATGAAACAGCTAAATCAATTAATTTAATGCCTATAAAAGGTATAATAATACCGCCTAAGCCATAAATGAGCAGGTTACGGCGTAACAACGCACTTGCGCCTATCGGTTTATATTCAACACCACGCAAAGCCAGCGGAATCAACAACGGAATAATAATAGCGTTAAATATCACTGCCGAAAGTATAGCCGATTGCGGGCTGTGCAGGTCCATAATGTTCAGCGCTTTTAAGGCGGGCATTGATACCATAAACAAAGCCGGAACAATGGCGAAGTATTTAGCCACGTCGTTTGCTATACTGAAAGTTGTTAAAGTACCACGAGTCATCAACAGCTGTTTACCTATTTCCACAATCTCAATCAGTTTGGTTGGATCGTTATCCAGATCAACCATGTTACCGGCTTCTTTGGCGGCTTGGGTACCGCTGTTCATCGCCACGCCAACATCAGCCTGGGCAAGTGCAGGGGCATCGTTTGTTCCGTCGCCCATCATGGCTACCAGTTTACCGCCCTGCTGTTCCTTTTTAATGTAGTTCATTTTATCCTCGGGCTTTGCCTCGGCAATAAAATCATCTACACCGGCTTTTTCGGCGATGAATTTGGCTGTAAGCGGGTTATCGCCCGTAACCATCACTGTTTTAACCCCCATTTTACGCAAGCGCTCAAAACGTTCGGCGATACCGGTTTTAATGATATCCTGCAGCTCGATCACACCCATGATCTTTTCATTTTGCGATACTACCAATGGGGTACCACCATTTGATGAGATCTTTTTAACGTTATCCTCAACATCCGACGGAAACGGATTGCCCGCTTTTAAGGCAATATTACGGATAGAATCAAAAGCCCCTTTACGGATCCGCAAACCATCCGGGGTATCCAAACCACTTGAGCGGGTTTCGGCAGTAAATTTAATAAACACCGAATCGGCCGGAGCGTAGATTTTCAATTTGTACGGGCCTTGCTCGGCCAGCTCAACAATCGACTTACCTTCGGGAGTCTCGTCGGCCAGCGAGCTTAGTACACAAGCCGTTACGAAGTCCTGCTCATTTACACCTCCGGTTGGGTAAAAGCTCGTTGCTTTACGGTTACCAATGGTTATGGTACCAGTTTTGTCCAGTAATAAAGTGTCTAAGTCGCCTGCTGTTTCAACAGCTTTACCACTTTTGGTGATCACGTTGGCGCGTAAAGCCCTGTCCATCCCGGCAATACCGATGGCCGATAAAAGGCCACCGATAGTGGTAGGGATCAAACAAACAAACAACGATATAAAAGCGGCTATAGTGATGGGCGTATTTGAATAATCGCCGAAAGGCTTCAGGGTAACACACACGATAACGAAGATCAGCGTAAAACCAGCTAATAAAATAGTTAAAGCAATTTCGTTAGGGGTTTTCTGGCGGGAAGCACCTTCAACCAAAGCGATCATTTTATCCAGAAAGCTTTCGCCCGGCTGGGTAGTAACCAATACTTTTATCCTGTCGGATAATACTTTGGTACCACCCGTAACAGATGATTTATCACCACCTGCCTCACGGATCACCGGGGCCGATTCACCTGTAATGGCAGATTCATCAATGGTAGCGATACCTTCAATAATTTCACCGTCGGTAGGGATATTATCTCCTGTTTCGCAAATGAAAACATCACCTTTTTTTAGTTGTGACGACATCACCTTTTCTTCCTTACCGTTAACCAGTAAGCGGGCAGGCGTCTCTTCGCGGGTTTTGCGGAGGCTTTCGGCCTGGGCTTTACCACGTGCTTCCGCAATGGCCTCGGCAAAGTTGGCAAACAGCACAGTTAACAATAATATAATGAATACCGTAAAGTTGTAGGCAAAGCTACCCTGGCCTTTATTGGTCAGCGAAAATATGCTCACAATGAGCATTACAACAGTACCGATCTCCACAGTAAACATTACCGGGTTGCGGAACAGCACACGAGGGTTTAACTTGATAAAGGATTGTTTAAAAGCATCCCTCATCTGATCGCCCTGAAACAATGTATTTTGAGTTGAGTTCATGATTATTTTAATGAAAAATGTTCAGCAATTGGGCCTAAAGCCAGTGAAGGGAAGAATGACAACGCTGCAATGATCACGATCACCGCGAAGATCATCAACCCAAAGGTTGAAGTATCACTCTTCAATGTACCGGCCGATTCAGGTATATATTTTTTGTTAGCCAACAATCCGGCAATAGCCAGCGGACCAATTATTGGCAGGAACCTGCCCAATATCATCACGATACCGGTGGTATAGTTCCAGAAGATATTACCGTCGCCCAGGCCTTCAAAACCCGAACCGTTGTTGGCTGCGGCTGAAGTATACTCGTACAACATTTCGGAGAAACCATGCGTACCGGGGTTATTTAACCAGGCCGAAGGTTTAACAGCCCAATCGGCACCGGCTACGTTAACCACATAATATGATGATATGGCCAAGCCTACAAGGATAATGAACGGGTGAAGCAAAGCGATCAGCGAAGCTATTTTCATCTCCCTCGCCTCTATCTTACGGCCTAAAAACTCAGGCGTACGGCCAACCATCAGTCCTGAAATAAATACTGCTACTATGATAAATATGTAGAAGTTGAGGATACCAACGCCGCAGCCACCATAAAAACAATTAACCATCATACCCAGCAGCATCATAGTACCTGATACCGGCATAGCACTGTCATGCATGGAGTTTACCGAACCTGTAGAGATAATAGTAGTCACGATGCTCCAGTAAGCCGAGTTAGCCGGACCAAATCTTACTTCCTTACCTTCCATAGCACCGGTTGGCTGGCTGATACCCATTTTTGCGATGGCAGGGTTTCCGTTCAGTTCGGCATTCATAGTCGGGATCAACAGCATGAGCATACCCAGCGTCATTACGCCGAAGATCACATAAGCGAATTTCTTTTTATTGAGATAAAAACCCAATGCAAACACCAACGCGATCGGGATAGCAACCTGTGCTACCAGCTCGACAGTATTGGTTAAATAGTTAGGGTTCTCGATAGGGTGGGCGGAGTTTGCGCCAAACCAGCCGCCGCCGTTGGTACCTAAGTGCTTAATAGCAACCAGAGGTGCAACCGGTCCGCGGGATACGTGAACGGTGTCGCCCTGCATACTGATGAAAGTATCTTTACCTGCATAGCTGGTAGTCATGCCGTTAAATGCGAAGATCACAGCTATCACAAATGAGATAGGTAATAATATACGGGTGATGGTTTTTACAAAGTATTCCCAAAAGTTGCCCAGCTTATCAGTAACCTTATCTTTCATGGCCCTGAACACAACTACCAGCGCGGCAATACCTGTAGCAGCTGATACAAAGTGCAGGAACATGAACACAAAATGCTGTGTAAAATAGGTAGCACCGCTTTCGCCCGAGTAATGCTGCAGGTTACAGTTTACCAAAAAGCTGATAGCGGTATTGAAAGCAGTATCAGGCGATTGACCGGAGTTACCATCCGGGTTAAGCGGCAAATGACCTTGTGCCATTAAACAAACAAAAGCATATATCAGCCAAACGCTGTTAATGGTAAGCAGGGCCAGCAAGTGCTGTTTCCAGTTCATTTCGCGTTTGGTGTCAATACCGCTGAAGCGGAAAATAAAACGATCAAGCGGGGCGAGGAAATCGAGCCAGGTTTTTTCGCCCTTAAATACCTTAGCTATGTAACGGCCAAGGGGAATGGCGATGGCTAAGGTGAGCAGGTAGGTGAAAATTACACCCGTTAGTTCAGTGTTCATAGTTTAATTTTAAAATTTTTCGGGTTTAAGAAGTACGTATACCATGTAAATGAACACGGCTATTGCTACGATGAATAATGCTGCCATGATTTTAGATTTTTTCGAAGTACGTTACAGATTTAAAAAAGATCCAGAACACCACTACAAATGTGGCCAGGTAAGCGATTGTGAGTAAAGCATCCATTTTTATGTGTTTTTGCAAAGGGCTTTGCCAAGCGGATGCCAAGAAAATCAAAAACTATATAAATGATTGACTATCAATAATCTATACATATATCAAATTAAGGTTTTATTTATTTAGGGAGAATTGACCTATCATTTTGATAGGGGATTATCAAAGTGGGATTTAAAACCACTCGCCGCCGCTCGCGTCTGGCGAGTGGCAACTATTTCCAGGCCTCTGGCCTGCGTAAGGCGCCCAAAGGCCGCTTGATAATGGACACCCGGCTGAAGTTGGGTGTAAGCGTGGGGTTATAAACTAATGTGTAATTTATGTCTGCTCCTGGTCGAAGTTTAACGATAGCGTGACTTCGTCCCCAAAATAGCTTAAGCCTTCAGTTTAACTAAGGGCCTTAATAAATACCAGCTAAAGTATCAGCCCAGCTTCGGAAGCAGAATGCTTCCATTGTTTAAGGTCGAAGTTGCGCTATCGCTAAACTTCAACCAGTATTAACTATTAAACCTATATTCGGCGGCCAGAGGCCGTTTAATAGTCGACACCCGGCAGGAGCCGTGCGTCAGCGGAGTTTTTAGAAAAATCGGAATTCCGAAATCCGAAATTACTCCAGGTTATATTCCTTCAGCTTTCTGTACAACGTAGCTACGCCAATATTTAGCAGATGCGCTGCTTCTGCACGGTTGCCGTGGGTGTGGTTTAACACCCTCTGAATATGTAATTTCTCTACAGAGGAAAGATCAAATGCCGAAATAGGTGCACCGCTTTTCACCTGTTGCTGCTGAACTTCATAAGGCAATAGGCTTTCATCAAGCACATTACTATCGGTCAGAATCACCGCACGTTCTACAATATTCTTCAGCTCGCGGATATTACCGGGCCATGGATAGGCTTCCAGTTTTTCTATGAACTCATCGCTGAGGGTATTTACCTGCTTTTTTACTTTAAGGGCAAAATGCTGCATAAAGTATTCGGCAAGTAGTTTGATATCTTTTTTACGCTCGCGCAGGGCAGGCAGCGTGATCTGGAAAACTGAAAGACGATAAAATAAATCAGACCGAAAATGACCGTCATTGATTTCGTTGAGCAAATTACGGTTGGTAGCTGCCAGGATCCGCACGTTAACCTGGGTGGGTTTGGTATCACCTATTTTAATGAATTGCTGCGATTCAAGCACGCGAAGCAGCTTAGCTTGCAGGTCATGATCAAGCTCCCCTATCTCATCCAAAAATATGGTACCACCATTAGCTTCCTCAAACAGGCCTTTTTTATCTTTAACCGCCCCTGTGAATGAACCGGCTTTATGACCGAACAATTCGCTCTCCAATAACTCTTTGGTAAAAGCGCTGCAGTTTACAGCTACAAATGATTTAGCGCTGCGATTGCTGGCCTGGTGAATAGCCTCGGCAAAAATTTCTTTACCGGTACCTGTTTCGCCTAATAATAATACTGTAGTATCGGTAAGGGCAACCTTTTGGGCAAGCTTAATTACATCGCTGATAGCCGTTGACCGGCCAATAAGCCTGTCGAAGCCGAACTTATCATTCAGCTTGCTTTGCAATTCGGCAACCTTTTGCTGTAGCAGGGCTTTATCCATGGCCTTGCTTACCAGCGGGATGATCTTTTCGTTATCATCGCCCTTGGTGATATAGTCAAACGCACCGGCTTTTATGGCTTTCACGCCATCATTAATAGTGCCGTATGCGGTCAAAACAATGATTTCGGTATTTGGGTAGTTTTTTTTGATGGTTTCAGAAAGGGTAATACCATCAATATCAGGCAGCTTAACATCGCTTAATACCACCTGTATGCTTTCGAGTTGGAGTTTTTTAAGCCCCTCTTTGGCTGTAGCCGCAGTAATTACCTCATGGCCTTCCAGCTGTAAAATACGCGCAAGCAGGTTGCGGAGGCGTTCCTCGTCGTCAATTATTAATAGCTTACCTTTCTGCATCGTGGCAAATATGATAATTTTGAACCATGATTTTTAGGATTTGAGGATTTCTTGATAGAATAGTCCTAAACAGCCTCAATCAAAACATCCGGGAATCCTATAATCAAGCGAATCAAGGTTACCAACGGTAACGCCTTGTCGCCCGCATCAGTTGCCGGTGACGTTTTGCTTCATAATAATCGCTGGTTACCAGGATGGAATGGATCACGCCCGGGATCCAGAAGAAAAGTGTTAAAAATATATTCAATATAAATGCACCTATCCTGCCGGTGGTGAGGATGGCAAGCGGTGGCAGTAAAAAGCATAGAAAATATCGCATGGCAGTAGTTTTAATGTTTAAACCATTTAGACAATGCGCCGGGAAATTTGTTACTGCTTTATTTCTTCACCAAGATTAGGTGGCAACTGGTCGCCAAAAAAAAGCGCTTTCAATTCAGTAGCATCATTCGGGTTCATTTTTCCGCCTAATATTAACCTTAATTGGCGACGGCGAAGCGCCCCCTCATACAATGCGCGCTCTTTATCCGTTTCAGGTACCAGCTCGGGCACAGTCGTCTTTTGGCCATCTTTATCCAAAGCAACAAAGGTATAATAGGCCTCATTACTTTTTACTTTAGTGCCCGATGGAATGTTTTGCGCCCATACATCCATCCTTACCTCAACCGAAGTAGTGAACGCGCGGGTAACCTTTGCTTCAATGCTGATCACATCACCCAGCTTTATCGGCGACTGGAACGATACGTTATCTACCGACGCGGTCACCACTATTCTATTACAGTGCTTTTGTGCCGAAATAGCAGCGGCAATATCCATCCAATGCAGCAGGCGACCACCCATCAGGTTATTTAAAGTGTTGGTATCATTGGGTAATACCAGTTCGTTCATGATGGTGTATGATTCCTGAGGCGATTTTCCGGTCATATTCAGTCTGCTTTTAGGGCAAAGATAGGAAAAAACCTCAGCCAACCCTCTCTTTTGGGGATTGGCTGAACGTACCTTGTAAATGTTTGCCCCTGCCGAAATCCCCTTGCCCTGAATAAAAACATGTCATTATAAGAAGAACGACGAAGCAATCGCACGCAATACAGTGCGACCGTGCTTTCGTACGATTGCTTCGTACCTTATAATGACGTGTTTTTGTTTACTACTCCGTCTTCAAACTCTTTACCGGGTTCATCAGCGCTGCTTTCATGCTCAAAAACGAGACCGTTGAAAAGGCAACCAGCAATACCAGGAAGAATGGAATAACGAACAGGAAGAGGTTAATATCCATCCTGAAAGCATATGTTTGCAGCCATTGATGAATAGCGTACCAGCCTATTGGTGCCGAAATTACAAACGACACTACTACCAACAGGGCAAAATCTTTATACAACAATTTTAAAATACTGTTTACCGAAGCTCCCAGTACCTTGCGGATGCCGATTTCCTTGGTGCGCTGTACAATGGTGTATGACACGAGGCCAAATAATCCCAAACAGGCCACAAAAATGGCGATGCCGGTAAATACGCCAAATACCTGCCCAAAGCGTTGATCGGTTTTGTATTGCTCGTTAAAATGCTGGTCTAAAAAGAAATAATCAAACTGGTCGCCGGGGAAAAAGCTCGCCCAGGTTTTCTTTAATTCCGCAATGGTTTGGGGTAAATTGGTGGTGCTTATCTTTACAGATACGGGCCCGCGTACATCAGGGATACAACGGAAGATCATCGCATCATAAGCATCATGTAACGATTGCTGATGGAAATTATCGGCCACGCCTATTATCTCATAAACATCTCCCCAAAAATCAATGCGTTTGCCCAGGGCATCGGCAGGTTTGGTAAAACCTAATTGCTCAACCGCCTTTTTGTTAAATACTACCTTGTGCGGCTCGTCGCCAAACCCCTTTGAAAACTTACGACCGGCTATCAGCTTAATATCGTAGGCATTAAGGTAATCATAATCGGCACCAACGATGCGGTATTGCTTGCTTGTGCTTTGATCGGATCCCACCAATTTAATTCCGCCTGCATTCCAGTGTACAGGTTCGCCTGGAATTGAGGTTGATACAGTTACGCTTTTAACGGCGGATTGTGCCAGGCATTCGTGTTTAAATGAGCTCATGCTGCGATAAAATGAATCTACCTTCACCAAGGGAGCCTTAATGACCAGGGTTTGGTCTATTTTTACCCCTAACTTTTGGCTCTGCATGTATTTAAGTTGTTTGAAAACCGTAAGCGACCCTATCAATAAAAATATCGAGGCAGCAAACTGGAATACCACCATTGCCTTACGTAATATCACTCCCCCTGGCGATGCTAAGATCTTGCCTTTCATCACTTCAACCGGCCTGAACGCCGATAAGACTATAGCCGGGTAAAAGCCGCTGAAGAATGAGCCCAACACAAAAATTCCCAAAACAGCCAGCCAAAAAGTTGCTTTAGTAAATAAGGTAAAGCCCATCTGCATGCCGGAAATATTGGCGAATACAGGCAAGCAAGCCATAATGATAAGTAATGCAAGGCCAATAGCCATGGCGTTAAGCATCATAGCTTCCAGCATAAACTGGGCAATGAGTTGCGCTTTTGCCGAGCCGAGGGTTTTACGTACGCCAACCTCTTTAGCCCTGCCAATGCCACGGGCCGTAGCCAGGTTGATATAATTGATCCAGGCGATAATGATCACGAAAATAGCAATGCCCAAAAGCAGGTAAACCGATTTGCCATCGCCATTAGGCTGAAACTCAAGCATTCTGTTGGAGTACAGATGGATATCCTTAACGGGCTGCAGTGTATAAACGCCGCCTTCGCCCGACCCGGGATACTTATCATAAGCTTTCTTTACTATCGGGATAAACTTAGCCTCCAATTTACGCGGATCAACACCGGGTTTTAACAGCAAATAGGTTGTACAACCGTCGTTAAGCCAAGCGTTATCAATGTCATCCTCTTTATTTGGAGGGTTTTCTTTCTGAAATGTTGCGTACGATTGCATGATATCGAAATTCATGTGCGTGTTGCCAGGCATATTTTCTATTATACCGGTAATTTTAAGCGGCTTATCTGTATTGATATACAAGGTTTGGCCAACAGGGTTTACGCCATGAAAAAGCTTGTCGGCAATTTGCCGTGTAATTACTGCCGTGTTAGGTTCTTTAAGAGCCGTGTTAGGATCGCCGTTTATCAACGGGAAAGTAAATATTTTAAAAAAGGCATCGCTTACATAGTAAACATTCTGGATCACCATTTTCTGATCCTTATAGTTAGCGATGGTTTGGCCCGCTCTTACTATCTTTATGTACTCCTCAATTTCGGGGAGCTCAGTTTTAAAAGCTGTACCAGGTGCAAAAGCCCCGCCAGCCCATTGGGTGCTCAGCTTGCCGTTATTATACCTGTCCTGATTGATGCGGAATACGCGATCTTTTTTGACGTGAAAATCATCGAAACTAAGCTCAAAGCTAACGTATTGCAAAATGAGCAGGCATGCTGCCATGCCAATAGCCAGCCCTATTATATTAATGGCGGAGAAAGCTTTGTTTTTTGAAAGGTTTCTAAAAGCAACCAGCAGGTAATTTTTAAGCATAATTGTAATAGTTTATATATGAATTTCAGCCAATCACATGCCTTGTTTTTAATTTATTGAATATCAATTAATTAAATAAAAATACAATCTACGAAACTGTTCGTTTTCGAACAGTGATTGTGCGGTTGTGGATTGGTCTGGAAATTCGTGATTAAAAATTGAAGGTGGGGATTTATAAGTCGTTGGGACGTTTAATAAAAGCTCCTGCAAGTGAAATTTCACTATTTTAGTGGCTCACGGTTGGCAATAACCAACGATACATCACGCCCTACAAGATACTTATCTATGACTAAAAAAACATTTACGTTTATAATCCTAAGCTTGTTAACCTGCAAATTAATTGCACAACAAAACGATAGGCCAATCAAACCAACGCACCAGGATACTTTAAAAGGGTCGATAACGCCAGAAAGGGCTTGGTGGGATGTGCTGCGCTATGATCTGACCATAAAACCAGATTACATTAATCAAACGATCTGCGGTAGCAATATTATTCAATATAAGATTGTTAAAAATAAACACACCGGGCTCATGCAAGTAGATCTGCAATCGCCTCTAAAAATAGATAGTATCAAAATGGGGAACGCAAAGTTATCTTTTATACAAAACGGCGATGCATGGTTTGTAAAGCCCCTACAACGGTCAAAAAATAACATTCAAAACATTACGATTTACTATTCGGGCAAACCAAAACAATCAGTTAACCCTCCATGGGATGGTGGTTTGGTATGGCAAAAGGACTCTGTAGGCAGACCATGGATGGCTGTAGCCTGTCAATTGCCGGGCGCGAGTGCATGGTTTCCATGTAAGGTTTACATTGGCGATAAACCCGATAAAGGCGCTTCGGTTACTATAATTACCCCAGATACATTAGTCGCGGTTTCAAATGGAAGGCTTCAGCGGCAACTTAAAAATACAGACGGCACCTCAAGCTACACCTGGGCCGTGAACAACCCTATAAATAATTATGGGCTTACCTTTTATATAGGAAAATATGAACATATAAGTGACAAATTTAAGGGCGAACGCGGTAACCTTGATCTGGATTTTTGGGTACTGGATTATAACCAGGAAAAGGTAAAAGGTTACATGGTTGCCGAAGTTCGAAAAACTTTAACATCATTTGAGCACTGGTTTGGCCCATACCCATTTTACAGCGACGGCTTTAAGATGGTTGAAGCACCGTATATAGGAATGGAACATCAAAGCGCTATCGGCTATGGAAACAAGTTTAGATTGGGTCGCTTTGGCCTTAATCCCAAACGGCTAACTTATTGGGATCAAAAAACCGACCGGATGATAGTTCATGAAACAGCGCACGAATGGTTTGGCAACAACATAACAGCATATGATCCTGCCTACGGCTGGTTACAGGAAGGCTTTGCCGGCTATGCAGAGGAATTGGTTATCGCCGATCTTTATGGGCCAAAAGCGTCCCATGATTTCTTTTTAAGCAGAACCAACAATCGGATAGGCAACAAGGCTCCTGTAATTTCTCCCGACAATATTTTTAAAGACGGAGGCGAAGACGCCTATCTGAAGGGTTGGGTTTTAATCCACATGTTACAGGCTATTATCAATAATGACGATAAATTCAGGGAAGTGTTACGAGGACTTAACAGAAGCTTTCATCACCAATCGGTAAATTCGGCACAGATAGAAAACTATATCAGTAAGGTCAGCAAAAAAGATCTCAGCAAGATATTTGACCAATACTTAAGAACCACGCAGATCCCTGTATTGGAATATAAAATTGATGAAAAAAGCTTCGAATACAGATTTACAAATTGTATAGACGGTTTTACCATGCCAGTTAAAATCAAATTGATTGATCAACGTTGGATTACCCCCACAACGAACTGGCAGTCACTGAAATTGGAATATCCCCCCGCTGTCGACTCATTAGCTATTGATCCTGACTTTTACATCAAGGCAAAAATCGTTAAATAACTTAATTATCAACCAGGTACCTGGTCCGCCTCACAGGTTATTGGGCAAAAAAAACAAAAGAGAGATTATTATAGGCAATGCGCGGTATTGCAGGAGGATAGAATCGCCTTCTAATCTCTAAGTTTATCTCACATCAGCTCATTGTCTTTTTTAACATGATAAGCCTTGTACGATAAGTAAAACAAGGCCAAAGCTGGCAGAGCGCCAAGGATTACCCCAACTGTATTAGGCTTTGGATAGGTAGCCACAATTTGCACAATAAACAATATCGTGGCAACTACACCACCTATAAGATAAAGATATTTGAATTTGGGGTTCATAGGCTATTTACATAATAACAACAGCGGCATCCTGAACTTGTTTACCTAAAAATCAAGACTTACGAAGTATTTAGAACTTCGTAAGTCTTTCAAAGCTGCTTACCGTTTCAATTCATATTTAGCAGGCACATCAGGTGCCAGTTTAAATACCGCAGCTGCAAGCGGCGGTATAGTAATTTTGATAGATTGGCTTTTGCCATGCCAGCTTACCTGGTCGCTGTTTACAGGCTCATAATTGATGATGCCGCTGCCCCAGTATTTTTCATTATCCGAATTAAAGATCTCTTTCCACTTACCGGCAGCGGGTACGCCTATGCGATAATCCCGACGTACAACAGGCGTCATGTTCAGGACGATCATCAGATCGTTTTTACTGTCGTGTCCCATCCGGCGGTAAACCAGTATGGAATCGTTGGCATTGCCGCCGTCAACCCACTCAAAACCCTGGTGCGAAAAAGCCTTTTCATACAGCGCAGACTCTGTACGATATAAATGGTTCAACGCCTTAACTGTTTCGCTAATACCCTGGTGATTTGGATACTGCAACACATGCCACTGTAACGATTTGCTGAAATCCCATTCATCGCCCTGCCCAAATTCGCCGCCCATAAAGAGTAGTTTTGAGCCGGGGTGTGTGAACATATATCCGTACATCAGTCTCAGGTTAGCAAACTGCCTCCACTCATCACCGGGCATTTTGCGTAGCATGCTGCCTTTGCCATAAACAACCTCATCATGCGAGAAAGGCAGCATAAAGTTTTCGGTAAAGGCATATATAGTACTAAAAGTTATCTCGTTATGATGGTATTTACGGTGAATAGGGTCTTCATGAAAATAATCGATAGTGTCATGCATCCAGCCCATCATCCATTTCATCCCAAAGCCCAGGCCGCCTAAATAAACCGGGCGACTAACGCCTGTAAATGACGTAGATTCTTCAGCTATGGTTTGTACCGATGGAAAATGGCTGTAAACTGCTTCGTTAAATTCTTTGAGAAATGATATAGCTTCGAGGTTTTCGTTACCACCATACCTGTTAGCTTCCCATTCGCCATGCTTGCGCGAATAATCAAGGTATAGCATTGAGGCCACCGCGTCAACGCGTAAACCATCGGCATGATACCTTTCCAGCCAAAACAGCGCGTTGCTGATCAGAAAAGCCCTTACCTCGTTGCGGCCGTAGTTAAAAATGTATGATTTCCAGTCGGGGTGAAAGCCTTTGCGGGCATCGGCATGCTCATAAAGGTGTGTACCGTCAAATTTATATAGCGCATGGATATCTCCCGGAAAGTGCGAAGGCACCCAATCCAGGATTACGCCAATGCCGGCTTTGTGAAATTCTTCTATCAGGTACATCAGTTGTTGCGGCGTACCATAGCGCGATGCTGCAGCAAAATAGCCGCTTACCTGGTAGCCCCAGCTTGGATAGTACGGGTGTTCCATAATGGGCATGAACTCCACGTGCGTAAAGCCCATTTCCTTTACATAAGGCACCATCTTTTCGGCAAGCTGAGTGTAAGTTAAAAACTCGTCTGGACTTTCGGGATTACGCGCCCATGAACCCAAATGCACTTCGTAAACCGAATATGGCCTGTCGAGTGCGTTATGTTCATGACGGTTCTGCATCCAATCCTGATCCTTCCACTCATAAAAAGTATCGGCAACTATAGAGGCAGTACGCGGCGGCAGTTCCCAGCGTAAAGCAAAGGGATCGCTTTTTTCCAGGTCTTCGCCGGTTGATGATTTGATATAGTATTTATACGTTTCGCCATTGCCAACATTTGGAATAAAACCTTCCCAAATACCCGATGAATCCCAGCGGGCATTCAAGCTATGCGAACCGCGGTCCCAGCCGTTAAAGTTGCCTATTACCGCTACGTATTGTGCATTTGGAGCCCAAACGGCAAAATAAGTCCCAATAACACCCAGGTATTCCACTACATGCGAGCCCAGTTTTTCATACAGCTTATAATGTTTGCCCGACTTAAATAAACTGATATCAAAATCCGTAAAACGGCTGTATGGTTCAACGGCTTTAAGCGTTACAGGTTGCGGGGTAATTTCTGTCGGGTTATTGGCATTCACCGCTTTCGACTTAGCCAATGCTGCTTTTTTAACGGCTGAAGGCTTTTCAGCAGCAATCGATTTTGTTTTAACCGGTGCAGCTTTTTCTACAACAACGACAGGCTTTTCGGCAGCCGCTGTTTTCATTTTAACTGCTTTTTTAGGTTCCGGGGCTCCTGTTTCAGGCGTTACTTTATCGGCTTTGACCTTAGTGACGGCTTTTTTTTCCTTTACAGGCTTTGTATCCGGTAAGGGGTTCTCGGTTTTAGTTGTTTTTTTGGCCATGATATAGATAACCTGTTAGGGTGTTAGTAGATAACCCAAATCACAGGAATGAGTTTGGTTTATATGTAATCAAATATAACAGGATTAATATATTATGCAGGGTTTTGGAGATTTATTTTTGGAGGGAAGATTGTCTGAATCAGAATTTACTGAATTAGATGAATTAACAGAATAATCGTCTGAACTCGAATTCATCGAATTAAGAGAATTTATTTAATTTGCTAAGCATTCTGTCCATTCATCTAATTCAATAAATTCGAGTTTCAGAAAAAAAACGCCATTGCCGTAGCAATGGCGTTGTAATTATATTACCTTAACATGAGCAGAGCTATGAAGGTTTTGTTTCTTGATTTACAAGGCTGCAACTACCTTTTGCCTTGCAGCTTAGCCTCTTCTAAATACTACCTGTTTATTTCAATATGTTTAAAGTTTTTACTGTATTTAAACTCTACCGTTTTATCATCATTTAGTTGAAATTCTTTTACCTCCTTACCATCTACTTTTATTTTTGATGGCGTAAACGGCAAACCTATCAGGTTAAAATGATAGCCGTCATAGCGTGGGGTATACAAACCTTCCAGGCTCTGATCAATGGTTAAATTTTTGCTACTGCCATTTACCACAAACTTTTTCTCCAGGTAAATATCCTGCTCGTACGCAAATGTTTCGCCGTAATCTTCAAACAGGAATGAATTTACTTCATAATCGGTATAGTAAATATTCAGCTTCACTTCTTCAATCTCTTTATGGCCAACGTATTGCATTACCGGGTATTCAGGTATCACCGAACCGGCTTTTATAAATACCGGCATAGTCTCAAGCGGGGTATCTACTGATACTTCCTGGCCACCGTCAACAAGCTCATAAGTCCAGAAGTTGTACCATTTACCTTTAGGCAGGTATACATTGCGTTTGATCTGGCCTGGCTCCATTACCGGGCAAACCAATATTTTATCACCATATGTAAACTCATCCTGGCGGAAGTGGTTTAGCTGTGTATCCTGCTCGTGCATCACTATCGGCCTTAAAATAGGGAAACCATAGCGGTGATGCTCCCAGAAAGTGGAGTATAGGTAGGGGATCAAACGGTAACGCAGTTCGATAAACTTACGGTTGATTGCTGTGAAAGGCTCGCCAAAACTCCACGGTTCACGCTCTTTTGTATCACCTGCCGAGTGCGCACGCATAAACGGCGAAAAGGTGCCCATCTGGATCCAGCGGGTAAACAGTTCGCCATCGGGCTCTCCGCTAAAACCGCCAATGTCGGTACCGCAAAATGGTATGCCCGATATCGACAAACGCTGACACTGGATATTACCCAGCTTAAGGTGTTCCCATGAGGCCACGTTGTCACCAGTCCACACCGATGAAAAGCGTTGTACGCCTGAATAACCTGCCCTTGTAATGGTAAAAGGGCGTTTGTTTTTCATGATCTTACGCAAACCCTCGTAGGTTGAGCGTACCATCTGCATGCCATAAATATTATGTGCCTTGCGGTGTGATCCGCGGTAACCATCATACTGGTGACGCACATCATCGGGGAACGTACCTGCACCAAATACGGCGGGCTCGTTCATATCGTTCCATACACCGGCAACGCCCATTTGTACCAGTTCGTCAAACAAACCGCCCCACCATTCGCGTACTTCAGGATTGGTAAAATCTGGGAACTGGCAACGGCCCGGCCATACGTGGCCTTCCATAAAATAATCATCGCTTCGGCGGCAGAAATATCGCTTCTCCTTACCCTCCCTGAATACCTCGTAGTTGTCATCCACACGGATCCCCGGATCAATAATTACCACGGTTTTAAAGCCATCAGCCGCAAGCTCGCTGATCATTTTTTTAGGATCGGGGAAATACTTACGGTTCCAGGTAAAGCAGCGGTAACCATCCATATAATCGATATCCAGGTAGATACCATCGCATGGGATTTGGTTTTCACGGAAACCTTTGGCTATCTTCCTAACCTTAGCTTCAGGATAATAGCTCCAGCGGCATTGGTGATAACCCAGCGCCCAAAGCGGCGGCATAGGGTGCGTACCCGTTAGGGTATGATAGCTTTTTACCACGTCCATCATGTGCGGCCCGTGGATATAGTAATATTGCAATTCCCCACCATCTGCCCAAAAACTTGTTTTAGTCCTGTCTTCGGCGCCAAAGTCAAATTGCGCTTTAAATGTATTATCAAAGAAGATACCGTGTGCTATACCCTCGTTTACGCTGATGTAAAAAGGGATACTGCGGTACAAAGGGTCCTGGTTCCACTGAAATGAGTAGGCATCAGTGTTCCAGTTTTTTAGCCTTTTGCCGCGCAGGTTAAATTCGGTTGGTTTATCGCCTAAGCCAAAGAAGCTTTCGTCGGGTGCGCAGGTTTTGGTGCAAAACACATAATAACCGCCAGCCTGCACGTTCTCTTCCCAATGCATTGGCACAGCATCGATGCTGGTTACATGGTTACTGCTATCTGAAAAAAAGATAAAGAAATCCTTTTTGCGGATATGGCAATTCACTTTATAAGTAGATACCCGAAATTCATTATCATCTTCATGCAGGGTAAAACCTGCCGCCTTGGTGGGCAGCTTAGGTACCCCGTATGAAAAATCATCTAAAAAAACGCTATGCGGCGCAAGCCTTACACGGATAATCTCGTCGGTAACAACTATAACTTCAACTTTAGCATCGCCATCAGTAAAGTAGAACTTATTCCCCACCTGATCGGCATGATTGGGTACACCGAGATATTTTTTTACAACCGGCTTAATACCATCGGCAGGGTTATTAAGGTGGTGAAATTCCTCTTCTTCTTCAAGTAAGTTTTCTGCTTCAATTAACTTACTGGTTATCAACTCCGGATTTGGGGTATTACTTTCCATTCAAACAAATTAGTGGCTTCTGCAAAGATGTATAAAGTGTACTTACTACGCAATATACAATAATTGAATTAACGAAAAACCATTAACCGTGCCAAATCCTTAATTTTTATTCAATTTGCAGCTTCAATTATTTGAATTTTCTTACCATCCTGAACAAAAAGAACGGCTATCGCCCCCAGGAACATAAAAATACCGGCCATTACCAAAGCATAAATGGCATGCCCGCTGTATGCATACTTCACTATCGGACCACCAATAATGCCATTAACTATTTGCGGAAAAGTAATAAAGAAATTAAAAATGCCCATGTACACGCCTATCTTTTTGGCTGGTATTGAGCTTGATAGAATAGCATAAGGCATAGCAAGGATACTCCCCCAAGCCAAACCGACACCAATCATTGACAAGATCAGCAGACGGGGATCAGGAATAAAGAATACGGAGATTAACCCTAAACCGCCCATAGTTAATGAAAACGCATGCGCTTTTTTTCGGCTCAGTTTTTTAACTATGCGAGGCAATAACAAAGCATACACTGCCGATACTAAATTATATACACCAAACAATACATTTACCCAGTTGGCGGCATCATTATAGGCTGCCGAAGAAGTATCCCCTGCCGGGATGTGGTAAACATGATCAACAACTGCCGGGGTTGTAAATACCCACATAGAGAAAAGTGCAAACCAGGAGAAAAACTGTACCAACCCTAATTGCTTCATAGTTTTGGGCATGTTGACCAGGTCGGAGAAGATCTCCAACAAGCCGCCCTTATGCCCAGATACCGTTTCGTCCTTTTCATGAAAGGTTGCATAAACTTCGGGGGGGTACTCTTTAGTGCCGACCACAGTCCACAAAATAGCACCTATTAAAACCGCGGCACCAATGTAAAAGGAATACAGCACATTATTAGGCACAATGCCCTGATTGGCTGTTTTGGTTATTCCAAACCATTCGGCAAAAACATAAGGTAACCACGAACCAATTACAGCGCCTACACCTATCAAACAGGTTTGCATGGAAAAGCCGGTTGTATGCTGACTATCGGGCAGGTTATCGGCTACCAAAGCTCTGAAAGGTTCCATAGCTACGTTGAATGAAGCATCCATAATCATGAGCATGCCAGCGCCTACTACTATCGGCGGGATCAGCGCTGCCAACATAGATGAGTTGGGCATAAAAAACAATGCCAAACCCGATAAAATAGCGCCTGTTAAAAAGTAAGGGCGGCGGCGACCAAGACGGTTCCAGGTCCTGTCGCTGTAATGACCTATGATAGGCTGAACAACCATGCCTGTTATAGGCGCGGCCAACCAAAACCACGACAAATGCTCCACATCGGCACCAAAGGTTTGGAGGATGCGGCTTGCGTTACCTGTTTGTAAGGCAAAACCAAACTGGATGCCCAAAAAGCCGAAACTCATGTTAAAGATCTGCCAAAAGCTTAACCGTGGCTTTTGCGCGATGGTTGGTTTACTCATAATTGGTTTATTAGTTTGTGTCTTTTTCGTCATTGCGAGGAACGAAGCAATCCCAAACATTACAGGGCGAACGTGCAAAGTTGCTCTGCATATTGGGGATTGCTTCGTTCCTCGCAATGACGGCGCGAGAAGAGCATTGGTATAATTTAAAACTCCAGCAACAATCCACTCATGGCTGGCAGGCTTACTTCAACACCATTACGTATATCATCGGTATTGAACTTAGCGCCGCTTAGCAGATCGGTGAATTGTTTATGGCCGCTTTGATTTAATTTTGTTAACAGGTCTTCCGGAAGCTTTACGGTTAGTTTACGCTCACTCCGGTTAAAATTGGTTATTACTAATATACGTTGATTGTTGGTATAGCGGGCGTAGATATACAAACGGGTATCAAAGCCCGGCTGATGTTCATTAGCTATCATCAGCTCATAAAAAGCACCCGATTTAAGAGCTTCACTATTGCGCACTGCGTTAAGCAGGTTATGATAAAAGCCGCGAAGCTTTTGCTGATCGGCAGATAGTTGCGCGCCATCGTACTCGTGATTATTCACCCATTTTTGATACTCGGGCACTCCCCAGTAATCAAAGATGGAAGTGCGGCCGTCATTACCGCTAAAGCCTTCGTTGCCTATAGCAGGTTCGCCTACTTCCTGGCCAAAGTAAACCATTACGGGGCCGGTATTTAAAGTGGCTGTTACGATCATGCCCGGAACGGCCAGCCAGGGGTTACCTGCAAAATCATTAGAGGCGATGCGCTGCTCATCGTGGTTTTCCATGAAACGGAGCATGTGCTCATCGATACCTTTACTATCGTGGTTCCAAACGGCATTGATCTCCCAGGTTGATGAATTGTGTTCATCACGGGTAAGGCGTTTAATGGCATCGTACAAACCTACCTTATCATACAGATAATCAAACTTGCCTTTAAAAATATAGTCATTGTATTTGCCTTTGTCGTAAGCCTCACCGATGAATACCAAACCCAGATGCTCGGCTTTTAGTTTGGGGATCACCCATCCCCAAAACTCAATCGGCACCATTTCCACCATATCGCAGCGGAAACCGTCGACACCTTTTTCGCTCCAGTAATGCAGGATATCATAAACCTTATTCCAAAGCGAGGGGATGGGGTCGAAATGACCGCGGCGATGATCCATGTAGTCAACACCGTAGTTCAGCTTCATGGTCTCGAACCAATCATTGATAGATGGTGCAGCGCTGAAAACATCGTTACCGGTTGCTTTGGCTGGGTTTTCATCAAAATGCCCATCCTTCATCAGACTTTTGAATTCATCACCTCCGGGATTATAGCCCGACGGCACAACAAAAGGCTGGCCAGGCATATAGTAAAAATCATTGGTTGGGCTAAAAGCTTTGCTCTTATCATCATCCTGGCCAAAATCCCGTACACCGGCAGGTTTAACGTCCGAACCATAGGTACGGGCTACGTGGTTTGGAACCAAATCCATCAATACTTTTAAACCATTGTTGTGGCTGCGTTTGATAAGTGCTTCGTACTCGCCGATACGGTTTTTAACATCAACTGCCAGGTCGGGATCGATATCGTAATAATCCTTAATTGCATAAGGCGAACCCGCCCTTCCCTTTACTATATCCGGATCATCGGCCTTAATACCAAATTGCGAATAATCGGTCATGGTCGCATGCTCAATTACTCCAGTGTACCAAACGTAAGTAAAGCCCATTTTTTTGAGCTCCTGCAGGGCTTTATCGTTGATATCGTTCAGCTTGCCTACACCGTTTTCCTCAATAGATCCATTGGTTTTATTCAACGTTTTGGTATTGCCAAACAGGCGGGGCAGTAACTGGTATATAATGAGCTTATGGTTGGTAGTTTGTTCCATGCGTTTTTTTGTATGATGTGGTTTCACCTGTGCCAACGTAATAACAGGCAACATTGTTGCAGCAATAAAACAAGTAAATAGTTTATTGCTTTTCATTACGCCTCAACCAGTAATTCATCATTGGCTTTTACCAACTGCTCTTTACCATAAACCAGCACCGTAGTTTCAACATCCGAGGCATTTTTGATCTGCACACCTTCCTTACTCACCTTAATATTCAGCAATGCACCGCGGAAACCAATATGGAACGAAAACGACGACCATTTTTCTGGAATGAACGGCTGGAACGAAAGCTTGCCATCCCTTACACGCATACCGCCAAAACCTTCCACAACCGCCATCCAGGTACCGGCCATGGAAGTAATATGGCAGCCATCTTCGGTATCGTTGTTGTAATCGTCGAGGTCTAAACGGGCAGTGCGCAGGTAAAACTCATAAGCACGCGCCTCATCGCCAAGTTTGGCAGCCAAAATAGCGTGCACACATGGCGATAACGATGATTCATGCACCGTACGCGGCTCGTAAAAATCAAAGTTGCGGCGAATAGTATCTATATCGTACTGATCTTCAAAAAAATAAATCCCCTGCAGTACGTCAGCCTGTTTAATGTAGCATGAACGCAAGATCCTGTCCCAGCTCCATTTTTGATTGATAGGACGCTCTGACGCGGGCAGATCTTTTACCAGGATCTGCTCTTTATCCAGGTAACCATCCTGTTGTAAAAACACCTGGCTTTTCTCGTCGTATGGGTAATACATCTTTTGGATGATATCCCTGAAACGGCCAAATTCGGTTTCCTCATTCAGGCTTACCTTGCTCACCAATGCGGCGTATTTTTCCGGATCAGCTGCTTTTATTTTATCAGCAACATCAACAGTATATTGCATACACCAGGTCGCAATGGTGCTGGTATACCAGTTATTGTTTACGTTGTTCTCATACTCGTTTGGCCCGGTTACGCCCAGCATTACATATTGCTGCCTATCCTCCGACCAGTTAACCCTTTGCGACCAGAACCTGGCTATACCCAGCAATACTTCAAAACCGTAATCACCTAAATAAGCTTCATCGCCGGTATAACGCACATAGTTGTAAATAGCAAATGCAATAGCCCCGTTCCGGTGGATCTCCTCAAAAGTGATCTCCCATTCGTTATGGCATTCGGTACCATCCATAGTAACCATAGGGTATAAAGCCGCGCCGTTTTTAAAACCAAGCAGTTGCGCGTTCTCAATAGCTTTACCTAATTGCTTATAGCGATAAAGCAGCAAATTACGGGTAACCTTTTGTGGTGCAGTTGAGAGATAAAAAGGGACGCAATAGGCCTCGGTATCCCAGTAGGTAGAGCCTCCGTACTTTTCGCCGGTGAAACCTTTGGGACCGATATTCAGTCGGTCATCTTCGCCGGTATAGGTTTGGTTAAGCTGGTAAATATTGAAGCGGATGGCCTGTTGTGCAGAAACATCGCCATCAATAATAATATCGTTATGCTTCCATTTTTCGGCCCAGGCAGCAGCTTGTTCGGCCAGCATGGTATCAAAACCTTTGATGCTGATACGGTTAAGCGTGTCACATAACTGCTCAATCAGTTCTTCGGGTTTATAGTTTTGCGATGAAAGGTTGGCGGCGTATTTAACCATCGTGATGCTTTCACCCTGTTTTGCCTGCACATCAACTTTAGCAGCTACATATTTTTCTTTTTCAATAGCTTGAACAATGGGTTCGGTAGCGCCATGGTTTTGTAAGACACTGAATCGCATACCTGTAGCCACCTCAAAACCCGTTTTTTTGGTGCGCATTAAGATGTAACCACCATCGCTTTGTGACGCCTTGCTTACTTCGTCCCAAAACTTTTCATCATAGTTGGAATCTTCGTTCACCACATCGCCATCAATTGAAGGCGTTAAGGTGATAGCCCCACTGAAGTTTAACGGCGTAAGGGTGTATTTGATAGCACCTGTTTCATCGTCGGCCATGCTGCAAAAGCGGATAGCCTCTACTTTTACTTCTTTACCCGATGCTGTTTTAGCGCTAAAATCGCGCTTCAGGTAACCTTCTTTCATGTTCAGTTCCCGGCGAAAACTGAATACTTCGCATTTAGCAAGGTCAAGTTGCTCGCCATCAATTACCACATCAATACCAATCCAGTTGGCGGCGTTAAGCACTTTGGCAAAATATTCAGGATAACCATTCTTCCACCAGCCTACACGGGTTTTATCGGGATAGTACACCCCGGCTACGTAGTTGCCCAACAGGGTATCGCCGCTGTAAGCTTCTTCAAAATTGGCGCGCTGGCCCATGCGGCCATTACCTAAGCTGAAGATACTTTCAGAAATTTTATTGTAATGAGGATCGAAGCCTTCTTCAATTATCTTCCACTCATCAGCTTTTATGTAGTTTTTCATTGAGTCACTTTATTTAACCGTCATTGCGAGGTACGAAGCAATCGCGAACTGTACAGGGCGTGCATAAAAAGCCGCTCTGCCTATCGGGGATTGCTTCGTTCCTCGCAATGACGATTCATTTAATATCATTACAACTTATACAATTTATCCAGTGTCATTTCATCCAAACCCTTAATAACCAGGTTGGCGCCTTTCAATACATCGGACGAGCCAATGCCTACCACTTTCATATCCCCGGCAATGGCTGCCTCAACACCAGCAATGGCATCTTCAAATACCACACATTCTTCGGGCTGAACGCCCAGGGCCTGCGCTCCTGCCAAAAACACTTCAGGATCAGGCTTAGCTTTGCTTACCTTGTTGCCATCAATTACTGCATCAAACATATCGGTGATACCAATTTTCTCTAATATGGTCATTGAGTTTTTACTGGCGGAACCCAGCGCCGTTTTAAGACCTACCGCACGGCAGGTTGTTAAAAACTCTTTGGCCCCAGGCAGGATCTCTTCGGGTTTCATCTGGTTTACCATTTCCATATACCAGGTGTTTTTTTGAGTAGCCAACTGCTCCTGCTCGGCTTCTGTTTTGGTAACGCCGCCCCAGCTCAGGATCAATTGCAGCGAACGTACCCGGCTTACGCCCTTCAGCTGTTCGTTCTGATGTTCAGTAAAATCAAAGCCAAGCGAATTGGCCAGCCTTTTCCAGGCTTTATAATGGTAAACGGCAGTATCGACTATCACACCGTCAAGGTCAAAAATACAGGCTTTTATTGTATTCATTTTTTTGGGTAAAACACAGGGAATTAGTCCCCTAAGATATTATTTTAATGGGTAACACCGGGTATTAATTCTAACACTAAAGTTGTCTTGCCTGGTATAGTGACTTTATCCAGACCAATCATTTCATCTGTTAGTACATTCTTCGCTTTTTTAGCATCGCCGATACGCTCAAAATACCGTGCGGTAGTAGTTTCCTGTTCCTTATCGCTGCTGTTGAACATGACCATCACCGTTTTTTGGGCATCATATCTAAAATAAACATAAATACCTTTTTCGGGTACAAATTGCATCATTTTACCGGTTTGCAGGGCAGTAGTGCCTTTGCGATAATTAGCCAGCTTGCTCACATAATTAAAAGCGTCATTTTCTTTTTTACTGCGGCCTTCGGCGGTAAATTTATTTTCCTTATCGCCGGCCCAGCCGCCCGGGAAGTCCTCGCGTACCAAACCATCAGGGTTCGAGTAGTTTTTCATCAGAATCTCATCGCCATAATACATTTGCGGCACGCCCCTCATGGTCAGCAGCATAGCCATAGCCGATTTGTATTTAGTAACATCCTCCCCTACCATTGATAATAAACGGCTCATATCGTGGTTATCCATAAATATGGTATTGCGGGTAGCATCCTGGTATAGAAAGTCCTGAGCTACTACTGAATACAAGCGACCAACACCGTCTGTCCAGCCATCGTTACCATTAATAGCTTCATAAATGGCATCTTTTAAAACAGCATCGGTTACGCCCGGTAGCTGGGTATCAAAACCCCGGTTAACCGTATTGCCCTGCGTAAAAAATGCCTGGTTAGCGGCCGACCATACCAGCGTTTCGCCAAATATGGAAAGCTTCGGAAATTCGGCTTTTACTCCTTTTGCCCATTTGGCCATATAAACAGGTTCATTATAAGGATAGGTATCCAGCCTGAAACCGTCGATACCCGCATACTCCACCCACCAAATGTGGTTTTGGGTAAGGTAGTTTTGCACGTAAACATTATTTTGGTTTAAATCGGCCATGCGGTGGTCAAACCAGCCGTCCTGCATCAGTTTGCGGTCCATTGGCGAGGCGTGCGGATCCATCACCGCAGCATCCCTGAAGTTTGATTTGGTGTATGCTGGCCACTGGTGTACCCAACTTTTCATTGGCATATCCTGTATAAGGTAACCTTCGGTACCGGCGTGGTTATGTACAAGATCTTTAATAACCTTAAGCCCCATGCTGTGGCATTTTTCCACAAACTTTTTGTAAAGGTCATTAGTGCCGTACCGTGGATCTATCTTATAATAATCGGTAACGGCATACCCGTGATACGAAGCGCTTGGCTCGTCATTCTCAATTTCGGGTGTAAGCCAGATTGCAGTTACTCCTAAACTTTTCAGGTAATCCAAATGGTTCATGATTCCCTGAAGGTCCCCCCCATGGCGGCTGAACATCGAATCGCGGTGGATGCCCCGCTCACGCAGGTTATCAAATGAGTCGTTGGCAGCATCGCCATTGCTAAACCTGTCGGGCATAATGAGATAGATCAGGTCTTTACTGGTAACGCCCTGCACCCTGCCGGCAGATCTGTCGCGTTTGTTAAGTGTATAACTATACGTAAGGTCTTTTTCGCCTGCCTTCTTAAATTTTATCGGGAACGTTCCCGGAATAGCTGATGAAAAAATTTGCAGATCGACAAACAAATAATTCGGATTTTCAACTTTATGAACTGCTTTAAGCTTAACACCGGGGTAAGTAAGCACTACATTACGGGCGGCAATATTGCGGCCATGCACAACCAGCTGGAGGTTAGGATTGCTCATGCCAACCCACCAGGACATGGGCTCAACACGCTCAAGTGCAGGCGTTTGTGCCTTTACACCCAAAGCAGCCAGCAAGCAGCATAAGGCGGATAGTAAGGTTTTTCTCATATAAAAAATGATAAAAGGATAATTGGTTAGGTTACAGACAAGCCCATAACCACGCTCCAAATTTATAATAAAATTAATTGCTTGTATGAAAAAGTTACAGATAAGTGAATTGCTGTTGTATCCTATTGGCAGATAACAAATTTTATGGTTTTATAACTTACATCGTCGCCCTCTTGGCCGGGCGGGGCCCAGTCACTTTTTCCTTGATGAAAAAGTAACCAAAAAATCAAGACAAAAAAATGCTTCCACCCACAGGCCATACTCCCCGGCTCGCTTTTTTGTCGCGCCGGCGCACTTTTGTTTTGGAGATTATAACAGCCTTTTCCCTTATTAAGTTCTTCTCTTTTGTCTTTCTTCCTGACTCTCATTGTCTTATTTCTTGACTCTTGCTGTCTTGTATCTCTCTCAAACCCGTCGGCAGGTAAGCTTCGGGTGAAAGCCGGCAGAACAATGGTGGCCTGTGCGGCTGCAGGAGCATAGCAAGTTTTTGCAGACGTTGAGGTGCGCGCGGCCTGGGCAAAATAATTGCAGCCCGTGATCTGACCGATTTGCAGGGCAAAGGCCAAGGAGAGGAAGGCGGATTGGTCAGTACGGCGAAGAAGCCTGTCTGCCGACTTGACTTCCTGGTTACTTTTGTGTCAAGACAAAAGCAACAGCCACCCCGCGGCGATTGAGCGGGTCAATGTTTGTCAAATACAACCAAAGCTCTTACTACCCCAAACCTCCGCAAATTTGTTAATATTTTTCTTGTGTTTATTTGGATTGATTACAAATAATACCAATATTTGTATCGTTATATGATTGCGACCACCGAACTAACTTTATGGACCGACGTTTTCAGTACCAAGACAGGTGCCGTTTACCAATGCGATACAGAGCGTTGCTGGTATGTCGATTTCGCCAGTAAGGTTGCCCGGTTTGATCATCGCAATTTCTTAAAATTACGCAAAGCCGTTTATGCCATCGACATTGAGCAAAAACTGCTGAACACTACTACTGATCCTGATGTAGAGATTATTTTCATCTGCGCCTGCGATCATTGTTATGTACTTTCACTGGCTCAGATCATCAGCCTGAAAGATCTTTTAGAAGGTACTTTTGTAATGCTGGAACTCAACCACATTATCCATGACCGCCTTTACAGCAACTCACTGTAATTAGACTAATTATCAACACAATTTAGATTAATTTCATATTGTCTTTAAATTAAACTAATATGCCTTTACAGCATTATTATTGTATATAATTATCCTGCGATAAGACATATAACATTAATTTATCAAGACCATGAAAGACCTACTCCGCATAAAAAGCCTGATATCATCAGATATCGAAGCGCTTTTAAATCAGCAAGTTAAAAAAGAAGCATTTTCCTCGTCAGCATATTTAGCCATGGCATCATGGTGCAATCGAAACGGTTATGATTTTTCGTCAGAATATTTTTTTAAACAAGCCGAAGAAGAACGTCAACACCAGCTAAAATTTTATAAATATATCCTTGATATGGGCGGCAATGCTGTATCACCTGAGGTAAACGGCATTAAACAGGAATATAATTCATTCCGCGAAGTGTTTGAAGACGCCCTCGACCAGGAAATTAGCGTTACCAACGCTATCAAAAACATATATGCGCGCTGCATGAAAGAACAGGATTTTGTTACTATGGAGTTCCTGAACTGGTTCCTGAAAGAACAACGCGAAGAAGAATACAAAGCCCGCCGCGCCCTTGAACTATTTGAAGTTATCGGCGAAGAGGGTACCGGCAGATGGCAAATTGACAAGCACGTTGGTCAGATAAAATATGATAGTGAGGCTTAAGCCCCACCCTGTCCTCTCCAGAGGGAGAGGTTTCCACACGAAATGCCTTTCGATAAACGAAAGGCATTTGTTTTAACATCTTATTTTAAGGAGGCTGTATCGTAAATCAAATGATGCGGTCTTTTTTGTTTTGGTGGCTCTTTCCTTTTCATATGATACCTTCGGCATTACCCTGCAAACACAAAAAAGCCGGCGATTGCTGGCCGGTTTTTTGTAAGAGCAGAAAAAGCTTATTTTCTGAAATCGGTCGATTTGCTGATACTCTCGAAAGCAGCCAGGTCTTTCTGAACCGCTTCGATCTTGTTTTGCGCCATAGCGAATGAATCTGAACCCAGGAATAAGTGCAGCGGGCGCTCTCCCATTTCAGCCACCTTGATGAAGGCTAAAGCCGCATTTTCGGGGTCGCCGGGTTGGTTGCCGATGACTTGTTCGTTGTGGATCACTTCCAGGTCGCGGGCTTCCTTATAGTCAGTGATCGGGTTTGCTGCGGTGCGCAATGAGCCTTGCAGCAGGAAATTGGTCTTGAAATAGCCGGGATAAACGATGGTAGCAGTTACGCCCAGTGATTTTGCTTCAGCCGAAAGCGCTTCGGTAAAGCCGGCAACCGCAAATTTGGTGGCGTTGTATATACCCCATCCTGGGAAAGTGCCCAGGAAACCGGCTATTGAAGAGATATTAAAGAATGCACCTGATTTCCTGACGCGGAATATCGGCATTACGTTACGGATCACATTTAGCGAACCGAATACGTTCACGTCGAAGTTTTTACGAGCTTCGTCGTCGGTTAGTTCCTCCAATGTGCCAAGCTGCCCGTAACCGGCGTTATTCACAACTACGTCGATTGTGCCGAATTTGGCAATTATCGCGGTAATCGCTTCAGCTACACTGTTATTGTCGGTCAGGTTCACCTGCAGCGGAAGAAAATCATCGCCACTGTAGCCCACCTCGGTACTTAAGGCTTCTGCCTCTCTTGAAGTAGCCGCTACCTTGTAGCCTTCAGTTAACAACCGTTTTACTAAACTTAAACCTAATCCTTTTGAGGCTCCTGTAACGAACCATACTTTCTGTGTTTTCATTTTCTTGATCATTAATTGTATGGTACAAAATTGCGCAGGAAGGCCCTGAAGGCACTTATTCGAATCACAGGAAAATTTGTGAGTTTCAAATATGAGTGGAAACAGCCGCATTTCTGCGGAATTCTGAAGGGGAAACAAGGGCCTTTTTCTTGAATAGGGAGGTAAAGGCGGCCTGGCCGGAGAAGCCCAGCCCATCGCTGATCTCATTGATACCCCAGTCGGTTTGCACGAGTAAGGATTTGGCCTCATGGATCAGACGATCCTGTATATGTTCCCGCAGGGTTTTTCCTGTCTGATTGCGAACAAGGGAATTCAGATAATTGGGGTGCACATGCAGTTGGTCTGCAAATTCAGCCGCCGTTTTAAGCTTAACGTAGGAGTCGCGTTCCTGTATCTGAAAGGATGATTCCAGTAAGGATAAGAAACGGTAGATATAGCTATAACCTTCCGAAGCCTTCGTGCGCATCAGGTTCTTGCCAGCGCGCCGGCTTTCGAGCAACAGCATCTGCAACTGTAATAAAATCGCCTGCTTTTTATCGTCGCTGTTACCGCGGTCTTCCCGGTGCATGGTTTCGAAATAACCGTTAATCGTAGCCGACTGTTCGTCGGTCAGTTGGATCACCGCCTTATCAGTCTCAAAGTTCGGGAACTGCCGGAACAACTGAAGCACATGGTCGGCTTCGAGCCCGAAGTAGTTAGGATGGATCAGGCAGAAATGTCCGCCAGTCTCTGCTGAGGTGGTTTGCCAGGACATGATCTCGTCGGGGTGGAGAAAAGCGATCTCATTCCGCCCCATTTCGTAGCGGTGAAGGCCGATGGTCAAAACTCCGGTACCCCGGGTCATATGGAAGATCTTGTAAAATTTACGACGGTGCGGTGATATATAATCCTTAATCGGGTAAGTGTCCCGGTTTTGAATGACAAAGTGTTGCGAATCAACCGGGTAATGCTCTACATTGAGTAATGGCTGCTGGTAGTTGTCCGCCGCGAACGTTTCCAATGGCATACGGGGAATCGTTGAATTTTCCATGGCCCGGTAATGTAATTTGATTCGGCGCAAAGTTAGTGAATTTTAATAGCGCCGTCCAAGCCCTACAAAGCAGGGGCTTATGATACGGCATCTTTGGAAGAGGTCACTCAATCAGATCCATCAACTTCAACACCTCTTTAGGGTGATATTCTTTCAACCAGGTGTTGCCGGGCTGGATACTGCACACAGGGGCATATTTACACCTGTCGGTGCATTCGGTTTCAATTACCTCCAACTCTTCGGGGCCGTGATGATGTTTAATGTACGATTTTGCGATCTTGTACATGTCCTTACCGCCTCGTTTTCCGCATTTGCTGCCTACGCATACGTACAACACTTTATCAGGTATGGTAAATTTGCTCATAATGGCAATTATTAAGACTATGTTAACAATCAGCAAAGTTAATGCTTTAATGTTCCAATTTTATCTGAACCGGGATTTAATTGGGTTTACAAGATTGAAAGGGCTTTATTATAATGCCGCTGTCCGATTCGATACGCATACATCGACATGGTGCCGATGCTAATTTTTTTTAATTGTATATTTTAAAAGATAAATTTGAAATTCAATGCGGGGTTAAGCCAACCCATTAGCATTAAACAAAGCTAAGTATATGAAAGCAATTGAAATTATCTCCATCCCTGTAACCGACCAACAAGCAGCCAAAGCGTTTTACCTAAAAATCGGTTTTGAAATATTGGTTGAAGCTAACTTTGAAAAACAAACCTGGATCCAGATGGCATTTCCCGGCTCGCCTGTTTCCATTACCCTGGTAAACTGGTTCCCTGAAATGCCTGCAGGTAGTGTACGCGGCCTTGTAATTAAAACCGACAACCTGGATAAAGATATAGCAGACCTTAAAGCCAAAGGCCTTGAAGTGGGCGATGTTGACACAACCCCATGGGGTCGCTTTGCCACTGTTAAGGATCCCGACGGAAACGCGTTGAGCCTGCATGCGAAATAGAACCGAGATTTGAGGAGATTTCGGATTCCGGGATTTTTGCCGGTCAAATCCTTTAATGCTTTTCATTTAATCCGGGTTAATCTTCTTACTGTCAAATCCGATAAACCCTTTAATCCCGTTTCAGATACCCATATTTGCATATCCAAAATCTGCACATTAATATATGATATTTAAAAAGTACTCTGCCCTCCTCGTCCTCGTATTACTTATAATTGCCGGTTGTAATCCCAATAATACCAAACAACCCGATGCCAGTGTTTATAAAGTTGTGAAGATAAAAGATGGTGATACTTTGGGTTTGCTTACCGGCGATAACCAGCAGGTTACCGTAAGGCTTGCCGAAATTGACTGCCCTGAAAAATCGCAGGCGTTTGGACAAGCAGCTAAAAAATTCACTTCCGATCTGTGTTTTGGTAAAGAGGTAAAATTAATTGGTAACGAACATGACCGCTATGGCCGTACAGTTGCGCAGGTGGTACTTATTGATGGCACTAATATAAACTATGAGCTGGTAAAAAACGGCTACGCCTGGCAGTATAAAGCCTATTCCAAAAACACCGAACTGGCTGCTCTGGAACAACAGGCCCGCGAAGATAAACTTGGTTTATGGCAGGATGCCAATCCTACCCCGCCCTGGGATTTTCGCCGGGAAAAGAAACAACCTAAGACAGACTCACTTCAAACTCCTAAACCTAAAAAACATTACCGCAAGCGTAAGCCAAGACTTGAATATGCAGCCTAAATGGTTAACTTTAGGGGCATCATCATCCAAGCAATGAAGTTTACCAAAGCATTCATATCCATCTTTTTCACACTACTGCTCATCTGGGCACTGCAAACTAAAATAAGCGTCGTTCCACCATTAGGAAAATTCCTGAGCCCTGCTGATGGTTTTTGGCAAAATGCCGAAAGCAAGCACATTTTGCCAACGCTCGACCTGAAACTTAAAGGCTTACAGGGTAAGGTGACCATTAAATTTGATGAGAATCATATCCCGCACATTTTCGCACAGAACGAGCACGACCTGTACTTTGCCCAGGGATACATGACCGCAACCGACCGCCTTTGGCAAATGGATATCCAAACCCGGCAGGCAGCAGGCAGGCTGGCTGAAGTTATCGGCCCCAAAGTGCTGGATATTGACCGCTATCACCGCCGCATGGGAATGGTTTACGGCGCTGAAAAAACAATAAAGGCAATGATGACCGATCCCGTGGTGCGCAACATGATCCTGGCGTATGCCGATGGCATCAACAGTTATATCCATCAGCTAAGCCCGAGAAGTTACCCCATAGAGTTTAAACTCCTGAACTATGCCCCCGAAGACTGGAAACCTATCAACTGCGCCTTTTTGCTTAAGCTGATGTCGGAAACATTGGCCGGCGGCTCAAACGAATTTGCCATGACCAATATCCTGCGCAAATTTGGCCCGGCCGTTACAAATGATCTTTTTCCCGATTATCCTATGCACGAAGATCCCATCATCCCTACAGGGACAAAATGGGATTATTTTAAAACATTGCCCATTCCCAAACCATCCGCTAATTTTTTAGCCGGAATGGCAGATAGTACAAATACTAAACCCCGTGTTGAGGGTATCGGCAGCAATAACTGGGCGGTAGCGGGCAGTAAAACAGCAAGCGGGTATCCTATTTTAGCTAATGACCCGCATCTTAACCTCACACTACCTTCTATCTGGTACCAGGTACAGCTTTCGGCGCCGGGTATGAATGTTTATGGTGTATCATTACCAGGTGCGCCCTGTGTTATTTTAGGTTTTAACAATAACATTAGCTGGGGTATTACCAATGTTGATGCCGACGTATTGGACTGGTACCAGGAAAAATTCAGGGATACCAAAATGGAGGAATACTGGTACAACAACAAATGGAATAAAACTACCCGCCGTGTTGAAAAAATTGAAGTACTTGGTCAGAAACCGGTTTATGATACAGTAGTTTATACTCACCACGGCCCGGTTGTGTATCAAAACAATACTCAAAAAGCCGATGGCCCTGATTTTGTTCCGGTTGGGCATTCTTTAAGGTGGATAGCGCACGAACAATCCAATGAACTCATGGCTATGTACCTGCTTAATACAGGCAAAAACTATGACGATTACCGCAAGGCGCTTACCTTTTTCAGCGCTCCTGCTTCAAATTTTGTTTTTGCCAGTAAAGATGATATCGCCATAACGCCAAACGGTAAATATCCGCTTAAATACAAAGACCAGGGGAAATATATTTTAGATGGAACCGACCCGGCCGACGACTGGCATGGCTGGGTACCATTTGGGCAGGCCCCCACCATTAAAAATCCGGCTCGTGGGTTTGTAAGCTCGGCCAATCAATCATCAACAGATCCGTCTTATCCTTATTATATCAACTGGTCATTTGCACCCTATGAACGCGGTAAACGCATTAATGACAGACTTTCCGTTATGACCAATGCCACCGTTGATAGCATGCGCATCCTCCAAACAGATGTATACAGTATCCGGGCACAGGACATTTTACCAACCCTGCTTAAATATATCGACCCAACCAAACTTAATGCTGCACAACTTAGTGCTTACGATCAAATCAATAAGTGGGACAAAAATTTTACGCCGAATTCAATAGGTGCCACTGTATTTTCCAACTGGTGGTCGCAATTGTACAATGCTGTGTGGGGGGATGATTTTGCAGATAAAACCCTGCAAAACAATTTTCCTTCTGTAGATCGTACGGAAAAACTGTTACTTAAAGAGCCAACTTCCAAATGGTTTGATGACCTCCGCACCCCGGCAAAGGAAACCGCGGCAGATATCGTTAATAAAGCTTTTGCAGCTGCGGTAAAGGAAATTACCGACAGATGTGGTAAACCCGGAGCAAACTGGCAATGGGGTAAATTTAAAAAAATGGAGATAGCCAGCCTATCACGCCAGCCGGCTTTTGGTTCAGGCAATTTTGAATCAGGCGGCACAGCATCAACAGTTAATGCCCTTCACGACGGGCATGGCCCTTCGTGGCGTATGGTGGTGCAAATGGGCCCCAAAGTAAAAGGTTACGGTATTTTTCCCGGCGGCGAATCAGGTAATCCCGGCAGTTTTTTCTATAATGACATGTTCAAAACCTGGAACGAGGGAAAGTTAAAAGAACTGCTTTTCATGCAATCAATAAATGAACAGTCACCACGCATTAAATCAACTTATACATTAACCGGTAAATAATAGCACCATGTTGTTCTTCATCATACTTATACTTTCATTTGCCAGCGGATATTTTTTACCCTGGTGGATAGTTGCCATCATATCTTTTTTAACGGCCCTTTTTATTGGCACAACAGCAAAAAGTTCTTTCTGGCAAGCCTTTACAGCGGTTTTGGTGGTGTGGATTGTACTGGCTCTCTTTAAAAGCATACCCAATGACCATATCATGGCTACAAGGATAGCCCATTTATTTCATCTGCCTGGCTGGGGCTATATATTAGCTGTAACCGGCATTTTAGGAGGCTTAGTGGGCGGCATGTCAGCACTTTCGGGACTACTGCTTAAACGGGCATTTCAAAAGCATTAAAACAAAAATACCCGGAACTTAGCCGGGTATTTTGTTTATCAGCTCATTGTTTTTAAAACGCGGCCAATGTTTCTTTTAATGTTTTAACCGCCTCTGTATTGCTGCTTGCCTGCGCAAAAATATCCTGCGAGGTGGCTTTGGCTCCATAATAAGCAGCATTTGAATCCTTATCAATGCCCAGGTTTGAGCCATTGATAGTTATCCCGGCAAACAAACCACGGCTGCGTGAGTATGAGTAAACTTCGGCCTGCAGCTTATAATCGGTACTTGCAGTCGAACTGCGGCCAACAGGACCGGCTGCTGCAGAAATATCTCCGCCGATAGTAAAATCACCATTCTTAACTTTGGTTAAAACACCTTTATGGCGGAACACCAGCACCAGATCAACGGATTGTACGCCGATTTGCAAGCCAAAGCTACCGCCTGTTAAGGTAACAAACACCGGATCACTCCATTTGCCATTACCCAGTTTCACCATGGCTACGCCTTTACCACGTTTACCGCCAATGCCAAATCCGGCATTGATGAGTTTGGGGATAATAACAATGCCTTCGTATTCTTCCAATAACTGATGCGGGATGCTCTCCTTCATCTTGGCAAACTCTTTTAACACATTTGACGAATTATGGATGCGTTCTGTCTGTTTGCTGTCGTCGGCTGGTTTTGCCGATATCATTACAAAAAAGAGACCTAACAAAATCGGGAGTCTCAAGAATTTCAATGTTTTCATGGGGATGGATGATTAATATTATTAATTATATATTCAATACTTAACTAACCCCCAAAACACGTACTTGTTTTTTTATTTTATGTAATAGGAAAGTCAAACACGCTCAATTTTGCATATAAAACAACATGCCTGGGCATTTCTGGCATGCAGATATTCAACATTATCATTTTCAGCAAATATTCCGCTGATCAGTTCATCAACATCGGCATCACCAACAAGCCGGGTTAAAACCATTTGCTGCGCTTTGCTGTAACCTATAAGCGACAGCGGGAAACTCTTTTTATTAGCCTTAATCTCCGGCGGGAAACGATAAATGTCGCTGTATTCCTCCACATCTTCAGCGTGAATAAAAATAGGTCCGGGCTGGTTATAGGCATTTTCGATTTCAAAAGGCGAATGTTTTAGCAACAGGCGTTTATCCACGTTACGTTCAAAGGGTTTAAGTGAAACCCGGCATGGCCCAAGCCCGGTAGCCAGTTGTTCAACCACTTCGCCTCCAAAATCGTCGGTCATGGTTGTCCTTATTTTTTTGGCGAATGATTTTGATAGCGGTACAATTTTAAATATGTTCATGATTATTGTTTTTTAGATAGATCAAAGGTCGCGCGATAAACAAAGCGTTTCAACCCGAAACTTGCGGAGTTTATTTGAACGAACGTTGATTTATAGGATTGAAGGATTCACCGGATGCCAATAAATAGTTTGAAAGCAAATCCGTTAATCCCAACATCAGTTTAATCCCGGTTCAGATAATCTGCACATCTGAAATCCGCACATCTGCATATTTACTTTATCTTTGCCTCAATGGACAAGCCCGGAAAACAACAGGTATTTTCTATCGATACTGATGAACGATTTGATGAAACAGCCTTGCAGGTTTTCAATTACCAGGCACAGCATAACCCGGTTTACAGGCAGTTTATTGAGGGATTAAAAATTGATCCATCATCAATTACATCTTACAGCCAGATCCCATTTTTACCTATCGAATTTTTTAAGTCACATACCATATTAAGTACCGGTGAGCCTTTTGAAGTAACCTTTACCAGTTCAGGTACTACCGGGATGATCACCAGCAGTCACTGGGTTACCGATATAACCTGGTATGAGGAAAGCTTTCGGCGTGCCTTCAATATTTTTTATAGTGATATCAGGGATTTTACCGTACTGGCTCTGCTCCCGTCATATCTGGAGCGTGAAGGTTCATCGCTCATTTACATGGTTGATGACCTCATTAAACAATCAAATCACCCGGATAGCGGTTTTTTTTTGTACAATCATGACGAGCTGTTTCATCAACTTAAAAAACAGCAGGATGCCAGGAAACCTACGCTTTTAATAGGTGTTACTTTCGGTCTGCTCGATTTTATTGAAAACTACCAGGTTAACTTTCCTGAGCTTATTGTAATGGAAACAGGCGGCATGAAAGGCCGTCGTAAGGAAATGATTCGCGAGGAGTTACACGCCATTTTGGGCAAAGGCTTTGGTGTAGAACAGATTCATTCGGAATATGGAATGACGGAGCTGCTGTCACAAGCTTACTCCAAAGGCGACGGCATTTTCAATTGCCCGCCATGGATGAAGATCATCATCCGGGATACTAACGATCCGCTCAGTACGTTACAAACTGGTAAAACAGGCGGCATCAGCGTTATTGACCTGGCCAATATCAATTCCTGCGCGTTTATTGCTACGCAGGATTTGGGCAGGATTTACCCTGATGGCTCTTTTGAAGTATTGGGCCGGTTTGACCAGTCAGACATCCGCGGATGTAATTTGTTGATTGCTTAATACCATTTGAGAATCAAGACGTCAGGAATCGCGTTTCAGGAAAACTTGATTCTTAACATTTGATTCTTGACTCTTTAACAGGTATAATTGTTATTTTTGCGCGCATCATAAATGCTAAAAATATGATTGAGAAATTTTTAAACGAGGAACAGGACCCTAAAACAGTTGAAAAGGTTTATTCACGCCTTGTTGACCTGCTTTCTTCAGGCGAAGAGGTTATCTACATTGCCGTTCAGAAAAAGCCGCTGGTAAACCTTTTTCCTGATTGTATAGCTATTACCAACAAACGTGTATTGTTTTTTACCCCTGCCAACCTGGGGCTATCTATCAAGTTTGTTGATTTTGTTTGGAAAGATATCGTTGACGTATATACCAAGGAAGAAATTATCGGTTCCATTTTCAGCGTAAAAACCACCGGTGGCGCCGAAATGGCTGTTGACTACCTGCCTAAAGTTCAGGGCCGTAAATTATACCAGTACGCCCAGGAACGTAAGGAAGTTGAGCGTGAAGCCCGCCGTCAGCGCGACCTGGAGCAAAAACGTGCCGAATCAGGTGCTATCCAGCTGGAAAACTCGCCTGCCCGCGCTTTTGTAGCACCGGCATCGCCTCAGCCGTTTTCTCAACCAAATGGCTATACAGCACCTGCTGTACCGGTAACGCCACCCGCACCAGTCGCGGCCCCTGCTCCTGTTGTACAGGAAACACCTCCGCCTGCCGCACCAAAGCCTGATGAGCTTACCGAAAAACTAAAAAAACTAAAAACCCTGTTTGATAACGGTCTTATCTCGCAGGAAGAATATAATGCAAAAAAACTTGACCTCCTGAGTGACTTATAGTCTTTTGGGGGCATGGTATCCTTATAAAAAAGGAGGCTGTATCAATGTGTGATATAGCCTCCTTTTTTATCTATAGGCTGGCAACTAATCTCTAATCACCAGCCTCTAATCTCTAAAAAGAATTAAAGCGCTAAAACCTCTTTAACACGGTCTGCAGCTTCTTTCAGCAATATTGCCGAGTAAACTTTCAAACCTGAGTTATCAATCAGTTCTTTTGCTTCGGCAGCGTTTGTGCCCTGTAAACGAACAATAATTGGCACCGGGATATTACCGATCTCTTTGTAAGCATCAATTACACCTTGCGCAACACGGTCGCAACGAACGATACCACCGAAGATGTTGATCAGGATGGCTTTTACGTTAGGATCTGAAAGGATGATATTGAAACCAGCTTTTACAGTTTGCGCGTTGGCCGTACCGCCTACGTCAAGGAAGTTGGCAGGCTCGCCCCCGGCAATTTTAATGATGTCCATAGTAGCCATAGCTAAGCCGGCGCCATTAACCATACAGCCTACGTTACCATCAAGCTTAACATAGTTAAGGTTTGATTTGCTGGCTTCAACCTCGGTTGGATCTTCCTCATCGGTATCACGCATTGCAGCGTAATCCGGATGACGGTAAAGCGCGTTATCGTCAAGGTTTACCTTAGCGTCAACAGCTAAAATTTTATTATCAGAGGTTTTTAAAACCGGGTTAATTTCAAATTGCGATGAGTCGGTACCTTCATAGGCTTTATATAAAGCAGCAATGAATTTGGTCATGTCTTTAAATGCTTCGCCTTCAAGGCCAAGATTAAAGGCTATTTTACGGGTCTGGAAGCCCTGTAAACCAACTTTAGGATCAATCTCTTCTTTAAATATAAGCTCAGGGGTTGAGTGTGCAACTTCCTCAATATCCATACCACCTTCGGTACTGTACATGATGATGTTGCGGCCACGGGCGCGGTCAAGCAATACGCTCATGTAAAACTCTTTGGTTTCACTTTCGCCCGGATAGTAAACATCCTGTGCAACTAAAACTTTCTTAACTTTTTTACCTTCAGGACCAGTTTGTGGGGTTACCAATTGCATACCTAAAATATTGCCGGTATGTTCTTTTACCTGGTCGATGTTTTTGGCAAGCTTAACACCGCCGCCTTTACCACGGCCACCTGCGTGAATCTGTGCTTTGATCACTACCCAGCTTGAGCCCAGGTCTTCTTTCAATTTTTGGGCAGCCTCAACAGCCTGCTCAACAGTATCGGCTACAATGCCTTCCTGAACTCTAACGCCATAGCTTTTTAATATAGCTTTACCCTGATATTCGTGAATATTCATGTTTTGAAGAATTTGCGGTAAAGCTACAATTTTGTTTGAAACGGTAAACACCTTGTTTCAGTTTATTTGCCCTTATCCGGGTAAATAACATTGTATTTACAAAGTACAAGAAACATGGGGAATCGAATATTAAGCAAACTAAGGCGCAACACAGCAAAGGAAAAATGGTACAATTTGTTTTCAGTTGAGAGCCTGCTTAAATCATCTCATACAGCTCTTTGCCAGAATCAGGATTTACAGGATTTTAAGATTAATAGAATGTTCGTCAAATCAGAAAAATCGGGTGTCGGCATAATCAAGAATCATCAACGGTAAAAATCGGTGAAATCATAAATCAATCGGTGTAATCCCAACAAAATAAATCCAGCTAATCCGTTAACTTTGCCAAATGCTTAAAGCCAGATCTATCCATAAATCATACGGACAGTTACAAATATTAAAGGGCGTTGACCTTGAGGTACAAAAGGGCGAAATAGTGACTATCGTTGGTGCTTCAGGTGCCGGAAAAAGCTCGTTACTTAACATATTAGGTACCCTTGACCGGCCGGATTCGGGCACTTTAACCATTAATGATATTGAACTAAACAAACTAAACAACAAACAACTAAGCGATTTCCGGAACCGGCAGATTGGCTTTATATTCCAGTTTCACCATCTACTGGCCGAGTTCAGCGCTCTTGAAAATGTTTGCATCCCGGCCTTTATAGCAGGAAAATCAAAATCTGAAGCAGAAAAAAAAGCGGCAGAGCTGCTTGACCTGCTGGGTTTGAAAGAAAGGGTACACCACAAACCTAACCAGCTATCGGGCGGTGAGCAACAACGGGTAGCTGTGGCACGTGCGTTAATCAACAATCCGGCACTTATTTTTGCCGATGAACCTTCAGGCAACCTTGATTCGGTAAACGCGCTCGAGCTTCATGAATTATTTATTAAGTTGAAGAATGATTTCAGGCAAACCTTTGTAATTGTTACTCATAATGAAGATCTTGCAAACCTGTCAGACCGTACAGTTACAATGAGAGATGGTTTAATTGTTAACGGTCAGTAGCTATATGAGCATTTTAATTACCGCCGCCACGTCGGCACAAGCCTACCAGCTCAAAAACAAACTTGAAGGAAAAAATATTATTTTGGGTGATCATATGGACTTGCCCGATTTTATGGTAAAAACGGGCAAAATGATAATGTTGCCCAATCCAGCTTCGGCAAGTTATACGCATGAAATGCTAACGCTTTGCCTGGATAAGAGCATCGATTCGGTTTATTTATTAAGGCCTGATGAAACAACACTCTTACTAAACGCCGAAACCCTTTTTAATGAATACGATATAAACCTACACGTAATTGCTTAATGGACTATAAGGATATTGATAAACGTAAAACAGCTTTTATTTTTGAGTTAGATGATGTGCTTTATCCGGCAAAGGATTACTACTTTCAGGCTTATTACCTGTTTGCAAATATGCTTGAATATATTGAGCTGACAGATGCAAAAGCGGCAACCAAAGTATTAACGGATACGTATATAGCCGAAGGGAAGGATACTGCGTTTAACCGTTTGACGGAGCAGTTCCCGGTGGCTGAACAATACCGCGATAAATTTGAGAATCTGCTTTTAACTGCCAAATTACCGCTAAAACTGCTTTTATATCAAAATATACTTACCTTGATGCAGGATATTGTGGTCGACCGCAAAAAACTGTTTATTGTAACTAACGGCAATGTTAAGGAACAGGTAAATAAAATTAAACAAACCGAATGGCACGGATTGGAAAAATATCTCCGCTGCTATTTTACGGAAGAAACCGTACCAAAACCCGAACCCGATGTGATTAACCTGCTTATTCAGGAACATGGAATCCAGCGTAAAGAAATAGTGATGATTGAAAACTCGGAAACCGACAGGCTGTGCGCCGAAGCAAGCGGCATTGACAGCATCAATGTAAAAGATTTTTTATAGCATTGGCTATAACATACTTACTAACAAGGCGTTTAAATACTTAAACTCAAACTGATGAGAAAAATATTTTACTTTTTAATCCTTATCTCCATTGCTTCATTATCAGCCTGTAAAAAAAACAAACCGCTGGATAATGGCGATGATGACACCTCGGGACCGTCAAGCACCGGCACCGCGCTTGATCGTATAAGAGATTCTGTTTTTTTATATCCACAGGAAACCTATTTGTGGTACAACCAGCTTCCAACCTATAAAAACTTTCAGCCCCGTAACTATGTCAGTACTGATACTATTACCGGGTTAAGCAGCGAGGTTGACCATTTATCGCAATATGCCATAAATCCGGCAAGCTCTCAACCGTACGAATATTATGATAATACCGGCACGGCCAAATATTCGTTTATTGATGATGGATCGGTATCAAATGAATTGAGCGGTAATGGCGGCGACTTCGGTTTTTCGGTATTCTACCCTACGCGTTCGGATCTGAGGATCAAATATGTATACCCTGGTTCACCTGCTGATAAAGTAGGTATTAAACGCGGGTATCAGATCACCAAAATAAATGGGCGTACCGACCTTGCTTACGATGACGGAGGTTCGACTACCCAATTTGTAATACAGGCCTATGCATACAGCAAAACTATCAGCATGACATTGGCCGGACCGGATAATACTACCGTTGATGTAACGCTTAATACTGCTAACTATACCATAAACCCTGTTATTACTTATAAAACACTGGACGCCGGCTCGGGCAAAACCGCCGGTTATATGGTTTTCAATTCATTCACAGATCTGGCCAATGCCAAACCCAAAATATTAGAGGCCTTAAATAGCTTCACAGGTATTTCCGATCTAATCATTGATTTAAGATATAACGGCGGTGGATCAGTGGAGACTGCCGAATATTTTGATAACCTTTTGGTGCCTTCTGCAAAAAACGGCAGTAAAATGTATACCGCTTATTTCAATGACAAGCTCACCAGCGATAACTATACCTTGCTAAAAAACCTCTATGACATCCCTAAGGGCTTTTTCTCGGTGAGCAACCAAACTGTGAATTTTCAAAAACAGGGTTCGCTCAATTTAAGCCGCATCTTCTTTATTGTTGGCAGCGGTACTGCCTCGGCAAGCGAGTTAACCATTAATAACCTTATCCCTGAGCTTGAGGTTCAGTTAATAGGAGCAACAACATACGGTAAACCAGTTGGTTTTTATGGCATTGACATCAATAAATACCAGTTGTATATGCCAATGTTCTCTACCAGGAACTCGGCGAATAATGGCGACTACTATACCGGTATGACGCCAGGGAAGGATCCTTATAAAGGTATCGGCGCTACCGACGACCTGACCAAAGATTTCGGCGACCCTACAGAAGGGTTATTAGCACAGGCTTTAAGTTATATCACAACCGGCAAGTATAAAACCGGTTCAGTAACCACGCAAAGCTTAGCTACCTCATCAAAAAACGTACTTTCGGCCGATCAGAAACGCACGATGGAGCAGAGATTTAGCCGCAGTAAAGTAAAAGGCCTGATGCTTAAAACGCCATCGGTGTTTAAAAAGAAGAAATAAAATTTTTCGGTATCAAAGGCGAAGGGCTGAAAAGCTTTTCGCCTTTTTTATTAATAGCCTTAGGCTTTAAGCTCTAATCAGCCAGTTCCCTTAAATCAACAGGGACAACGCGGGAAATCCCCTGCTCAACCATGGTTACGCCGTAAATAACATCTGTACTGGCAATAGTGCGTTTGTTGTGAGATACAATGATGAATTGAGAGTCTTTGGAGAAGGTGCGGATAATGTTATTGAACTTATCGATATTGGTATCATCAAGCGGCGCGTCAACCTCATCAAAAATACAGAAGGGTGCAGGCTTTAGTAGGTACAGCGAAAACAGTATAGCCGTTGCCGTAAGGGTTTTTTCCCCTCCTGATAGTTGGTTGATAGATAATGGTCGTTTACCTTTTGGCTTCGCAATGATATCAATATCCGATTCGAGCGGATGATCAGGATCGGTTAGGATCAGATCGCATGAGTCCTCTTCATTAAACAGTGAGCGGAATACTTTGATAAAGTTTTCGCGCACCATAATAAACGCGGTCATGAACTTATCTTTCGCGGTGTCGTCAATCTCCTGAATAGTAGCTAATAATGAGGCTTTGGCTTCGCTCAGGTCTTTCTTTTGCGCCTGGATAAAAGTATAACGTTCGTTCATTTCGTTATAGGCCTCTACCGCCATTGGGTTTATGGCCCCAAAATCATCCAGTTGTTTTTTCAGCTTTTCAGCTTTTTCCCGAAGGTCCTGTTCGCTTTCACCCTCGGGCACTTCGCTTTCGGGCAGGTCTTCAATATCTATATTAAATTCAACCGAAAGACGCTCTTTCAGCGCATTCAGGTCTATCTTTAAATTATTTCGTTCGTCGCGCAGCTCGTTCTCAATAACTTCGCTGTTTTCTTTTTTACGCCTTAATGAGCTTACCTGGTTCTCATTTTCGGTTATCAGGCCGCGCCATTGATAGTATTCCTGTTCGGCTTGCTGTGTAGCCTTTTCCAGGTTTTCCTTCTGCTCATACATTTCGAGCAGGTTATCGTCGGAGTTATCGGCCAGCTTCAGGTTTTCCTGTATAGCAACTTTTACTTTTTCAAGCTCGCTGCTATTTTGGCGGATACGTGTTTCAAGGCTTTCCTGCTGGGTATCACGATAGTCAAGGTCTTTCATTAAACCCGATACCTTATTTTGCTGCTGATGAAAACGGATGTTTTCCTGGTTGTAGGCGTTTGACTGTACGGATACGTATTCGTTCAGTTCATTAAAAGCCATCTGCTTATCGGCCAATAAATCACTTTGAATCTGCCGCTGGGTTTTCAGCTCGGCCAGTTGCGGCTGCAGGGCAGCCATTTCATCTTTGATCCCTGCAATTTTGCGGGCGATATCTTCCTTGCGGTTAAGGCTGTTCTCAATAAAGGTCTGATACTGCTCCTGGCGGGTTTTAACAGTAATAAGTTCATTATTTAACCTGTTCAGGATCTGTTGCTGCTCATTGATCTCAGCTGCCTTGGTTGACGAACGTAAAGCAGCAAGTTTGTTCTGCAATTCATCAGATTTTGCACGGAACGTCCCTATCTGGTTCTCTATCCCGCGAATCTCTTTGGCTAAATTTTCCAGGTTTTTTGCACGGCCGATCCTTTTACCCTCAAACAAACCCACCGACCCACCGGCCATGGTATGTTTTGATTTATTGAATTTACCGCTTTTACCTATCAGCACTACCCCCTGCGGTAAAACTTCACTGTTGATCTGGCCCTCCTTATCGTCATCAACAAGGTAAACACCCCTAAGCAGGTAATTACAAAGTGGCAGGTAATGTTTATCAACCTCAATAACACTCAGCGCAGGGATAGCGCCTTCCTTTTCGAAGCTGATTTGTGCGGGCGCTTCATCAGCGTAGTTGTTCAGCACAAAGAAGTTTGCGCGCCCTTTAGCCGAATTACTGAGCAGGTTGATGGCCTTCACCGCGTCGTCATAGCTTTCAACTACGTAATAGTTCATGAGCGGTTCAAGATAGTTTTCGATGGCTACACGAAACTCCTCCTTACAAAAAAGCACATCGCTAAACAGCGGTGCATTTTTGGCCCAATCGGTATTCTTTTTCAGGAACCTTATTGACTCCGGGAAACCTTCCAAACTATCAACCATGCTTTTGGTAAGGTTGTATTCGTTTTGCTTGGCATCAAGGCGGCGGCTCTCTTTTATAATGGTATCCTTAACCGAATTCAACTCGACATCGGTTTCGGCAATTTGTTCTTTTAACTTATTTTCAAACTCGACAGCCTGCTGAAACTCATCATCAAGCGTTTCCTTGCGGTATTGCAGCTCGGCAACCACCTGGTTAAAGTGCGAAAGCTCCACCTCTTTATTGGTGGTATCTTCCATATTCCGCTGGCTTTCCTGTTCTAAAGCCTGTTGCTGGATCTGTAAGATGTCCAGATCCTTTTCGGCTTTGTAAGCCTGGTTTTGCAGGCGGGTGTTGACATTGTTAAGCTCGTTTAGCTCGTTACGTGCTTCGGTTTGCTGTGCCCGTAATTCGTCAACAGCCTCCTTTAAATCAGTTACCCTGCTTTGAATAGTTTGCAGGGTTTCGTCCTCAGTAGTCTTTTCCTCGCTTAAACGCTTGATATTGTATAATACGTGGTTCAGCTGGTTTTTGTCCCGTTCTAACTCTTCAGTCAGACGCGATTCTTTATCCTGCTGAAACTTCAACTGTTCATTCTTGATCTTCTTTTCGCTTTCGTAAGCCCGGATCTTTGAAACAAATTCGTTAGTAGTTTTTTGCTGAACAGAGAGGTTCTTTTCTTTGGTGATACTATCCAGCTTCTGCTGTTGCAGCGTTGCTTCCAAAGTATCAATCTGGGCTACGATATCACCTTTCTCGGCTTTGTGCTTTAGCTCCTGCTCCTCTATCTTTTTCAATGATTCGCTGAAAGCCACGATCCTGAACGAAGCCAGCATAATGCTCAATGTTTTATACTGCTCTTTGAGGCGATAGTATCGTTCAGTTTTCTTCGCCTGGTTCTCCAGCGATTTGAGGTTCTTCTCAATCTCAAATAGCAGGTCATCCACACGGGCCAGATCAGCCTCTGTCTCTTTCAGCTTGCTGAAAGTTTGCTTTTTACGAAGCTTGTATTTGGAGATGCCCGATGCTTCTTCAAACAGGTTACGGCGTGAGCCCTCCTTGTTGGTAATGATCTCATCGATCATCCGGAGCTCGATAATAGAATAGGAATCGGAGCCGATACCCGTATCCAAAAAAAGATCGGTAATATCCTTTAAACGGCACTGTACATCGTTAAGTCGGTATTCGCTTTCGCCTGTGCGATAAAGTTTACGGGTAAGCGTTACCTGCGAATAATCGGTAGGTAGTACGTTTTTGGTATTATCAAAAGTGAGGGAAACCTCGGCAAGGTTAGCTGATTTACGGCTTTTGGTACCGTTAAAAATAACGTTATCCATTTTTTCCGAACGGAGCATCCGGGTGCTTTGCTCACCCAAAACCCAACGGATAGAATCAACAACATTTGACTTACCGCAACCGTTAGGGCCTACAATAGCGGTAACACCCTCATTAAAATTGATGGTTATTTTATCGCCGAAACTCTTGAAGCCCTTGATTTCTAAACGGGTAAGCTGCATTTAATTTATTAAGTACCTTGCAAAGTCCAAACCTCCAAAGTAATTATAAATAATTAAGTTTTTAAATATATTTTGAGGTTAAAGGTAAAAGGATAAAGGCAAAAGGTTACTGGCAGGGTTTGTATAACGTCATTGCTTTGTTCCTACCGATGACAACTCAAAAAGGGTGTCATACTGAGTTCCTCGAAGGATGGTGGGCAGGCCTCTGCACTCAACCGTTCGGTAACTCAGGGTGACAACTCCTTTTTTGCCATTTATCTTTAGCGAGCCGGACTTTTACATATTCGTAATGACAATTTATAATTTAAACCCTTATCTCCCCCTTCAAATAAGTAACCGCTTTGCCACTCATCAACACGCGGTCGCCTTTAAGCTCGCACCAAAGTTCGCCGCGGCGGGCTGAGAGCTGATAGGCATGAAGCGTATCTTTACCCAGGCGTTTTGCCCAGTACGGGATCAGGTTACAATGTGCAGATCCGGTAACCGGATCTTCAGGAATACCTGCGCCGGGCGCAAAAAAGCGGGAAACAAAATCAGAGTTTTCGCCAGGTGCGGTAGCTATGATACCCACAGTATCCATTTTTGACATGGCAAAGAAATCGGGCGTAAGCTCCCTGATATCCTGTTCAGTTTCATAAACAATAAAGTAATCGCGCGAGCGCAAAAAGGCTATAGGCTGCTTTTCGCCAAGCGCTTCGGCCAGTCCGTTCGGCGCCTCAATGGGGATTGGTGGGCGCGACGGAAAATCCATCGTATATTTATCGCCATCACGCTTTACGGCGAGCGTTCCGGCTTTTACAGTTTCAAAATGAATGGTATCACCCTCATAGCCCAGTTCCGAAAACAGGATATGTGCCGATGCCAGCGTAGCATGCCCGCAAAGGTCAATCTCATACTCCGGTGTAAACCAGCGCAATTTGTAGCCATCCCCGTTTTTCACAAAAAAAGCGGTTTCGGCAAGGTTATTTTCAATGGCTATCATTTGCATGGTAACATCGGGCAGCCATTCATTAAGCGGGCAAATAGCCGCCGGGTTACCGCCAAAAAGCTTATCGGTAAACGCGTCGGCCTGGTATATGGGGATGGTCATAAAAATATTGTATTTTAGCTAATATAGCGAGGTGCGCGTCAAAATGCAAGAATATGAGAATCAAGATGCGAGAATACGAGAATCATGATGCAAGACTATGAGAATCAAGATACGATACTGTAAGAATCAAGATCTTTATCACTCAGGATCTGTAATTATATTTTTCCCGCTTCTTAATTCTTTTCTCTTGATTCTTACCTCTTGGTTCTTATTTCTTGGTTCTTATCTCTTGATCCTTTTCTCACTCGATCCATAAAACGGAATTACCTGAATTATATTGGTTAGGTTCGTAAAGTTTATTGCCCGGGTCTATCATCCATTTATCATCCACAATAAACTTGTACAGTTGCTTGCCTGGTTTCAGGTAAACACTTACCGTCCACTCTTTACCGTTAAAAGCAAGTGTGTAACCAAAATCATCAAAGTTATTAAAACTGCCCGCTAAATGAACGCTCTTAGCATTATTAAATCCGCTTAGCTTAAACGTATAATTTGGCTTCACCGAAATATATGAATTAACAACGCCGCCCTCCATCATATTACGAGGGTTTTTGGAGTCGGTGATCCAGTTATCATCCACAACAAACTTATAGCCATAATTGCCCGGCGGAATAATTAAGGCCGATGCCCAGCCCGTTTTGGTTTTGGTAAGCGGGATCAAGCCAAGCTCCCAATTATTGAAGCTTCCGCCTACGTACACTTTTTTTGCGCTGGTATAACCATCAAGCTTAAACACAACCGTTTCGCCAAGGTTCAGTATTGAGTTTGTATATCCATCAGCGGCCTGGATCTTATTGGGATTAGCCGGGTCGGTGATCCATTTGCCATCAACCAGGAAACGATATGCCTGTGTACCTTCGTGCAGGTAAAGCTGTTTTTGCCAGCCTTTGGGACTTTTCTCGAGGACGATATTGTTAGGGTCCCAATCATTAAAGCTCGCCGCCAGTGTTATTTTACGGGCATTGACGTATCCGTTCAGCTTAAAAGTGTAGTTATAACGAAAGTATATCGAATTATCGTCATTGTCGCTCACCAGGTTATTATAACGGTCGCTGATCCAATGGCCATCCACAATAAATTTATATTCATATTTGCCGGGTTTCAGCTTTATGTCGGCAATCCAACCGCTGTCGGTTTTGGCCATGATACCTTTAAGGGTGCTCCAGTTATTGAAGTTGCCTGATAGCAGTACCCTTTTACTTTGGGCGTAGCCGGGCAAAAAGAAACGGGTTAAACCAGATGCTAATTCATGAACAGTGACTTTAGCAAAGTTATTGATACCGAAATTAACATCAGCCGGATACCCCGGCGACTCATTATCATTGTTATCTATTTTAGTAGTTATCAGGTAAGGAGTAACTTGTGGGTTCAGGTTAAGGGCCTCAAGCGGCCTGTCGAACTCTATTACATTTCCCTGTTTTTCGGCCATTGTCCAGCCGTCTTTTTTCAGGGCGGTAAAATCGCCCTTCAAAATAGCAGCGGCATTTGCACCTTTTAACCCGGCTTTTTTGAGCAAGCTATCTACCTCCGCTTTAGTCGACCGCATATCAATGAGCAGCCTCAGGTTATCGCCGCCCATAACCAGCTTACCGCGTTTTTGCGCGCTTGCAGACAAAGCCATGCAAACCATCGCAAAAAAAACAATAACTATATAGGCCCCTCTTTTCATTACTGATTATTGTAAATGTACATTTCAAATTCTTTTTTAACAAAGTTGATAGTGAATATGCCCCTTACAAAGAAATCGTAACCCAATACACCATCTATTGTGTAACCATAAGCGTTCCCCATTTTTTCGAGATTGGTGATCAGGATCCGGTTTTTCATATACTTGCGGTCGCCCACAACCAGGTTATCAAAACGGGTATAGATCACCTCGATAGAAGTACCGCCAATCCCCATAATTTTTGAGCGGCTAACTACCTCCATATCGGGCATTAGCTTTTTTGATCTCCTGTAATCGAGCAAGCTGGTTTCTGCGGCGCTGTCAAAAGCGAACCAAAGCGAATTATCGTTAACAGTACCCTTCATTAAAATAACATCATTAAGTATGCGGAAAGGGCTTACCATAAACCGGTCATGAAATACTTTCTCAGCCGGAGGGATATTGCCGTTTTCGTCAAGCTTTTGAATATATAGTGTATTACGGAACAGATCGATTGTAATGGCAAAATCTGAAAATAACCGGGTACCCAGCAATCCCAATATTTTGATCCCTTTGCTGTTTTCGATAGAAGACAGATCGGTAACATCGGCCCTGAGCCTTGGATAATGTAGGTCAAGGATGTTAAAATTACGGATATAAGTAGTAAAAGAACTGCCGGCAACGCCGTTGATTCCTGCAGATTCCTGCTCAGCTACGTGTGGCAGATCCCTAAAATAGGTTTCATTTAAAACCAGGTACGGCGCGCCGGTATCCAGCACAAAATTACCTTCAAGGGTATCGATCTGGGCTTCAATAACAATCAGGTTACCAGCTCTTTTTATGGGGATGACCAAGGTTTTAAAATCGCCGGTTGGTGAAGGATCCGGGTTTGGTTGTACGTTTTTAAAGGTGATGCCATTAATGGTCGTTTTCCCGCTTCCCGCTGCACCCAAACAGCAGAAAGTTAAAAAAGCGAACAATAAGTAAACCCTGAACATGGTATGAAGTATATACCTGTCAGACCCTCGTTTTACACTTTAAGTTACACCTCCCGGCATTTAAATAATGTGATTAATATAGCCGTGCCTGATCAGATCATCAGGGCTGTTGATGGCTTTGGTGCTCCCGTCGGTAATTAGTACTATTCTATCGGCCACGTCAAGGATATTATAATACTGATGATCGGTAACAATGATACCTTTTACCTTAGCGCATTTACGAATGATACCCTTAAACATTTCCGCCTGCACCGGCGAAACATGAGTAAATGGCTCATCGAGCAATATAAAATCTGCCCGGCTGTAAATACACATCAGGGTTTCCAATTGCCTGAGTTCTCCGCCGGATAGCTGGCCGGGCTTTTTGTGATGATGATCCTGGTAAATTGACAATGAGGTAAATTCATCAGTAAATTGAGGGTCGATAATGGTACCAGCAAGGCTTTGGATCTTTATATTTTGCGGCAGATAATTGTGCTGGGGCAAATAAGCTACCCGACCATCGTCATAACCTTTATAAATGTGTTTATCGTCGATGCTGACGTGCTTGTAAGTTGGCTTCAGGCTACCGAAAATAACCCGCAGCAGCGATGACTTGCCACAGCCGTTGCGGCCAAGCAAGCCTACCACCTCGCCCTGGCGGCAATCGAGATAAATATCCTGTAAAATTTTGCGTCCATCAAACTCGAGGTGAACGCTGTCGGTTTTTAAAATATACTGACCCAATATTTTACCAGTTTTAAGAGTGATAGCAGTATTCCGTAGGCCATGGCATCGCACGTAAGGGCGTACAGGTATAACTTGTCGATCCCGTAACCTGCATTACGGAAGTAGAAGAAGGTTTTAGTTGAGTTGTAATTATAATACCGGAACCCGATGATTAAACCATAACTCATTATTTTAAAAATGTATGATTCTACAATATTAACCTCTCCGCGAAGCAAATAGTAGATGCAGATCATGTTGATGGTCATGCACCATAACGACATCGATTTATAAAAATACCAGGTAATTTTTATGGTGTTACGCATTCAGCTAATCATGACAGGTGAGCTAAAATAACGCAGGTTATGGCTTAAAATTTTCCCCGTAGATATTTCTATTTTATTCACCTGCAGATTCTCCTGGCGGATGGGTTCAGCGATGCAGCAACTGCAGACACAGTTTTTGATGAGCCAGCACTTACTCCATACTGATGTGTTGTTCCACCTGCAAAACGGGAAATGCTCATTTTCATGTTTACGTCCACGCTTATTTTAGCGTTGCTATGTGAGCGCGGATGCTTGAAGGGAATTGCATATTCCCCTTGCTCACAAACCTTATTCAACCCGATCCTTTAGCGCTGCTTCCCAGCCTATTATTGCGTTTTTACGAGTACTGCCCCAATGATATTGACCGATTTCGCCGGTTGATTTGATTACCCGGTGGCAAGGGATCAGGAACGCTACGGGGTTATTACCTACCGCTGTGCCGACTGCGCGATAAGCATTTTCGCTACCTGCTTTTCTGGCAAGTGAGGCATAAGTGGTCAATCCGCCGGGAGGTACTTTCAATAACGTCTCCCACACCTTGATCTGGAAATCGGTTCCTTTTAAATGCAGCTTGATCTCATCCAAACGACTCCAATCCTGGGTAAAAATAAACAAGGCGTTCTGCTGGATCCTGTCAACTAACTGGTTGAATACCGCGTTAGGAAAACTTATCTTCAGTTGCTCCAATGCCTTCTCTTCGCACTCATCAACAAAAGCCATATGGCAAATCCCCTTAGCGGTCGATGCTACAATCACCTTACCAAATGGTGTATCAGCAAACGAATAGTTGATGTGCAGCATGGCTCCGCCGTTGCGGTATTCGCCAGGGGTCATACCTTCTACCTTAATAAAAAGGTCATGCAGCCGGCCACCTCCCGAAAAACCTGTCTCCAGCGCGGTATTAAAAACATTCGCGTCTTCATGTTTCAAGATTCCCTTGGCGTGCTCCACACTCAAATATTGCAGAAATTGTTTTGGGGTTACCCCTGCCCAATCTTTAAACATCCGCTGAAAATGGAAGGGACTTAAATTAACATGTTCCGCAACTTCATCCAGTTTAGGCTGTGCCTTAAAATTCTCCCTGAAAAAGCCAATTGCGTCGGCTATGCGGGTATAATCTATCTCTTGTTGAGTTTTCATAAAGCCTTTTTTTAAATAAATTCAATTGTGTTTTTTACTATTTATAACACAAAGGTACCGGCCTCGCCCATGCTCAACAATCCGATTCTTGCGGAGTTTTCAGGCGATATGCTCTTCGATTATCTTGCTTAAAACTACCGCATTATTCAATTTCGGCTCTTTTGAAGAAAACACCAGCGTCACTGTTTTATGCTGCCTGATATAATCTACCAATTCATCCAAAACCTTTGCACCCTCAATTTCGGCGCGGTACTTTTGGTTAAAGGCTTCAAATTTTTCAGGATCATGGTTATACCATTTTCTTAGTTCGTTAGATGGTGCTACATCTTTAAACCACTTGTCAATCCGTTGGTCTTCCTTTTTTATCCCCCGCGGCCAAAGGCGGTCCACCAAAACCCTAACGCCATCTGCCTCGGCATCCGGCTCGTAAACCCGTTTAAGTTTAATCTCCATGATATGTATTTAATAATTTCTCTTCGATGGAACTGGCAGTATAAATTCCGCAAGAATCGGATTGCCCGCCAATCTTCCTAACGATAGTTTTGATCCTATTCAAAATAACAAAAATGACACCGGAACAAACACTTAAAGATCGTATCAAAAATCTTGATTGGGATCAAATTAATAAAACATTACATGACAACGGTTTTGCAATTGTTAAACAGGTTTTAGGTGAACGCTACTGCGATACATTAATCAGCGATTATGACGCGGATGCTTACCGCAAAACCGTCAACATGGAGCGCTACAGATTTGGATACGGCGAATACAAATATTATAAATACCCGCTGCCTGCAATTATAACCGATTTAAGGGAGAGTGTTTATCCGTACATCGTACCTGTCGCCAATAAATGGATGAATGAACTTGGTTTTGACAAACGATTCCCCGGCACCCATGAAGAAATGAAACAGTTAAGCCATGAAGCCGGGCAAACCAAACCCACAGCCCTGATATTGCAATACACAGAAGGCGGATTTAACACCCTGCACCAGGACCTTTACGGCGAAGTATATTTCCCCATCCAAATGGTTTTCATGCTCGACCAACATAACAGAGACTATACCGGCGGCGAATTTGTAATCACCGAGCAAATTCCGCGGGCACAATCAAAAGTTAATGTACTTACTCCTGACATGGGTGATATGGTTTTATTTACCACTAACTTTAGGCCGGTAAAAGGCAGCAAAGGTTATTACAGGGTAAATATGAAACATGGAGTAAGCCCGGTTCACAGCGGTAAGCGCCATAGCCTGGGCATTATATTTCATGATCCACTTTCTTAAACACATTGATGTAATTTTAACCGATGCTGCAGAACCGCGTAAATCCATTTGGCCAACTCATTAAAACTCCCGAACGTGGCGCCTGGCTCGGTAACCGCGGCGTAATACATAATGAGTGCAAGGAGATAGTACGCCCCTTTAAAATCAAAGCATGGATAACCTGCGTTTTGGAGTTCAGGGGCCGCCATCGGGAAATCATGCAGCCCAACCGGTGGACGGAACTATTCTTCCTTGACGAAGCTACCGCATTTTCGGCCGGGCACCGCCCTTGCTTTCAATGCCGGTATAAAGACCATCAAAAGTTCAAACAGTTTTGGCTAAAAGGAAACCCGCAATATGGTTTCGATATGAAAACACCAGTATCCAAAATAGATGACATTTTACAGGCCGAGCGAATTACCGCCGATAAGTCAAAAGTTACTTATGACGAAAATATAAGGGCATTGCCAAACGGAACTTTTGTGATTCATGAGGGGCGGCCATATTTGCTTAAAGATGACGAGTTGCACTTGTGGAGCGCCGTGGGATATGAAGAAGGAATAGCATTACCCCATGTGGATAAACTGCAGGTGTTAACTCCCCGTTCTTTTGTGAATATGTTTAAAGCAGGATATGCACCGCAAATGAGTATTTAACTTATAATGCTAACAAATATCAGGGATTAAATAATTTCCAATGTCCTTCGGTAACAACCTCAATTACTCCATCGACAACTTTAATGGCGGTTTGATCGTCAATAGCGTATGATGGTACAGGTATGGAAGCAGCCAGTTTCTCAATATTTGCCAGTGAATTCTCAGGGAACCATTCGTAGTCTAAATGAGGGTGAATAGCAAAATCAACAACATTCAGCGACTTATCACTGTTAGCCGGTAACACATGGTTGCCATAGGTTGTGCCAAACCGGGTCATGATCATACTGCCGGCACTTAAACCTACGTATACCATTTTATGCAATAACGATGGCAACAGCTCTGCCAGGCCGGATTGCTGCATCCAATAGGTCAGATATTGGCAGTCGCCTCCACCTACCAACAAGGCATCAGTTTCATTGAGCATATTAACCCAAAGTTCTTGTTTGATGCTTGGCAGCGCCGTTAGCTCCAGCAACCCCAGCGATTTCCAGCCTAATTCGCAAAAAGGATCGCCTAACGATCCTCGAATTACTCTTCGTACTATGTCGCCGCCATTAGGAATGGCATATATCGCCGTAGGGACAAAAAGGGCATTCGATTCAGCAATTGGCTTGCCCAATAGTTCAATGAGCGCATTTTGAATGCTCATATTGCTTATACCGGCAGAAGTGAGAAGCAGCTTCATATTTGTTTATATCGTGATTGTGCGCAATAAGCTTAAGGTTAACAATGTAATTCAAAAAGTAACCGGGCTTATAAATAATTCATTTGATTATTTCACCCATTATAATGTAGCCGCACACCCGCATGCCGGCTTTCAGAAGAAGTGCCTTAGAAGCGTGATTATTGACGTTGCACCGGGCTGCAGGAACCCTATTTAACCGGTAGGCTTCCTTTTTCAACTCCTGCATAAGGAAAACGCCATATCCTTGTCTTCTTAAATCTTCCTTTACTTCATAGTAAATATCGATATAAGGGAAATTATAATTCCAGATAAAACCACCTGTAGCAATAACTTCACCATCTTTTTGTATACTGTAAGCATTCCATTCGTCTGCATTTTTACTTTTTACAAACTGCGCATCATCTATTGCAAATGCCGTTTCAAAAGCCGTTTCGAACAGAATAGCCTCGGCATTGATGTTTTTTGTTAGTTCAAACGCCATACCCGCAAGTAAGATATCATTGGTTTGGCATTCTACAAAACTGGCACCCGAGGCTTTTATAAATTGCTGAAAGATCTGCCTGGCATGCTTTCTGAAAGGTTTATCTAAAAAGAACTCACATATAGTATCCCTTTCCTCGCGTTTATCTTTTCCCCATACCGAACCATAACCAATGGGGATGTCGTTATCCTTAAAAAGATAAGTGTCTACCCAGCCTGCACCATGACATTTGTTATACACAAATTGAAATTTTGCTTCTGCAAGAAATAACCGGCGATGCGATTCAATATCTATCTCCTGTACTTTTACAACGTCAAATTTCATTTGCACATTAAAATTAAACTACTAAGCATAAATATACCAAATAACAAGAATTAGTAGTATCGAAGCCGGTAAGGAATTCATGTTCTAAACCATATTTCGATATCAAACTAACAGTGTTTTCAGATACAAAAAGCTTGCAAAGCCTCTTCCATCCATTCAATCCCGCAATTCGTCGGTACAAAATTTCAAATTAAGGCCGCGCGACTACCTTTACACCGTCAAATAATAATTTGATCAGTGATAAGGTTTAGGTGACAGCCCCCAAGCAGCGAGTGCAAGGGGGCTTTCTTGTATAATCCACTCATTCTTATTTTTTGGTAAAACGCGCCGCTTCCCTCCGTTTATCTATACAATTTCCCAATTCACCGACACATGGTTGTTAAAACTCCCGCTCATCTTCACCTTTGATTTATAATTCAGAAGCAGGGACACTGAATTATAGTTTTTTTCGTATAAGATGAAGCACCTGTGCAATGTACAGGTGCTTTTTTTAAATTAGATGCTGAAATATGTGCCAGCCAGTAGCTTCGGCATTGATGAATAAAAGAATCTTAAAATAAAATGATCCGCTCAAAAGCAACCACTTTTTTCATTCATGCTGCAGGCTGGCTTGTGTTTTTAGGGTTCCCGCTATTATTCATGAACCGCACACAGCAAAGCAGCGCCGGCACCTATGCCGTCCTGTTTTCACCTTACTACTGGCTGTTTTGTCTCACCTATATTTTTATGTTTTACCTGAACGCCTGGTACCTGGTGCCTAAGTTCGTGTTCCGTAAAAGATATGTCTGGTATGGGCTTATTGTGCTATTACTTTCAGGCTGTGTTTACTTTTTGCAGCCTTTTGATAACCTGCTTCTTCACAATCTCATTAAAGGGAATAAACCTGTAGCAACAACAGCCCCCAATCCGCAGCCTATAGGACCGCAAATTACACCAACGGGGATTGACAGCTCAGCACCTGATCAGCAAAATATGCCTTTCGGCCCGTTGCCGCACGAAGATCTGCGGATGCAGGATCCCAGCCTTAAACCCACCAACCGAATTATTTTCATTCATCAATCCGGTAATATTGATATGGTAGGCTTATTTATTTTTATCATTGTGATGGGGCTGAGCGTTGCCATTGCCACGGTTCAAAAATGGCAGCTTACCGAGCAGATGGTTACCCGTGCCGAGGCCGAAAAAGCCCATGCCGAACTCTCTTTTCTTAAAGCCCAGATCAATCCTCATTTTTTATTCAATACGCTGAATAATATTTATGCCTTATCGGTCACCAATAGCGAGCATACTTCCGAGAGCATCATGAAACTCTCTAACATCATGCGCTATGTAACCGATGAGGTAACGGAGGATTTTGTTTTGCTGCAAAACGAAATTGATTGTATCAATGATTATATCGATCTGCAACGCCTGCGCCTCGGCAAAAAAACAAAGCTTGATTTTGAAGTTTCGGGCAAGATTGACAATCAAAAAATTCCGCCCCTGATACTAATGACCTTTATTGAAAACGTTTTTAAATATGGCGTAAGTAAACACCAGCCATCAGTTATTAATATTTGCTTAAGGGTAAACGGCAACCAAATGCTGTTCATCTGCAAAAATACCATTTTCGAAAAACGACCTGACACCGAACGGAAAGGGATTGGCATTGCCAATAACCGTCAGCGCCTGCAACATATTTACCCTAACAAACACCGGCTTGACATCAGCTCGGCCGATGGCAATTTCACTGTCGAACTGGAGATTAACGCTTAAAACTATCTATTATGCAGTTAAAATGTGTAGCTATTGATGATGAGCCACTGGCCCTTCAGATAATTGAAAAATATGTAGCTGGCTATCCCGCGTTAACATTGGTCAATACTTTTGAGGATGCTATATCGGGCGGGGAATACCTGAAAATGAACAAGGTAGATGTGCTGTTCATAGATATTAACATGCCTGATATTACAGGTATCGACCTGGTAAAATCATTGACTGATAAACCAATGATCATTTTTACCACTGCCTACAAAAATTATGCATATGAAGGTTACGAACTGGAGGCGGTTGATTACCTGCTGAAACCGATCAATAACCTGCGCTTTGACACAGCGGTTCAAAAGGCAATTGGCTATTACCAGTACAAACATACCGATACCCCGAATGAAAGCGATTTCCTGTATGTGCATTCAGAATACAGACTGATCAAGATCAACATTAAAGACATTGAATATATTGAAAGCATGCAGGATTACATCAAGATCCATATGCTGGGCGTAGCCAAACCCATACTAACGCTTATGCCCCTGAAAAGTGCAATTGAAAAACTGCCTGCATCAAAGTTTATCCGTATTCACCGCAGCTTCGTGGTAGCGCGCGATCTGATCAGGTCTATCCACAACCGCAAGGTAAAACTAACCGACGTAGAGCTTCCTGTAGGTACAAACTATACCGATTTTATCAAAAACTGGCACAAATAATCAATTCATCGGCACATTAAAGGCGTTGAACGACACATTATTTTATAGCCCCTTAAATAGCCTCAACTTTATATTATTAAAATTGGCACTAATCCTTAAGTCATGAAAACAGCAGGCGATAAAAAAACCATCTTAGTACTTGATAAAAACAGCCGGATGTTATCGGTAATTGATGACATTATGTACTATGGTGATTTTAATGTGCATTTAACTTTTGACCCTAATGCTATATATGATAAAGCTAAAATGATTAATCCGGATTTGATCATTTTGGATTATTTGTTGGTAGATAACGATTGTGAACTGGTTTGCCGGGACTTTAAGGACGATAAGCAACTATGCAATGTACCTATCATTATTGTAACCGCTTTTAAAACAAAAAAAGCACAGGCCGACTCTTATAAATGCGATGCCTTGTTTGTAAAACCGCTGGATATGGAAGTGCTTGCATCAAGGATAGAATACCTGATGGCATCCTAAAGCTGGTTTTGTAAACTCATATAAACCTGCTAAGTTTAGCTTTTATTAATTAAACAACTCTGCACTTATAAAATGAAACTCAAGAGCAACATAGCCACCAGCGAAAACGGGGTTATTTTTAACCCTGCCACCGGCGATTCATTTTCCGGTAACGGTATGGCGGCAAAACTGCTTGAGGCTATGAAAAGCGGCAAAACCGAAGATGATATCAAGCAGGATATTCTGAGCAGATATGAAGTGAGCGAAAGCCAGCTTAACAGGGATTGGGATAATTGGATGCTGCAGCTAAAAGAAGCAAACCTGCTCGAAATTTAAGGATGATGCCAAACAAGTACGCTGATTTATGTATTGCTGTTACCGGGCTTAATGCCAATGACAATCCGGGTCCTGGGATGGCGGTCATCCGTTCTTTAAAAGAGTGTTTTGGAGATAATTTGCGCATAATTGGACTGTCGTATGAGTCGCTGGAGCCCGGGATTTATCTGCGGGGGTGGGTAAATAAAACTTACCAGATCCCCTATCCAACCGAAGGTACGACAGCCCTTGTTGAACGTTTGGCATATATAAACGGACAGGACAAACTTGATCTCATTATCCCCAACTTTGATTCGGAGCTGTTCAATTTTATAAAGATAGCGCCGCAATTGCAGCAAATGAGCATAGCAACTTATCTCCCAACACATCAGCAACTGGCGTTAAGAGATAAGCTGAACCTAAAAAATTTCGGCACAAAAAATGGCTTTTATGTGCCTGCCGATCATAAGCTTTACACTACCGACGATATTAAAAAAGCGGCTGATGAGTTCAACTTTCCTATGGTAATAAAAGGCAAGTTTTATGAGGCTTATGTTGTATACACGATGGATCAGGCATTGAAAGCCTTTCATCAATTGTATGCAGCCTGGGGCGTGCCGGTAATAGCCCAGCAATACATCAAGGGCAACGAAATCAACATAGCGGCACTTGGCGATGGTAATGGCAACAACATCAGCTTGGTGGCTATGCGCAAGCTTTATATTACCGATAAAGGGAAGGCCTGGGCGGGCGTTACCATTAAAGATGATAAGCTTACCCAACTGGCCGACAACTTTGCCCGCGCAAGCAACTGGAAAGGGGGCTACGAAATGGAGGTCATGAGCGATGCAGAAGGGCATTTATACATATTGGAAATTAACCCCCGGTTTCCGGCATGGGTTTATTTAACTGCCGCCGCAGGCCAAAACCAGCCTGCGGCATTGGCTAAAATAGCGATGGGTGAAACCGTTGAACCCTATGCCGATTACCAGGCCGGAAAACTGTTTGTCCGGTATTCGTGGGACCATATCGCCGACATCGCCGATTTTCAGCAGATTTCGGCGTTTGGCGAATTATAATTTATAACGATGGAAAAGCTGCCATACGAGAAACCATATATAAAAAAACTACAGGCCGGTGCCCTTAACAAATTCGGCTCCCGCACCGGGGTGCAGCCCGTTAAAAGCATCGATGGCGTTTCTGTAAAAAGCCTTATCGAAAACTACGGTTCGCCGGTGTTCGTATTGTCCGAAAAACAGATCCGCAAAAACTACCGGGCTGCATACCGCGCTTTTAGTACCCGCTACCCAAAAGTACAATTTGCATGGAGCTATAAAACCAATTACCTCAACGCCGTTTGTCAGATTTTTCACCAGGAAGGCAGTTGGGCCGAGGTAGTTTCAGGCTTTGAATATCGTAAAGCTTTAGGTAATGGCGTACCGGGCAACAAGATCATTTTTAACGGACCGGGCAAGTCCATCAATGATTTACAGCTGGCCATCGAACATGATTCGCTAATTCATATTGATCATTTTGATGAGCTTAACCAATTACTTACTTTAGGTAAAAACATGGTCAATAAACCGCGTGTGGCCATCCGTATAAATATGGATACCGGCGTTTACCCACTTTGGGACCGCTTTGGTTTTAACTATGAAAATGGAGAAGCCTGGTCGGCAGTTACGAAGATCACAGGCTCGGGAAGTCTGCAATTGGTGGGCCTGCATTGCCATATCGGTACCTATATGCTCTCTGCCGATGCTTATGGTATAGCAGCTAATAAACTGGCCGAACTGGCTGTTCGCTGCCAGACCGAGCTTAATCATAAAATAGAATATCTTGATCTGGGAGGCGGTTTCCCCTCAACCAATACATTGAAAGGTGCTTACCTGCCGGGAAATGATACCGTGCCGACGATTGATGACTTTGCTGAAGTCATAACTTCAGCTTTGCTCAATTTTGGCTTTGCCAATGATGACCTACCACTGCTGATACTGGAAAGCGGACGCGTTTTGATAGATGACGCCGGTTACCTGTTGGGCACTGTTATCGCCAACAAACGTTTAGCCAATGGCAAAGGCACCACCATTGTTGATTTTGGGGTCAATATCCTGTTCACATCTTTTTGGTATGAACACCAGGTAAGCCCTGCTCAGGATTTTGCTGCACATACCGAAAACATGGTGATATATGGGCCGCTTTGCATGAACATTGATGTGATCAGGGAAAGCATTAACCTGCCCCTACTAAATCCCGGCGACCAAGTAGTAGTGCACAAGGTTGGCGCTTACAACATGACCCAATGGATGCAATTCATCACTTTAAGGCCTGCTGTTGTGTTGATAGATGAGAAGTTGCGTACGCATCTCATCCGCAAAAACGAAACATTGGAATATACTGCCGAACCAGAGTTAGTACCCGCTCATTTAAATAACAACAAGTGAAGCAAATTCCAGCATTCATAAAAACCATTATCAATTCTTATTCAGTGCTGTTTTTTTCGCAAAACCGGGTATTGGGGATTATTTTGCTGCTGGTATCATTTTTCAATCCGGTATCCGGCTTTGCAGGGTTGAGTTGCGTCATTTTCTCTTTGCTGATAACAAAATTGTTAAACCAGGATAACGAAGATTACCGGGTAGGAATTTACAGCTTTAACAGTTTATTATCAGGGATAGCATTTGGCGCTTTTTTCCAGGTTAACGCCATGTTTGTGACCTGGCTAGTGGTTGCCTGTTGCCTGGTAGTGCTTGCTACCATCATTATGTCAAAGCGCATGAGTAAACCGGGTTTACCTATACTTTCACTGCCATTTATCCTGGTTTTCTGGCTTGTACTGCTGGCATCCAACAGCATCTTCAACACTGGATTATCACAAAAAAGCAGCTCCCTGCTCGAAGAAATTTACACTGGCCCGGGTAACCTGGCCGGCGCCGAAGGTTATCTTGCCACAACGTTACCAAAACTGATGAGCTTATTTTTCCGTTCATTGAGCGCAATTCTATTTCAGCATAATATCATAACCGGAATGCTTATTGCTATAGGGATACTTGTGCATTCGCGCATTGCATTCAGCCTGCTTATCATTAGCTTTTTAACGGCCTGCGGGTTTAACAACATCACAAATACCTACCCAGAGGGTATCAGCTATTACCACCTTGGTGCCAATTTAATGATGGCTTCAATGGCCATCAGCAGCTTTTTCACCATCCCATCGTTACGCTCTTACCTGCTGGCAATTCTTTGCATCCCCTTGGGTTTCATACTCATTAATGCCCTTACTACACTCATGGCCTTGCATGCGCTGCCTGTTTTTTCATTACCGTTTTGCGTGCTTAATATCAGCCTGCTTTATTTTTTAAAGTTAACCGGCCATCACCCCAAATTGCAGTTAACCATAGCACAGCATTACTCGCCCGAAAAAAATCTTTACCATGTTTTAAACCTGCAAAACAGGCTGAACGATCTGAAATACATGAGGCTCAATTTGCCGTTTATGGGCTATTGGACGGTTTCGCAGGGTTATAATGGTAGCATTACCCACAAAGGCGAATGGGGCCAGGCGCTTGATTTTGTGATTACGGATGATGAACAAAAAACATTTCAGCATCCCGGTACCCTTCCTGAACATTTTTATTGTTTCAATAAGCCGGTACTGGCCTGCGGCGACGGCATTGTAGAACAGGTTGTAAACCATATAGAAGATAACGACATAGGCGAGGAAAACCTGAAGGAAAACTGGGGGAACACCGTAGTGATACGCCACGCCGAAGGGCTTTATTCCAAACTCTCGCACCTCAAAAAAAACTCTGTAAAAGTTAAACCCGGCGATACCGTAAAACAAGGTGATCTGCTGGGTTTCTGCGGTAATTCGGGTCGGTCGCCCGAGCCGCATTTGCATTTCCAGTTGCAGGCTACGCCTTATATAGGATCTAAAACACTGCCTTATCCGCTCGCCTATTATTTTACCAAAAAAGCTGATCAAACCATCTTTGTAAGCTACAATATCCCAAATGAAAACGAATTAATAAGCAACCCCGAAATCAATACGCCACTCAAAAAAGCATTCGACCTGCAACCGGGCTTCGTATCTAAATTAGTTAACGGAAACGGCTCAACCGAAGAATGGGAAGTTTTTAAAGATGAATTAGGACAGTCATACATCTACTGCAAAACAACAGGTGCCGTTGCTTATTTTATTAACAATGGAACTATGTTTTACTTCACCAGCTTTTATGGCGATAAAACGTCGCTCCTCCACTATTTTTACCTTGCCGCATATAAAGTTATTTTTAACGATGCCGGGTATAGCCCGGCTAATGATGAGTTCCCGGTACCGCTTACCCATAACAAAACATTGCTTTGGCTGCAGGATTTTATTGCGCCTTTTTACCGGTTCATCAGCATAAAATATAAAAGCGGGATACAGTTAAAAAAAACAGGGTTAAACATTGTATCCAAACAATACCAGGAAATTGCAGGTAGAACATTGTCCCTTACAGAGGCAACCATTTTTGTAGATCATAGCAGCCTGCAAGCCCTCATTATAAATACAAACGGTCAGCATATTGAAGCACAATGGAGTACAGAAAATTAACCATACTTTTTGCCTTGCTATTTGCTGCTCTTGTAACCCGTGCACAAGATAATAAACTTGCCACGGCCGATAGTACCGCCGAACAATTGTACAATGCCGGCAACTGGAAACAACTTATCAGGTTTGTAAATCAATCGGTTGCTAAAAGTGTAGACTCTCCTACCTTGCGCTTTAAGGCCGGGTATGCTTATATGCTTACCGGTAATTATAAAGCGGCCATCTATCAGTTTAACCGGGTTTTACTTAAAGAGCCCCAAAATGTCACTGCATATTTGTATGCTTACTACTGCAACACCTATATCAACAACAATAACACCGCGTTTTACAATGCATCGCATTTAGACACAGCAACCCTGCGTGCTATCAAGTTATCACCCTTTGGTTTAACTGATGCGGTTTTAGAAAGCGGCATAAAATTGCCGAATAACCACGAACGCGACAACGGCTTTTTTGAACGCGCGGGTATCGGTTTAAGATTATCGTGGCGTTTGCAGTTGGATCAATCATTTATGTTTTTCAAACAGAATATATTCAGATCGGGCTATATTGATTACATTAACCAAACAGGCAAAACCGACCGCCAGTTTGAATATTATGCTAAAGCGAAATATTCTTTGACTAAAAACATCAATTTACTTGGCGCGTACCATTATTTACACACCAGCTACCGGAGCAATATTTACCAAAGTAACCTTGGGCTGTTAGGAATAAAATATGATACCCGCTACATTGATTTGCAGGGCGATGTTAATTTGGGCAAACTCATTAATAAAACCTTAAAACAATATGATGCCAAAGTGGATTTTTATCCACTGGGAAACTTGAATTTATACACCACAAGCAGGGCATCGGTACTGAATTTAAGCGGAGTAACGCATTTCATTTATAGCCAGTCGGTGGGATTTAAAGTGTTAAACAAAACGTGGCTGGAAACAGCCGCTACTTTTGGCAACCAGGATGATTACCTGGATGCAGACGGGCTTTATGTGTATAACGCCATCGATCCTACAAAATTTAAATGCGGTGAAAGCGTTTTTTATCAGTTAGGTAACCATGCCTTATTGAATTTAAATTACTTTTATGAAAAGAAAACAGACATTTACCGTGCTGTTAACTATAACCAAAACTCTGTTACGTTAGGTATAACATGGAAATTTTAAAGAAGACCTTTATTCCCATTTTTTTATTTGTATTTGCAGCACAATTGCAGGCACAGACAAATGTGGTGCTTCAAAAAGCTTTTCACAACAGTTATACCAATGAATTAAACAAAAACTACGTTGCTGCCATTGCCGATATTTACCCCTACTATTCGGAAAATAATTATGAGATAGCCATCAGGCTGGGTTGGCTTCATTACCTCAATAAAAACTACACTGCTTCGCAAACCTATTATCAAAAAGCAGTTAACCTGAAGCCCGGCGCTATTGAGGCTAAGTTTGGCTATATAAAGCCGCTCTCCTTTTTGCAAAACTGGGATAAAGTGCTGGAACAATATCTTGCTATCCTGAAAATAGACCCTCAAAACACACAGGCCAATTATTGGGCCGGCGTAATTTATTATAACCGTAAGCAATACGAACCCGCTATTAAGCTTTTCAGGGTAGTAGTAACGCTTTATCCTTTTGATTATGACGGCAACCATATGCTGGCCTGGTCGATGCTTATGGCTGGAAAAAAATCGGAAGCAAAACCTTTTTTTGAAAAAGCGCTGATCATCAAACCTGCTGATGCTTCCAGCACCGATGGCTTAGCCAGATGTAATTAGCCCGGTTTAAATTTTTCGTAGAGACGCATCACATGCGTCTCCGACAGCAAATTTGCGCATTAAATACCTTCATGCGCAAGACGCATGTGATGCGTCTCTACAACAAAAAACATATTCTTCATACGTCGATTTAAATCACTCATTTGTCGACACATTTCCCGACGGCCCGATTTTCCAAATTAATTTTAATTAAACCTGTCCGAAAAAAGGCAGCGCTAATTATCAATTTAAATTAATTCTATGAAAATGAAATCATTTTACGCCTCACTATTGATGGTCGGCACAATAATCGGCCTGGCATCATGTAAAAAGGAAAACGCTTCAAAATCAGCTTCGGCCGGCAGCGTTTCGTCATCAGCCGTCACATCAACCGGCGCCATCGCTATTAGCCTTGCATCGTCCGGAACTACTACCGACAGCGTTTATATGGTTGGCTGCTATGGCAAGCATGATACCAAAGACTCCGTTGCTTTTAGCACATTACCTACAGCTATCGGCACTTACCTTACAGCTAATTACAGCGGTTATACATTCAAAAAAGCATACTCCATTACTGATAGTACTAAAACAGTTATCAACTACATTGTAGTTATCAAATACAACAGCGCTTTGGTTGGCCTCAAATTCACTGCTGCTAGTACGTTTGTAAGCATCCTTGAGCAACGCGAAGGTGTTGACCTTAAAGGACCAGGATGGCACTTAGGCGGATTCTTTGATAATCGTGACAGTAAACACCGCGATACTATTGCTATTTCGGCCCTTCCTGCTGCTGTAAGCAGCTATTTTTCAACAACCTATCCAACAGATACTTTGTTGCATGCCTCTATCGCACCTGATAACGTATACATTTTGATAAGCCAGAACGGGGTACTTTACTCAACAACGGTAACCGCGGCAGGCAAACTTGTAAAACGTATTCAGATAGAAAAACACGATTTAAAACATGCTGTAGTAGCTGAAGCTAACTTACCGGCTGCTATTACCACTTATCTTACTGCTACTTATCCGGGCTACGTATTTGATAAAGCATTTTCTGAAAGCCCCGGCGGAACCCTGCAAGGTTACGTTGTGTTGATTACATCAAACAATACCAAATACGCTTTAATTTTTAATGCGTCTGGTACATTTGTCAGAGTCCTGCCTATCCACTAAACAATCAAGATTATAGCGCTGTTGGTAAGCCATGTTTTTAATTAAACATGGCTTACTTGCTTAGTTTCAGAGCTCCAAACAGTGGATCACATATTTATTTCCTGCTGATGAGCTTAAAATTAGAGAATTTAACATATGAACGGTATGGCCCGTAGGTGCTATGGTAAAGGCCGATTTGCAGATCAGCACCGTTTAAATCAGGCCTTAATACCGGACTTCCGGGCAGATCAGTCCAATGTATGCCGTCACTACTGCTCCTGATGTAAAACACATCACCCGATTTTTGGATCTGCAGGTAGCGGTTATAATTCCAGCCGGTTTGGGTATTGGTTTGCATCCGGTCGCCGGTTTTAAAATTGGTGAGCATATTGCCGCAATTCCAGGCCGGGAAAATGCTGTTCTGGATCAGGTTTTCGCTCCCTTCCGTACCGTGTTGTTTCGCTTTGCGTACCATCAGGCCCATATCACTGTTGCCTGCTACCTTTTTTTCTTTAAGGCCACTGACGTCAGTTACCTCGACCTCTGCTACGAAATCATCTGAAACATTACTGTATAAAAATGGCCCGTAAGGCAGGTTGCCATCCCAGTTCGAACCTTTTGATTCCAGAGTTAGCACGCCGTCTCCTATAAATACCTTATCATCCGGCTTATCTCCACCGCTAATTAAACTATTCCATATAGTGCCGGCTGTGCCATCGGTTACGAAATTCCGTTTAGTTGCAAACCCATCCGCAATAACATTAAATAAGGACGAAGTCGTATTTACAGGCAATGCCGCGGTTTTTGGGCTTACATTACCATAATTGTCTTTAACTTTAAAAGAGTAGCTATAATTTTTACCGGCTGCAAGCCCATAACTCACATAATGCGGATCGGCCTGCCAACCGCTTGATTTGCTGCTGTCTGCCTCGTTAATAAAATCATACTGAAGATTTGATTTTATTAACGAGGCATATTCCGGCGCCTCCATTTCAACCATACCGGGCGTCACAGCCTTCGGAATAGTTTTGAACGCAAACGAACCTGCTACGGGCGAATGATAGTTTTGTTTCCAACCAAGGCTTAACTGTTTAATTTCCGTCGATGATAAACGATGTTTAAAGAATACAAGATTGGCTATTGCACCATTAAAACCATCGCCCAGCAAAAGCTCGCCAATAAGCTTATCTGCATTTGACATTGTTGAAACCAGGACGCCATCCACATATAATTTAGCGGCATTGCCGCTAACAGTTTTTATGACGTAATACCAATTTCCTCCGCTTAAATATTTACCGGCATTAACTAAAGGTTCTGCGGATGATTTTGATTTTAGTATTGCCCCATTTTGGGAAGATGTGCTTTGATAAACACTTAAAGCTATGCTATAACCATCTTTGCTATTGACCGAATGATCGTTCTTGAATACGAGTGAGCTTTTATCATTAAAATTAACGGCTATTTTCCCTTTAATATCAGTTACTACCGCGGCTTGTCCGGTAGCGGATAGGAAAGCACCGCCCGCATCGCCATTATTTGCCCATTTTTGAAGCGGCCCGTAACTTAGTTTGGAAGCATCGAGGTAAACGGAGATATCTGACTTTGCAGGATGTAAAGCCCATTGTTTAATAACGCTATCGGCCACCGGCTTGTTATAAACTTTAACTGATGAAATAGCACCTGAAAAATATGCTGAACGGTTTGTTTTTGCCCCGATAATGAATTTATCTGCAAGCTGTAAGAAAAGCATTTTGTTTTCTGTATTGTTAAGTTCACCGTCAACAAACACCTTTTCGAACGAACCATCAAAAGTAACCACTACCTGGTGCCATTTCCCGGCGGCAGGCATGCTTTTGTATTGAAAGTCAGAAACGCCAAAATGTTGTACGGCACCGGCTGTTTTATTGCTTCCGTAGCCAAAAGTAGCGGTGCGATGATCCGATTCGCCGTTTGTCCAGCTTAATACCGGGTTTTCGTCTTCGATCTGGTCGGTGTAAACCTCATATGCTACTGTATAACTGTTATTACCCGCAAGTGAACGGGGTACTGACACCGTTGATTCGAGCGATTGCGTACCGTTAAACAACAATGCCTTTTTACCTGCAATGATATCGATAACCGGAGGTTTACCTGATGCTGTAAAACTACCGCTCAAGGCACCTTTGTTTGCCCATTGACTTACCGCTTCGCCGGCCTGAAAATTATCAGCGTTTAGGTTTACCAATAAACCCTCTTTCTCGTTTGAAACTGCAGCCTTTGATATTTCTTTTTTATCGGCCGGATCAACGTTTTCGGTTACCACGCGCTCGCCGTAAACTTTTACGTTCCATATCGCTTTGTATAAACCCGGATATTCTGTGCCGGTAATTGTTAAGCGGATAAACCGGCCCTGCACATTTCCTGAATCTACCATCGGCGAGCCATGTTGCTTATTCTTTGTTCTATCAGCAAAAGGCTTCCAGGTTTTACCATCTACCGATGATTCTACCAGGTATTGATAGTACCAGGTTGCGTATTCAAATTGCGTTAACACTTGCTGCACCGTTTTTACCGAACCTAAATCGATGGTGATCCAGGCCGGGCTACGACCGTTATCAGCCGGTTTCCATAGCGTGCCGTTATTGTTATCAATCGCAAATGACGGTTTATAATTTTCGTTATAGTAAGATGAAGCGGTTACCCTTTTCTGATAAGCCTCATCAGGAACATTAATGGTATTTTTTCCTAATAACCCGACGCCAAGATGGGTAGGAACAATCTTTTCAATATTACCATCTGCATCAAACACGATCTTATCCGCACAAACCTGCCTGTGGTAGCCGCCATTAGAGTGCGGGTTATTATGCCTGTGATATACCATATAAAAATCATCCCCAACCTGCACTACCGACTCATGGCCCGGTCCGTGGATAGTTCCGTCATGATTAGTACTTAGCACCGGGTTGTTTTTGCCGAACTCAAATGGCCCCATTGGTCCGGTTTTGCTGATGGCGTATTGTACCCGATAAGTAGAATCCTCACAAAGACCGGATGAATAGGTAAAGTAGTAGATGCTCTTACGTTTAAACATAAAAGGCGCTTCAAAAAAATCTTTAGCAATAGTATTGGGAATCTTGACCGTTTTGGCAAAAGTGTGCATATCTGCGTTTAACAAACCCACACCACAACCATGATCGGGGTAAATGCCCCAGGTACCCCAAAACATATAGATCTTGCCGTCGTCATCTTTAAAGGTTTGACCATCGAGGGTAATCACCCCTGGGATAAAATAATTGGGGATCATTGATTTGCCATCGGGCAGTAAGGGCGTCCACGGCCCTGTAGGGCTTGTTGACGAAGCTCCATAAATATCAACCGGCTGGCAGTAATACATGTAATACTTGCCGTCGTTTCCATTAATTACATCGGGAGCCCAATAGTAATTGGAGGTTGGCCAGTTCATATCATGCATGGTCCAGTTCACAAAATCTTTGGATGTCCAAACCTGCGATGGCCCGTGCCCTCCACCGTTGCCATCGGTGGTAGCATAAATGTAGTAGGTATCGCCAAACTTGCGTACAGTTGGGTCGGCAAAGTAGCCGGGAATAATAGGATTACCATTACCCGGCTCTGTTGCTGATTGTTGCTGTGCAGAACTGTTTAAAACAGCCATACACAAGGAAAAGAAAACTATTAACTGAAATTTTCGCATTGTGTTACCTACCCAACAAAATTAATTATGTGCTAACTCATCGGTGTTTCTTGCAGGCGGCTCTGCATTAAGCAGGTGCTTTACAAAAAAGTCGCGTTTCTTTTTACGACCATACGGGCCGCCATCGCTATGCCCCATACCGGGTACCACCAGCAGATCAAACATTTTATTGTTTTTGATCAATGCATCTGCAAAACGGAAAGTTGATTCGGGCGGAACATTGTTATCGGCCTCACCTACTATTAGCATCAAATCGCCCTGTAATTTACCGGCGTTGGTTATGTTTGATTGCTGCTCGTAATGCGGACCAACCGGATAGCCCATCCACTGTTCGTTCCACCATTGTTTATCAATGCGGTTATCGTGACAGCCACAGGCAGATACCGCAGCTTTATAAAATTCCGGATGAAACAACAAGGCTCCCGCCGAATTTTGCCCACCTGCTGAAGTGCCATAAACACCTATCCTGCTGATATCAACCTGCGGATACTTTGCCGCAAGCGCCTGCATCCATAAAATACGGTCGGCGAAACCGGCATCAGCAAGGTTGTGCCAGCATACATCATGAAAAGCTTTTGAACGGTTGGCCGTACCCATGCCATCCATTTGTACCACAATAAAACCCAGCTGGGCTATACTTTGCATTTCGTTAACAACCGAAAAGCTTTTAGGAACAAATGAATCCTGCGGACCGGCATAAATGTTTTCAATTACCGGATAGCTTTTGTTAGGATCCATATTTGCCGGGCGATATACCACGCCCCAGATATCCGTCTTTCCATCCCTTGCCTTGGCAACAAACACTTCAGGGAGTTTGACGCCGGCAGCTAAAAGACCGGTCAAATCGGCATGTTCAAGCGCCATAACCGTTTTCAGGTCGGCAGTGTTTTTGATCACAATGCGGGGAGCTATATTAACTTCCGAATACGTATCGATGTAATATTTTCTATCGGGCGAAAAGCTTAGGCTATGGTTGCCCTTTTCGGGCGTTAGGTCAACAAGGTTTTTACCATCAAAACCAATGCGGTAATAGTGCATGAAATAAGGATCTTCACCTGCATTTTTACCGCTTCCCTTAAACCAGATCTGCCTTTTCTTAACGTCAACGCTGTCAATATCACGTACTACCCAATCGCCTTTGGTTACCAGCTTTTCTTTGCCGCTCAATTCATCAACCAGGTAAATATGACGCCATCCGTCCTTCTCGGTGATCCACACAATCTCATGCATTTTCGAGGCATAATAAGTGTAGATCCTTTGTTCATAAATAAAAGTATTTGTTTTTTCATCAATGATGCTGCGGGTTTTGCCGGTAGTAATATCTACCTCAATAACCCTGAAACGCTGGTGGCCCCGATCTGCTTTTTCATAGGTAAAATAACGGCTGTCGCCATCGCGCCAATGCAATCGAGGCGCACCAAAAAAATCTATCTTTTCAGCATCGGTTTTTATCGCGCTTTTATCGGTGATATTGAATATATACTGCTGATACGCGGTAAACTCATCGCCCGGCTGGTCATACTCGTGCGATTTCAGTACCGCCCGCGTAGTCCCCGGCACCGAACTGAGCAGGTAATAAACTTCTTTTGTTTTTTTTGGGTCGATACGATAGCCGACAATGTGCTTACTATCCGGCGACCAGCTCAATTCGCCGTAAGGTTTATCTAAATTACCATCAGTAGTTAACTTGATTTCAGTTGCGTTCTTTAACGACTTAACAATAATGTTTCCGCCTTTTACAAAGGCTGTCCATTGCTTATCGGGCGATACAGAATCGGTAGTAGCATTTTCCCAACGGTAATGGCGCTCCTGCAGCGGTTTCTCGTTATCATAACTTTGGTGTACGGTGTCGGTAGTTTTGTTACATTGCAGTGTGCTCAGATCGCACTTAAGCCAGGTATTATTTGTTTTAAAGGTAGCCTGCTTTTTATCAGCGCTAAAAAACATATCGTCAATTTTAAAGTTACTATCCTTTATGGTTTTGCCTGTTATTTTGCTTACCTCCGGGCTTAGCTGGCTGCTTTCAAAAATGGTTTTCTTAGTCCCTTTTTCAGGATCAACCAAAACATAAGCGGTTTGGTTGCCTGCTATTCTTTTGCCGTACCAGAACTGATTACCATCCACCTGCCAATTGGGTTTAACGTTGGCAACATAGGGGATCTTTTTTAAGGCAGAATCAAGCGCATCGGCCGCTTTGTAGTTTTGCAGTACTTCTGCGTGGGTGGGGTAATATGGAGTAGCTTTTTGTTGAGCTTCGGCTGATTGACCTGCAGCCCCTAAAAAAATGGTTAACAGTAAATATTGGTGGTACCTTGTCATAAGTTATAGTGTTAGGTAAAGTTACTCAACACCAAACGATTTGTATTTCCATAAATTAACACATCATAGCAGGCATTTAACAAATCGGCCCGCACCTTCCGGATGCGGCCCGATTTGTTTGGTTAATCCCTTTTTGCAAGTTCAAGCGCCCTTCGCTTAAATTATAAAATAACTAAACGTCCACGGCAAAGCCGGTAAGGCAGTCGAGGGGGTTAACAGGGTTAACAAAAATTCGATTTTTACATTATAAAAATCTGAAAATCAATTTATTAATCAACAGACAGGGTTACCCCTAAATCCACCGCTTAGTTGAAGCTGGGTGGCCGACAGCTTAAGAGATTAAACAAACAAAGGATTTAAAAAATCTTATGCAAGTTCAAGCGTCCTTCGCTTGAATTAAAATTTAAGGTAAGCGTCCACGCTTACTTATTTTAACGTTTTACTTAAGCGTAGACGCTCAATCAAAGCAAACGACCAAGCGTGGACGCTTGACCGTGCGGGTAGTATTCATTGCCGTTGGTTTTAACCAACGGAACATAAGCAATCAAATAAAAGGCTTTAGTAAAATCCAATTGAAGAGTTTGGGGCTAAAGCCCGGGTCGTTTATTCTTTTTCACCGTTGGTTAAAACCAACGGCAATGAATAACAGATATAGATTTACCGATTAGCAGATTTCTCTATCCTCTTAAAGCCTCAATTTCTTCCCGTGTTTTAGGCAAATATTTACCTAATAACTGGCTACATGTATCCGTTATTAAAAAGTTATCCTCGATACGGATACCGCCGAAATCACGATAGGTATTCAACACATCGTAATTAATAAACTCAGCGAATTTCTTTTCGGCCTGCCAACGATCTATCAGTTCGGGGATGATATAGATACCCGGCTCTACGGTAAGCACATAACCTGCTTCCAGTTCGCGGCCTAACCTCAATGATTTTAGACCGAAAACAGCAGTTTCCTTTTTCAAGGTATCGGTATAGCCAACGTATTGCTCGCCTAAATCTTCCATATCGTGGGTATCCATACCCAGCATGTGACCTAAGCCGCATTGAAAAAACATAGCATGTGCCCCGGCAGCAACAGCCTCTGCAGGATCACCTTTCATCAGGTTTACCGCTTTCAGGCCCTCGGTCAGTTTCTGACAAGCTTGTATATGCACATCTTTGTACCGTACGCCCGGTTTCAGCATACTGATGGCATGATCCATTGAATTTAAAACCACATCATACAACTCCCTTTGGCGGGTACTGAACTGCTTGCCTACCGGGAAGGTACGCGTTAAGTCTCCACCGTAGTGCATGGCGTTTTCGGCACCGATATCGCTTAATACCATATCGCCCTCTTCCAGGATATTGCCGTAGTAATGCGTATGCAACGTTTGACCGTGTTTAGTGATGATAGCCGGGTAACCTAAGCGTGAATCATTGGCTATGGCCACTTCATGCGCTTTGGCAACCAGTTCATACTCCCTGATACCCGGACGGGCATATTTCATTACTGCCAGTTCCATGTCAACGCTTATGGATACGGCTTTCTCTATCTCGGCAACCTCAAGCGGGGTTTTGATCACCCTTTGGGCTATTACGGCTTTCACCAGTTGCAATGAAACGCGACCAGCCACATCTTCCAGACTGGTATTTAACCAATCGGCCAGTTTGATTTTATTTTCCGGGCGATAAAGCGGCAGGATATGAACCGGGCGGCTACCAGTAACCGCCTTGTGGATATAATGCTTTACATCGGCATAAGGCCTTGTTTGAGAAACGCCAACCAGCGCGGCCATTTCACTAACAGATGGCAAAGTACCTGTCCAGACGATATCATCAATGGTAAGGTCGTTTCCAAATATCACTTCCTCACCTGTATCGGTGTCAATGATAGCTGCTAAACCCGCTACATCAAGCCCGAAGTAATATAAAAAGCTGCTATCCTGCCTAAACAGGTAGGTATTGTCTTTATAGTTCATGCTGCTATCCTCGTTTCCTAACAAAACGAGGATGCCGTTAGCGCCCATGCTTTGTTTTAAAACATTGCGGCGCTGTACGTAAACCTGCTGATCAAAAAGTTGAAGTTTCATAATGCAAAATTAAACATGCCGGCTCTGTTCAGGAACCGGCATGTGCAAGTATAATTTAAATTTGATTATCTGATGATGATTAACGGCTCACTATTTCTTCCATTCGCCATCACACAAGCGCCAGATATTTGTTGGGTTGGCCTGTTGTAAAGCTAAAGGCAATAATGAATCCGGGCAGTTTTGGTAGCAAACCGGGCGAACCCATCGCTTAGCAGCATTGACACCTACGGCAGTGAAACGGCTATCGGTAGTGGCCGGGAACGGACCACCATGCACCATACTGGCACAAACTTCAACACCTGTTGGTACGCCGTTAAACAATACCCTGCCCGCTATGGTCGGCAATAATTGCAATAGGTTGGAGTGGCCCGCAAAATCCTCATCGGTGCCCATTACAGTGGTAGTGAGTTGACCTGATACTGATTTTAATACTTTGATCAGTTCCTGCTCATCTTTGCAAACTACCATTAATGAATATGGCCCGAACACCTCTTCGTGCAATAAATGATTTTCAAGGAAAGTTTCGGCGCTTACGAGGGCGATGGTTGGCTGAGCCTCAATGTCAATAGCTTCAGTAGCTGATTTTACTACGCTCGTTATGCCTTCCTGCTCCAAAGCAGCATGGCTCTTTTTTTCGTAAGCAGAATGGATGCCGGCATGCAGCATCTTGGCTGGTTTAATACCTTCGATACCATTACCCAACGACTTATAAAAATTATCAAGGCCTTCACCTTCAATAGCAAGCATTAAGCCCGGATTGGTACAAAACTGACCAACACCTAAAGTAATGGAACCTGCATATTGTGCAGCCAGATCGGCGGCATTTTTATTTAGAGTATCCGGTAAAAATATAACCGGGTTTATGCTGCCCATTTCTGAAAATACCGGGATAGGCTTTTTGCGTTCTGATGAATATTGCAGCAATGCCAGTCCGCCAACAGTTGAACCTGTAAAGCCAACGGCAGCGGTATCATCTGCCTGAACCAATGCTTTACCGCTTTCAAACGAAGTGCCGTGCACATGTTGAAAAACATGCTTGGGCATATTGCTGCTCGCTATCGCTTTTTTAATAGCCTGGTAAACCATTTCAGACGTTTCGGCATGGGCAGGGTGGGCTTTTACCACTACCGAACAACCTGCACCCAGCGCGCTTGCAGTATCGCCACCGGCGGTTGAATAAGCGAATGGGAAATTACTTGCACCAAAAACAACTACCGGCCCCAGCGGAACAAGCATTTTTCGGAGATCCGGGCGTGGCAATGGTTTTCTATCAGGTAAGGCGGTATCAATACTCGCCTCAACCCAGCTGCCTTCGCGCAGCATCCCTGCAAACATGCGCAGCTGACCGGTGGTACGGGCACGCTCGCCGGTTAAACGGGGTAGCGGGAGGTTGGTTTCTTCGGATGCTTTTTGCAGCAGGGCGTCGCCTACTGCTTCTATTTCATCAGCAATAGCTTCTAAAAACAGGGCCTTTTGTTCGGCGCTTGTTTTTTGGTAAGCCTCAAACGCGCTTTGCGATTGCTGCATGATGATATTTATTTCTTCGGTGCTTTCTTCTTTAAAGTTGTTAGCCATGCCAGATATTTTAGTAAAAAACGAGGGCTTACGCCACTATTTTGCGCAAGCAAATATATTTAACCTTTTTATGATGTGCACTGAACATTCCTAACCAGTTATAGCAGGATTTTATCTTATTTACACATCGCAATCTCAAAACAGATTAAAAAACGGTCAAGACGTCCGGTATTCAACAAGCAGATAATAGTCTTGTTTACATCAATTTATAAAACCTTACCCCATGCGCGGGGATATTACATGATATAGCGGTAATATTTTTGGCGAGATCCTTTTGCTGCCAGAGATCCCGCACTATTTTAACCTTGCCCATATGGATTTTCTTAAAATCAAGCGTATACTTCGCGTATTTTTCACCAAGATTGAAAACACCTATAGCCTTGCTGCCATCTGCCAGTTGTTTAACCCAAACCTGAATTTGCTTATCATTAATCATGCGTACGGCCTGATTGCCTGCCACATCCTGATCAATGGCAATTACCTCTCGATTTTTTAACAGGTTGAGGGTAAACTCATCAAGCTTATCCATGTCACAGCCAATAAGCAGGGGTGCCGATAAAAGGCTCCATAAGCTCATGTGGGTATATTGCTCATAAGGGGTCAGATTGGTTTGGTGCAGATTTTCGCCCCAACCCACCCTGCCTAAAATAAGCATATCGGGGTCGTTCCAGCCTCCCGGCCCGGCATAGGCCGCGTTATTGGTTTGGCTAAAACCGATGCCGTAAAGGCTTTCCCAGGTATCGGTAATGTCCTCGGTTGTACGCCATAGGTTGCCATTCATTTTTGTGCCCCACTTCCAAACATCTTTGATACCGTACTGGCAAATGCTGTAAATAATATCCCGTGGTTGCTTTGCCAGTTCATCGCGCATGACCATGTATGGCTTTTGCTGGACGAACAGCGTTGTGTCACCTGCCGTTTGGTCGGAATAGCTGCACAGATCGTATTTTAGATAATCTACGCCCCAATTAAAATAGGTGGCAGCATCCTGCCCTTCATGCCCTAACGAGCCCAGGTATCCACCACAGGTTTTAGCACCTGGCGATGAATAAATACCAAACTTTAATCCCTGTTGATGAAGGTATGTACCAAGGGCTTTCATATCCTGAAATTTTTCATTTGCGGCTATTTCTCCGTCTGGCTTTCTTGCAGGCGCCTGCCAGCCATCATCCACATTAATCGAGTTCCACCCGTAATCGGTAAGACCTTTATCAACCATGGCTTTCGCCGATAGCCTCACCTTTACGTCGCTCACATTTAATCCCCAGCAATTCCAGCTGTTCCAGCCCATGGGTGGGGTAAGAGCCAATAACTTGCCCGATTTAATAGTTAGTGTCCGTTCACTTCTTCCTAAAGTATTGCTTACGGAAACTGAGACTTTGTAATCTCCTGATTTTGGTGCAGTACCGGTTATAATTCCCGTTTTATCATCCAACGATAAACCTTGAGGCAAATTCTTAACCATATATTTCAACGGCTTTTGCCCGCTTGCTGCAATTTTATAAAGTACCGGCGAGCTGGGATGAACGCCTAAAACCGAAGATCCATTAATCATTGGCTTTAAGGATGCTTTAGGAGTAAGTAAATACGGCGCTATTTCGGCAAAGGCTTTGGTCTTGCCCGATGCTGCTTCGGTAAACTCGTAAAACAGTTTAATGCCTTCACGATGCGGGAAGGTAAGCGTATAGGTTTCCTTACCCAACGACGGCAGATTTGCATTTACAGTTTTTTCAGCGATTGTTTTTTCAGTAACCTCATCGATTATCTTATAGTGAAACTTGCCTGTGATATTGGTTTTAAAGCTATTGACTACAGTTAATTTTCGTACCGACTGTGCATTTGGTAAAAAGCTAATGTCTGTTTGGGTAAAAACAATACCGTCAAATTTTTCCAACATATCAATGTAAGGATTTCCCATAAAAATACCCCCCGAGCCGCCGCCGTCATATACTTTAATGGCTATGATATTTTCTCCGTCCCATTTAATAGCCGCGTCATTTGCAGCAACGCAATAATTACGCACGGCAGGCCATTTACTTACATAACCGCCCTTATCCTCGGGAAAAGCTCCGGTTTTGCCGATCAGTTTGCCGTTAAAGTAAGTTTCATCGGCATCGTTAACATGGGCAAGGAATACCCGCAAGCTATCGGCCCACACGGCCTGCTTTTTTAATGAAGATGGAATTACCACATGAATGCGGTACCAGGCAAAGCCATGATAATCCGGGTAGCCCTGCTCCTGCCATACGTCGCCAACTTTAATATTTTTCCAATTGGTATCGCTGGAGCCGGCTTCTTTCCAGGCGGCATCATTCCCGGTAGAGAACTTTGCAGTGCTCAGCTTAATAAAATTTCCGTTTTGAGCATGAACTGCTATGGCAATAGTTATAAGCCATAGCAGCGATAAGATCTTTTTCATGAATTGATATAGTGAATGTTCCTGATCTATACACTTTCAACCGGGAGTTCGGCGCTTTTGCGTTGTTTACTGCCACTTATCAGGTAGTAAACCGGGATGCCCGTTAAAGTAATGATTAAGCCAGGGTACGTATAAGCAGGCTTATATTTGATCAATAACAGGCAAAAAGCAATACCCATGATGATATAAATAACGGGGAGTACCGGGTAGCCAAATGCTTTATAAGGCCGCTCGGCATTGGGCATTTTTTTGCGGAGGATAAAGATCCCGATGATGGTAAGCACGTAAAAAACAACCACCACAAACGAGATCATATCCAGTAAATCACCGTACTTGCCGCTCAGGCTCCACAGGCAGGCAAAAACACACTGCAACCACAAACCAAAACCCGGTACCGAGTTTTTATTAAGCGTACCCACTTTTTTGAAGAAAAGCCTGTCTTTAGCCATGGAGTAGTAAACCCTCGCTCCCGACATGATAAGCCCGTTATTACAACCAAAGGTTGATACCATGATGAGCAAGGCAATGATCACCGTGCCCGAACTGCCAAAAATATGCTGCGAAGCAACTACGCCTACCCTATCCTTATCGGCACTGGCAATGTCATGCAGGGAAAGTACGCCGGTATACATCACATTGGTTAAAATGTAGATCACCGTTACGATCAACGTACCCAGCGCCAGACTTAAACCGATATTCCTTTTCGGGTTTTTGATCTCGCCGGCAATAAAAGTAACGTTGTTCCAGGAATCGCTGCTGAATATGGAGCCCACCATGGCCGATGCTATTGCGCCCAGAGCAGCAATGGTGGTGTACGAAGCAATAGAACCATTTGCGCTGAGGCTATGCATGCTCCAGGCATTTTTCCAGTTCTCGTTCCATACCGAAGCTTTTAAAGAAAACAGACCAAACACAATTAAACCCAGCAAGCTCAGCAGCTTGGCCATGGTGAAAATAGTTTGCACAATTTTGCCGCTATTAACACCCCGGGTATTAATATAAGTTAAAAATACGATCACTAAAATGGAAAGCAGTTGCGCCGGTGATATGGTAACGAAACCCAGATCAATAGCAACAAGGCTTTCACTCAATTGGGGGATGAGATAAGCTGTAAACTTGGCAAAGGCCACGCCCACGGCCGCAATAGTAGCCGTCTGGATCACCGTGAAAAAACTCCATCCGTATAAAAAACCAACTAACGGACTGTAAGCTTCCTTCAGGTAAACATACTGGCCGCCCGCCCTTGGGAACATCGCACTCAATTCGCCATAACTTAAGGCAGCAGTGAGGGTCATAAAACCGGTGATAAGCCACACAAATAGCAGCCAGCCTGCACTGCCCACATTGCGGGTAATATCCGCGCTCACAATAAAAATACCGGAACCTATCATACTGCCCGCCACCAGCATGGTGGCATCCATTAACCGCAACGAAGGCTTAAAAGAAGTGCTGTTCTCCATATGTTTTATATAAAAGCTTAAAGCTAAAGGCACAAGGCTTAAAGCTGATAACCTTATTAATAGTTTTTGTGATTATTTAGCTCCGAAATCGTAGAACTTCCAGCTTGTTGTAAAATCTTTAGTTAATGCCTGGTTAGTTAACGTTGCACGAAGCATCTCAACCGGGATCAGGTTTTCTTTAATTGTGGCATCATGAAATTGCTTGTAAGTCATCTTACCGCTGTCAACCAGTTCTTTCCTCAATTCTGTCAACTGTAAACCACCCAGTAGGTAGGCTACCTGGTAAAGCGGACTATAGCCGCCTTCAAACGAGCGCCTTACCTCGCCCGCAGCGTTGGCACGTTCATGTCCCACACGGTCAACCAAAAAGTCGATACATTGCTGCGGTGTCCAGTTGCCTAAATGGTAGTTGAGCGAAAATATGATCCTCGCGCAACGGTGCATGCGCCAGAATAGCATACCAACACGTTCTTCGGGGGTTTTAGCAAAACCTTTATCATATAACAACAGCTCCCAGTACAACGCCCAGCCTTCAACCGCAAATGGGGTACCGAAATCCTGACGATAGGCTTTGTAGCGGCTGTTCATAAAATATTGCAGGTTATGACCGGGGATCAATTCATGCTGCACAGTTCCTCTTGAAAAATATGGATTGTTGCCGCGCATGCTCATCAGTCTGTCGTCATATTGCATGGTATTGGTTGGGTACGAGATACTGATTTCCTTTCCGCCTGTAAAAAACGGGTTAACCAATTGCCTTTGCGGCGACATCATTACCATGCCCCAGGTTTCTTCGGCCAGTGGCGGTATCGTGATCAAGTCGCGCTCTTTGATAAAGCTTAGCGCATCGTTATATAATTTAACAATTAGTTCGGGCTGATGGCCTACCGGTACGTAGCTGTTCTTTACTTTTTCGAGGGCTTTCTTCCAGTCGCTGCCAAAACCCATTTCCTGAGATGCTTTCAGCATTTCCTTATCGCACCAGGCAAACTCCTTGTTGGCAAGCTTGATAAGCTCTTCGGGCGTGTAAGGGATCATTTCGGCTTGCAGCTGGTTAATCAGCTCTTGCCTGCCAATGGGTACGCCTTTGATACCGCTGCTATCGCTTTTTTGGCTGGTGTTCAGCTTTCCTTTACTAATGGCTAACTCGCTGTACCTTTCCAGCGCATTATCAACGGCCCTATACGGCTCAGGTACCCACCAGGTAAACCATGGATCGTATTTATTATAAAAACCAAAAAAGTCCTTTAAACGACCTTTTAAGCCCACTAATGCAGCTTTGGTCATTTTTGCTACAGGCATATCTACCGAAGGAAGTTTATGATACGCCGTCGTATCTGCTTTAAGTTCTTTCAAGATCTTATTTAGATCGCCTGCAACCTTTTCGCCATCCACAAACGTTCCGCGGCGGCGTTTTTGTTCAAGCGCGTAGATCTCATTGGCGAATGAAATGTATTTTGCAGCCTGGCTGTACAGGTCATCTTCTTTCTTCAGATCTTTCAGATCAAAGTTGATGCGTTTTTTCAGCAGGATATAATCAACCTTGCCATAAATACTCAGGGCGTTAAAATCGGTTTGATCAAGTTGTTTCAGATAATCATTATCAACTTCAGTTAATCTTTTACGTTGTTCGGGCGAATTAAGCACATCCTGCTTATACTGATCTTCACCGCGCTCATTAACGTTGTAGGGTGAATAGAAGTCGCGAATGGCATTTATATCCTGCCCATATCTGATAATGGTACCGGCAATTTCGCTGGTTTGTTCATACAAATTGCTTGCCGGGGTTGTCTGCGCATTTGCAGTCAGAGCAGCAAAAGTAAGGGCATAAAAAGCCAAACCTTTTATGGTTGTTTTAGTATTAATTAGCACGATATATTTTGGTTTGAGGTAAGAAAATTAAAGCAGCTATTAGCTTGCAGCCCTGTTCAGGCTGATGAGGTTGTTGTTATATGAATCGAGATAGCCGCGTGGCGAATTACCAATTACGCATTTAAACACCCGGTTAAAGTTGGTTATACTTTTAAAACCACACTTATAAGCTACCGTATTGATGCTTTCAAATTTATGTGCGATCAATTTTTTGCAGGCCTCATTGATCCTGATCTCGTTCAGGAACGAAATAAAAGTATGACCGGTATGCTTTTTAAAATATCTGCAAAACGACTCCGGCGTCATATAGGCTACCTTAGCAACATCCTCAAGCGTAATAGGCTCGCTGTAGTGCTGCATGATGTAGTTATAGATATTACCAATCCTGATCCCCTCGTTTTCTGTGATGCCCGGCAGGTTACCATATGTTGATAAAGGATCCAACTTGCTCTTGATATTGGTAAGCCCTTTGAGCAGATGAAAAAACTGGATCAGCTGATCGGGACCTGAAGCCTTTTGCAGCGCGATCATAATCTGCGATACTTTGTCAACAACAGAATGCGGCAATTTAAACCCCTGCTGGTGCTGCTGCATAAATATCAGGCTTGGCTTTAACTCAGGTAAATTAAACAGCGGCGCCAAAGCCCCTTCCGGGTTAAAAAATATGGTAAGCGCTTCTATTTGTTTGTTGGCATTGGGCGCAAAGTATTCGGGGTTACTTTTAAACACATGCGGCAGGTTAGCCCCTATTAAAAACAAATCGCCTGCAGAGTAATCATGCATGTTATTTCCTGCAATCAAAGTCCCCTCACCCTGTTGGATCCAGGTAAGCTGAATTTCTTTATGACGGTGCAGGTAGGGGTAATGGTAAGGCAAGCTAACCTTTTCTGCTATCACACTTTTATCGTGCGGAACCGGGATAGTAAATTGTAAAACTTTCATCTGCTACTTGATTATCACTTGTTGAATTTACAATTACTTAACTTAATTTGCTAATAAATGAAGTTAAAAGGATAAAATACGGGCAATATTTGATAATTTATGGTTGATACAGGTGCCAAAATTGACCGAGAAACCGCTTTTTATCCAACAAATAGAAAGTAAATTAAATGTTATATAAACAATTAAAATCAAAATTATAGGCACCACAGCCACTATTTGGCCGAATAAAATATTTTTAATTGTACAGAATACAACTATTGTACATTCTACACTAACTATGCATTTTACGCAGAAAACCCATTTTTTAACCTGTTTTTTATGATGCAGGTAATAAAACAAGCTCCTGTTAACGCAAAAAAACCGCTCATCAGGGGTGAATGAGCGGTTCCGTTTTCCGGCAAAACCGGAAGGGTAATCAATTGTTTAAATTAAGATCTTTCAGGGGCAAATTCTTTAATATCGATAGAGCTTGGTTTGCCCGAAATAATTTCATTTGCCAGCAATCCGGTTGCTGCCCCCAGGCTAAGCCCCATCATACCATGACCGGTAGCCACAGTAAGGTTGCTATATTGTTTGCTCCTGCCGATGTATGGTAATCCATCGGCAGATGAAGGCCGGAAACCGAACCAAATGTCCTTTTGTTCGGGAACAGCAGGTTTTAAACCAGGAAAGTATTTTGGCACCGATTCAACAATACCTTTAACACGGTTCATGTTGATACGGTCGTTGATCTTGTCAAGTTCCATAGTACCACCATAGCGTAAACCACCATTCATTGGGGTGATGGCAACCCTGGCTTCGGCCAGCAGTGCGGGGATGTGCATGGTGTCGCTATCGTCTTTTACGTTAAATGAATAACCTTTGCCCGGCATCAGCAATATTTTTAAACCCAACAATCTGCCAATGGCCGGCGACCATGAGCCGCCTGCAATAATATATTCATCTGCTGTAAATTCTTCATTTCCTGCCAATACCTTACTTACTTTACCAACTTTGGTTTCAATTTTAGTAACCTCTTTATTGGTAAGCAATTTTACGCCAACAGCTTTCAGATGTTTGATCAACGCAGCCATCAGTTTATTTGGCGAAAGATGGGCATCGCAACGGTAATGTACCGCGCCCAACACATCAAGCTCAAGCTTTGGTTGCAGTTTTTTACAATCATCAACACTAAGCACGGCCATATCCAAACCTAATTCCCTGCCCTTTTCGGCCATATGCGCCTCTTCCTCGCCGGCTTTTTCGGTTTTGTAAAACATCAGGATACCTTTTTTAACCAGGTCAAAATCAAAGCCTGGCTCTTTGCTCAGATCTTCATAAAGCTTTTTGCTGAGCAGGGAAAGCTCCGTTAAAGGAACAGCCGATTTTTCAACGTGCGCGGCATTCGCTTTCTTTAAAAATTTTAATCCCCATGACATCAGTTCAGGGTTTAAAGATGGCTTTACGTAGAACGGACTTTTGCTGTTAAACATCCACTTAATGCCCTGCGAAACCATACCCGGAGTTGCCAGCGGAATAAAATGGCTCGGCACTATCATTCCCGCGTTACCATATGAGCAACTGTCTGTCATGTCGCCTTTATCAAGCACAGTAACCTCATGCCCGGCCTTTTGTAAATAATAAGCCGAACTAAGCCCTACTATCCCACCTCCTATTATCAGCACCTTTGCCATTTTTATTTTAAGCTGAAAGCTTAAGGCGAAAAGCCGAAAGCTTTTATTTAGAAAATTATTAATTAAAAGAGTTAAACACCAACGTCATTGCGAGGAACGAAGCAATCCCCGAACTATACAGGACGGACCTGCTAATCGGGGATTGCTTCGTTCCTCGTAATGACGCTTTGGCATATCGCTATATCACATGGAAACCATGAGCATACGGATCGTCATCATCTATTTTGATGGTATTGTAGCCATAAACTTTAGCCCAGCCTTCTACACTTGGTATAATGGCGTCGATATCATTGATCTTCACCACGTCCTCAACCCTGCCGGTAAATTTACTGCCTATGATGCTTTCATGAATAAAAGACTCACCTACTTTCAATTTACCTTTGGCAAACCACTGCGCCATACGGGCCGAAGTACCGGTTCCGCAAGGCGACCTGTCGATAGCTTTATCACCGTAAAACACGGCGTTACGTGCAGTAGCATCTTCAGATAGTGTAGCACCCGCCCAAAGGATATGTGTACAGGTATTAATTGTAGGATCCTGTGGATGCACAAACTGGTATTTTTCGTTAATACGTTTACGCAACACCTGGCTCCAGGCAATCAGTTGACCAGCTGTATAATGCTCGATGCCTTTAAAATTAGGCTGAGGATCAACAATGGCGTAATAGTTACCACCATACGAAACGTCGATAGTAAGTGTGCCAAGGTCAGGGCACTCAACCTCTAAATCAGTCGCAGCAAGATATGCGGCCACATTTCTGAGTTTTACCGAAGTTACCTTTTTGCCCTCCTGCTTGTACTCAATCAATACAAGCCCGGCAGGTGCTTCCATGCGTACAATACCCGGAGTTTTAGGTTGGATCAACCCTTCCTCAATAGCTATGGTAATTGTGCCGATAGTTCCGTGACCGCACATTGGCAAACAGCCGCTTGTTTCGATAAACAAAACAGCAATGTCATTTTCCGGGTCATGAGGCGGATACAGGATACTGCCCGACATCATATCATGACCGCGGGGTTCAAACATCAGGCCCGTCCTGATCCAGTCGTACTCCTTTAAAAAGTGCTGACGTTTCTGGCTCATGTTGTCGCCTTTTAGCGTTGGGCCGCCGCCGGCCACCAACCTTACGGGATTACCGCAGGTGTGTGCATCAACACAAAAGAAAGTTTTACTTGCCATATGCAATTATAACGCTACCTCAGTCAATTTACCCCAGCTTCCAACAGGCAATTCGGGCCTTGCAGCAAGTGCATCATTAATAATTTTTTGAACTTTTTCGCGCTCAGCACCAATTAACGGCAAACGTGGCGCACGTACATTTTCGGTACCTATACCGGTTGCAACCTCGGCCAGTTTAATGTATTGCACCAATTTAGGGTGGATATCCAGCTCAAGCACAGGTAAAAACCAACGGTAAATGGCCAAAGCCTCATCATACCTTTTTGCTTTAACCAAACGGTAAATAGCAACAGTTTCTTTAGGGAAAGCGTCAACCAAACCGGCAACCCAACCATCAGCGCCCATCACAAGACTTTCCATAGCCAGGGGATCAACACCGGTAAAGATCTTGAACCTTTCGCCAAAACGGTTGATCATACGGGTAACGTTTGATACATCGCGGGTTGATTCTTTTACCGCCTGGATATTATCATAAGCAGCAAGTTGTTCAAACATATCTAAAGTAACCTCAATCTTATAATCAACAGGGTTATTGTAGATCATGATCGGCAGTTCGGTACTTTTTGCAATAGTTGTAAGGTAAGCAACGGTTTCGCGGGCTTCGCTATTATAACGCATAGGCGGCAGCAACATCAGGCCGTCGGCACCTTTATCAAATGCTTTTTGAGCATAAGCAACAGCCGCTTTAGTGGTTTGCTCGGCTATGTTTAATATAACCGGAACTTTTCCTTTAACAAACTCAACGGTGTGGGCAAGCAGCGCGAATTTTTCGTCGTCGCTTAAAACGCTTGCTTCGCCTAATGAGCCGCCTAATATAAATCCGTCAACACCGGCCTCAAGCTGGGCGTTCAAGTTTATATCAAAAGCATCAAAATCAAGTTCGTCATTATCTGTAAATTTAGTAGTTACTGCAGGGAGTACGCCTTTCCAATCAAAAGTTATCATTGTATATTATTTTTCACAAAATTAAGATAGTACTTATTATCGTTTATTTAACAATTTAGCAGACACTAACCGTATTTTAACCTATAATGTCACTTACCGGCAAAGTGCCTGCTAAATAATGCCTATTGTGCATCCCACCAAACCCTGTCGGTAAGCTTAGCGCTTTGTACCGGCTGCGGGTTTGAGGTCATTTCCGACTGCGGATACAACACCCTGCGCGGAATATCCGACAATGCATTTTTTACTTTGGTTAAGGCCGGATAGCCTGTACGCCTCCAATCGGTATAGTTCTCCATCGACAGGAAGTTAGCTATAACCTTTTCTTCAATAATAAGCTGCATGGCATTGGCACTGGTCAATGTTCCTCTTGAAGCTAAATAAGTATTTACATCAGCATCAGCAATACCCAATTTTGACATGTGCGATTTAACAGCAAGCAAATAAACCGGTTGCGCCGCAGTTGCTCCTGATAATACAAATGTAGCTTCGGCTTTTAAAAATAACGCTTCGGAGTAAGTAACAATATAGTTATTTGAGCTTGCGCTTGCATAAAAAGCCCCACCCAAAGAGTATGATTCCAAACTGCCAATATCTTCTGAGCCAATTACCCTTCCGGTATATAACCCACCTTCAATTGCCGGAGCTACCATTTTTGATACGCGGGGATCTTTCCGGGCTGCAAAACCATCAACAAATGTTGAAGCTAATACAAGTGTTGAGCCAGGCAGGAAGTTCTGCTGCCATGGGTTTTCGGCGCCAGCACCGCCGGTAAAAGGCATTTTCATATCATCATCATTACTTACCATGCCATTTTCAAGAGCAGTAAGCGCCAGCTGTGCCTGTGCAGCAGCTGTATGCCCCGGAGCTTTGGTTAGGTGCATGTAATAACGTGCCTTTAAGGTATAAGCTGCCTTTTTCCATTTGCTCATATCGCCTGCATAGTAAAAGTCATCACCTGTAGGTACGGTGGTAGTGTTTTTGGCAATATCGGCAATGGCGTTATCAAGCAGGGTTTGGATTTGTGCATACACAGATTCCTGGCTGTCATAAGTTGGGGTAAGGTTACTTACACCCTGAAAACCTTTTGAAAACGGAACATCGCCCCAAACATCAGTAGCTGAACCAAGTGTATAAGCCAGCAGGATCTTTGATATGCCTGCGTAATTTGCATTACCATCGGCCTCAGCTTTTTTATTTAGCAAAACAAGATTGTTCATTACCTGCGTATAAAAGTTGTACCAATCGCTGTCCATGTCCTGGTGGTACATGAGGTAGGTACCAAAGTTTGGCGGTACCTGGTTTAAAGCTATTACCTGCAGGTATTGCTGCAATACTATAGCAAGGTTGGCGCCGCCCGCGGCAGTAATATTTTGTGATATGGCAGCTTCAACGGGTGCAAGGATCAGAGATTCTTTAACATCTATAGGCCTGTTAGGATCGTGGTTTACATCAATGTATTTTTTACAACCCGTAAAACTTACCAACGCGCATGTTACTAACGTGATATATTTATTTTTCATGACAATTTCTTATTAATGATTTAAATTATAGGGTAACTTTCAGACTAAAATCAACAGACTTTGAGGTTGGGGTTGAGAATGAATAGATACCCTGTGAGCCGTTTGCTGCGCCAAATGAGCTAACTTCGGGATCACCGCCGGTAAAGTGTGGTGCGTGGATCCAAAGGTTACGGCCGGTTACACTAAATGTTGCCGATTTGAAAGGGCTTTTACTTAACCATGATGGATTTAAAGTATAGCCTAAGCTAATATTACGCAGTTTAACATAGCTGCCATCCTGAATAACTGACTCTAATACGCTATTTGCGCGCTGATAGTAGGCCTGGCCGTTTACAGCTATTGTATTAGGCTGACCTGTAGTTGCGTTTACACCGTCAACCACGCGGGGACCGCGGTTTTCTGTAACTTTTGGTGTTCCGTAAAAGTAGCCGTAGCCATCAACATTGTTCTGGATGTCGCCGCCTCGCTTGATATCAAAGAAAAAACTAAAGTTGAATTGTTTATACCTGAAATTATTATTGATACCACCAAGCCAGTTAGGGTTAATATTACCTACTATGCCCTGGCTATCATCAGCGTATGGCAAGCCCGACTCATCAATTAATAATTTTCCTGCCGCATTACGTGCATAACGTGTACCGTAAATAACGCCGTAAGGCTGCCCAACTATAACATTGGTAAAGCCATTGCCAATTAATTTCAGGTCTTGATAAATAGACAACACTTTGTTCCTGTTACGGGTAAAGTTTAAAGTGAGGTCCCAGTTAAAGTCGCGGCTTTTTATAGGCGTAACATTTAATAGTATCTCAATCCCCCTGTTACGCATCACAGCTGAATTTACACTGGTTGCAGAATAACCGGTTGACGGGGCAAGTGCTACGTTAGGTATAATACCATCAATGGTTTTTTTGCTGTAGAATGAAGCCTCAAGGCTGATCCTGTTATTAAAGAATCCTGCTTCAAAACCGGCTTCAAATTCGTTGATACGCTCGTTTTTAAGATTGGGGTTGCCAAGCACATCGCTGATTAAAAAACCAGCCTGCTGGCTGTAAGGGAAAGTAAGGTTCCGGATGGTGGCTTTGTTATAAGGCGTTTGCAAACTATATGCACCAATGCTGCCATCATTACCTACCGTACCATATGAAACCCTCACTTTACCCAGGTTCATAACTTTTGAAAGTTCAGGGCTAAAAAACTCTGAAAATATAAAACTGCCCGCGGCAGAACCATATGGGTAAAAGCTATGATCTATTGAAAGTACCGAGTTACCATCATACCTGCCGGTTAATGATAATAACAGAAACCGCTTATATTCAATATTTGATTGCAGGTAAAAACCAACTTTTCGCTGCAATGATGATCCCTCACTATAGCTAACTGTTGATGCAGAAGCCATATTATACAAACCTGGTACAGTTAACCCAACACCATTTGCGTAAGTGTTTTCATTATAGGTGGAGATAAGGTTATTACCCAAAACAACATCTACATTGAAATTGCCAAACTGCTTGTTAGCACTGATCAATAAATCATTATTGTACTGGCGATAAGTAAGATTCTGATCAACCAACCTGCCATTAGGATTTGATACCGATTGAGTTGACTCATGGTACCGGTCCATTTCGGTATAAACGTCAGCACCGAACCTTTCAGTAATAGTTAGCCATGATAAGGGCTTATAGTCGGCAGTGAAGGTTGGTAAAAACCTGTTAACACCAGAGTGGTTTTTGATATTGTCCAAAACCCAATATGGATTATTACGTGAAAAACGGTAAAGGCGCTGTGTACCATCGGCATTTAAATAAGGTTGCAGATTGTATGATACCGGCGCAGTAAAAATTGTCCAAACAGGGCTTTCCAGTGCATAGCCCTCAGGCATTCTGTCGTTTTGCGAATTAGAGTAATTTAACTGAAACGTTGTATTAAGATTTTTAAGCACCTGTGTGCTATATTTTGCAAAGAACGTATTACGTAAAAATTTGGTTGTTGGCACCGTGCCCTGCTGGTTAAAATTAGAGTATGATACCAGGTAGGTTGAATTACTACCGCCACCGCCTATGTTTACAGTATTATTGTAGGTGTGCCCCGTTTTAAAAAACAAATCGGACTGATTATAAACTTTTGCAGGCTGTCCGTTTATTTTTAAGGTATCCATACGTGCGCCCCATGATGTACTTGTTTTGTTACTACCCTCGCCGTTAAAGTAAGTTCCATTTGTACCTAATGAATATTTATTTTGGATTTGTGGCAGTAAAGGATTTTCATAAGAAAAATCAGAAGAAAAAGTTATCAGCGGTTTTTTATTCAAGGCGCCGTTTTTAGTAGTAATGATAACAACCCCATTAGCGCCCTTTGAACCATATAAGGCTGTCGCTGCCGCGCCCTTCAACACGTTCATGCTGGCAATTATTGATGGATCAATATCGGCTATCCTGCTTGTACCAGGACCAGTATTAAGGTTACCTGTTTCTGAGTTATCAACAGGCACGCCATCAATAACCATCAAGGGCTCATTAGTACCATAAATTGAAGATCCGCCCCTGATTACGATCCTTGCCGAACTACCAGGTGTACCAGATGAGCTTGTAACCTGAACACCGGCAACCTTACCAGCTATCGCGTTTACCAGGTTTGGCTCTTTTGATTGTGTTATCGATTCTGCCTTTACCTCTTGTGAGCTATAAGTTAAGATCCTTTTGTCGCGTTTTATACCAAGTGCAGTTACAACTACTTCGTTCAGCACTTTGTTATCTTCGGCCAAAGCTATGTTAATCTGCGCCTGGCCTGTAAGTTTAACTTCCTGTGTAGTAAAACCAATTGCAGTAACAATTAATGTCCCCTGCCCGGTATAGTTAAGGTTAAACATACCGCTGCCATTGGTAACAGCGCCTGCGCTTGTATTTTTTATTTTAACGGAAGCGCCAACTATAGGCTCGCCCTTCCCGTCGGTTACCTTTCCTTTTAATGTTACCGTTTGCGCGTATGTACTGTAACAAAACACAAACACACTTAGTAAAGGCAAAATGAACCTCTTTAGTAATTGTTTAAACTTCATAAATTAAATTTTGGGGTTAAAAACTATATATTACATGCTGTATTTCAGACACGTAAAACTATCCGCGAGCCGCCCCTTGTTTTTTTATGAAATTTGCCAATACTGCCCGTATCTTAACATTACTGTTACAATAGCATTAATTTGATATTATATTTATATAAAAAGCCATTAAAACGTTAATATATTGATAGTTAATTCGCAATAACACTAATAAACTTACTGTAAATAATCCGCACGTTAAAAAAACGGATAAAATCCTGCTATCAACTGCAAAATATTATTCAAAATAATTGTGCAAAGCACACTAATTTAGTTGAAAGTTATTCTTACCGTTACACAAACATATCATGCTAATAAAAAAGTGGTTTAAATTGAACTTATGCCTCGTAGCCTGCTTAGCAGGGGCACAAACTATCCAGGCACAATCCTACGTACCCGAATTGAACGATACCCGGGTAAAGATAAAACCGGTAGTTCCGGTTAAAGCCTATTCTTTTAATTTAAAGGACGTTCAATTACTGGAAAGCCCTTTTAAGAAAGCGATGGAGGTTGATGCTGCTTACTTATTATCTATAGAACCAAACAGGCTGCTTTCGGCCTTCCGTTCGCACTCAGGACTTACACCTAAAGGTAAAATGTACGAAGGCTGGGAATCATCAGGTCTGGCTGGCCACACCTTGGGGCATTACCTGTCGGCTATTTCCATGCATTACGCGTCAACCCGCGATCCTGAATTTTTAAAGCGCGTAAATTATATAGTTAAAGAACTTGATGAATGCCAGATAGCCCGTAAAACCGGGTACGTGGGTGCTATCCCTAAAGAAGACACCATTTGGGCAGAAGTTGCCAAGGGCGATATCCGTTCACGGGGTTTCGATTTAAACGGTGGCTGGTCGCCCTGGTATACCGTGCATAAGATTATGGCCGGTTTGCTCGATGCCTATTTATATTGCAATAATGCCGAAGCCTTAAAAGTATGCAAAGGTATGGCCAACTGGACAGGCGAAACCATCAAAAACCTTGATGACGAGAAACTGCAAAAAATGCTGCTGTGTGAATATGGAGGTATGGCAGAAACATTAACTAACCTTTACGCTATCAATGGCGATAAAAAATACCTGGAACTATCGTACAAATTTTATGATAAAAAGATCCTCGATCCGTTATCTCAAAAACAGGATATACTGCCGGGCAAGCATTCAAACACCCAAATCCCTAAGATAATAGCCAGTGCACGCAGATATGAGCTTACCGGCGATAAAAAAGATAAGGCCATAGCCGATTTTTTTTGGGAAACCATTGTTAACCACCATTCCTATGCAACAGGAGGTAACAGCAATTATGAATACCTGAGCGACGCAGACAAGCTTAATGATAAACTAACAGAAAACACTACCGAAACCTGCAATACCTACAACATGCTGAAATTAACCCGGCATTTGTTTGCGGTTGAGCCTTCGGCCATGCTGATGGATTACTACGAGAAAGCGCTGTATAACCACGTCCTCGCCTCGCAAAACCACACTGATGGTATGATGTGCTACTTTGTACCACTGCGTATGGGTGGCACCAAGCATTACAGCACTCCGTTTGATGATTTTACCTGCTGCGTTGGTTCGGGCATGGAAAACCATGTTAAATACAACGAAAGCATTTATTTTAAAGGTGCCGATGGCAGCTTATATGTAAACCTGTTTATACCCTCAGTACTTAACTGGGAATCAAAAGGTTTATCGGTGAAGCAGCAAAGCAGTTTCCCTAATGACGATCACATCACATTTACGGTGAACACCAAAAAGCCGCTTACCATGGCTATCCGCATCCGTAAACCAAAATGGACTGCCAACCCAACCATCAGCATTAACGGAAAAACTCAAAATGCAACAACTGATGATCAAGGATATATTGTGTTACACCGCAAATGGAGCAACAACGATAAAATTGAGTTTGCCACGCCCGAAAAGCTTTATACCGAAGCCATGCCCGATAATGCCAACAGGCGCGCCGTGTTTTACGGCCCGGTATTACTTGCCGGTGTTTTAGGTAATACTGAGCCTGATCCGCTAAAAGGCGTTCCGGTGTTTGTGACAAGCGAAACTGATCCTAACCAATGGCTGCAAATGGTTGATAAAAAACAGTTGAGCTTTCGCACGGTAAATATTTCAAAACCTGAGGAAGTTACTTTGATTCCTTTTAATCAAACCCAAAATCAATACTATTCTGTTTATTGGGACGTATTTACACCACAGGCCTGGATTGTACAGCAAAAAGCTTATGATGAGCAAAGGAAAAAACAACAGGAACTGGAAGCCCGCACCATGGACATTTTACGTGTAGGCGAAATGCAGCCCGAGCGCGATCATAACTTCAGCAGTGAAAACGCCACTACCGGCGAAGATCACCAAAAGAAATGGCGGTCGACAGAGAACGGAGGCTTTCTGCAATACGAAATGAAGGTTGACGCCAATGCACAAAATACGCTGATTAACAGCTACTGGGGCATGGACAACCGCGGCAGAAAATTTGATATCCTAATTGATGGCGTTAAATTGGCTTCTGAAGATTTGAACCAATATAAAGAGAGCCGTTTTTACGATATCAGCTACAACTTGCCTATTGAACTGACAAAAGGCAAACAAAAAGTAACTGTAAAACTGCTGCCGCAAAAAGAAAACAGTGCAGGCCCGGTTTACGGCAGCCGGATGGTTAAAAACTAATTTTAAAAGTAAAAGAACTTGAATATCATGATCAATAAACAAAAGGCCGCCGGTGTGCTTGCCCTTTCATGGGCAGCACTTACAAGCCCGGTATTGGCACAGCAAAAAGATTACCCCATCCAACCGGTTGCCTTTACCAGCGTACACGTGAACGACAACTTCTGGCAGCCCAAGATGGAAGTAAATGCCACCGTTACCATTCCGTATGTACTGGCGCAATGCAAAGCCAATGGGCGTATGGATAACTTTTTACGTGCGGCAAAAAAATTGGATGGCGACAAGTTAAGTGAATTTCCGTTTGATGATACAGACGTATATAAGGCCATTGAAGGTGCATCCTATTCCATGCAGAATAAAAGGAACCCGCAGCTTGATAAATCCATTGATAGCCTTATCTCCATTATCGGCGCGGCCCAGGAGCCGGATGGCTATCTATACACTTTCAGGACTGTTAACGCTAAAAAGCCTCATGAGTGGATAGGTTCCAAACGCTGGGAAAAGGAAGAAGACCTAAGTCATGAGCTATATAACGCAGGCCACCTTTATGAAGCCGCTGTAGCACATTACCAGGCAACCGGTAAGCGCACACTGCTCAACATTGCCATAAAAAATGCTGACCTGCTGGTTAAAACTTTTGGACCGGGCAAAATTGAGGAATATCCGGGCCACCAGATTGTGGAGATCGGCTTATCAAAAATGTACCGGGTTACCGGCAACAAGCAATACCTTGACCTGGCCAAATTCTTTTTAGATGTACGCGGGCCAAAAGGCGATGCTTACAACCAGGCCGATAAAAAAGTGGTTGACCAGCATGAAGCCGAAGGCCACGCGGTAAGGGCTGCTTATATGTACACCGGTATGGCCGATATAGCCGCACTAACAGGTAATACCAAATATCTGGCGGCCATTGACGATATCTGGAGTGATGTAGTAACCAAGAAATTATACATCACCGGCGGCATCGGGGCAACCGGAGCAGGTGAGGCTTTTGGGGAAGCATATCAATTGCCTAATATGTCGGCCTATGCCGAAACCTGCGCGGCTATTGGTAACGTTTACTGGAATAACAGGATGTTTTTGCTGCATGGCGATTCAAAATACATCGACGTGTTGGAACGTACACTTTACAATGGTTTATTATCAGGCGTATCATTAAGCGGTAACAGGTTCTTTTATCCCAACCCGCTCGCTTCCATGTTCCAGCATCAACGAAGCGCATGGATCAGTTGTGCCTGTTGTATCAGCAACATGACCCGCTTTTTACCCTCATTGCCGGGTTACGTTTATGCCAAAAATAAAAACGACCTCTACATTAACCTGTTCATGAGCAACTCAAGTAATATCAAACTTACTGAGGGCAATGTAAACATTGTACAACAAACCGATTACCCCTGGAAAGGCAGGGTTGACATTACCGTTAACCCCGATAAAGCCGGCGAATTTACTTTAAGGGTACGCATTCCGGGCTGGGCAAAACAACAACCTGTACCAGGCGATCTGTATACCTTCATGGATAAGAAGTCTTTCCCGCTTACATTGATGATCAACGGGCAGGCAAAATCATTTGAAACAGAAAAAGGCTACGCCGTGTTAAAACGCACCTGGAAAAAAGGTGATAAGGTTTCACTTTTATTACCGATGGAAACCGAAAAGGTATTGGCCAATCAACAGGTTAAAGATGACCGCGGCAGATTTGCCTTCGAGCGCGGCCCTATTGTTTATTGCCTTGAAGGCCCTGATAATAAGGACAGCCTGGTACAAAACATATTGATTGATAAAAATGCCATCGCCGATGCCAACTATCACGCAGATCTGCTCAATGGCGTTGATGTAATCAGTGCCGAAGGAAAAAGCGCCAAACGCCAGCTAAAAACCGACAGCATTTTACAAACCGACCAGATGGTGAAGGCTATCCCCTACTATGCCTGGGCCAATCGCGGGCCAAGCGAAATGACCGTTTGGATTCCATATGAAGCTTCGGCAGTGCGCCCAAAACCTGCGCCTACCATTGCCAGCACCAGCAAAGTAAGCGCTTCGTTAAAAAATGTACGGATGTTTGCTGCCATAAAAGACCAGTATGAACCTGCCGATTCCAAAGATACCAACTACCCCTACCTGCACTGGTGGCCGGCCAAAAACACCAATGAGTTTGTACAGTATGATTTTGATACTGAACACACCGTTAGTGAATCAAAAGTTTACTGGTACGATGACGGCCCATGGGGTGGCTGCCGCATCCCGGTATCGTACAAAATCCTGTATAAAAAAGATGGCCAGTGGGTTCCGGTGAAAAACACCACACCTTATACCATAAGTAAAGACAGTTTTAACGTGGTTACATTTGAACCGGTTGCCACCACAGCTTTACGGATGGAAATCCAGTTACCGGTCGATAATTCTTCCGGGATCCATGAATGGGCGGTTAAATAACCTCCCGTTATCCATAATAACAGTAAAGCCTTTCCGTTTATGCGAAAGGCTTTACTATTTTAATTACACCGCAACGGAATACTTTAAGTATGAAAAAGCCCATTTTACCTATAAACTTATATTCCCTACATTTGCGGCCTTAAAAAATAAAAAAATGATAAATTTCGAAAAAGTGAAAGAAGTAATCGCAGCAGCTGAAGCTGATGCGGCAAGCTTTTATGAAAAAGGCAACAAAGCTGCCGGTACAAGGTTGCGTAACGCTATGCAACAGTTAAAAGTATTAGCTACGGATATCCGTAAAGAAGTTACTGAAAAGAAAAACGCAGCAGCTTAATCACTGTTAAAAATGTTTTTAGATAAAGCGGGGCTGGTTTTCCATGTACCCGCTTTTTTTTTCGATGCCACTGCCATTTCAATCACTCGCTTGGGTTTTTCCACGCCGGCGAACTGCCTAAAGCACAACAAGGCATAGCAAGTACTACCTACTGCCCGACACACAGGTTTAAAATGTAACGAACCAGAAAGTATTTGTAACAAACTCAAAAGTATTTTCACTCCCGCCGATCTTTCTTTGTAAACCTTCTGAAAAAACATTCATAATCAAAACAACCCGATATGAAACGGAATACATTTGTACGCGCTTTGATGGGCGCTGCCACATTTTTAGCCATTCCATTTGATGGAGTTGCCAATAACCTATTCAAAACCAGGGAAAAGAAAGGCTGTAAAACCGATGCAGGAGCTGATCGCGCTCAAAATCCAATGCACTTATTTGATGGCGATACTTTCTATACCAAAGTTTCAACCAGGGATACTGATGGTGATATGTATGTTTATGAATCAACCCGGGTTAAAAAAGGCGGGCCTAACCTGCATGTACATTATGAACAGGACGAATGGTGGTATATTTTAGAAGGTGAATTTCAAATTAAAGTAGGCGATCAGCTATTTCACACCAAACCCGGCGACAGTGTATTTGGACCGCGGGGCGTTCCGCATACTTTTACTAAAATAGGAGATGGCGCGCCGGCTAAAATGCTGATTACCTTTCAGCCGGCCGGTAAAATGGAAGCGTGTTTCCAGGCACTGAGCGATGGTTTGATGAAAGGTAAATCCGAAGCCGAGCTTGATGCATTCAGAAAGCAACATGGCTTTGAACGTGTAGGCCCCCCGCTTGATTACTATAAAAAGTTTTAGCCGGCCCAACCATCATTTTTACCAAATAATTTATTTCTGATGTTAATTTATATACCTTTTTACTTATCATGAAGTGGCTTGCTTTTAAACAAAAACTGAGCCTGGTTTACTTATGCCTTATACCTTTGGCAGTGGTAGCTATAGGATTTGGGATAGGCCATGTGAGTTATAAAATTTATTTGCCAATCTGGGTTGTTAACGCCTGTTTAATGGTAGCAGCAACGTGGCATTTAGGTGGCTATCAACTCCGAAACAATAACCAGGAGATAAAGAAGCAGGTAATCACAGCTTTATTACTATTTGCACCCTGGCTATTATTTTCCATTTTCGCGGGGATGGGGCCACCTCCTGCAACCTTGCAAGGTTGGGTTAATTCAGCTGCCGAGCAGCAGATCCGGTATACTATACTCATTGCCGGCGGTATTTTATTCGCGCTGGGTTCTGCATTATTGAAAGTAAAATTACAGGCGGCAGGCGAAAATCTATATTCGGTAATGGCCTCGGCAGCGATCAATCTTGCAGTGCCGCTATTTATTATTAATATGGCATTTTGGGGATATTACTTCACAGACGCATTCAGGGTTTTCATAAAATTAGGCGGCACAAAACGTCCTGACTTGCATGGACCGATAAAAAGTTTATTTTATGTGATCAGTATAGCCGAAGTATTACTGATGTACCTTGGCACCGTATTTTTTGCCGTTTCACTTAAAGTCGCCGGGCTTTTTAATCCGGTTGCCTGCCGGTATTATATCATCTTCGGTTTAATCGGCATGGTGCTGGTTTTATTACCATCCTACTGGCCCGAGCCATTCGGCACCGCCGGTTTTCTTGTTGCTATACCCGCCATTCCTTTTATAATGCCATACCTCATTGGTATACACCTGTTAAAGCATGCTAAAGCTGATTAGCTAAATTGTAATATAAAAAAAGGGAGCTGCTACTTTTTCTCTAAAGTAACAGCCCCTTCTTTTTAATTGACTACCCCGACCCTATTTCCCTAAAACATCCAGAATAGGGTGATCAATAGCATTCAATGTATTTTCTGATGGTTTTATCAGTTCAAGTACGGTAATTTCATTGTTACCTTTTTTGAGCCATTCAACCGGCACATACAGGGTTTGCTGAGGACCGCAATTCCAATAGCGGCCTAAGTTGTGTCCGTTGAGCCAAACAATACCCTTACCCCATGTACTCATATCAAGATAGGTATCAGCCAATTTATCAACCTTGAAAACTGTTTTTTTCAATTGCGGTGTGTTGTTAGCTGCAACCTTTTTAATTGCCGGATTTGTTTTCACTTTATTGATATCATCAAAAGGCAGTGAATACATTTTCCAGTTTTTCAGCTCAGTACCGGCAAAAAGTACTTTTTCGGTAATACCCTTTTTGTTTTTAAGCAGATAAGGCCCAAAATTGATGCGGCCAAGGTTTTCAACCAAAATATCCAGTGTCACCTTACCTTTTGGTAAGCTGATCATCAAGCTGTCCTGGTACTTGCACCTGTCGAGTATCCCTACACGTTTACCGTTTACGAAGATCACGCCATAATCACGCAGGTCTTTAAGTTTAAGCAGACCAGATTTGCCGCCGTTAATGGTTGTACGATACAATACAAAACCGTAAGCCTGGTTCAGATCTTCAAAAGTAAGCGGAGTACTGTTGGTCTTTGCGAGCGGCAACACATTAAACAAACTGGTTGATTTAGTAAATTTAATTGCCGGCAGACCCATAGCAGGTTTAGCAGCCGGAACTTCGGGCAGGGTTACGCCTGCCGGAAGGTGTTTACTAATCACCTCTCTAAACTTCATGAACTTGTCGGTAGCGTTACCTGCCTCATCAAGCGGGGCATCATAATCATAACTACTGATTTGCGGTTCATAAGGATTTTGATCATTATAGTTTGCACCGTTCATGAAGCCGCGTGTTGTACCGCCATGAAACATATACATGTTAATGGAGATACCCGCTGCCAATACCGAATCAAGCTTTGGTATAAATTTAGCCGCCGGTACAGTATGATGCGCAGTTCCCCACCAGTCGAACCAGGCCGGGTACCATTCGGCAATAAAATAAGGGCCCTTGCCATTATAATTTTCGCCAATCAATTTTTTAACTTTTGCCACATCATCAACGCCGTTTATAGCAGGCAGCAAGCCCGGTAAATGACCATCCTTTATAGCCGGTTCAGGATCGCAGGTGTAAAGCTGGCCATCAAAACCGGCGTCTATAAACATTTTGCGGTTAAGGGCCAGGTAATCTTTATCGCTTCCGTACGAGCCGTATTCATTCTCTATCTGTACCATTAAAATATTGCCGCCGTGGTTCACCAGCAGGGGTGACAGCTGCTTACCTACCTGGGTAAGATATTTTTTATAAGCTTCCAGGTATTTAGGCTCCTTGCTGCGTACCACTAAGCCCTGCTCTTTTTCAAGCCAGTATGGGTAGCCGCCAAACTCCCATTCGGCGCAAACGTACGGGCTTGGGCGCAGTATCACCCAAAGGCCTTCCTCCTTTGCTATTTTAACAAACTCAGCAATATCATGATTGCCTGTAAAATCATAATGCCCTTTTTGTGGTTCGTGAACATTCCAGAAAACATAGGTACCAATAGTATTTAAACCCATTGCTTTGGCCATTTTCATACGCTGGCGCCAGGCCTCGCGCGGAACGCGGGTATAGTGCATTTCGCCTGAAATGATCTGCAGCGGTTTACCATCAAGCAGAAATGTGGTATCGCCAAGAGCAAAAGTATGCTTGGCATTTTGCGCCTGCAGCTTTGCGGATGCAAACAGGATAACAAAGAGGAACAGTAGTTTTATAAGTTTCATAAATGGAAAAAATGCAGGGTTTTAGTTTTTATTTGTATAAGGGGGTTGACTATTTTACGGTTAATGTTATAGTTGACGATTTAAGATTACTGGCACTAAACTGAACCTGTACAACGCCAGGTTTACCTGTAGTTTGCACATAGGCCAATAAACGCCCATGCAATGCTTTACGTTTATTTGATTGGTAGCTTTCATGGCTGCTGTTGCTGCCACTTTCAAGGCCTAATAGTTTAGCCGTGCCGTTAATTGTTACTGTTATCTCATCGGTAGCAGTAAATACAGGGATGCCGTTTTTATCGGTAATGTAAACCTCAATTTGGCTCAAGCCTTTTGTGTTATAGCTAAATAGGGTATTATCAGCTACCGCTTTAAGTTGATAAGCATCGCCGGCTGTTTTTATATTGTTAGTGCATACTTCAATGCCGTTGTTGTAACCTTTAACAACAAGCTCGCCGGGCTCATAGTCAACCTGCCATGATGGAACTTGCCCTCTTACAGTGGCACGTGTTTGTCTACCAAGGGATTTGCCGTTCAGGAACAATTCTGTTTCCTGGCAATTGGTAAAGCAATCAACTTTTACTTTACTGCCAGATTGCCAATTCCAAACAGGCTCGGCAGTACGGTGGCTCCAGATCCCTTTGTCATCGGTCCCGGTTATAGGGCGTGCACCTATATAAGCCATGGGCTTGTCCGACCAAAGACTTTGCCTGAAGAAATATTCCGGCTTTTTAAAGCCGGCCAGGTCAATAAGTCCTGCTCCATTGCTACGCTGTGGCCATTTGCCGGCCTCACCCAGGTAATCTATGCCAGTCCACAGGTATTGGGCCGAAATATATTCGTTACTGTCAACAGCGTTCCAGGCTTGTTTTTGCATGCCGTTCTCACTGCCGTAAATGATACGGTTGGGATATTTTTCATGATCTTCAGGATACCTATATTCCTGGTAATTATAGCCCACAACATCCAATACATCAGGGTAGCCGACTTCGTTCGACATCACCACACCGGCCAGCGCGGCCGTTACCGGGCGGGTTTGATCAACGGCTTTTACAGCTTTAACTAATTGTTTGGCTATCGGTGTTAGCCCGCTTGCCGCTGGATGATCAGGCAGGTAGCCCTTACCATAGATCTGCGGGTTGCGGCCCGTGTTTAACACCTCATGGGTATATGGGTCGTTGGGGTAATCTATTTCGTTACCAATGCTCCACATAATGATAGATGGATGGTTACGCGCTCGCAGTACCATATCAGCTACATCCCGGTCTGCCCATTCTTTAAAATATTCGTGGTATCCGTTTTTGGATGGCGTACCAACATTCCAGCCTGCCACCCATTTGTTTTTACCAACCTCCCATTCGTCAAAAGCTTCGTCCATTACTAAAAAGCCCATCTTATCGCACAAATCGTACAGATAATCGGCATGGGGGTTATGGCTTAACCTGAGCGAGTTTACTCCTGCATCCTTCAATAATTTCAACCTGCGTACCCAAACCTCCTGCGGAACGGCTACACCCAGGGCACCGGCATCATCATGAATACATACGCCTTTAAGTTTGGTGCTTTTATCATTTAAAAAGAAACCCTTATCCCTATCGAAACGGATACTGCGGATCCCTACAGATTGCGTTACCTCATCAAATGCCCTACCACTGCGGTTAAGAGAAATCTTCAGCTTATAAAGATTAGGCTCTTCGGTATCCCATAGTTTGGGGGACGATAATTCTTTCTCAAACTCAACCTCGTGTACTCCCGGTTTTGCTTTTATTTGTTTTTGGAGGGCAATAGCCGCTTTTCCTTTCCCATCAAGCAGGTTTACTTTCACTAATACAGAAGCATCAACCTTGTCGCTGTTGGTAACACTCACCTTAACTTTTACGGTAGCTTTCTCTGCCGAAACATCGGGCGTTGTAAATGCTACATCCCAGGGAGCAATGTGTACAGGATCTTTAACTATCAGGTATACATTACGATAAATACCCGAGCCGGTATACCACCTTGAATCAGCGAACTCGCTGTGATCTACCCTTACAGCTATCGTATTTTTTTCAGTTAAATTTAGATACTTGGTCAGCTCATACTGAAATGAAATAAAACCATTTGGGCGCTTGCCCAGCGAATGCCCATTGATCCAAACTTCGCTGTTTTTATATACCCCATCAAAATAAATATATACCTGCTTTCCTTTCCAGGCCGCATTCCCAGCGAAAGTCTTTTTATACCAGCCAATCCCACCGGGCAAATAACCGGTAGCACTTGCCCATTCATCGCTAAAAGGCCCTTCAATACTCCAGTCATGCGGCAGATCGACAGTTCTCCATTGCGTTTCGGTAGCGATCCCGCTGATCCCCGTACTGATGTCGCCCTTATGAAAGCCCCAGGCCGAATTAAACAATGCAGGTTTGCCTATACCCTGTGCTTTAAGCAAGCCGGGCAGTAATGCCATACTGATTAAAAGAAGAAATGAATAGGTTTTATTTTTCATTACGATAGAAATAAAAATGCTACTTGACGGTACCCGTTAAGGTGACGATGGAACGGGCAGGGATAACATTTTTACCCCCTGTTATTTTAGATGCTTTAAGCTCATCAACCTGCGACGTTAAATAGGATGATGTAAACTGAACTTTAGCATTATCTATACGAAATGCCGCGCTTACCTCATTAGCACCCTGGTTAATTATAACCACGGTTAAGTTTTTTCCATTTTTAAATGCCGATACCAGCAAGGGTTTTCCCTCGGATGCTGATGAAACTTCGGCATCAACCCTCACATCTCCGGGTTTAACAAATCTGCTGTAGTTACCCATGGCCCAAAGCATTTTACTGCCGTAAAAATTGCCGTCGGTTTTATTTTTGTCGATGTAGATGAGGCCATCCTTATAATCATAGGCCGAAATAGCTGTCCACCATTGCCAGGCCGACGCGTTGGCCGCTGTAAGATCGGTATGAATCACCGATGCTAAATATAGCGCGGCATCAATACCCAGGTCACGCTTGTTACCGTCTATCTCACCCGCATTATCGCCTAAGATGCAATACTCCGATTGCCAGAAATCAAGACCATTAATAGTCGCAATACTATCGGCCAATGCCCTGCGAGCTTTTACTGACGATGTCATTGGCGACGTAGTGAAATAGCTGTGCGCCGCGATACTTTTGGTTACAGAAGGCAGGTCGCCTATGTAATTGGCCGATCCCGGCTTGAAAAAATCGGTTATCTGGCTGCCTTTACCCGGCTTATCACCTTTAGTAAATAAATAGTTGATGCTCCCGGCCTCGCCAACCAAAATTTTCGAGCTAATCTTATTATTGATAAATTCTTTATTAATGGCCTGTATCAATCCTGCTACCTCGGCATTATGATATGGGGCTCCCTCCTGCCCTCCGTCGCTCCAATCCCACTGAGGTTCGTTTACCGGGCTTATGTAATCAAATTTTACTTTGCTTACCTGCTCAACTCCCTTTACAACTTTAGCCAGGAACACGGCATAAGCATCATATTTATCGGGTGCTATATTAACTTTGCCTCCACTGGCGTACGCTTTTCCGTTAATGGTAAACTGCACCGGCGGACTATTATTAAAACCTAAAAATTGTTTAACCCCGCGCTTTTTGGCAGCCTCAAGAAACCACAATTGCCCGGCCTGGTTTTGCCAGTTATAGCTGCCGTCGTTATTTAAAAATGATTCGGCACGACGCCATTCGTCTTTAATGCCGCTTTCGTTCCCCTGCTGTGTACTACCTGCGCCAATATTAAACCTCCATAACGATAAGCCTATCCCCTTTGGCGAGCCATCGGCATTGTTATCCCGACTAAAAAGCAGGTCGGCAATTTTATTGCGCTTCTCATCGGGCCAGTTACCCACAAACTGGCATGACCACGCGTCCGAAGCACCAAAATTGCTGATGGTTTGATACGTTTTTAAAAAATTGATATCAATAGTAACTTCTTTATTCTGACTGCTTGCAAAAGGAATATTAAGCCCCAAAGCGGTGGCAGCCAGCATTATTGTTTTTATGGTAGTTTTTATTATCATCACATTTAAATCAACAAATAAAACAGCACTAAACAGTGCTGTTTTATTGCAATATTATTGTTGCACTATTTGCCATTGCTGGTTAGTAGCGCCGCTATAAGGCCACTGAATGATGCCTGCACCATTTGTGGTTGAAGCACCGTTAACATCAAGCGCAAGCCCGCTGTTACGGTTAATTACTTTATAAATACCATCGCTGGTTGCGGTAAGCTGCCATTGCTGGTTGTTGCCTCCGTTCCAGGGCCATTGTATAATACCCGCGCCATTGGCTGTTGAACTCATGTTCACATCAAGCGCCTGTGTGCTGTTACGGTTAGTTATTTTGTAATAGCCACCGCCGTTATTTGTGATAACCCATTGCTGATTATTGCCGCCGTTTTGAGGCCATTGTATGATGCCCGCGCCGTTGGTGGTTGAGCCGCCGTTAACGTCAAGCGCCTGGCCGCTGTTAATATTTAAAAACCTGTAGTAAGCGCCTGTGTAAAAAGTGTCGGTACCGCCTGCGCCTACTCCCCAGGCATATTTGATCCGGCTTAAGCCCGATGCATTTGTTGTTGATACGGTAAGGCTGGTGCCAGTCCCGTTTAGTTGTTGAATAGCATAGCTATCGCCCGTACGTACGCCAGGCCAGTAAACTGCTCCCATGCCATAAGCGCGCGCCTGATTGGTTAAGCCCTGCAGATATGCTATTTCCTGGTCACCGCCTATAGCACCGGTATAATTTTTCCCACCCGTCATCGGGATCCCAAACTCGGTAAGTACCGCGCGGCTGCTGTAAGCGCCGATGTTGCCTTTCAAACGGTTTTCCCATTGCAGCGCGGTTGTAAGTGTGCCATTGCTGAAAAAGGTATAATCATGTATCGACAATAAACAACCTGAAAAACGACTGTCGGCTCCAACGCCGGTAATGTCCTGCGAATAGGAAGTACCGCTGATCAGGATCCTGCCCTGCGGAACAGAAGGATAATTACTTAACCACTGGGCGCAAATGGTTGTCCAGTCGGTTAGCGTGTAGCCATGCGGCTCGTTAAATATTTCAAAGTACACGTGGGCATTGCTGCCGTATTTGGTAACAATGGTTTGCCACATCGACCAAAATTCGGTCGTGTTATCTATCTTCCCATCTTCGGATGATTTGGCTTCCCAATAACCCAGTATCACGTTCATCCCTTTGCTCAGTGCCTTATCAATAACACCGGTGTATGAGTTCCACCAGGTTTGTGATACGGTTGAATAGTTTACAGGTAGTCTTAGCGTGTTGGCCCCTGTATTGGTTTGGATCCCTGTTAATACAGCATCGGCTTTGGCTGATACCGTTGCATAACTATCGGCAGATGTTAAACCACTTAATACAAGGATTCCATCACTAAAATTGTCCCCATCGGCAGCCCAGTTCACGCCCTTCAGCGCGCTTGCCGGTGTTGAATCTGTAGTTACTGTTTTATCTCCTGTTTTTACTTCATCCTGGTTTGATGATTTTTTTACTGATACGATATCCTTTTTACACCCGGCCGCCAAACAACACATCGCTAATAATGCAATACTCAAGTTCTTCATAATTTGTTATAGGTTAGAATTGGGAGAAAAAAGGGGGAAGAAAGAAGCTCTTCCCCCGGAATATTTTGTTAGTAACCAGCGTTTTGTTGCAATTGGCCACCAGACGCCTGGATCTCGGCCCTTGGTATCGGCAACCAGTAATGTTTGGTTGCAAAAGAACGGCCATCCAAGGCTACTTTTGGTGTATAAGCAAAGCTGCCATCAGCGTTTTTGGTGATGATCACCCCACCCGCCGGTTTATTTTCGGTAACATCAGCAATTTTCCAGCGGCGTACATCGTAAAAACGGTGTTCTTCAAATGCCAGCTCAACACGACGCTCGTAACGTACGGCATCACGCATCTGTGATTGCGACATACCTGAAGCCAAAGCCGGCATATTAACACTTGGACGAGAACGGATCAGATTAATCGCTGTACGTGCAGATAAGGTTGAACCCGAAGGGATCACATCCGGTCCGTAAGCTTCGTTAGCCGCTTCAGCAAAGTTCAACAGGATCTCAGCATAACGGAAATAGATCCATGGCTGGAAGCCCGCGTTACCCCACGGATTTTGAAGCGGATATGCATCATTCATATATTTTTTGAGGTAATAACCTGTTTTGGTAGTATTCCAGTTATCTGCTCCGTCTTTGCTATCCTTACCACCTGGAATAAAAGATTCAATAGCCCGGCCCCTGTACATCGCACCATTGTATAATACAGTAGCTGCAAACCTTGGGTCGCGGTGGTCATAAGGGTGTGTCGGATCATAACCTGATGTTGGATCGGTAATAGCTTTACCATTATCCATTTCGTAATCATCAACCAAATTTTGCAGCGGTGTATTACCTGCCCAGCCGCCATAGCCGTTCGGCCCGTTGGCTATTTCAAGGTGCGTATGGTTTGCATTTTTAGTATATAAACGTTCAAAAATGGTTTCGTTGGTTTCGTTAACTAAAAACAGATTACTATAGCCACCAGTGTAGATACCATATTTATTCAAACTGATAACCGCCTGTGCGGCGGTAACAGCATCGGCCCAGGTGCCAGCAGTATATAATGGGCTTGCAGCATATAATTTTAATCTTGATTTTAAAGCCAGCGCTGCACCTTTTGTGGCACGACCCAAAAGCCAGCTACCATCATTGTTCAACGGCAATTTTGAAGCTGCGTCATCAAGCTGAGCAGTAGTGTAATCGATACTCTCTTTGATTGAAGCGCGTTTAAATAGCGATGGATCCTGCAAATTATCGGTAAGCTGGGTAACCTTATCGCCTATCAAAACAACACCACCGTAGTTACGAATCAAATCCTGGTAACGGAAGGCCCTGATAAATTTAAGCTCACCTTCAATAAGTGTTTTATGTCCGGCACTCATTGCTATTTTCGGCAATATACTCAAAGCATAGTTACATTCTCTGATACTACGGTAGCTGCGGGCCCAAAGTACACCTGCACCACCTAAGTTTTCGGGAGCAAGCTGACCTCTTTGAATAAGCCAGGTAGCATCATCATTATTATAGATCGATTCATCGGTTAAAGAGCTCCACATACTGTACTCAAAACCGCGGCCAAAACCAGGGTTTGATCCGTCACCTTCCTTGTCCTGAAGCTTAGCGCCGATATAGCGATTAGTTACATAAGCCTCAAACACGGCTGTATCCGATTCAATGGCAGATGTAGCAATCCTGTCGGTAGGTTGTACATCTAAAAGGCTCTTTTTACATGCCGTAAAGCCCATCATACCGCATACCATTAAATATAGCGGGGTTTTATATTGTAGTTTCATGTCGTCTGATTAAAATTTCACGTTAACACCTAAGTTCAAAATTCTCTGCTGCGGATAAAATTGTCCGCTGCCACTGGTTCCTTCGGGATCATAATCCTTCACTTTGGTAATGGTAAACAGGTTAAATGCACTTGCATAGACCCTTAAACCTCCAATTTTAAGTTTCGACAGGAAAGGTGCGTTGAAATTGTAGCCTAACTGCACATTCTTTAACCTCAGGAACGAGGCATCATTAAGCCAGAAGGTATTGTTATATAACCCCCCACTGATGGCGTTTGATGCACGGTCGGTTACACGCGGATAGGTTCCGTTAGTGTTCGTAGCACTAAACCTGTTATCGGCCCAGCTGCTGTAGAAGTTACCTATGCTACCTGCCTCAGGCAAAACATACTGGCTAACCTGTGCCTGGCCTGCAAACAATACTGCAAGGTCAAACCCTTTGTATGCTGCGTTAAGGCTAAAGCCATAGGTGATTTGCGGAATATTACCGTATTTGGTACGGGTTTGGTCATCAGCAGTGATTTTGCCGTCGTTGTTGTAATCCAGATATTTCAGATCACCTACTTTGGCTCCGGTTACATGCGGATAAGCATCAAGATCTGCCTGGGTACGGAAGATACCAATGGCATCATAAAGCAGTGAAGTACCCAATGGCCGACCAGTTTGGCGCTGATAACTTAAAGTACCGCTGGCTTCGTCAATAAAAATGATCTTACTTTTAGCGTAGGTAATATTACCGCTCACACCCCAGCTAAATTCATGGCCGGTATGGTTATAGCCCAACGTAGCTTCAAAACCGTTGCTGTTTACTTTACCAATGTTTTCAGATGGCACTAATGGGTCGGAACCGTAAGGGTTTACGATACCTGATGTACCTGGCAATGATGCATTCCTGGCAGCAAGGATATCAGACCTTTTTTGCTGGAAATAGATAGCTTCAATTGTGAAGTTATGTAAAAACGTAGCGTTGATACCGATATCCAGTTTCTTTGCAACTTCCCAGGTAATGTTAGGATTTGCAAGCTTTACCAGGTTTACGTTTGGCTGAATAGTATTTGAGCCGCTGCCCGGAGCACTGGCTACAAAGCCATTATTAACGAGCACATAGTTATCAAAATACTGGAAACCGTTCACGTTATCATTACCCAGCGAACCGTAAGAGGCCCTCAGTTTCAAATCATCGATAAAGGTAACGCTGTTTTTGAAAAAGTTTTCTTTCGAAATTCTCCATCCAACTGAAGCTGACGGGAAGTAGCCCCATTGTTTTCCTGATGGAAATATCGAGCTACCATCTGCACGTAACTGGCCTTCAAACAAATATTTTTCGTCATAAGCATAAGCTAAACGGCTGATCACACTGCGACGGTTGTAGTTTGAACTGTAGCCCGAGTTAAGGTAATCAGTAGCTGCGCTACCACCTTGTGAAAGTTCGGGCAGTTGTGATGAAAGATAATTATAACGCGTAGCATCAAAATACTCAAGGTGATTTTTACTTTGCTCATAACCAACAAAGGCATTGATATCATGCAAACCAAATTTCCTCACATAATTCAACTTTATATTTGAGGTAATAAGCGATTGATTATTTTGCGATTCGAACAATGTTGGCTTGCTGTTATTACCACCAACAACTACCGGAGTATATACTTTTGTAGTTGAGTTATAACTGTAAAGATTATACGGCTTACTGAAGTTTTTATCAAAAGCATTAGACTTATCTACTGAAAAGAAACCATCTAATGAAAGGCCTTCGATACCCGGAATGGAGTAGCTGCCTCTCAAAATGCCATTGAAAACCTGTGTTGGATTATTGTTGATACCACCAATATCGGTTACCTGCACTGCAGGGTTATTATTTTCGATACCTGTTGTTGGCAACCCGTTAGGATAATATGCTGCTACAATAGGTTTAGCCCTGTACACAGAACGGAAAAGATCACCGGCACCTGTTACCGGGAACTGCCTGTCTTCCTGGCGGCCAGATAATGATAAACCTACCTTTAAGCGCTTGGTAACATTTGCGTCAATGTTTGAGCGGAAATTATATTGGTGATACTTGGTAACACCGCTTTTGTAAATACCATCCTGGTAAAGTGTACCTAATGATACAAAGTATTTTACATCCTCGCCGCCGCCAGAAACCGAAAGACTATGTTGGTTTTGCAATGCCGAACCTTTAAGCGTTTGCTTTTCCCAATCAGTATTTGGATAGTTTAACGGGTCTGATCCGTCCTTGAATTTCTGGATCTGATCGGCAGTGTAAGACTGGTTCGGGCCACCGTTCGGATTTGAATCGAGGTTAATCTCGTTCATGATCTGAGCATAAGTTGCTGCATCAGCCATTTTTGGCAAACGGGTTGGTGAAGCAAAGCCCTGGTTGAAGCTGTAATTGATGGTCGGCTTACCGCTTTTACCACGCTTGGTGGTGATGAGGATAACACCGTTTGCAGCACGGTTACCGTAAATAGCAGCCGACGCATCCTTCAATACCGACATGCTTTCGATATCGTTCGGATCAAGCCTTTCCAAACCACCTATTTGGCCCGGGATACCGTCAACTACGATAAGTACGTTGTTGCTACCGGTTGTTGCCAAACCACGTACGGTAATATTTGAACCGTCATAACCAGGCTCACCGCTGCGATTATTAACAATAACGCCCGAGAAACGACCGGCGATTGAGTTAGATAAGTTAGGTTGAGGGCTTTTTACCAGTTCGGCACCTTTTACCTGCGAAATGGAACCTGTTAAGGTTGCCTTTTTCTGAGTACCGTAACCTACAACTACCACCTCATTCAATGATTTTGAGTCGGCTGTTAATTGTACATTGATTATAGTTTGTCCGTTAAGAACAACCTCCTGAGATGTGTAGCCAATGTAGCTAAACACCAGTGTGCCCGATGAAGCGTTTGGAACATTAAGGCTAAAGTTACCTTTAATATCGGTCACCACGCCGGTTGAAGTCCCTTTTAAGGATACACTTACACCTGGTAATGTTTCACCTTTTTCGTCGGTTACTTTACCGCTAATTCTGGCATCAGGTAAGCGCTGCTCATTAATGGTACTCGCAAAAGCCATTACCGGCATTTGGACTGTAGCGAAACAAGCAACGGCCATGCTGGCCGCAACTACGAAAAAGCGGGGTGATCTTTTCCGATGGGGAGAATCCTTTTCGAGTAAATTTGGTTTCATATGGTTTTAAAAAATTGGTTTTTTAATCGGCTTAAACCTTGCAAAGCGAGGCGCATAAAAACAAGGAAGTGGATTCGGCATCGATAAACTACCGTCCCATTTTGACCTTATTATTTATACACAGTACAAAAGTTTGGTTTAAACCTTGGTTATTGGTAGGGCTAAATTGCGTTTTAAAGCAAAAATGAGTGAGGGGTAAATTCTGAATAAGACAGGGGGTATTTCATAAAAAAGCGCTTAAAAACAACATTTTGGGCACTTTTTAGAGAGGGGGTAAATCAATACTGGCAGGGGGACAAAAATAAGTTGTAGTATTTAGCCCCCAAACATTGCTGCGCTTGTCGTTACTTTGTAAAGAAGGGCCACAAAAACCACTCTTAGCTCTTTGCTATGAAACTGAAGGCGAAGGGAAGTTGGTCCGACGAAGCACGAACCAGGTGAATCGACCAACCGATAAACAAGATTAATTCTCTTTAATCACATCCCGGTTCACGTTGTAATTGTTGTGAAATGGCTTACGATATTTCTTAATGTAATCGGACGGATTTATACCGAACAGCTTGTTGAATTGTTCTCTAAAGTATTTGAGGTCATTTAAGCCCACTTTATAGGCCGTTTCGTAAACTGTGCTATCGGTTGTCAGCAAGATCTCGGCCGCCTTACGCAAGCGGATAAAACGGATAAAACTATTTGCAGATTGCCCGGAAATAGATTTGATCCGCTTGTATAAGTTAGAGTGGCTCATGCCTATTTCGGCAGCCAGTGTTTTGATGCTGAAATCCGGGTCGGTTAAGTGCTGCTCAACTATCTGCAAACATTTTTCTAAAAATTCCTTGTACTCCTGCGAAATCTTGAGATCATTTGATTTGTTAAGGGTTATTTCATTATAGAAATACTTCTGCAGGTTGTTCCTGCTTTTCAGGATCCCGTTAACACGGGCCACCAGGATCTCTTTTTCAAAAGGCTTGCTGATATAATCATCCGCCCCTCCTTCAATACCTTTAAGCTTTATTTCGGGCGAGGAACTGGCGGTAAGCAATATCACGGGGATGTGGTTCAGCACAGGATCTTCCTTAATACGGCTACATACCTCAATACCGCTTAACCCCTGCATCATTACGTCGCTTATTACAATATCGGGCACCAGGTGATAAGCAAGTTCAAGTCCATCTGTACCATTATCGGCTTCAAAAACCTCAAATTCGCCTGTAAAAATTTGTTTAAGGTAAGTACGGATCTGTTGATTGTCATCAATCAGCAGCATGGTTTTGGTATCGGAGCTTAAAGCCTCAGAATTTTTGGCTGCGACGGCGTTTTCAGTCTCAACGGCGGCTAATTCACCCTTATTCTCCATTAGCTCATCCAGGAACACCGAAGTTTCGGCAACGTCTTCAAACACAAACTGCTGCCCAAAATGCTCCCGGCCTTTTAACAACGATACATGAAACACCGTGCCCTGCCCCTGCTGGCTGGTATAACCGATGCTGCCTTTATGGTTTTCAATAAACGCTTTAACCAGGTATAGCCCAATGCCAAACCCGCCTGCCATTGGCGCCGAATTTTGCAACTGGTAAAACTTACCGAATAACTGATCGCCGGTACCCTCGGCTATTCCACAGCCGCTATCCTTTATCTCGATGGTAATTTTATCGTTAAACTCGGCTATTGTACAAGTTACTATGCCATACTCCGGTGTAAACTTCAACGCATTCGAGATGAGGTTAAACAGGGCTATTTCCATTTTTTCCCTGTCGGCATAAATCTCTATCGCATCCCTTTGACTTACAAATTCAAACTGAATATGCTTGGTACGTGCCTGGTGATTAAAACATAAAAACACCTCATGACAAAGCGATACGATATTGAGCCTTACTATTTTAAGCTTATCGGTATCGCTTTCGGCTTTTCTGAACAGTAAAAGCTGGTCAACCAAACTCAAAAGACGCCGTGCGTTGCGATAAATGATATGCAAATTACCGGCATCATCAGTAGCCTCGCCCTTCCCGAACAACATATCCTTTACTGGGTTGATGATGAGCGTTAGCGGCGTGCGGAACTCATGTGAGATATTGGTAAAAAACGAAAGTTTACGTTCATTAAGCTCTTTATCTTTTTCGGCCGAAAGCTGGGCTACTTTAACCTCATATTTAAGCCTTGTTTGGCGGGTTCTGTAAAGTATATAGTAATAAGTTACAACCCCTGCTGCTGCTATATAAATTAAATAAGCCCACCAGGTTTTATACCAGGGCGGCAGGATCTTAACCTGTAATGTGGCATAATTATCAAACCACAAGCCATCCTGGTTGGATGCTTTTACCCTGAACGTATATTCTCCGGGTTCAAGGTAACGGTAAGTCGCCAGCCGCTGATCGCCAACATAGTTCCAGGTTTTATCAAGGCCATCCAGTTTATAAGCAAACTCACCTTTATCCGGATAGGTATAATTTAACGAGGCATACTGGATAGAAAATACCGACTGATCGGGCTGTAATGTGATCTGCCTTGCCTGGTTAATGGCTTCGGGCAATACGGTGTGGTCCTTATCAAGCTCACCAACCTCAACCTGCTTACCAAAAATTTGTAATCCCGTTATAATAACTTTTGGTTTATAGTCGCTTTGATTTACTTTTTCAGGGTCAAAAAAGTTAAGCCCTTCTGTTCCCCCAAAATACATCAATCCATAAGCAGAATCAAACAAAACTGACCCCGCGTTAAACTGCCCGGCCTGTAACCCATCCGACTGATCATAATTTAATATCTTGTTATTCTGTACATCAAGGTTTGATAAGCCTTTATTGGTACTTAGCCATAATGAACCATCGGATGATTCGGTAATGGCCGATACCGTATTATTAGCGAGACCATTAGTTTCATTAAACTTTTTAAAAACCCGGTTTTGAAGATCGTATGAAATTAATCCATCGCCCTCGGTTCCTATCCATAACCTGTGTTGTTTGTCGGGATGAAGTGAAAATATCACCTGGCCGGGTAAATTGTTTTTTTCATCAACAGGTTTAAAATACCTGCTGAATTTCTTTTGTCCGGCGTTATAAAAATCAAGTCCCCCGCCATAAGTACCAACCCATAAATTACCATTACTGTCTTCGGCAATTGATCTTACATCGTATGAAGTAAGGCCGCTATTGGCTGGTGTATAGTTGGTGAAAGACTTTGTAACGGCATTAAACAGGCACAAGCCGCCGCCATTGGTGCCAATCCATAAATTTTTATGCTTGTCCTGGTAGATAACCCGTACGTCGTTACCCCCCAGGCTTTTGTTATTTGCCGGGCTGTGTACGTAGTTGACAAACGAATCCGTTTTCTTGTTATATTGCAAAAGCCCCTTTGCATAAGTACCAAACCATAAATTACCATCCTGATCGGTATAGCCGAATAAAATGGCGTTGTCGGTAATGCTGCCGGGCTGCCCATCTGCTTTGTATTGCTTTATCAGGGTGCCATTGTGGCTGGTTTTGTAAATCCCCTCGCCATCAGTGCCCAGCCATAAAAAGCCGTCGCGATCCTGGCACAGGCCATAAAACCTAACCAAGCTTTCGCCGCTGGCGCCATATCGCTTTTTAGCAATCTTTGAAAATTTCTCCTTGATGCTGCTCACCATGTAAATGCCATCACCATAGGTACCCACCCAAACATTTTTATCTTTATCTATATAAAGCGTTTGAACAGAGCGCTGTGTAAGGTAATATCCGTCATCGCCGGTTACCGGCTGAAGAAAAAAGTTATTAATGTTGTAGCTGGGACTTGTGCCAATGTTAACTTTAAACAAACCGCCATCCTGCAGGCCTACAAGCAATTGTTTATCACTATCCTCAATAACTGATATGTATCGTTTACTTTTAATACCTTGCTGGCCGGTTTGCAGCAAGGTAAATTTATTTGATTGCCTGTTGTAGTAGCCGAGCCCGCTTCCGGTTGCTATCCACATGTTGTGAAAATGATCTTCAAAAATGTCATTGATGCGGATACCCGGCAGGTTGGCTATTGGAGGGCCTATGCCCGCAAGGTTGGCTATTACACCATCCTTATGACTAAAAACATTGATGCTGCCTTCCTGCGTACCCACCCATACCAAGCCCCTTGAATCTTCGTACAAAGAGAGCACCCTGTTACTTGACAACCGGGATAAATTGGCTTGGGTGTAATTAACAACCTTTGCTGACTTGGTATTGAAATAAGAAAATCCCTGCCCATAAGATGTGATCCATAAATTACCATCATGGCTTTGAATGATATTACTGATATCGTTTTTGACGGCCCTGTTAGAGGTGAATTTATAATGGATAAACTTTTCTGTACGGCTATCAAATTTGCTGAGGCCGTTTCTTGACGATACCCAGATGCTACCATGAACATCGCACAAAACCTTTTGTACATAGTTACTGGCCAGTGCAGTTGAATCGCCCAGGCGCGATTTAAAAATCTTAAAAGTTGTACCGTCAAAACGATTGAGCCCATCATTGGTGGCAAACCACATAAAACCCTTATCATCCTGTGTAATGCTATTTACAATACCAAAAGAAAGACCATTTTTTAAAGAATAGTTGAGGATCTTATTTTTGATGGGCGACTGCGCATGGGCCGAAGAAATGATCAAAAAAAGAACAAAACAGACAAAGGATCCCTTTTTCATTAACACGTTGCAGGCTGTGAATTACACAAATAATTGGAAGATTAAAGCTACCTAATTAATTGTAAAGTAAACAATAATATTACAAAAATGTAAAATACCCGTTACAATAAGGGAAGATTTGCTTATTCGGGCTACATAGCAAATTATCAGTCCGGCGTTATTTACGACGACGATCACAGCCCATCAGCGATCTGTAATTGCTGATAATGATCCATTACCTCGTCGAAACATATGGCGAGCCACCTGGTATAATCGCCTGGGTTCTCTTTCAGGTGGGCCGCCAGCCGGGCCATCGTTATGTATTTAAATGAGGAGACCTCATCATGGTCAGGGATCGGCAAAGCATCAGTGATGCCAAAAAACACATGATCGTATTCATTTTCAACCAGGTCATCCTGGATAGCTGCACAGTATACAAAAGAAAATACAAAGTTAAGTTCAGCGGCTATTCCCATCTCTTCCTGTAACCTGCGATGTGCTGCTGAAAGTGTGGGTTCGCCTGGCCTTGGATGGCTGCAACAGGTGTTTGTCCATTTACCACCTGAGTGGTATTTGCCTTCGGCGCGTTGCTGTAATAGTAGCTCTCCTTTTTTATTAAAAATAAAAACTGAAAAGGCACGGTGCAGGCTCCCCTGAAGATGCGCTTCCATTTTTTCCATAGTACCTATTTCCTGATCATCGCGATCAACCAATATCACGGTTTCTTCTATCTTCACTCGCTATAATTTGTTGTTAACTTCCTGATGAGAAACGCCGATCTCCGGAATTTTGTATTATTTTTTTATTAATCCCGTAACAAGGTCATATTGCAAATTTCAGTTTTATTTTCAATAAAAAACGGATTTCCTTTTAAAGAAATCCGTTTGCGGTTTTATTATATAAATTATACCCGTATCTAATTCACATCAAACCAAAGTTTGGTGGTAAGCGCATCGGCTCCCTGTGTCGCCACTGCCGATTGGTAGTTAGTTTTGTTGAGCGATTGTTCGGTTCCCGGATAAATAAACCTTACAGGTATTTTACCATTCAGGGTGCCGGCAACTGCAGGTTGTAATTGCGGATAATCAAGCCTGCGCCATTCGGTCCAGCTTTCCAATCCCTGCCCAAACAGGGCTAACCATTTTTGCTCGCCTATTGATTTTTTATAGTTAGAGGCATCGTACTTAACTTCCGGCTGCGCCAAATAGGTAGTAATATCCGGCGAAGCGATACTGTATTGCGCCAATGCAGCGGCAACAGCCTGACCATATAGCGAGGCAGCATCTTCGGTGGTAAAACCACGTGCAGCAGCCTCTGCCCTATCAAACAAGCTCTCCGCATAGCTTAATATTACAGCAGGGGCATGCGGTGCACGAAAATAAGTGCCAGGTTTTGAGGTTTTGGTAAAGCCGTAGCTGCTGGCATCGCCCACCAACAAACCATTTGGCAGGCCAACATAGCTCTGAGGGGTGGCATCCTGTGTTTTAGCGGCATATATAGATAAGCGTGGATCATTAAGCGCAAACAGCTTATCTACTATGGTTTTGCTGATGCGATAATCATCACGGGTGTCAAACAGGTTGCTTACCGGATTTTGGTTAGGCGAATCTAAATAAACCAATTGTGCGGTTTCAGCATTCGAACTGATGTATGAGCCGCCTTCGGCCTGGATATCTGCCAGTACCTGTTTGGCTTTGGCCGGTTCCCTATCAGCTATGCGTAAAGCTATGCGAAGCCTTAACGAGTTGGCAAACTTTTTCCATGAGGCAATATTGTTGCTATAGATCACATCTCCCGCTATAGCTTTGCCTGAAGGATCAAGCGCCGTTTGAGCGGCTTTCAAATCATCTAACAAAGCAAAATAAACATCTTTTTGAGTATCATATGCGGGGGTTAAATACTGATCGATATTGGTTGCCTGCTTGTAAGGAATGTTACCGTAAGCCTCTGTTAATAAACTGAATGTCCACGAACGTAGCACCAGTGCGACACCTTTATAGTTAGTATTACCCTGTGCATCTGCAATTTTTATGATCTGGTTAAGGTTTACAATGCTTTTTGAATAGCCGGTGCTCCAAAGCTCCTCAAACGCACTGCTGGCATAAATATACCTGTCGGGGTCCGTATACTGAATTTTAGACCAGTATTGCACAAAAAGCAGACTGGCATCCATGTTATTAGCTACGCCCCAATAGGTATCTGCAGTTGCTTTGGTGGCAGCTGTTAATAGATAGTCGGGCTGTGCTGTTTGTGAGCCGTTAGGGTTTTGGTTGATCTTTAACAGATCCTTTTTGCATGATGTTACCGATAGTACAACCGCGGCGGATAATATGCTGATATATTTAAGTTTCATGATGTTTTAAAATTTAAGGTTTACGTTAAAACCGATGTTGCGCACGGTAGGCAGGGTAAGGTCTTCGAGGCCCTGACCATTGCCTGCATTAAAGGCTGTTTCCGGATCGATGTTCGGCGCATTTTTATGAATGATCCAAAGGTTACGGCCAACTACTGAAAATGTAGCGCCCTGAAAACCTATTTTATTCACCCATTTAGCCGGTAAAGAGTATCCCAGCTTTACTTCACGAAGCTTGATATATGAGGCATCATAAACAAATGCTTCGTCAATATTGGTAAAGCCTTTATAGTACGATTGCGCAGGGATAATGGTGGTGTTTGGCGAACCGTCGGCCTTTACACCTTTAAATATCATACCATCATTATAAACAGTTACACCTGCAGGCGCTGAGCCGGTTACCTGCACGGCGGCGGCTGAAGTGTTGTTGCCCGGATAATAGTAACTTAAACCGCCGTTTGCAGCCCCACGGCCCGGTAAGGTAGAAGCCAGTACGCCGGTATAAGTACCTGTGCGATTTGTGTTTGAATAAATGGATCCGCCAAAGCGCGCATCAACCAAAAAGCTCAGGTTAATGCCTTTGTAGGTAAAGCTGTTATTGATGCTTCCCAGCCAATTTGGCGTGAATTTACCCAAATAACGTTTGGTAGTATTAAATACAGGTGTACCATTAGCATCGATAACGATCTGACCTGAAGCATCACGTGTGTATGCAGTACCATACAGCGCGCCATAAGGCTGACCAAGAGCTGCTAAAACCTGCACGGTACGATCCGTTCCAAGTACTACACTTTGCAATCGGCCATCAGCATCAAGCGAAGCTACTTTACTGCGATTTAATGAATAATTGGTGGTAATATCCCAGGTAAAGCTTTTTGATTTAATTGGCGTAAGGCCTAACTGAACCTCAATGCCTTTGTTATTAAGACGACCGCCATTTATTACTTTTTGGCTGAAACCGGTTGATGAACTTACCTGCACGGTTAGGATCTGGTTAATACTGTTGGTGTTATAAGCACTTACATCTAAATGTACGCGATCATGGAAAAAGCCTAATTCAAAACCGGCCTCTGCCGATGTGGTGGTTTCAGGCTTAAGATGATCGTTCAGATCAATAGTAGATATACTCTGTTGCGGATTTGAGCCAAAGAGGTTTGAAGATGTATAAACGTTAATTAATTGAAATGGATCTGTCGCCTTGCCTACTTTTGACCACCCACCTCTTAATTTAGCATAACTAAGCACATCGCTTTTAATGTCTAATGCTTCAGATAATATTAAACTGCCATTTACGGAGGGATAGAAATATGACAAGGCATCTGCCGGTAAACTTGACGACCAATCATTACGGGTTGTGAAGTTGATGAACGCGTAATTTCTGAAACCAAGCTGTGCCGAACCAAAATAGCTATAGGTTTTAAGTTTTCCATAGTAATTTGTAGAGACCAACGGATCACGGGAGTTGCTCAGCGTGTACAAGCCAGCAACTGCAAGTTTCGGAGCCAACTGATCATTATTTTCGGTTGTCCTCACAGCTATGTTACCACCACCAAATACATCAAGCGAGAAATCATTGTTCAGCTTTTTGGTGTATTGTAATCTGGCTTCGGTATTGTTTTCATTTACACTGTAGGCATCCTCTTCGTACGAGCCGAAGGGTGTTCCGTTAGTGCCGTAGGCTACTTTGATCTTACGGCGGTCGTTATAATAATCAGTTCCGGTACGGAAGTTTGCTGATAAGCCATCGATGATCTTATAATTCAATTCGATACTGCCTATCAGGTGGTTCTTATGCTGCCCAACAGTGTTTTCATAAGCCAGCCAGTAAGGGTTGCTATAGTAACTGTTATTCCAGTTAAAGGTATTACCATTGGCATCCTTGTAATTTTTAAGCCTGTTGATATCAACCTGGCGGCCAAACCATGTAAACTGCAGCATGGTGCTGGTTGCACGTTTTCCATATGCACCAGGCAGGTTATCAGCATCATCTTTACTGTAATCAACAATTGTATTAACGGTTAATTTATTGTTGATACGATAGCTTGAGTTTAAAGCAAAAGAGTTACGCCCTTGTGAAGTATTAGGTACAATACCGGTTTGGTGCAGGTTGTTGTATGATAACCTGAAATCACTTTTATCGCTGCTGCTCGCAATACCAATGCCATTATTGAGTGTTACACCGGTTTTAAAAAAATCTTTTACGTTATCTGGGTGTGCCACGAAAGGTACAGCCTGGCCGTTAGAATAAAATTGCGGGATCAGCGAACCATCCAACGCAGGTCCCCAGCTTTCGTCAACACCATCGTTAACGCCGCCGCCTTTACCATCTACATAGCTAAATTTCCCATTTGAGCCTTGACCATATTGATTTTGATATTCGGGCAATACCTGTACGTTTGAAAAGCTGGTATTGGAGTTTATAGTAACGCCTAATCCTTTCGCGCCCTTACCTGTTTTAGTACGGATAAGGATAACGCCCGCTGCTGCACGTGAACCATAAAGCGCTGCTGCATTCGGGCCCTTCAATACACTTACCGATTCAATATCTTCAGAGTTAAGATCAGAAATAGCATTAGCAAAATCTCTCGATCCGTTATTTCCTAAAAACTGGCTGTTATCAACTATAACCCCGTCAACCACAAATAAAGGCTGGTTATTGCCAGAGATAGAGGTTTCACCACGGATAATGATACGTGATGAACCCATATCGCCCTGGCTGTTGGTAACCTGCACACCGGCAATTTTACCCGAGAGCGCATTAACAAAGTTGGTTTCTTTGGCTTCAGAGATATCTTTCGATTTAAGCCCTTGTACCGCATATCCAAGCGATTTTTTATCCTTTGAGATATTGAGGGCCGTTATCACTACCTCATTCAGCGAATTTGGTGCTTCAACCAAAACCACGTTTAAGGTAGTTGTGCTTTGCAAAACCGGGATCTCCTGTGTTGTAAAGCCTATGTAGCTAACCCTGAGCACATCATTCACATTGGCGTTGATGATAAACTTACCATCGACATTAGTTTGCGCACCCGTGGTTTTACCTTTAACAGATATGCTAACGCCTGGCAGCGGCAGCCCATCAGACTTGGCGGTTACCACCCCGCTAATTTTAACGGATTGCGCGGCAACCGTTTGGACGAGAATAAAAGGCAATATAATTGCCAGTAATAGCTTGTAAATTTTTAACATGATAATTAATAATTGAGATTAATTTTGATGCCTTTACCTGTACAAAAAACATGGCTATCGCCTTGACAGGCATAAATTTGCCCGGCTTATAAACCTATTGTAACTGTAAAGAATTGATTAGGGGATGGTAATTATTAAGCTAAGACAAGCTGCAGCAAGCCCGCATTTAAATACCATGTATGCTGTAAATGATTAACAGCAACAATGCATGCTTTGCATATTGAGACAGAAGGATTTGCAGATTGATTGGCTTTCTGAAACGAAAGTTTTCTTGTGTAAAAAAGTAGATTCTGTTTTCATAAAACGGTATTAAATAAGTACTGATAGATTCTTTTTAATTGATAGACGCTGTTTTGTTGTTTACCAAAGCGTCCACAGCTTTTAACATGGATGCAAATTCCTGCTGATCATACAAACGGGTGAGGTAAACAATTTTCCCATCCCGATCGATAACCACATTGCGGGTAACACCGCTCTTTTTGCTGGCAAACCGGCCAAAAATATCAGCACCAGGGTCAAGCGCCAGTGGGTAACTGATATTCATAACCTGATGAAACCCTTTTACTTTGTTGAGCGGTTCATCGCGGTCAACGCCTATTAAAACAAGGCCTTTATCTTTATAAGCCTGCCAGATCTCTTTTTCCAAATGCGGCATTTCTTCTCGGCATACGCTGCACCAGCTTGCGGTAAACTGCAGGATAACCACCTTACCACGCAACTTCGTTAAAGAAGTTTTTGCACCATTAGTTAATACCAGCTCAAAATCGGCAGGAGCCCAATCGCCCGTTTTTACAATGTAACCGCGGTCGTCAGCAGTCGGATCAATAGCCTTAGTGGTCTGCGCAACAGCCAGCAGTGTTGATATTAAAAGCGAGCAGGTAAAAAGTAAATGTTTAATGTTCATTGCTATACATGTTAAACCCTAATTTCATCCCGGTGATATTTCAATACTTTTAGCAAGAAAAATGAAGAGGGAAAAGGAAGTATACAATACCTTGCATTATGCAAGGCAATAGCATATTTCATTATCTTTTCTACCCTATTTTGGGCAGACAGGAATTAGCACCTTTATAACAGTGGGCTTACAGGTTGCTAAGACATCACAGGGCCTTTCCCTCAGTCTTTCTTGATAATTAAAATATTCAAAGAACCGATTTGACGATGCAAATATATACATATTCTACTAAAACCATAGACTTTATATAATTATTGCAATAAAATGAATTAACAGCTTCAAATTGTGCAGGCTTACTAACAGAAATTTGTTTACCGATTGGATTAGCTGAAACTTTTTGAAGGTAGTTCCGTAAAACTAAAAAGTCCCTGACGCTCTCCGCAGGGACTTTTAACCTAAACTTATTTTGTAGATTATTAAACTACCTTACAATAGCTTAAAACAAGGCAATTAGGTTTTTAATTATTTACAACTTATAGTTGATACTTATTTAACACTTTCATTCGCCTGTTAACTGGCAACCCCATTAAACAGGGCTGCAAAGCTATTTTCAGCTGCTATCTTTTCAATTAAATTTTCCAGCGACTGGTAAATGTTCATGTTTAAAAACGGACCTGCACTGATCCTTTTAACACCGGCATTTTGTAACGCTTTAAAATCCGGAAGTCCGGGCATGCACATTACGCTAACCGGAAGGCGCGATAAGGCTGTTATTTGTTCAATATCTGTTGTTTGGGTGATACAGGGAAAAAACAAACCATGCACACCTGTATCCTGGTAAAGCTTAGTGCGGGTTAAAGCATCTTCCAACGCGTTAGGTAAACCAAGCAGGAAGGAATCGGCCCTTACATTTATAAATACCTGTACATCTGCCTTAGTCAACAATTCGGTGATCTGTTTAAGTTTCATGGCAAACTCATTTGCATCAACGATACTTCGCTTGGCATCCACCACTATCGAATCCTCTATATTAATACCCCCAACGCCGATATCATATAGCTTTGTGATATTATCGCAGATTACTTCCGCTGTATCACCATAACCTCCCTCCAGGTCCACAGTTAACATGGCCGATGATGTTGCCGCTATCCTTTTGATTACAAACAGGTAATCATCAAAACTCATTTCTTCGCCATCTGCAAAGCCTAATGAGCTTGCTACAGCGGCACTTGACGTGCCAATTGCCTCAAAGTTTAACTTATCATAAACCTGCGCGCTTTGAGCGTTCCATACATTGCCAATCTGCAAAGGTTCGGTTTTATGATGCAGCGCTAAAAATTCATTGAATCTATTTTTCATGTTCTTGTGTTTATTTTATGCTCAAAATTAGCTTGAGCATTTTTCTAAAAATTGTATAAAACGGAAGAGATTAGTGAAAGGTGAAAGGTGAAAGGTGAAAGGTGAAAGGTGAAAGGTGAAAGGTGAAAGGTGAAACAATAATGGCCGGGTAAACCGGCCATTATTGTTTCTGAATTTAAATCAGGCTACGAGATTAGCTTCGGCTCCGAATGCGTGATCGATGACAATTTTCCAGCTGCCGTCGGGTTGCTGTTTCATTAGCTCTATCCCCTTTGCGGCAACCTGTGTTTTGCCATTGTCGGTAACGCTCCACTCCGACCGGCCGACCGCTACATCGCCCGATTGCAGACAGTAAACGGTTTTGATTTCCATTACTCCCGGAACCGCGCAGATACTTTTAACGGCTTCCTCAAATTGAGCCATTCCCGACACTTCTTTTCCCGGCTCAGGAAAAATAATGCCGTTGGCATCGTACACATTCATAACTACATTTACATCTTTGGTGTTAAAAGCGGCTGCAAGTACCGCGTGCACTTCCTGTGGTGTTTTTGCTGATTTCATTTTGTTGTTTTTTTTATATCAGCAAAACTATGTGGCTCGAATAGCCCAAAATTGTATAAAACGGAAGAGTATTAACTGCCCGCTAACGCCTGGTTTATAGGCGATGCCTGAGCGGCAAAGGAATTAGGCGTAAAACCTGTAAAAAGTTTAAATTCCTTTATGAAGTGTGCCTGGTCAAAATAACCGGCGCTGTAGGCCACATTGGTCAGCTTTTCTTCGTTGGCGCTAACCAGGCCAAGGCTATGCTGAAAGCGGTTTATTTTATAAAATAATTTGGGCGGCAAACCTGTGTACTGCGAAAAAAGTGTATTCAAATGCCGCGAGGAAATGTTGTAACGGCTGGAAATTGACAGGATATTATCATCACTGTAGTTCTTTTTAAGATTGCTGACAATATCTCCGATAAATTTGATCTTCGAATGTTTCTTCTCCGATGTTGATAAACGGCTCCACAAATAATCTTCAATCATGGCCACCTTCGCGTTCAGGTCGACGGTTTCCAATAATTTTAAATAAAGCGTTCTTAATTTAGGGCCGAATACGTGCGTGGCATCAACAATTTCATTATTAAATTCTGACACGTTTTCATCAAAGAAATAAGCAGCCGAATGCGGGTAAAAACGGAAACCCAGCATAATATTTCGCCCTACAGATTGTATTGCTAACGGCTTGGTGATCTGTCCCCAAAGTTCAACAGGAGGAGTGGTGAAAAATGTATCGCCTTTTTTTGATTTCCAGTTTCCGGTGCCGAGGTTAAAGATCACTTCCATGGTACCGCTCGGAAACACGATATCATCATAGCTTCTGTCCGAATCAGATTCATACAGATAGAAGCACTTGATATAAGGCTGTAGCCTTGGTTCCGGAAGCATCTCTTTGAAAACCATTATTACAAATATAGGGTACAACCAAGTCCTCAAATTGTAAAAAAAGGAAGAAATTTTTTTATAAACTGTTTAAAAACATATAAAATCCGCCATTGCAAGGCACGAAGCAATCCCCAACTTTACAGGGTAGATTTGCTTAGTCGATCTACCTATTGGGGATTGCTTCGTGCCTCGCAATGACGTTGGGAATACATTGGTTTTGATGAACCGTTTTTAAACAGTGTTTCAGAACCCGCATTTACTTTTTCACATGTACCGGTTTTATACCTTCATGTGTAGGGGTTACCTGTTTGATCAATCCTTTATTATCAAATTCCATTTTATCAATACATACCTCACGGTTGTAGCCTGCGGCATCCCCCATGGTAATCCCTTTGGGATAGTTGAACCTGTGATAAACAATATACCATTCATCTGTACCAGGGATCTGGATCACTGAGTTATGGCCGGTACCGTAAATACCTTTTGCTGCATCTTTCGCAATAACCGTGTTTTGCTGAGGAATCTCTATTGGCCCCAGCGGAGATTTTGCAGTGCCGTAATGCACACTATAATTAGGACTCCGGGTATCATTTTCAGACCACATGAAGTAATAAATTCCATTGCGATAAAACACATAGGTGCCTTCGTTGTAATGCGAGTAAGGCGTGAGTATCTTGGTAGTACCTGGTTTTAATGAAATCATATCATCGTTTAACTCGGCCACGGCCATATAACCATTGCCCCAGTACAAATAGTTTTTACCTGTTTGCGGGTCTGCAAAAACATCGGCATCAATCTGTTGCCCGCCTTTAACACCTTCAGGCAATTGTGCTATCAAAGGCTTACCCGAATCGGTAAATGGTCCTGCCGGATCATTTGCTGTTGCCACTCCTATTTTTTGTGCAGCAGCGAAATAGTAAAAGTATTTATAATCGTCACCAAGCTTTTTTTCGATAATACAGGGTGCCCAGGCATTCTTCTTCGCCCAGCTTACATCCTGCGGCAAATCAAGAATCTTACCCTCATCTTTCCAGTTAACCATATCATCCGAAGAAAAAGCCTTGAAATACTTACCCGACCAGCCATCGAAACCATCACTGGTTGGATAGATATAAAATTTGCCTGTTTTTTCAGCATACAGGATCTCCGGATCGGCATAATATCCCGCTATAGCCGGGTTATGGGTTTCCTGAGCGGTAACCTCATAAACCTGAGCTTTTTTACCCGCTATGGTTACCGAATATTTAACCGGCCCTTTGGTAAAGTCCTGCGCCTTTGCCGGGCTGATAGTAACACCTGGAAATAAGGTAAACTGAGGATCAAATGATTTTAAACTTGTACCCGCTTTTACAGGCAGGTGAACCTTATGGTTCGCAGTATCCAAAACGATATTAAAGGTTTTAATCTGCTTGTTTATCGGTGAAAGTATGACATCTTCCGGCGTTTCCCATTTAGCAGTCAGTGCAGCGGCTTCCTTTGAAGTTATTGGCATCACCGTACCGTGGCGCGGATGGAAATTCATGGATACCTCATCGTCAATCAGTTTGAAATTTTCAAGATCGGTTGTCCTGGTAAACTGGTATTTACCTTGTGTATACATATCATACATTAAAATATAACCGCTGCCATCGTTTAATTTAAAGGTGCCAGCCCCTTCTACCGGATCTTTGGTTTGCTGTACGTATTTATCCCGCAATACATAGCCAGAAGTTAGCTTATCCGATACGGCTATTTTGATCCCCGCTCCTGATCCTTCTGTTTTGAAAAACAGGTAATATTTATTGTTTTTATAAACAATATCCCCGTCGATACAGGCGCCGCCATCGGGCTTAAAGAAAAGCTGTTTAGGTTCGGTTTCAAGACCTGTAAAATCCTTATTAGTATAGGCATAATAGATCTTATCAGCCTCTTCGCCAAAACGCATCGACCAGTAGATCATATATTTTTTTTCCTGCGGATCATAAATGGTTTGCGGTGCCCATACCCTGTTCACGCCTGCAAACTTTTCAAAGGTTTTGGCGATGTCAATAGTCTTAGAACTCCAGTGTACCAGGTCGGTTGATTTGAGCAATACCATAGAATAATCCGGTCCCCAGCCATATTTTTCGGTGTTCATGTCTGTGGCAACCATATAAAATGTTTTACCGTCGGCAGCTCGCATAATATGCGGATCCCGAACACCGCCGGTAGCACTGATATCGGCCGAATTTAAAACCGGAAGATTGTTATTCAGCGCGCGGAAATGATAACCGTCATTGCTTAAGGCAAAACGAATTTCTTCGCCGCCTTTACCGCCTGTAAAATAAGTAAACAGGTAGGCGCTGAACTTTTGCTGCGGCTGCGCTATGGCCGCCGTGTAAAAGCTGACTAAAACGCCCAGTAAAACTATTTTTTTCATGTATAATGATTTGTTTTTTTCGAATATTCAGGATAATTATTTGTGCTTTTCTATCTCTCTGCCGCTAATTCTGACAACCGTCAATGAATAGGCAGGTACGGTGAAAGCCCACTTCTTTTGCAATTTTATTACTGATGATTGTGGGACGATGGCTTGCGAATTGTCGGCAGAATTCTTTACCTCCGGATTGCCTGTAATAACAGTAAGTGTTGCCGATTTGGGTAGTTGACCAATTTTTGACAGGTCCGCCTCTCCTGAAACAGGAGTATTACCGGCATTGGCTATTTTCAGAATCAGATCTCCTGTTGCTGAGTCGCGTACGGTTGAAACACCCGCGGTAGTGTCAATAACCGCTTTTTCACCTTTAAGCTTTATTACACCCGGCAAATACTCATTGCCCGAATTAGCAGCAAACTGCTGCTGAATGTAATAGTTAACCGTTGGAAAAACCTTATTGCCATTAAAATATATCAAATTTGGATTCCATGAAGTATGGCCAATCCTGGCAATAAGCGGTGCGTATGACGCCATCCTAACCACATCTCCGTTGCGTTCTAAACTGGTCATGTAAACCGCTTCTGATAAGGCATTAAACAGGGTATTACCCCACGAAGCATATTCGCCTATATAAACTTTTGACCTAAGCCTGTTGTATGCATCATAACGTTGGGTATTTTTTAAAAACCATTGCGGCTTTTCATAGTAATGTTCATCAACAATACCAACCGAAAGCTGATCGGCCAGTTTCCAGCCTTTCTCAAAGTCCTCGCCGCTGGGGCTCGGGCCTACCGTACCGATGATTTTAATTTCGGGATGGGCCTTGTGCACGGCATCATAGATCATCCTGAAACGCTCTTCAAATACGCCGGTGATCTTATCTTCATTACCTATACCAAGGTATTCCAGGTTAAAAGGTGCCGGATGACCCGCCGCGGCACGTTTTGCGCCCCAGGTAGATGTAACCGGCCCGTTGGCATATTCTACCAAATCGAGTACATCCTGTACATAGGCTTTCATTTCTTCCATCGGGATACCTTTTTGCCCGGTAGAACCTATCCTCCACGTACCGCCAGAGTTTTGACAACTCACTCCTGCTGCAAGTACAGGAACAGGCTTTGCACCGATATCCTCGCAAAACTGAAAATATTCAAAATAACCCAAACCTACTGTTTGGTGATAGTTCCAGATATTACGTTGCTCCACCCTTTGTTCAACCGGGCCTATGGTATTTTTCCAGCGATAAATATTGGCTATGCCATCGCCATGAGTAAGACAACCGCCCGGGAAACGCATAAATTTTGGTTTTATATCGGCAATAACCTGCGCCAAATCAGCCCTCAATCCATTTTTATGATTTTTAAAAGTTTCTTCCGGAAACAGAGACACCATATCGATCCCGATTTTTCCTTTTGCTTTAATCAGCAATACCAGTTTAGCACTATCGTTATCAAAATTCACATGAATCTGTTCGGCGTATTTTTTCCAGCCTTTATCAGATGTTGTAAATGAGGAAGAACCCAATTCTTTACCCTTGCGGTCAACAAGAGCTACTTTTACAGGTAAAGATTGATCTGAAATTGCATTTAAAAAAACTGAAAAATTATAGTTTTTACCGGCCTTTACAGGGATTCCATCAAACCCTGAATTTTCGAGCCCCACTCCTTTTTGCCCTTCATCCTGAATATCAAGTAAAATGTAGTGCGGGTTATTGGGATGTACCGGGGCAGCCGTTTCTACAGAAATGGTACCATAACCAAACCCATCTGTTTGGTATTTCCAGGCGGTCATCGAATTCCAGTCGCGGTTATCGGCCGGGTTATATTCAAATGAGCGGTTCTGGATAAGTTCGGCATAAAGGCCTCCATCGGCGGCATAACTTAAATCCTCAAAAAAGATCCCGAAAAGGTCAGGACTGATCTTTTTAGGTTTTGTGGCATCGCCTTTTTGCTGTGCAGAGGCTCCAAACCAAGTAAATGCCAATGTTAATAACAGCACTGTGCAGGCTATTTTTTTCATCATAACAGGTTATAAGATTAATTGAACTTTTGTATTCCTTTGGTGCTTACCTTTTTGATGCTGCTATCCGCATCAAAATTTAAACTGTCAAGACACAGCTGCCGCAGCACAAATGATTCCTTTTGCGGAAAAATGCGGTGATATAAAATATAGCGCTGTCCTTTTTCAACAAAGGTGGTATGGTGGCCGGGGCCAATCACTGTACTATCGGCAGAGGTGTTCAATATAACCCTGTGCTCATCCTCATAAAAAGGGCCCAGCGGACTTTTTCCTTTAGCGTAACCCACCTGGTAAGTGGCATCAATGGCTTTACCCTCTGAAAACATGAGGTAATAGGTTTGATTGCGTTTAACCATATGAGCACCTTCAAAAAAATGAGGGGTAGTGATGTCTTTAGGCGCTCCATCAAACGAAATCATATCATCTTTTAGCTTTACAGCCATACAATGCCCGTTAATCCATTTATACCCAGATCCCCAATAAAGATATATGCTGCCATCGGTATCAATAAAGCAATCCGGGTCGATATTATGCACCTGCGGGTAATCTGTAGATTTTACCATAGGCGTATTGTCGGCCTTTAAGTTTTTCCAGGGGCCAAGCGGCGTATTGCTAACCCCTCCCCAAACCTCGCCGCCTACGGCTACGTACATGTAAAACTTATTATCCTTTCCTTTCACTACAGATGGCGCCCAAACCATTTCATTGAGCGAGGTTGGACTGGTACAGGCTTGTTTGGTAGGCCAGTTGATATGGTGCCGGGTAAATTTGATAAAGTCGGTTGTTTCCAATACAGCCAGTTCCTTATCACCCCAGGGATCAATTGTGGCATAAATAAAATAATGGCCCTTATCTTTTATGATAGTCGGATCGGCAAAATATCCTCCGGTTATTGGATTTGGTATCATTTGTTTTTGCGCACGCAAAGCGGTGCCAGCCAAAACAAAGACAAAAAGGAAAAACAGGCGCTTGGTCATAATGAAGGTAAAAACAATTCAATATTAAGTGTTATTTTAACAATTAACGAATTTAATACGATTTATCTCAATTATTTTTTCCTAATTCGCTTCGCAACTAAAAGTGATTCTAAGTAACTGGTTAATTTGGTTTAAAAATATTTTATGTAGAGACGCATAATTGCGTCTCCCACAGGACAAGCCGCTTCGCAAGGGAGTAAATCGCCCTACCTTGCATGCGGGAGACGCAATTATGCGTCTCTACATTCAAAACATAAACTATTTTATAATCTATATTTTCAGGAAGATCTTATTTCGGTATAAAAAGTACAACAGCGCAAGCTGTACAATTACAATAGATATTGCTGCCCACACAGATTGCCAGCTTTGTGCGAGATGGCTAATAATCCCCCCGAAGAAAAAATTGGCGGTATGCTGAAAATCAACCATCCCTTCGGATGCCAGGTAGATCAGGATAGAGTTTACCCCGATGAGCACAAAAGGAAAAGCCCACTTCCGGTAACCAGCAACATCAATCACCAGGTAAAATACAGACAGGAAAATCAGGCTCCATCCACCTACAAATAATACAAAAGAGCTGGTCCATAAGCGTTTATTTATCGGGAAAGCAAAATTCCAAAGCATCCCTAACCCGATAAATAAAATACCGGCTGCTAATAAACAAATACCTTTTTTCCACATCGGCCATTTGGCAGATTCCAACTTCAGGAACTGGCCTGTAAAAATCCCCAGCATGGCGGTGCCAATAGCCGGAATGGTAGATAATATACCTTCTGGATCATGTACCTTATCGTGCAGGCGACCGGGAAGTAATAAACGATCAATATAAGATTCCAGGCTGCCATTCATTGTTAAAACCCCTGCCCCGTAACCCGGAACCGGGATTAGTTCCATTGCTGCCCAATAGCCAAACAGCAAAATACCAAACCATAAAATTTGCCCCCGGGTACCGAAATTCAGATAAATTACACCTGCAAAAAACCAGGCCAATCCAATACGCCCCAGCACACTTGCAAAGCGGGTATTCTCCAATCCGTTAAACTTAAACAAGCCGTTAACAACCACCCCTAAAAATAACAGGATAATGGTACGCCTGATCATGGAACGATAAATTTCGCCTTTGGATGAGGAGGGCAACAGATAGGGATAAACTACCCCATACTTAGCAACTTTATTGCCCGTTGAATAAGGCATGGAAACGCCGGCAATAAACAAAAACAAGGGAAAAATCATATCATAAAAGGTAATGCCATTCCATTCGGTATGATGCAGCTGCCCCGACATCCATACCATGAGCGGCCAGCCCGTAGCTTTCGCAAGTGCGTGCACTACTCCTTCCCCACTCATGATCCAAAACATATCAAACCCACGAAGGGCGTCTAACGACAATAACCTTGCCGGCTTTACAATGGTAGTTGTAGATTTAGCTGTCGATGTATCCATTACTTAAGATCGTTACCCATGTTTGTCCTGTATTTTTCATAAAGCTGTTTTGCAACTGCAGCGCTGCTTCCGGCAGGAGCAACCGGGTAAGTTTTGGACGAATTAACCCATTGCCATTCCCAATTGCTTATTGATTTGTCAAATTGTTTAAAATCGGGCTCTTTACCTGTTTTAAGTGATCCTTTCAATAAGTCAAAGAATTTTTGCCAGCGTACTTTATAAAAGTCATTGAGCAAACCGCTCCACTGTCTACAGGAGTATTCATGCAGCGGACTATTGGCATCGCCCCAAAGCGTTATCAGGTTACGGGCATTTTTTTCATAAAGCGCTTTTTCGTTGGGATTAGTCCCCCAGCTACGGGCATCGGCTATCCAGGGCCCCAGCATAAAATCTTTACGGGTGGCAAGCAACCTGTCCATATCGGTTATCAGGTTAAGGTATTCGGCCGTATACTTATCAAAAGCCTTTTCATCTTTATCATGATATGCCTTGATCCATTTCAGCTGGATTGGCCTGCCGTAGTTAGCCAATATTTGTCGCGTTACATCAACCAGGTCATAGTTAAAACCACTGCTTTGTTTGCACGCAGGGATGGCGGTAATCATTTTATCCCAGGCAGGCAGCAGGTCTTTCCGGTTGTAGTTTAAACGGGTGCGTGTCCATATAGCGGCCGAATCAAGCGTTGGCCTGCCGGTGATGATCGATTCGGCACCATCACGAATATCCTTTCCGTTAAAAACGGTAGTCCTGAGTGTTTGCCAGGCATCAAGCGCATCTTTGCTTTTTACACCATAGCGGTTAAACAAGTACTCCGGCAGCCATTGATCAAGGTCAATTGGCTTATTTTGCCAGGTATGTTGTGTCATCAGCTCGTAAAGCACAGGGGTTTGTTCAATGGCTTCCATGGTTAAACCAATACCCACCATTTTTCCTGATTTAGGGTCGTTAAGAGCCTGCGCGGGTTGGGTTGCGACGGCCTCTATCCTACCAAACAAGCTATTGTTACCGCCATAGTTATGCAGCATATTCCAGATCCAGGGTTTGCCGTAAAATGCTTCGGTGCGCTTCCATATCGGTTCATAATCGGTATTGAGGTCAAGCACTATCATATGATCATCGGGCACGGCATTCAGCAATGCCTTGATCTGCTCATTTTGCCAGAACTTGCGGTCGCTGAAAAACAACCAGCCCTGCATTACCCAAACAGCTTTCGGATCGGCCCCTTTCATACCATCATAAACCCGCGCGCTTAGTTCCGAAAGGAATTTAGGATCATTTGATGGAGGCTCATTCTCATTAAAAGTATCGGCAGAATATAAATGATCCGTGCCATAAACCTTGGTTTGTTCCTGTATAAACTTTTTACCGATCTCTGCAAATAGCGGATCTTCCGAATCCAGGATATAAGTATCGGCAAAACCGTTATTCCAGTTGGTTTGCTTTAGTTTAGCATTAGGGAAATGTTTTTTAAACGATGCCGGCACATGACCAGTAAACGCCGGAAGCACCGGTTTTATACCAAGTTCGCGCTCACGCTGCAATATTTTGATCTGCAAATCCCGGTGACTGGTTATCCAGCTTGCGGGCAGCGGGCCGTCCCATTTATCTATATTGCCCATATAAAACCAGCCAAAATATGCGGGACCGGTAAAAAAGTCCTGCATATCTTTATTGCTAAAGCCCATGCCTTTGTAAACTTTGTCCCAAACGTACTCCTGCCCGGTTATGGCCAGCGGCATATTGATGCCGTGAAGGGCCATCCAGTCAATTTCCTTTTCCCATCGTTTCCAGTCCCACCAGCTCATGCTATAGCTATAGGTACAATAGTTAAGATAATACCGGTATTGGTAAGGCGTAGTTTTATGAACCTTTTGGGTTGGGATAGGCAACTTTGCGGGAAGGTTCAGATTTGTACCATTCCATGTGATCTGGCAATGGGCGTATTCGGTAAGGTAATAATATAAGGCTGATGCCACCGCAATGCCATTATTGCCCCTTAATATAATTTTGCCTTTAGCGCCATCTACCTCAAAAACGTCTTTGGCTTCATTTTCAGAAAGTGGTTGAACAATAAAATTTTGTGCATAACCTGGCACCACCCGTTTAATTAAAGCATAAGAAGCCGGTATATGCAACTGTGCCTTAGCGCCCATCATTCCACCGCATATGCCACACAGCAGCACACAAATGAAAACCTTTGTTTTATAAACCATTTACTTTAGATGTTTTTATGATTGTTGACTTTTAAGCACATCGGCCGATAAAATTTTGAATTATTTTACGTCCCCCTCATGAGGTTCAACCGCATTCTGTATTTCTACAAGAGCATTCGCAACGGCGAATTTGCCCGGCGTATACATCAGGGTCCTCTGCGAGAAACCATGATGGGACGTTAATCAATGAATTTCAAAGTTATCATCGCACACTTACATGATGTGCATAAACTCAAGGCAATAAAAACAAAAAAAGGCATATTTCATTAAAAATAAATCAAAAAGGGAAAATCGCTTTAAAACTGATATTCCGCCCGATATTATAAATACCCAGGTGCCCGTTTGGCGACGACCGGTAATACTCAAAATACTTTAAACGGTTAAGGTTGGATTGATAGGCTTTATCAAACAAATTATCAACCTGCAAAAAAAGCTCACAGATGGTTTTGTCCAATTTGTTTTTGATAGTAGTACCGGTTCCTATATTAAACAGCGTATAGCCGGGCGTAGCCGTTTCGGTATTATCTAAAGCATAAAAGCGGTTTTGTGTGGTATAAGCATCCATTTCGGCCTTAAAGTAAATCCTGGAAAAAGCACCATACGCTTTCTGCAAGCTCGCCTTAAACTCCGACCGGACGTGCAACGGCGGAATAAATGGCAAATATTTAGCTGCCCCATTGGATTCATCAACAAGCTGTTTATTGCCGTTGATTCCTGTTACATAAGCCAGGCTGTTGTTAAAAGCCAGCCATTTTACATTTTGCGGATGCACATTTAGCGTGAACTCGGCTCCATACAACCGGGCACTGCTTTGCTGATATTGATAAGTGCTGTTACCCGGCACAATCACCACAGGATTACCATTGGCATCGGTTAGTTTGGCCTGGTAAATGTAATTGTTGATGTGGTTATTAAACAGCTCAGCAATCAGGTCAACATCTTTAAGATAAGCGATGAACCCCAGGTCCTCCTGTAAACTAAATTCGGGATTAAAGCTGCGGTTGCCTAAATAAACAATATGCGCGCCGGGGTCGAGCCCGTTTGATCCTATTTCGGTGATATTGGGCGCCCGGTATCCACGGGCAACATTAGCCTTAAACAATAAGCGTTCGCTGATATTGTAGGTTATACCCAAACTCCCCGAAACACCCTGATATACATGTTTAAAAGCCGGAAACTGTAAATGAGCACCTGCTGTATCCGGTAATTTCACATGCTGCTCAAAGCCGTTTTTAGAGTTCGGTCCTACGTAAAAATTATTCCAGCGGATATGCCGGTTATCATACCTGATGCCGCCAGAGATATCGACTTTTCCGATAGTTTTCTTGGCGAACAGGAAAGTCCCGGCATCAAACAGGTTATAATCCGGAATTGGAAAATCCGTTGCAGCCTTGCTGCGGTTAGTCTGGTACATCCCGTTTACACCGAGCGTACTTTCTATACCTCCTATAGTTGGTAAATTGTATTTCAGATCGTAATTAAGTGTGTTAAGCACTACGTACAAACCCGGCTGATCTGCCAATGTAGGGTGATTATATTCCCTGCGGATGCTTTGCTGCAGCCCGAGCGAAGCATTGATACTGCTTCCTTCGCCCAACTTAAATTCATTATGCGAGTAAATTCGATAATGCTGAATGCGCTGATGTAGTGGCGTTATGCTGTATGATCTTAACTCATCGTTACTAACAATTGGCCGGTTCCTGATATTGTCTGTACTACTTTCGGCTATTTGTTTGGTAAACTGCCTCGTAAGCGAATCCCTGCTACCGTCAGGAATTTCCTGCCGATTATCATAAACTGTAGCGGCAATTTGCGAGTACCCCCAGTTTTTATCAACCCTCGCCATGCCCGATAGATTAAACTCGCGGAAACCTGTATTATATACATAACCATCAACGCTGTTATGATAATCATGTGCGGCTTTTGCGGTAGCCCGAAAGGCGTACCGCCAGTCGTTCTTCTTATAAGATAAACCCAATGAGGTACCGATCATGCCATTGTTGGTATGGTAATCGGCAGTATAGTCACCCTTCAAAACATTGTTTTCGCCAGCCGGCAGATAAGGGATCATGTTGATCACTCCCGCCAGTGCATCCGAGCCGTAGGTTAAACTTGCCGGTCCTTTCACTACTTCTGCGCGACCAATACCGTACTGGTCTATCTCAATACCGTGTTCATCGCCCCATTGCTGTCCTTCCTGTCGCACACCATCATACAAAGTTAAAACTCGATTGTAGCCCAATCCCCTGATAAATGGCTTGGAGATATTAGGTCCGGTAGTAACCGCATTAACCCCCGGCACCCCTTTTACTATAGCATCAATAATGTTGTTATTTACATTCTGATCCATCTCTTTCCGGGTCATTACCGCGATTGGTATAGGATTACTTCTTAATTCTGTTTTCCGGGATACCCCGGTTACGGTTACTTCACTCAACTTAGAACTGCTCTCCTGGAGATTACCATTCAATACGGTAGCTTCCTCCGGTTTTACGCTTACATTGTAACGCCCGGTTACATACCCGACATTAGAAAACACAACCGTGTATGTACCTGCCGGAACGTTTTTCAAATGGTAATAACCCTTATCATTTGTTGTACCCCCAATAGAAGTTCCGAAAAGGGCAACGGTAGCAAAAGAAAGCGGTTCACTACCCGCGGTAAGCTTTCCCCTGAGGGAACCATGCTGGGCAAAAACCACTACCGGCATTAACAAAAGAGACAGTAAAAACAACACCTTCATTCGCTTTGGCATATTGTAAACAATATACAAAACAAATAAAAAAAATTAGTCTTACCTAATTTTTATATCAAAGCGCATAAAATAACTTCATTTATCAGCCCGATAATAACCAAACTGTAAACAGAAGCTCTTTGCTAACTAAATAACCTGTTTATGTTGGGTTATGGCTGACTGTTGCGAAGAAAAGGCCAGCATAAAATCTTCGGCCCGCTTAACCATATTTTCTGAACCGATAAAAATAGCCGAGCGCTGGTGAAGTTCATTAACATCCAAATCAAGGATCCGCTCATAACCTGTAGACGCTAAACCACCCGCCTGCTCAATAATAAAGGCCATCGGGTTGCATTCATAAACCAGTCTTAATTTGCCATTTGGATATTGCGCGGTAGTTGGATATAAAAAGATTCCGCCTTTAATCAGGTTGCGATGGATATCCGCAATCATTGAACCTGTGTACCTTGAAGTGTACGGACGGTTGGTAGCGATATCTTCAACCTGGCAATATTTAATATATTTTTTTACGCCTAAAGGGAAATGGGTATAATACCCCTCATTAATAGAATAAATATAGCCATCCTTAGGCATTTTAATATCAGCGTGCGACAGGCAAAACTCGCCTATTGAAGGATCAAGGGTAAAGCCGTTGACCCCTTTTCCCGTAGTATAAACCAGCATGGTTGAGGATCCGTAAATTACATAACCGGCCGCTACCTGCTCGGTGCCCTTTTGTAATACATCTTCCAGTTTAGCTGCACCTTCGGTTGATTTACGGCGATAGATAGAAAATATAGTGCCCACGCTCACATTCACATCAATATTTGATGATCCATCCAGAGGATCAATAGCCACGATATATTTTGCGTGTTTTGAGATCTCCGATTCTATCAGGATATGCTCGTCATTTTCTTCAGAAGCTACAACACAGCATTCGCCGCCACTACGCAATGCCGAAATGAATTGCTCATTGGCATAAACATCCATCTTTTTTTGACGTTCCCCGTGTGAGTTTACAGAATCCGTTTCGCCTATGATATCAATAAGCCCCGCTTTACTGATTTCGCGGTTTACGATTTTAGCAGCAATGCCAATATCCCGCAAAAGCCTCGACAGTTCGCCTTTAGCGAATGGAAAATCCGCTTGTTTCTCTATAATAAATTGTCCTAAGGTTTTTACTGTTTTCATAAGGGTGCATATTTAATTGGTTAACAGAAATATTAAAAATACCGGAGTTTAGCCGGATGATTTATAATTAGGACGCGATGGTTTAACCACCGACGAATAAAAGCATTAAAAGATAAACAGTCCTTATAAACTTGGCCCTATATCCTCATATTCAACTTTTTGCTAAGTTACCGACCTTTAATTGCCGAACTGTCATGCCCCGTCTCCTTGTATTTTCACGATTATTTACTGCCATAACTACCTGTAAAAGCTAATTATAGCCGGATAATATCATAACTGCTTAGCACCCCGCGCCCCTTTTGATAATATCGTATAATAATTGGATAACGGTTGGATAAAAATGGGAGGCGGCATTATCCATCTTTGTTTTATATCAAAACCAATTAACCAGGGCCAGTTATTATAATATATAAGTATATGCCGCAAACTGAACATCCTTATCGCGACATCACTATCCGGTTTCCGGGCCAGGTAATTGTTGGCAAAAACTCGCTTTTAAAACTAACTGACGAGGTTACCGGTCGTGGCTATAAATCAGCTTTGATCATTACCATCAGGCCACTATCAACTAAACTTGAACCGCTTTTAGCTCAGTTTAAAGAAGCGGGCATCGCTGTTCACGTGGATACATCGATAGTAAAAGAGCCTTCGTTCGGGGATTTTGAAGATCTGCTTGCATCTGTAAAACATACTGAAGCAGATGTGATCATAGGCATTGGCGGCGGCAGTGTGCTTGATGTGGCTAAGCTCATAGCTGCACAGATTGACAATAATCAAACATTGGCAGATATAACAGGAATCTGTCTGCTTAAAAATCGCAATAAAAAACTCATTTGCGTACCTACAACAGCGGGTACAGGCAGCGAAGCATCACCCAACGCTATATTGATAGATGATGCGGATAACCAGAAGAAAGGCATTATAAGCCCTCACCTGGTTCCGGATGTGGTGATCATTGATCCGGCATTGATGATAAGTCTCCCAACAGAGGTTACCGCGGCCACAGGACTTGACGCGTTAACCCATTGCCTTGAAGCTTATACCAATCTATACGCGCATCCATTCATTGATATGTACGCGCTTGAGGGGATCAGGCTTATAGCCGACAATCTCGTTAAAGCTGTAAATGATGGTGCCAATGAAGATGCCCGTACGCAATTAGCCATTGGCAGTTTAATGGGTGGCTTTTGTTTAGGGCCGGTAAATACGGCTGGAGTGCATGCACTCTCCTACCCATTGGGCAGCCTATACCATATAGCCCATGGATTGTCAAACGCTTTACTGCTCCCCTTTGTAATGGAATACAACATTCCGGCAGCACCTGAGCGATATGCTGCCGTTGCCCGTGCATTGGGTTGTAACAGCAGCATCAACGATTTTGAAACGGCTCATGCCGGTGTTGAAAAGATCAGGCAACTGATTAAGGACTGCGGAATCCCCGCAAGCTTGAAAGAAATAGACATAGATAAAAACACCATACCCCAAATGGCCGCCGATGCCATGAAAATTACGCGCTTGCTTAAAAACAACCCGCGACCGATGAACATAGATGACGCTGTTAGCATTTACGAGGCCGCTTATTAAAACACTAATGAAATCAAAAAAGAAATATAATGGCCTGGTAGTGCCATCAATTACGCCACTTACTCACAACTACAAACTTGACCACGAAGCGGTTGAAAAAATATTCGACAATATTTTCAACTACGGCGGTGTGCCGTTCATATTGGGTACTACAGGTGAATCAGCTTCGCTATCATACGAGCTTAAGCTTGATTTCATTAAACTTGCTGCCTCAATAAGGCAGCCCGGCCGACTGCTATATGCCGGTATCTCATCAAACTGCCTGGCCGATTCAATTGACCTGGCCAAACGTTGCGCCGATGAAGGTATTGACGTTGCGGTAGCCCATTTACCTGCATATTTCACTTTAACCGAATACGAAATCAAAACGTACTTTGAAACGCTGGCAAACGAAGTACCTATCCCGCTGATAGTTTACAACATCCCGGCTACAACCAACGTATCGATAAACCTAAACCTTCTCGACGAACTTAGTCACCATGAAAATATTGTTGGCACCAAAGATTCGGAACGAAACCACGAGCGTTTAAAGGATTCACTGAAGTTATGGGCGCACAGACAAGATTTCAGCCACTTTTTAGGTTGGGGCGCGCAATCTGCTCATGCGCTATTTACAGGAAGTGACGGACTTGTACCAAGTACCGGAAACCTGTTCCCCGATATTTATTACAAAATGATAGTTGCTGCCGACAATAACGACGAAGCTGCCGCGCTGCAACTGCAAAGGCATTCCAATCTGATCGGGGACATTTATCAAGGCAAACGCCTGCTGGGCGAATCATTGGCAGCATTAAAATCACTAATGCAAAGCGCCGGGTTATGCCGTACTTACATGATGCCTCCTTTATTGCAGGTTAGTGAAGCCGAAGCAGCTGATCTACAAAAGAAATTACAGCGCATGCTTAATGTTGAAAACCTTAGCTTACCGATATACCAATGATAGCCGAGAGACCGATCATAGCCATAACGATGGGCGATCCGGCCAGTATTGGCCCCGAGATAGCTGTTAAAGCACTATTAACAGAAAGATTGTACGAGATCTGTCGTCCGGTAATTATAGGTGATACCGGTGTGTTTTTTGATATCGTAAAACGCCTTGGCTTAGATGCGCGCATAAACTCCATAAAAGATATCCGCAACGCGAACTTTGAGTTTGGCAAGCCAGATGTTTTTGACCTGCAAAATGTAGATATGGAACAGCTGCGTTTTGGCGAAATCTCGGCCATGGCAGGCAATTCCTCGTTTGAAGCAGTAAAAAAAGCAATTGAACTGGCGCTCGACAACGAAGTTGATGCAACAGTAACCGGACCTATCAATAAAAAATCCATTAACGAAGCCGGGCACCACTTTGCCGGGCACACCGAAATCTACGCACATTATACCGGCACAAAAAAATATGCCATGCTGTTGGTTGAGCATAACATGAAGGTGATCCATGTATCAACCCATGTATCGCTAAGGCAAGCTTGTGACCTTGTTAAAAAAGAGCGCATCATTGAAGTAATTGAATTATTGCAGGATGGCCTTATTTCCCTGGGCGAGAAAAATCTAAAAATTGGCGTAGCCGGGCTTAACCCTCACGCAGGTGACTCGGGTTTGTTTGGCACCGAAGATGATTTTGAGATCCTTCCCGCGGTACAGGAAGCACTAAAGTTAGGTTACGATGTGGAAGGCCCTGTACCAGCCGATACTTTATTTTCCAAAGCCTCGACCGGGTACTATGGCGGCGTAGTGGCTATGTACCATGATCAGGGCCACATTCCCTTTAAGCTTACCGGCTTTAAATGGAATGCAGAAAAGCAGCAGATGGACAGCGTAAAAGGTGTTAACATCACTATGGGATTGCCTATTATCCGCACCTCGGTTGATCATGGTACAGCTTTTGAAATTGCAGGTAAGGGTGTGGCAAGCAGTGATGCCATGATACTGGCAATTGAGTCGGCGGTACAGTTGAGCAAAAACCGGATAAAAGTATAAGCTATGATCGCTGTAATTGCAGATGATTTAACAGGGGCCGCCGAGCTGGCGGGAATAGGCCTCAATCACGGGTTAAGAACCGAAGTGAGTACCACTGTTGATGAACACTGCGATGCCGACCTGTTGGTTATAGCTACCGACACCCGTTCACTCGCTGTAAATGAAGCGAAGAATATTGTTCATGATCTTACCATCCGATTACAGCGGTTAAAGCCCCGGTTTCTTTTCAAGAAGATAGATTCCGTTTTACGGGGGAACATTATTGAGGAATTGCAAAGCCAGTTAACGGCATCTCGTTTAAAAAGAGCTCTGATTGTGCCCGGCAATCCTCACCATTCAAAAAAAGTCATAGGCGATACATTTCACTACAATGGCCAACCTATTCACCTGAGTGATTTCGCCAACGACCCAACCTTCCCCGCCTTAAGCTCAAATATTATTGAATTATTGAGGGCTGATGGAAGCATCTCATTGATAAAAAAAGAAGACAGGCTACCATCGACAGGAATTATTATAGGAGCGGCCGAAGATGAAGATGATCTTAAATATTGGATCAGCCAAACAGATGGCAATATCCTTTTGGCGGGTTCGGCAAATCTGTTTACCACGCTGCTTGAATACCTAACAACTCCGCAAAAGATCGAAACCCCTGACCCGGAGACCACAGGCAGGCGATTGTTTGTATTTGGCAGTACCTTTTACCAGGGTAAGCTGAATCTTCTTGATGGTAAACACAATAATATCCCAGTACACTATGTGCCTGCGGCAACCATTTGCGCCGAAACCAGCGGCGATAATGTGCATGCTCTTTTTGCCAGTCATGTAGCATCAAGCATTGTGGCAAACAACAATGCTATTATTGCTATAAATCCGGATTTCATTAAAGATATTAAAGTTGACCCCGTGTTACTGAGCCACAAAATGGCGGCTATTGTAAAACAGGTTATTGACCACACCGATCTGCACGAATTGCTGATTGAAGGCGGCGCAACAGCCTGGGCCATACTCGAGCGTTTAAACATCAAAAAATTATATCCCTCAAAACTAATAGCTCCCGGAGTTATTCATATGCGTATAGCAGGCAATAACCAATTATGTTTAACTTTAAAACCCGGCAGCTACCCCTGGCCTGCCCCCGTTTGGGGAACCAATAACTATACCTGCATATGAAACATGAAACCCTGCACCTGGCAGATTATATTATCATAGCCCTGGCACTGGCCATTTCATTAACCATCGGTCTCAAATTTTCAAAAGGACAAAACTCTACCAAAAAATATTTCGTATCACGCGGCTCAATTCCGGCATGGGCTATAGGCATGTCGTTAATGGCAACGCTCATCAGCAGTGTAACTTTCCTGGCCTACCCTGGCGAAGGTTTTTCATCTAACTGGATCCTGCTTGTTCAAGGCTTAATGGTTCCAATAGTTTTATTGCTGATGGTTTGGTTCATAGTCCCCCTTTACCGCGAGGTAATAGGTGTAAGTACCTATGAATACTTTGAAAAGCGCTTTGGACTGTTTGCCCGCTTTTATAGCTCTATCAGTTTTGTACTTACCCACTTTTCAAAAATGGGTACTGTATTTTTTCTGCTGGCCCTGGCCCTCTCCAACATGACCAATACCAACACCTTCGCCATTATCTGGGTGATAGGATTTGTGATCATCGTTATCACGCTTATTGGCGGCATTGAGGCCGTGATCTGGGCCGATGTTGTACAGGGCTTTTTATTGATAGGCGGCGGCATTGCATCATTCATCATTCTCATCTGTTCGATAAAAGGTGGCTTTCCCGAGCTTTGGCATATCGCCAGCGTAAACCATAAAAACAACTTCGGCCCCTACTCCTGGAATTTCAAGAAACTCACATTTATCGTGATGGCTATAAATGGGGTATTTTACGCCATCCAGAAATACGGTACCGATCAAACCATGGTGCAACGTTACCTTACGGCTAAAACCGATAAGGCGGCTATCAGGGCATCGATATTAGGTGTAGCACTCACCGTACCGCTATGGGCATTATTCATGTTCATCGGCACCGCGTTATTTGCCTATTATCAGCAAAACCCATTACCGGCGGGTATTAAGGCAGATGCTGTTTTCCCCTATTTTATCATGAGCAAACTGCCTACCGGTGTTGTAGGATTGATATTGGCGGCGTTAATTTCAGCGGCTATCTCCAGCCTCGGCGCCGATCTGAATTGCCTTTCGGCCATTGGCGTAGAAGACTACTACAAAAAATTCAGGCCCAATAAATCGGATAAAGAATACCTAAAAGCAGGACGATGGATAGTAGTACTGGCCGGATTTGGCGCGATGGGCATAGCTACCCTTTACCTGCTTGCCGGCGATGAAGGTGCATTAGGCATTGTATTCACGTTGTACGCTATATTTTCGGGCGGTATTGCGGGGATCTTTTTATTAGGGCTGTTCAGCAGCCGCGCCAATCGCCAGGGGGTGAACATCGGCATTATTGCCTGCATCCTGTTTACGGGCTATGCTTTTTTAACATCAACTAAAATTGGTTTGGGTACGGACAAACACATCTTGCTTGATTTAGGCAGGTACAATTTCAATCAGCATAAATACATGCTCGGGGTGTATAGTCACCTGGTGGTAATCATAGTAGGCTATGCGGCCAGCTTGTTTTTCCCTAAACCCGAGTTGAATAAAAACCTCCTTTTCAGCGGATGGCTTGAGGCTAAGCGAGCCGGAAAGCTTACCAAATAATTTATAGCAATGAAAAAATTACTTGCATCAGGCCTGGGTTTGCTCCTATTTATATCATCGCAGGCACAAGTAAAACTGGCATCCATTTTTACCGACAACGTAGTTCTGCAGCAACAAAGTGCGGCCCCAATCTGGGGCTGGGACAAGGCAGGCTCAACGGTTACCGTTAACACCTCATGGAACAAAAAAAACTACAAAGCCAAAGTAAATGCCAATGGCAAATGGCTTGTTAAAGTAAGCACCCCGGTTTACGGCGGCCCGTACACCGTTACTATCAGCGATGGTAATACCATCAAACTAAACAACGTGCTTATTGGCGAAGTTTGGCTTTGCACCGGGCAATCAAATATGGAGATCCCTATGAAGGGGTATAAAAGCCAACCAATAAGCGGTTCTGTTGATGCTATACTTAAATCATCTAACGCCAACATCCATATTTACACCGTTCCCCACTCATCAGTAACCGAAGTACAGGACAATAGCAAACCATCAGAATGGCATGTCGCCTCCCCCGAATTTGTCTCCAACTTTAGTGCTACAGGTTATTATTTCGGCAGATTATTAAATGAGGTACTTCATGTACCTATAGGTTTAATCAGCGATTGTTACGCAGGGTCAAATGCCGAAGCCTGGATGGATCCCGATGGGTTGAAAGATTTTCCGGAGATCGAAATCCCGGCCAAAACAGACTCTATCAAAGCTGTATCACGCACGCCTACTACCCTGTTCAATGGCATGTTAAACCCGGTAATTGGTTATGGCATCAAAGGCTGTATCTGGTACCAGGGTGAATCGAACTACGACCGTCCCGATCAGTATGAGAAGCTCTTCCCGACCCTGGTAAAACGCTGGCGCGAGCTTTGGCATCAAGGTGATTTCCCTTTTTATTATGTGCAAATAGCCCCGTATGATTATGCACAGCTTCCACCTTACAATAGCGGAGGTAAATACAATTCAGCCTATCTGCGCGATGCTCAACGGAAATCACTAAAAACGATACCTAACAGCGGTATGGCCGTTTCGCTTGATGTAGGCGAGCAGGCACTCATCCATCCTCCGCGCAAAGAACCTATCGGCACAAGGTTGGCTTACCTGGCGTTAGCTCAAACCTACGGCATTAAAGGCTTTGACTATGCAAGTCCGTTGTATAAAGAAATGACGGTTGACGGTAACCGGGCCACCATCAGGTTTGAGCATGCCGAAAACGGGCTCACGTCATTCAACAAACCTATTCAAAACTTTGAAGTTGCCGGTAAAGACAAAATGTTTTACCCTGCACAGGCCATGATATCGGGAAGCGTAATTATTGTATCTTCAGCTTTGGTAAAAGAGCCTGTAGCTGTGCGTTACGCCTTTAAAGATTTTGTGGTGGGCGATCTCTTCGGCACCAACGGGCTCCCCGTTTCCTCATTCAGAACCGACGACTGGTAATTATGAAAAAACTCCTGCTGCTCTGCTTCCTGTACTGCAATATCGCGTTAGCTCAAAACAAAAGTATCGAACAATACAATGAAGTATGGATCAGCCAAAGCCAAAATTCAGGTCAATCGATGCCCTGCGGCGGTGGCGATATCGGGCTGAATGTATGGGTTGAAAAAGGCGAACTGCTTTTTTATATTGCCCGGAGCGGCACCTTTGACGAAAACAATGCCATGCTCAAACCCGGCCGTGTTAGGATCAAACTATCACCCAATCCTTTTGATGGCAATGATTTTAAACAGGAGCTGAAACTTCAGGACGGTTCGGTACTCATCAACGGAAAAAACGGCGATTTAAAAGCTCAAATAAAGCTTTGGGTTGATGTTTACCGCCCGGTGATCCACGTTAACATCAGCAGCAATAAAGCCATTAAAACCGAAGCCACTTTTGAAAGCTGGCGTTACCGTGACCGGGAAGTTAAAGGCCTCGAAAAAAATGAAGGCTCATGGAAATTTGCCCCGCGTAATGATGTCAAAACACTGAAGGACAACATCGCATTTAAAGGTAATGCCATCATGTTTTACCATCATAATCTTGACTCCACCATATTTGATGTTACGGTAAAGCAGCAAGGTATGGATGCAGTTAAGGATCAGATGTACAATCCACTTAAAAATTTAACCTTTGGCGGGCTGATGCAAGGCAAAAACCTGAAAGCAGCCGGAAACACCAAAGGACAATACCTCAACACTGATTTTGAAGGATGGAAACTGGAGAGTATTAAACCGGCCACCAACCAGGATCTTGAAATCTCCCTTTATACTCAACAAACAGCATCGGTAGATGAATGGCAGCAAGGCCTCAACAAAGTACTTAAAGAAACTGAAAGCAATAACAAAACCGCATGGCAAAAAACAGCCGACTGGTGGAAACAGTATTGGGACAGGAGTTTCATCTACATTAACACCGCCAAGCCCGACAATGATACCACAGCCTGGCAAACCGGTAAAAACTACCAGCTTTTCAGGTACATGCTTGGCTGTAATGCTTACGGACAAGCGCCTACCAAATTTAACGGCGGATTGTTTACCTACGATCCCGTTTTCGTCAACCCTCAATATGCTTTTACGCCCGATTTCCGTAACTGGGGCGGAGGCTTGATGACTGCCCAAAACCAGCGTTTGGTTTATTTCCCGATGCTCAAAAGCGGCGATATTGACATGATGAAACCGGAGTTTGATTTTTATCTCCGTTCTTTAAAAAACGCTGAATTACGCAGCAAGGTTTACTGGGGCCATAATGGCGCCTGCTTTACCGAACAGGTGGAAAATTTCGGTCTGCCCAACAGCGCCGAGTACACCTGGAAACGGCCTGCCGATTTTGACAAAGGATTAGAGTACAACGCCTGGTTGGAATATACCTGGGATACCGTTTTTGAGTTTTGCCTCATGATGCTGGAAACGGAACGGTATAACAGCAACGACATCCACCAATACATTCCCTTTATTGAAAGCTGCCTCACCTTTTTTGATGAACACTATCAATACCTCTCCCGCAAGCGCAGCGCCAAAGCATTGGATGGCAAGGGACACCTGGTACTATATCCCGGTTCATCTGCCGAAACTTTCAAAATGGCCTATAATTCCAACTCCACCATAGCGGCCCTGCAAACCATCACCAAACGGATGCTGGCACTGCCGGATAGTTACCTGAATAAAGAAGAACGTACCAAACTGGAAGGCTTTTTAAAACGTATCCCTCCTATTACATTTGCTGAGATTAACGGGCATAAAACTCTTACCCCGGCAAAATCATGGGAGCGGGTTAACAACGAGGAAAACACCCAGTTTTACCCGGTGTTTCCATGGGGGATCTTCGGATTGGGCAAACCCAGGTTGGATATTGCTTTAAACACCTGGAAACTGGATACCCTTGTAGCCAAATTCAGGAGCGGTATAGGGTGGAAACAGGATAATATTTTTGCCGCCCGTTTAGGTTTAACAGATGAGGCGGCCAAACTAACCACCTTCAAGCTCAAAAACTCCGGCAGGCGTTTCCCGGCCTTTTGGGGGCCGGGTTTCGACTGGACACCAGACCATAACTGGGGCGGCTCTGGCATGATAGGCTTGCAGGAAATGCTGATGCAGGTAGATGATAAAAAGATCCTGCTGTTCCCGGCATGGCCAAAGGATTGGGATGTACATTTTAAACTTCATGCGCCTTATAACACTACTGTTGAAGCGACATTAAAAAATGGAAAGATGGTTGATTTGAAAGTTTTGCCGGAAGATAGAAAGAAGGATATTACAATGATGTTAGCTCAATAAACCCTTCGTTCATTTGTAACAAATGGGGTGTCCCAATTTTTTGATTCTCAAAAAAAATTTAAAAAACTCACGCTGGTTCTTTTTTGTAAAAAGAGACTGTTCCATTTTTTGAGAGTGAAAACGCGGAACACCTTAAAAATAAAACACACTGACAATCAAATAGATAATAATTTACCCGAAACACCGTTAAGCAACTGATTATCAGAGACTAAAACATTAAAGAGTAAACTTCACTTATTTCAAAGACAGGTAAAAAAGCCTTTTTATTTCGTATTTTTCTAAAGGTTTTTGGGCTTTTTTGAAATTGATCATATCGATTATAAATGATACTGACAAAATAATACCACCAAAATTGCGGGAATGAACTCCGATATTTCATGCCATCCGGCTGAAGCCGGATGGTGCCGCCCGGTTACTGTCATATTGGGACAAAAAAAAACCGCCGCCGCTCGGCTCTCAGCCGAGTGGCAATTATCAGGGCGGCCTCTGGCCGTCGGGACTAACCTTTGATTAATAATAAGCTTTTACACTTGCGCTTCGGCGGCCAGAGGCCGTGTAATAGTTGCCACCCGGCTGGAGCCGAGCGGCGGCGTGGAGCTTTTTTCACCTTTTGCCTTTAACCTCCAACACACCTCAAACTATCTATCCAGCGGCATCCACGTTTCCATATCCACATGTCCCCGGTTACCCCAGGCATAATATGGGATCAGCCTTATATCAACAGCGCTTTGTTTTGGCGTGGATACTTCTTTGTATAATTGGTTACTCCAATTGTTTTCATCACGTAAATCAGCTTTGCCAACAAGGCTCATGATCTCACTGTTATCTATCCTGATCATTTCGGGTTTAAGTTGATTGTTAGCGGATATCGCTACACTGAAAACCTTTTGCCCTTTAGCCAAATCTGCCGATTCGAGGCAGTAAACCACCGGGCCGCGTTTTACCGCTACCTGGTTGCGGGTTTCCTCAACCAGTGGGTTCGCCTCCATTAGGGTCACCGGCATCGGCAGGTCGAGATCAATTGTCATTCCTTTGCGCCAAACAGCGTTAACTTGCGTATAAGTTCCTGGCGTAGTATCTAACTGCGGCACCGGCTGACCTTCGAGTTTGATACTTGCAGCCTTACACCAGCCAGGGATCCTCAAAAATACCGAGAATGCTTTATTGCCCGGTACTTCATCAAACCTGATATGGATCTTCCCATCCCAGGGGTAATTTGTAGTTTGAGTAAGTTTTACCGGGGTGCCATCTTTCAATTTAGCGGTTATGGTGTTGCTGCCGTACAGATTAAACCACAACCCTTTATCTGATGTACTGTAGGCATAATCGCTTACCTCAGCAATGGTTCGCACCACATTGGGCGGACAACAGTTAGAAAGTTTGATATACCCTATCCTATCCTTAGACCAACGCTGCTTAAACGGCAAGCTATCCGAATAAGCCAGCGGATTGGTATACAAAAAGTTACGGCCATTAAGACTGATCCCTGAAAGTACGCTGTTGTAAAGCGCCAGCTCCATTACATCGGCATATTTTGCATCACCGGTTACCTGCAGCATGCGCCAGTTCCAAAGCACATTGCCAATGTTCGCGCAGGTTTCATTGTGGGCTGTAAAGCTCGGTAATTGATAATCGCGTCCGTAAGCCTGGTGTACCTTTTGCACTTCGTTTGGATTGTAAGAAGTGCCATCTGGCGAAACACCATCATACAAGGCCCCGCAACCACCGGTAATGTACATTTTGCGGTTAACCACATCGTTCCACATCAGGTTTAAAGTGTGCATGAGTGTGGTATCTCCGGTTTCGGCATAAACATCGGCAGCACCGGCAAAAAGATAATTGGCCCTCACCGCGTGCCCCATCGCCTGTGTTTGCTGCCTGAAAGGTGTCCTGTCCTGGTTGTCGTCTGTACCATCCTTCATCAAGCCACGGATGTCTATCAGGTTTTTAGCCAGTTCCAGGTATCGTGGATCGCGGGTGGTACGGTACATCTCCACTACCCCCATGTAATGCGAGGGGCAAATAGCGTTACGCGCCAGTTCGGGCGAGGCCGTTTTATAAAACTTGTAGAGATAATCAGTGGCTTTAACAGCCACTTTCAACAAAGTAGTTTTGCCTGTAACCCGGTAATGAACGCAGGCGGCGGTCATCAGGTGACCAAGGTTATACGTTTCAAAATTAAGGCGATCGTTAAAAGCTTTTTCCTTGCCGCTGTTCTTCCGTTCTTCAATAAGGGTTGGCGTGTGGATATAGCCATCCGAGCGCTGCGCTTTGGCAATAACGGCTATCGTTTTATCCATTAGCGCATCCAGCTTAGGATCGTGTGTGTTAGCATACATGCTGGCCACAGCTTCAAACAGTTTGTAAAAATCACCATCATGAAATGGCGGGCCTTCGTGCGAACCGGTGTCTAAACCGGCGGCTATTTCAAAGTTGCGGTAGGCATGACTGATCTTCGGATCGGTATAAACACGCCACAGGTTGGGGATCATGGTATCACGGCAAACTTTGAACCTGTCGGCCCAAAAGCCGCCTGTCCACTGTACTGCGCCCATATCAAGGCTGCTTAGTTTGGCGTAACTGCTTTTACTGGTGTTTACCAGGGCTTTGTTTTGTGCCGATAGTTTTAATGTGCAGCTTAACAACAATGCTATTCCAATATATTTACAAATCCATTTCATATCATTAAGGGATATAAGTGAGCAACTTCACGGGGCTTAACAAGCCGGCCGGCAACAATGAGCGCCCTTCCAAACGGTAAGGCGCATTTGTCCATGTAATACGTTTACTTTCGGGCAGGGTATGATCCCCCATCAGGCGGTTGGCCCAGGTGTTGGTTACCTTGATTACCAGTTTATTTTCGCCTGATTTGATGGCTTTGCTGAGATCTACCCGATACGGAAATGTCCAGGCTGTGCCGCAGTTGATACTGTTTAGATATACTTCGGCCAGATTGGATACATTGCCCAGATGGAGATAGGTTTTGGCTCCTGTTTTTGCGGTAAACTGAAATGTATGATTGTAAACCGCAGTGCCCGAATAATACTTAATACTATCATTAGTATGCTGCGACCAGTCTTCAGGTTGACTGAACGTAATCTGCTTTGCGGGGCCTCCGTATTTAGGATCAAACTGTACCTGCCAGTTTGTAAAAGTTTGTACCGTTTTAAAATGAGCAGGTTTATCATTCGCATTTTTTAAAACGGAACCTCCCTTTCTGAAAACGATAAACGCAGAACCATTTGCTGCTAAATCAAGCGTAATATTTGTACGACCGGATTTGCCCACACTACTCAACTGCTTTATTTCACCGGTTAAAGGATCCCAAAGTTCAGGCACGCGGCTTGCCGTCCTCAATGACAAATTAATTGTACGATTCAAAGATTGCTGATTAGAAATAAAATAAATATCAACGCCATCGTGGCTACGATGCGTCCACGCAATGCCTTTTGCCGTTTGATTAGTTGAGTCTGTAGCTATAAGATCACGGGTTACACCTAACTCATCAAACGTATCTTTTTGATATGGGCCGATGAGTACCTTTCCTGCTGAGCCATTAGATAAAGTAGTTTTCATCCGCTCATCGCCCAATAAAACGGTAGCACCATCATTTACCAATTGCTGAAGCTTTTTTATCACTTCTGCCGATAACTGCCATGGCTGAGGCGACATCTGGCTTACACCCGGTATCACCAGCATGGCATAACTTGCCCCGCCGGGCAAAATAATCCTGCCGTTTTTTACTGTAGCCAAACGTAGTAACGCGTCTTTGTTAAAAGAATCATAGGCATAGCCTCTCAGCGGGTCTATCCAGTTTTCGGGCAGCGCCATATTAGCCGAATGGCTCGCATCCTCAATCGAATTAATGATGGGTACGCCCTTATTTGCTAAACGTTCCTCTTCCAGTTTTACCCGTTCCGTGCCGAAAATTCCCGGTAGAGTACTAACCAACCTATCTGGCAAAATAGCGCGGCGTGGCGTTTCCTCGCCGGTAAAAACAGCGATATCGGCAACCGGATGCCCTTGTTGCAGCATAGCCTGGCAACGACTGATATAATCAAACCAGGCCTTGCCCGGCTTCCACCAGGTTTGATCTCGCTGAAAAAATAGGCCGATACCATCCAGCGTCATACCCGGCTTACGGTCAAGCCAGGGGTTATGCACATTTACGTGAAAAACATAACGATTGATGCCAAGGGCAAAATTGCGGTCGGCAGCTGTTTTAAGCATTCCGGGGTGCTCGTCCCATAATAACCGCAACTCTGTAAAAGCCTCGGCCTGAATAATATTTTTACCGTAGATGTGCCCGCCCGAAATGGCATCCAGCATATCATTGGGCTTATCATGCGTAGGGCTCCTGAACCAAAATTCTCCCATCGGAATATCAGCCTTTTGGTAATGCAGCATGCCATCGCTCATCATGGTTGGGGCAACGCTTTCGGCAGTAAATGTGCAACCTTTTTCGTGCGCCAGCTTAGCCATGGTACCGTAGAAATTATCTACCAATAACTCGGCTACAGTTTGCCTTACATCTGCCAGTATTTTTTCGGATTTTTCCGCGCTCTCCATCGGCACACCGGCCATTAGCGGCAGATATGGCAGCAGGTCATATCCCCTCCGCTTCTGAAATTCAGCAGCAAAAACCGGCGACCAATTCTGGCTCCCGCATTCCCAGCTATCTATGTGAAATATCTTTAACACCCGTTTAGCCAAATCCGAGCCAACCTGCTTTACAGCCTCACCAAACCAATTATCAAACTGTATTTTGGCAGCTTGGGGATTAAACTTGTCACACTCCAAACCGATGCCACCACCACCGGTAGCATTGGTATGCCCGGTAGAAGTATGACCGATACGAATGATAGTCCAATTACCCGCCGGTACCTGCCAGTTCAGTTTGCCATCTGCCCCTAATTTATCAGTAAGGTTGATTACCTTCTTTTTATCTACACAAAGATTAGCCGGTAATTGGGCATCTGTGGTTTGTTTACTTAGACGCCATACCTCGCCGGTTTTACTTTCATATTGATGGATCCGGGACTCGCCCAACAACTCAATGCCCGACAATTTCAGCGTCGGCTTCCATTTGGCAAAATCTAAATCCTCAGCTCCTGGCTCCGAACCTTCTTTATTATAAGTAAACCTGAAATATTTTGCCGTTGTTGGGGCGATGGCATTTGTGATCTCGGCATCTCCATCCTGCCAGCCATGACGTGGAGGCTCCAACCTGCCTAACGATCGATAATTTTTACCATCATCGCTTACCTCAAGCAACAACCTTTGCGACTGATAATTACTTGCCGATGTATGGATAACAAGCGAGCGGCAGGTAAATGGCTTTTCAAATTCAAGCTGCAGCCAGCAATGCTCATTACTGGTGAAGCTTTTGGTATTTCCTTTTTCAGCGAGATATTGTACGTCGGTATTCGGTAAATTGGTGGTTACTTTCGGATGCTCGTCATAGCTACTCTGCCCCTCGCCGGGCAACGACGGATAAGCGAATATCTCGATGTCCTTGTAGTAGTTTTTATAGTGCTTTGGAACAAGCAAAGTATCATGGTAAGCTTTGCCACCCTCAACCTCAACTTTTGACCATACCACCTTTTGCATAGAAAGTTCCGGTGTTATCCACGGGCCACCGGCCAGCGCAAAACCATCGCTATCGTGTATGGCCAGTTTTAGGCCTATCCTATCCGCTTCCTGCATGGTAAATTTTACCATTGCCCACCACTCCGGGCTTAACTGATTAATTGATGGGGTAATAAACGGCGGATTAGCCGGGCCTTTGATGGGCATTAAATAAGCACCCGCTATTCCGGCCTGCTTCATAGCCTGCAGATCAGCAGTGATGCCCTCTCGGCTAACAGCACCCTGCATCCAGTACCAAAAAACCCAAGGCTTTGCAGATTCGGGCGGATGCAGGAAGGCCTCCTTCAAATCATCATTTTTAAGAGATACTTTTCGCTGCTGGGCTATACCCGGTAAAAACAGGCAGCAAAGGCAAATTATAAAAACGTATTTTCTCATGGCTTCCTGTTAAATTTGATCTGGTATGCCGTATTACCTACCGCATCCGCCTTACCCTCATAAGGTTTCAGGTAAAAGCTGTATTGATACTTTTTGGCCGGGATGCGGTATTGCTCCAATGGCTCTGCCACTTCCGACCAGCTATCGTTACCTCCTACGCCCATCTGTCTCAGATCGATATTCAACGTGATAAAACCGGCATCTTTTAGCTTATTAGTATGCTTCGCCTTTTGAATATTCTCTTCGGTATAAGGCCAGGCACTCATACTCAGCAGGCTATCGGCAGTTACTAATAAGCCTCCTGTTTTATGGTAAAGCAGCATCCAGCGTACATCGGTGCGGTTACCGTTTTCCTGCGGAACTACATAAGGTTCCATGAATTGATTAATGGCTTGCGAATAGATCCCCGCTTCTGAACCTGTACGCCTGTCGATATAGTTTTCATAAGGGCCGCGGCCATAATAGCTGATATTGCTATCGGCCTGTGCAATGCCCATTTGCATGCCAACTTTAGGCAGGTTTGGCAAAGCCGGCTTAACATCAAGAGCATAAACAACATTCAGTAAGCCATCGCCATGTATGGTGTAGTTTACCTGTACCGAAGCACTGTCATTAAGCATTGAATAGGTGCTGGTAATTACCACCGAACCATCTTCAGCTTTTTGACTCGAGATTTTTCCCAAAACAGGCACCGCCTTAAACCAGGTCGCTAATTTCTTTTCCATCTTCCAGCCGCGGTGATCATTATCGGTAACCGGTCGGGTGAAATGCGGCAATAGAGGCGCGAATACCTGCTGATTGCCTTTGTACAGGTATGAGCTTAAAGCACCGTTACTTTTACTGATGCCTATCTCAAAATCTTTACCGCTGATATGATAAGCTTTATCATCTTCAACCAGTTTTGTTTCCGGATAGTGCTTACGTTCAGCATTTCCTGTGAATGTGTTAAGTTTCGTTAGTTGAAACTGATCGCTGGCTATCTCGTAACCTTTACTCGCCCAGAGCTTATCTTCGGCAAGAGTAAAATGAATATCGGCCAGGTATTCATGGTTTGCTTTTAAATTAGGCAGGTATTGTTTAATACTAATAATAGTATCATGCCCTGCAGCAAGACTAATTCTCGGAATTTGCTTTTTTAGGATGATATTGCCATCCCCCCTAAGCTGCAAAGTAACATCATAATCGGCCAGTGAAGCTACGCTGTGCCAGTTTTTGATGTGGATAGTCGCCTTATCAGCATCAACCAGTTCACAAACCGCAGGCTGGAAAACATGCTTGCATTCGTAAATGGCAGGCTTCGGACGACCGTCGGATGCAACGATGCCTTTGATGGTGAAATTATCAAAATAACGTTCGCCATAGTCGCCGCCATAGGCATAGTATGCCTTACCTGTCGAATCATGTTTTAATAATCCCTGATCCTTAAACTCCCAGATAGCACCGCCAATAACTCTTTTGGTTGATCGCCACTGATCCCAAAACTCTTTTAAGTTTCCATTGGAATTACCCATCGCGTGAGAATACTCCACGAAAAATATCGGGCGGTTATCACCATTCTGCTGATTGGCCAGCAAAGGCGCAGTATAAATGCCGGGGTACATCCGGCTTACGATATCCACATAAGGCTGATCGATTGGGTTCTGCAACCTGTGCGAATGATCATTAGTTTTAGGATAGCGCGGATCGTTTGGGTCGATATAACCCTCGGCCTGTGGTGTGCCCTGGGCCGGTTCATAATGAACAGGACGGGTGATATCAAAATCATGGATCCAACCGGCCATTGCCGCATGGTTTGGCCCCCTGCCGGCCTCATTACCCAGGCTCCAGATAACCACACTCGGATGGTTTTTATCACGCATTACCATGCGGGTTGCCCTGTCGAGGTAAGCGCCGGTCCACATGGGGTCGTTGCTTAATTTCGATCCCAGTCCATGTGTTTCAAGATTAGCTTCGTCTATGACCAGTATCCCATATTCATCGCACAGGTCATACAGGTATGGATCCATCGGGTAATGACTGGTGCGGATACAGTTAAAATTGAAACGTTTAATGGTACGTACGTCATTCAGGATATCCTCACGGGATAGCGCTTTGCCTTTTACCGGGTCATGATCGGGGCGGTTTACGCCGTACAGGTAGGTCACTTTACCATTAATGAGTAGCTTGCTGTCTTCTTTGCTGAACTCAATACTCCTGACGCCTACTTTGCAGCTTTTAACCTCCACGGTTTGGCCCGCGCTGTCGACTAATGATAAAGTAAGTGTGTACAGGTTAGGCTTTTCATCGCTCCATTTTTCCGGGTTTTTCAGCGTGGTTTCCAGTAAGCCGAATTTCACGTTATCCAATCGCGGATAGATCTCATTGATGATACTTTCAACGCTTCGTTCCAAAGGTTTTTGTAATACTTCTTTATTATTTCTGTCGAAAAGCCTTGCTTCAATTTTATAACCGGGCACAGCCTTGCCTGTTAGGTTTTCAATCCGTGGGCGGATACTGAAAACGGCATCTTTGTATTGCTTATCCAGTTTGGCCTGCCATTGAAAATCGGCTATCCGCAATTTAGGTTCTGCCAAAAGCATTACTTCGCGATGGATGCCGCTCATGCGCCACTGGTCCTGATCTTCCAGAAAATAACCATCGCTCCAGCGGATCACCTGTACGGATACTACGTTTTCGCCAGCCTGCAGGTATGGCGTAATGTTAAACTCCGATGGTAAAAAGCTGTCCTCCCCATAACCCAAAAACTTACCGTTGAGCCAAACCTTAAAACCAGAGTTTATTCCGCCAAAATGCAGGGTAATGTTCATGTCCTTCCAGTTGGCTGGCAGGGTAAACGTACGCTGATAACTGCCAACGCCATTATAATCCTGCGGCACATGAGGCGGGTTAACCGGGCGGAACGGGTAAACCGCACTTTTATAAATGGGTTTATCATAACCCTGCATCTCAATGCTTGAGGGAACGATGATTTTTTTCCAGCCACTTACCCGGCTTCTATAAAAATCTTTCGGCGCATCGGCCGGTTTAGCAGCATAGCTAAAATCCCAGTAACCATTCAGGGATAACATCCTGCCTGATTTTTCCCTGTCGCCCGCCAGTGCATCTTTAATATTGCTGTACGAATAGGCCGTAGCGCGTGCCGCGTCCCGGTTGATGCCATCAACCAAAGGATTTTCCCAGGGTTCGGCATCATAAACCGTAGGCACGTTAGGGATGGGCGCGGGCGTTTTATCAACCAGTTGCGCGTAAAGCCCTGTTGATGAAAATGCTGTTAAAAGCAGGATAGATAAGAGCCGTTTCATCATTTTTTTGCGCTGTAATTTATGGTGTACTGTTTTTGTTTTTGGATGATAAGCTCATAAATGCCGTTTCCCTTAGCAGCTAATTCCCCCTCCTTACAAACTGGCTTTGCTGTACTGGTAAACCGCAAAAGGCCAGTTCCTGCATTACTGCTTACTTTAATTTGTTTGGTGCTGCATGATACTTTGATATCTCCATCAGCAATCGGTACACTACCCTCCATCCATTGCAGGCCACCCAATTTAGGCTCGATCACATATTGCTGATAACCCGGTGCAGTTGGTTTTACGCCGAGATAATATTTACCCAGCAGGTATATCGGACTGGCACCCCAGGCATGGCAAAGGCTTTTACCAAATGGTCGCCCGTACATGGCGTAGCGGTCGGTGCCTGTTTTAGCCGGATTGTATTCTTCCCAAAAAGAGGTTGCGCCTAAATTGAGCATCCCGCCCCAATAATCCTTCATCTCTTTAAGCACATAGCTTTGCTCGCCCATGGCGCAAAGGGCTTCCAGTTCATAAAAGCGCATGTATGGGGTGGTTATCTTCTGTATATTATCGTTCAGCAGCACGTACTTTTTTATTTCCTGCTGCTGACCAGGGTTGAGGTAGTTGAAAAATATCGAGAACATATTGGTATAGCGGGTTACATTATCGCTTTGCTTACCGTCAACCAGGCTATGCACAAAGGCATGTTTATCGCTATTCCAATACAGGGAGAAGATCTTCGATTTCAAGTCGGCCGACAGTTTTTGATATTGATCATTGCCTGTTTTATCATCCATGATATTGGCGCATAAAGCCATGGTTTCCAGGCTGCGGCAAAGCAGCAACTGTTCAAAACTTACCTCGCCTTTTTTGCTGAGTTTATCGGCCCAGTCAATAAATACCCAGTCGCCGGGGAGACCTTCCATCAATCCATTTTTATCGCGGCGCTGCAGGCAATAGCTCATCAGGCTTTGCATGCGTGGGTACATTTGTTTAATGAAACTCTTATCGCCGGTGTACTGGTAGTAATCATAAATACCCATGAACCAGTAAAAAGTATAATCCATAATGGTATTGATATGGCTGGTTACCGGGTCTTTACCGCGGAGGGCGTACAGGGTACGGGTTACCGTAGGCGAATCAAAATACAGGTAATAATTCATGAGGTAGCTTTGATAAGCATCGCCTGACCAAATCCACCTGTCACGCTTGATGCCGTCGATAAAAAACTCGCGGGTATTCAGGTGCAGTGTATATGCCGAAACATCCCAGATCTTGTTGATCAGGTCGTCCGAACATTTAAAACTCCCCCGCTGCTCCACTTGCGAATACTCATAAAGCATGGAAACATCATCGGCACTCACATTATCATTAAACAATACGTTGATGTAACGGAAAGCACGCGAACCCTCCATAGTATAATCAGCTTTCTGAGGCTGATCGATATAAACACTATCCAGCAGTTCGCAATTGGTTAAGGATAGCGCTTCTTCCTTTGACTCGCCGTAGCAGAGTTTAACACTCCCTTTGCCTTTTAAGCCGATAAGCCTGGCGTAACCAAAGGTTTCTTTCCCGAAATCAACCAAAATGGAATGCTCTTTTCGTTCAACCTTTTCAGGCTTATGCTCTTCGGTAGGCAAACGGAATGCTGAAGGCAATTTGTCCGCCGAATCAAAGTTCCAGTTACCGGCGTTCACATATTTTGTAGCCGAGATATCCGAGGTCTTACCCGATTCGTCAATCCATTCCTTATCCTCATAAGTTACCAGCCACGAAGTATCTGACACCAGTTGCTGCCCCTTAACAAATATGGCAGGGGCAGCAGCCTGGTTATAAACTTTGAGACTAAGCCTGTGCCTGCCAGCCGGCACATGAATATTTTTGGGATAGCCCACCAATGCCTTGCCATCAAGCTTTACATTGTATTGTCCTTCAACAGCCAGTTCAACGGTTTCGGGAGAGGTAAGCGTAAAATCCTTATGAAAATCAACCAATACATAATGACTGTCCAGTTTCCAAAATGGCGGGAAGAAAGTGCCCCGCTCGGTGCGGCGGTTTTGCATCCGGTTGCTGAGCCATACCTCATAATCGCCGGGATACCAGATCCAGGTAGCTTTTTGCGCTTTAGCCATATCGGCACAAAACATAAAGCTTAACAGCGCGATAAGTACACGAGGCTTATTGAATCTTATATGAGTAGTGATTTTATTCATTTTTAATGTCCGTTGAAAATGAGGTATAAAGCAATCATGACTATCGAGAGCAGCAGCCAGGCTATTTTTACACGCCGGGTGGGCTTTGCAGTATTTTCTGTTTCAGATTTATCGGCCACGTAAACAGCCGGTGTTTTGTCAAGCAGCGAGATCAAAACGGCAGATGCCGCCAGGAACACAAATATGAAAAACGACAGCATCAGATAATGCGGCCAAAAGCTGTACTTATCTGGCGGTAACACCCACAGGTAAACCACACCGGTACCCAAACTAAAAGCCGAACCCGCAGAAAGAATGATATTTACCGCCTTGCGGGTAGTGCGTTTCCAATAAACAGTAAGGAGGAAAACTACAGCCAGCGGCGGCGCAATAAAGCCCAATACCGATTGAAATACGTCGAACAAATTAAGCCCTTTGATGCTGTCGATAGCCAGCGCCATGCCTATGGCAAACAGGCATCCACCTATTACAGTGTATCGCCCTACACGGATAAGGTCTTTATTAGTGGCATTGGGGTTGATCTTTTCAGCATAAATGTCCATGGTGAACACCGTACTCAGTGAGTTGAGCGAAGAGCCGACGGTACCTATCAAAACGGCAATCAACACCACAATAACCAGCCCGTTCATCCCCGGAGGGAAAAGATTGGTAACCATAGTCATGTAAGCTAATGCCGGATCGCTCAAATACGGGAACAGGATGAAACACAAAATACCCGTGAGGATAAACAGCGGCAGCGATAATATTTTGAGCCAGCCAATAAAGTTAACTCCAAGCTGTCCCTGCTCCAGATTTTTAGCGCCCAATACCGATTGCACCATAGCCTGATCTGTACAGAAAAAAGCGACAGCCGATACCGGGTAGCCCAGCAAAATTGCATACCATGGATATTTAACATCGCTGGCCGGATGGATAAGGTTCCAGTAATTTGCGGGCGTTTGATGGAATACTGCCGATAACCCGCCCGCTTTACTTACGCCCAAAACGGTCAGAGTGAGCGATACGCCGATAAGCAGCAGCATCTGGAAAACATTCACTTTGGCAATAGCCTTTAAACCGCCGGTAAAAGCAAACAAGCCCGCAAATGACACCAACACGATAACCGATTGCCACATGGGGATGCCCAGTATCTGCCTCACTAAAAATCCACCGGCAAACAAACCTAACGATAGCCATGAGATCAGCATTTTGATAAGCGCGTACCAGGCTAGGATATTACGGGTCGAATCGCCGTAACGGTTCCCCATAAACTCGGGCATGGTTGATACTTTGGCAGCAATATATTTTGGCGCAAATACCAATGCCAGCAACATCAGAAAAACAAAAGCATACCAGTCGAAATTGACGGCCACGATGCCCGTGCTGTAACCTATACTGGCAAAGGCCAGCAACATGGAAGGCCCAACATTGGTGCCCCACATATTAAAGCCAATACTTGCCCACCCCAATGATTTATTGGCGAGGAAAAGTGTTTCGTCTGTTTTGTTTTTACCACTAAAACTGGCGCGGAACCCGATTATCATCAAGATAATCAGATAAACGGCCACAACCGAATAATCCAACAGCGTGAGGCGCGATACAATATTGCTCATGCCCAGGATCATGCGCTTAACTCGTTTACGGTTAAATTAAACTCAGTCAGGATCTCGTCAACCTTTACGGGTTTGCCGCTTTGCAATGATCTGTCCATAGCCTGGAGGAGGGCGATTGTGCCGATACCTTCCTTAATATCCGGGTAAGCGGTGTAACCTTCAGTAATGCTATCGGCAAAGTATTCGAGGTAATTTTGATACTCCCCGGCGTGGTGGCTTTTGCCCTCAAACCTGAAGTAATGTTTCAGCTTATGTTCCCAGGTGATGATGCGTTCTTCGCCGGTATTATCAGTGATGGCATAGCGCAAATCCATATAGTCGCCCTGACTGCAGCCCTCGGTGCCGCGTAAAATACAGCTCATTTCACTGTCGCGGGTAACGGGTTGCACCGGACCAGTATAGCAGCCGCTAACACGGGCAATGCGGCCATCCTTAGCTTTGAAAATAAAGTGCATGGTATCCGGGTTCTTCAAACCGCCTTTTGCACCGTTGGCACTTAGCATACCGTAGCCCATCACCTCTTCAATCTCCGGCAAATACCAGCGGATAAAATCAACCGGGTGACTTAAGCCACCGTACAGCCATTTAAAGGCCTGTTGTAGCGACCATGGCTTCTCTAAAAACCAGCGATGATCTGCATGATAATAAGCCTCCACAGTGATCAAATCCCCTATTAAACCTGCCTCGTAATCTTTACGCTGCTTTTTCATCGGTTCAAAAAAGCGTGAACTTTGACCTACAAAAACTTTTTTGCCGCTTTGCTCAACCAGTTCAAGCAGTTCGGCAGCTTTGCTCAGGTCGTCAATAAAAGGTTTTGTACATACCACATGCTTGCCATGCAATAACGCCTGTTTAACATGTTCAGCATGCAGATGATCGGGCGTATAAATGGCAATGATATCTATTTCGGCATCATTGAGCATGTCTTGGTAGCTGGTGGTATAGTTATGAAAGTTAAACTCTTCTGCGCGGTGCTTACACATTTCAATATTCATATCGCATACCATTTTCAGTTCAAGCTTTTCGCTTTTCAATACTGCCGACATGGTACTGCGCCCTTCGCCTAATCCTAATATTCCTATTTTCATTCTTATAATGATCGTTTAGTGTCGCTATTGTCCGTTACCTGTTTAAAAAACACCCAAACCTCACCTTTCCGGGTGCCGGGCACACCTTCCTGGTATTTCTTCATCAACCTGTTCCAATCATTTACCCGCGGATTATTTTCGATGGTTTTAGGATTGAGGTCCTCAAGCTTTTTTCCTTTCGGGATACTGATCACCAGCATCAATCGGCGCCCATTCCTGAACACCAGTAATTGCTGAAAACCTGCATTACAAAAACCATTGGAGACCTCGGGCCAATTTTTAAACTGCGTGGCGTGATAATCGATGTATTCGTGTTGCATGCGCTCATCAGCAACCAGGTTTGCTGTTAGTATAATATTATCCCATTGTTTGGCAATGCCCTTACCACCACAACGAAGCCTGCGGTTAAAATCATAAAACGGGTTGTTATAAACCGTAATCTGGCACGAGGGGTATGCTGCCTGGGCGTTTTTTTTGATGGATGCTGTGTTTAAATGCTTGCCATAAACAATGAGATGGTTATCCCAATGGTAAACGGCCGAAGCCGGCAGCCCCTGCTTGCGGGCGATATTCAACAACGGAGCGTAGTTGAGTTGCTTACCCTGCGGACCAGTCACTTCAACAATAGTATAAGGATTTGAAGCTGCCTTTATATTCAATGCAGGCAACAACAAGACCATTGTAAACCATACGATATATGCTCTTAATACTTTCATTCTGTTTTATGATTAATGGGCCAGTTATCCTGATTTACCTTAAGGTATTGAAACAGGTAATTATAAGTCGCTTCCAACCCCGCTGCATTCTTTACAGCAGCATCAACCTGTGGACCGTTATTTTCCCAAACATTACCGGGACCATTAGCATTTTTCAGAAACTTATCAGCCGGGCACCAATTGTTTTTGATAGTGATGTATGACGAACCCTCGTCGGTATACAGGTAAAACCAATGCTGTGGATCATGCGCGTAAGGTGCTTTGTAAATGCTATCCACATAATTATCACTGATAACCGAACCGGGCTGTGCAGATAGTGTGTAGATGGCAGCCACATCGTACATATTGCGGGCATAATGGTGTATTTTATTAGCGATGATGCGGTTATCGCTCATGGCGTTAACAGTCTTAGTCCAGCCCCAGCCCATGCTGATGCCGGTGTAGTTTACGTCGCAAACCTCGTTATGTGTTATGCTGATGCCTTTGACATAGCCCGCGCCTATGCCCACACTACCCCAGTCTTCGTTGGTAGCGTCGGTGATTAAATTGTTAGCAATGGTATCATTAGTGCAGATCTCCCGTTTATCGCCTGGATTGTAAGGCAGGTGCACTTCCTGAGCTTCGTCCGAATAAACTCCGTCGAGTACCGCGGTACCGCCAATATCTTTAAACAAGCTGCCTTTAACAACATCATGGTGTGTACCGCGTTGAAAATCCAGCCCAGTTGAGGCCATATGTTCAAAACCGCAACCATCGAAGGTAATACGTGAAGCATAAGCCACCTCAACCGCTGCCTTTGGCCGACCTACCCATGCCTGATTTTCCAATCCTTTTTTATCCGGCGTACCGGGAATTTTCAATTTGTAGGCATCCAGCATATACATCCCGGCCTGGTGCGGGACCAAGCCTTCTTTTGAGGGACGAAGCCAGCTGCTATGTTCAAAACTGATATTTTTAAAGCTGATATAGTTAACAGGGTTATCAACAGTGCCCTGCATTTTTACCAATGTTTCCAATTGCGGAACGATTACCGTGGCTGTTTGCAGATCTTCGCCCTTACGGGGGATGTAATATATTTTATTAGTTCTGCGGTCATGATACCACTCGCCGGGTTTGTTTAAAAAGCTGATAGCATTGTTGAGATAAAACGCCGAATTCCCCGTTTTTTTGGAGATCCAGGGTGCGGGCCAGGGGTGCTCTGACTGGATGCGGCTTTCGGGTTGATAAAATGATAAGCGCGCGCTATCGCCCATTACCTTAATAGTCTTAACCCGTAAAATAGCAATAGCCCACCACTGGTGGATAAACATCTCCATACCTTCAAGGTGAGATGTGTCCGCCGATGCCGACCATGGAATCACACAAGTTTGCGTTTTATGATCCCAGGAAAGGATGCGGTTCATAAACGGTGCTTCGGTATCCCGGGCTCGAATGGCCTTTTCGTTATTCACCCATAGCTGCCTGAATTGCAAAGGTTCATCGCCAATAACAGGGCCATCGGCAACCCAAACATTGCCTTTAGCTTCTGCCGGCAAACCGGGGATGGCATAATTTACTTTACGCCATCCATTTACCTTAATACCACCACTTAAAACAGTTTTACCAATGCCCTCGCTTTCAATAATGGTCGGGCTATCGGTGGTACCGGAATCTTCCGGACGAATAAATAATTGCTCATCCAGGTAATAAACTCCGGCTGCTACCCTGATATAAATACCGCCTTTTATCGATGTATAATTCAACCGCCTCAATTCACGGGCTTTCCTGATGGCCATGGCTACAGTTGCCAGCGGCTGTTCGCGGGTGCCGGTATTTGTATCGGAGCCTTTAGGTGATACCCAGATTTCGACCGCAAAGAGGCTACCTGTCAAACTAACATTTAACAGCATTAACAAAACAACTATGCGGCGAATATTCATTTACGTTAATTACTTAGCCTGAAATATTGATTTTACATAGGTGGTATTCGCGCTGAAATTCCACTTCACGTTACGTGGGTCTTTGGCATCGCGCGAGCGTTCAATCACTAACCAGCCTGTCCAGCCCATTTTATCTAAAGTGGCCTTTACATGCTCCATGTTGATTTTAGGGTCGTTTTGCAGCCAAACGCCATCATCGTTGGTACAATGGATCTGAACAATGTGTTTTTTACCCAAAATTTTCAGCTCGCTATCCAGATCGCGGCCGTTCCTGATGGCGTTTTCAAAATTGAAATAGCTTTTGATGGCAGGCGAGCCTATATCTTTCAATAGCTGCAACTCGCCTTTGGCATCCAGCGCTGTTTCAATGCCTATTACAACTCCTGCCGTTTCGGCTATTTTGCCAACCTCTTTCAGGCGGGAAACAATAGCCGGGCGCAGTTCGGGGAATTTCATCAGGTCACCTTTTATCCCCATCGGCAAAAAGCCCACTTTAACACCCATTTGTTTCATGGTGTTGATACAGTCGGTAACAGCTTTGACCGCTGTTGGCCGTTCGGCAAATGATTGGGCGAAAAAACCGGTCATGCCCATGGATGGGATTTCCAGGTTCAGCTCTTTTGCCTTGTTCAGGAATACATTTCTAATCGAATCTTTCGCCAGTTGATTATCAAATGTTTCGCGATCGCCAAGGCCTCCCATATCTACCTCTACGCCATCTGCACCAATCTCTTTAGCTAACTGAAATGCACCTAACTTTTGCCGTTTAAGGATCATCAAATCAACTACCGCTACTTTATAATGCTGCTTTGAAGTAGTTTGAGCGATCGATGGCAAACCAAAAGCACACACCATTACCCCTATCCAAAAACCTGATATCAATCTATTTTTCATAACCTATTTTTTTATTGCCCGTGCGAATACTTTTTCTAACTGATCAAAACCTTTTATAGCATTTGCGGGGAGGTTTTCGCCCTTATCACCAAATACATACATGGCAGGTTCTTTTTCGATGGTGACCTTTTTGTCATCGAAATTGCCGCTGCTGTCTTTAATTTTATTAAGATCTAAATGGAAGTTTTTAGCTACGAAAGCATATAACGCGGCCCGTTTTGATGGACCGAAATCATGCCCCTCATTAGGCAGGTGCATATTCTCTACCTTATCTGTAGCTCCGTAATAGCTATATATTTTCTGGAGGTAAGGAAAATCATGCTCGGGCATATTGGCTGTCCAGTCCTGCCCGTCGGAGATCAGGAGTTGAGGCCTTGGCGCTGCCATGGCGGCCAATTCTACATTATCTGTTCCGTTGCCGCATTGATGGATAGGCATGCCGCTTTCGCAAGGACATCCCCCGTAAAAATAAGATGACACCGACACAGCCGGGGCGCTTAGTTTGATCCGGTCATCCAGTGCCGTCATTAAAACGGTATGGCTTCCGCCTCCCGAGCCGCCGCTAATGCCAACGCGTTCCGGGTCGGTTTCTTTAAGGGATAGCACATAATCCAATATCCGGATAGCGCCCAGCGCCTGGATGGTTTGCGCCAGGCTGCGACGATGATCTTCATCCTTAAATTGCAGCAAAGATTCGCCCCAGGCAAAAAGGTCATAACTGTAAGCCATCGCCCCCATCCGCGCCAGCGATGCACAACGGATCTGGCAATCGGCACGGTAACGCTGGTGCTCCCAGTGCCCATCGGGACTTAAGATCACCGGAATCTTACCTTTTATTTTCAGTGGTTTGTACAGCGAGCCATTGATGTACAAACCAGGCAGTATTTCAATGGCGATATTCTCAACTGTGTAACCGTCAAAGATCCTTTTAGGGGTGATGATTGGTTTTGAAGCTGTTTTCGCAGGCAGGGGCGATAACTCCAAAGCTTTGTATAGCTCCGGTTTTAATATGGCCTTGCGTTGCTCCCAGGTGTCACGGTCATGATATTGGGCGGCTATCCTGTCAAGCTCCTTCCAGCCGTCGCTTACCGACCAGCGGAAGTATTCATATTCTTTGAGCTTATACCTGCCGAGGGCTTCTTTATTCACCTTCAGATCAAGTGGGGTAAGGATATTGGCCAGCGTGGTATCTACATCAGGCCTCAAACGCCATTGCGCGTAGTTAACCCATTTGCCATCAACCTGGGCAGCAGTGTATTTGATCTTTACATGATATTTGTCCTGCACCTCATCAAGCACCTCCTTCAGGGTTTTCCTGTACATGGCATCGGTAGTTTGCTGCGCATGGACAGTGAAACTCATTGCTGTGAGGCAGGTTATCAGTGTATAGATCAGTTTTTTCATCGTTTTATTTTTTTGTAGAGACGCATCACATGCGTCTTCCGTGTGCCAGTCATATTTGCTTATCCTAAAGGAGACACATGTGATGCGTCTCTACATACCGTATTTTCACCGTCCCATCAGGGTCTCTCACAGAGGACCCTGATGTATACGCCATGCAAATTCACTCTTCACACAGGGCTGTCACCCTGAGCCTGTCGAAGGGTCGCACGCAAAGGCCCGCCCACCATGCTTCGAGGGCCTCAGCATGACACCCGGTTTACTTATCAACCGAGTTGCCTAATGATACTATCCTCACTCCTTACAAATCCTTAGTCTCCCCAACCTGTACCGGCGGCATATAACCATCTACCTTAGGCCAAACGCCATCCTTTATTTCCCTCATCTCTAATTTTGCCGGATCGATAACCACATGTTTTATTTTTTGCCTGCGCCAGGTGTAGACCACATGCACCATCCCATCCGAAGTTTGGATAACCGATGGGTAAGAATACTGGCTGATTGGTGAATCCTCCAGGATCGACGCTGCGTACCAGGTAATACCATCTTTAGATACAGCGACATTTAATGGCGTGCGGGCACCTTTAGCCAGGTTTCCCGGGGGCAAAACATGGTTATAAACCAATAACTGGTGGCCATCTTTCAAGGTCACAGCATCAGTACCGGAGTTGTTATTCGGCAAACTGGTCTTTTCCAAAGGCGACCATGTTTGTCCCCCATCTTTGGACCATGTGCTCAATATCGCCCTATTCTGGCTACGGCAAAGCGCCTGTAGCCTGCCATCTTTATAAGTTAAAATACTGGGCTGTATGGCCTTCAGATCTTTACCATCGCTGATAGGGCCTATCATTGTCCAGTTTTTGCCAAAATCTTTGGTAGCTTCAAAATGCACCTGCCAAGCCTTTCCTTCCGTACTTACCGGGCTCAACAGTGTACCGTTTTTAAGCAATACCGGTTTGTTTTTGATAGGGCCTAAAAATCCTTCGGGCAAGGCTTTTTGCTCCGACCAGGTGATGCCGCCATCTTTAGATGTTTTCACAAAACCTTTCCATTTTGCGGGGCTTGGGCCTATTTTGTAGTAAAGCTGTAACTCGCCTTTGGGCACCTGGTACAACACCGGGTTCCAGCAGGCATAGCGTAAAGTATCGTTCTGGATGCCGTTGGCTACGTTGATACCTTCTGTCCATTTGCCCTTAACAAACCTGCTAACCCAGATACATACATCGGGGTTGCGTTCTTTAGTGCCGCCAAACCATGAGGCCACAAGGCCGGTTGGTGTTTCGACTATGGTTGCCGCATGGCACTCCGGGTACGGTGCTTTATCATATATAAACTCATCCTTCACAATCCCCTTGCGCCATGGATTTTGAGCAAAGGCAGTGATCATGAATAAACAGCTTACCGCACCGGCGAACAAGATTTTTTTTAACATAGTACAATTATTTTTGGTTGGCGGCTTTATCCTTTGCTGCTTTGTCAGCAGCTTTTTTCGCGATGATGGCTTTAGTATAATCACCGTATAGCTTGTGCCAGTTACGGCCGTTGCTGTTGAGGTATTGCTCGTTTTTGGTTTTGTAAATCTCAAAAATGGCCGATACCTGTTTGATATTCTTAAAATCGACAGCCTGTTCGCGGGCCTGCTTCAGGTTAGCGAGGATCGCTGCTTCTTCAACAGGTGTCAGATCCGGTACAATCGCTTTATAACCGGCCAGTGTAAAGGCTACCTTACCAATGGTGTATTTATCAAGTACGGCTTCAACCTGTTCTTCGGTAAGGTCGTTACGCAAACCAGCCATGAGGTTTTCATGTACCGATTTTGGCAGCGACGAATTAATGATAATCTGCCTGTCCATAGTGCTCAAAGCTTTGCCGGTAGCCGGATCAATACCTGCCGGTACTGACTCATACGAATGACTATTATTCCAGTCGCGGATAGCTTTGAGGTGGGTTGCTATTACATTTTTCACCCGGGTAGCCTTTGCTGTGTCCGTAAGCGATAAGGAGGCAACCCAATCCGAGGCTTTCTTATCCACTTCAGCATCTGCTTTGGCCAGTGCTTTGGGAGATGGAGCTGCTTTAGTTGCCTGTTGTTCCTGGGCCTTCAACGTGCCCGACAGCGATAATAAGACTATCAGCATGACACCCATCCTATTTAATTTTTTCATATCAAATGTTGCTTTAATATTTTACTTCAAAATCATAATCGCCCGAACCAATATTGAGCACGGCTCCGCCATTCTCCATTTTTACCTGTTTAATATCTTTTATAGCGGATACGTTCTTCCCGCCCTCAGTTACTTCATTCATATTTTTTGCCGGCACATAAACCAATGCCGAACTATTTGGCGGCACAGTAACATGCCAGCTAAAACTTCCCTTAGTATGGGTATAACTGCTTTTCACAATACCATAAGCCGTCTGGTATGAGGTATTAACACTATCTAAACCATTAATAATTGCAGGCTGCATAACCACTTGTTTAAAACCGGCATTAACTGTTTTTATCCCCGCTATGTCCTGATAAAACCATGCTATCAGATCGCCCAGCAACATGATGTGGTTACGGGAATTCATGGCCGGATTGGCAGTATCGCCATTCCATAATTCCCAAATAGTGGTTGCCCCCCTTTCGGCCATATAGCCCCAGCTTGGGTAGGTGGTGTTAGAGGCAATTTTCCAGGCCAGATCGGGTCTGCCAAATTCGGTAAGGCCGCGCATAAGCCATTGCGTGCCTATTACGCCGGTACTGATATGATCATGCGCTTCATTGATCTTAGCTACTATATTTTTGAATACTGCCTGTTTATTGGCTGTTGCCGTGATCCCAAAGTACAGTGGCAACAGGTTGGCGGTGACTGTATTGTTGCTGTACTTAGATGTGGCTTTATTAAAATACTTATCATTAAACGCCCTGGCTACATTTTGCTTCGTACTGACAAAAAACTGTGCATCAGCAGGTTTATGCAGCATTGTCGCAAACTTTTCCATCAAGCCGGATAAGTGATAGTAATAGGCTGTGGCTATCAGCTGTCCATCAGTATTCAACGATGAATCTTTGGCATGGATCAGTTCTAATGATTCGGGGGGTACACACCAGTCGCCATATTTATCTTTGGTGACGATGTTATTTTTCATGTACTTAATCCGCATATAATCCATCCATTTTTTCATGGAGACGTAATGTTTTTCAATGGGCGCTTTATCGGCAAACTGGCGGTAAAGCATATCGGCCACCAGGATATAAGTGCCGGGCCAGGTCATGTTATCGCTGTAGTAATTCCAGTAAGCCGGGGCTACATCAGGTATTGCACCATCCGGCCTTTGCGATTGCGCTATATCATCCAGCCATTTAGCATAGAAATTACCGTTGGCAAATACAAAGCTTTCGCCAAGCGAACCTACCGCCCTGTCGCCCAGCCAGGGCATGCGTTCGTTACGCTGAGGGCAATCTACAGGCATACCTTTGTAATTGCTCAGGATGCCCCAATATGCATTGTGATAGATCTTATTGACGATGGCGTTAGATGTTTCAAAATGACCGATGGTCGGCAAGGCATCGTAAACCACGTGCCCCTCAAAATCGGTTAATTCGGCTTTACCGGGATAACCGCTGATCTCTACATATCGGAATCCATGATATACAAATACCGGGTGCCAGATCTCTTCTGCTCCACCTTTAAGTGTATAAACATCAGTTACTTTAGCATCGCGAAGATTTGCAACATAAAGTTCATTGTTGGGTTGCAGTGTTTCCGCATAACGAAGGGTTACTTTATCGCCCCGGTTTCCTTTTACACGCATCTGTACCCAACCCGCCATATTTTGCCCCAGATCCAGGATCCATACATCTTTTTTAAGCTGACTGATACTGACAGGTTTAATGGTATCCATCACCCTGATCGGTTCATTCATCTGCGCGTCAAGCTTGCCACCGGGAGCCGGCACCAGCTCGGCTTTAAGCCATTGGCTGTCATCAAAACCAGCACTGTTCCATCCCGGAAATTCTTTAGTGGCATCATATTCTTCGCCATCATACTCGTTATTGGTGCGGATGGGGCCATCGGCAGTAAAATGCCAGTTGTCATCGCTTATGATGGTTTGCTTTGTCCCGTCAGTATATTCCACCTCCAGTTGCAGCAGCATTTTAGGAAACCCAAATTCTTTGATCTTTTTAGGCTTATATTTTGGCCGCATGGTAAAATAACGGCCATTGCCCAATACCGTTCCGATGGCATTATCGCCATGCCTCAGGTAGCCGGTAACATCAAAGGTATTGTACTTAACGGATTGGGTATAGTCAGTTGGCGCCTCTGCTAAAACCTGACTACCAATGGCTTTCCCATTCACATACAGCTCGTAATGTCCCAAACCAACTATATAAGCAGTAGCGCGTTTGATCCCTTTATTTAAACTAAACCCACGGCGATAATAACGTGCCGAAAGACGCGAGAACTTAGACACGCTATCCCAGGAAAAACCACGGTCGCAACCAATCCATTTAGCCTTCCAATCGGCGGGGTTTAAAAGTCCCACACTCCACTTAGCGGGCTGGCTCCAGCCGCTTGCACCATTATTTGTCCATACCCTGACTTTCCAGAAACATGTAGCACGGCCGTTCAACACTTTGCCCGCATAGTTGATCATGATAGATTCAGCAGACTTTATTCGATGCGAGTCCCACAGATCCCCCTGCCCTTCCGTTAGCTTTTCGGGAGATGAGGCCACTAAAATTTGATAGGCCACCTGGTTGGTATTCCGCGTGTCGCTGGTGATCTGCCAGCTAAGCCGGGGCTTACCGGTGCCGATGCCTAAAGGATTGTTCAGCATTTCACATTTCAGGTTTTGTAAACCGATACGGGTATCCGCATAGCAGTTGCCGAGGCAGATTAACATAACCGCCACAGCCAAACCTATATGTGTGCCTAACCTTTTCATCAATTATTTGCCCGAAAAGTCGAAATACAGGTTCAGCGAAAGTGCGTCTTCTATATTCCTGTCGTAATTAAAATATTGGTTTTTTTGCCCGCCCGGACCCAGTTTTTCAGGCTTTTGCGATTTGGTGCCTATCGGCGTTATGCCATGCATAAACGAGATATCGCCCGATGGGAAGGCCGGAGCTGTGTTGTAAACCTTTGCCGGATTTGCAGGTGTAAACAGGCGCATAAAGACATCGCGGCTGTTGCAAACAATGGTTACCGGCTGCCCGGTGGTTTGCAATTTCATCCAGTACAGGTTGGAGTAATAGCCTTTAAACTCCGGGTAAACAACTTTACCCTGCCCGGTTATGGTATTGTTGTAGGTTTTATCCCAAACCCCCAATGATGTACCTTTCGTACGGTTTTTCCATACCCTGTAAGGACCATCGCCCATGTAGGTAACACCTTTGATATCTTTTTCGGGGAAGGAAAAATTAACGCCCATTAATGTGGCATCCTCACCAATTGGCCAGTATTTAACATCAAGCTGCACCCAGCCCGATGGGTAGATCGTCCACCTCAACAAAGGCTCGGATTTTTTGGGCGGGAATACGGCTTCAACCACGAGGTTATCGCCTTCGTAATGATAGCTGAGCTTTTCAAAACCTGTTTGATCCTGCCCTTCAACTAACACAGGACCATTGTTAAAAGGGATATCGCCCTTGGCGTTTTTCACACTAACCAATATGCCCGAATTGCGGTTAAACGCCAGCTCGATCCCGTTACTGGTTTTCACCTTGTACAGCGAATCTGTTTCAGCAATTACAGCCTTGCTTCCGCCGGTTTTGGTAATGATGCGCTTAGTGATCTTATCATGATTGCTCACCGGGAAGCTCCAGGTAAACAGTTCATGCTTGTTTACGTCAAGAGCAGATACATAAAGCACATCGAAATTCTGCCAATCTTTAGGTAATTGTAGCTGCAGGTTTCCATACTGCCCCGGCGCAACATCTGGTGAAGCAATAGTACCTGTTTTATTTACTGAACTGGCTCCATTAAGTGTTGCCAGTTTATAGCTGAATGTGCATTGTTTAAGATTTGTATAGGAATATCTATTCTCTAAACGTAATGTCCCATTGAATGCCGGAGTTATTTCGCGGGGTTCGAGATAAACCGGGCTCCAGATTTCCTTAATGGTATAATAACTGCCTTCTTTTTCATGGTAAGGGCCAACAATACCATCGGGACCATGATCGCCATCGCTGTCCAATTCTCCGTTTTTATCGGTACGCACCACAGCTTCATCGGCAAAATCCCAGATAAAACCACCTGCCGAAATTGGTGTATGCCACATTTGTTTCCAGAAATCACCCAATCCGGCACCCGCGCCGCCATCGTACAAGCCGTGTAAAAACTCGGTGGGGAAAAATATATCGTGACCGTTTATACCGGTGTTGGTGCCATAATCATAATTGATATAATGCTGTGTATTCGTTCCGCGGAAGATGCCCCAGGGATGAATGAGCGGACGTTTTTGAATATCCAATTCATCAAACCAATGATCGAGGTTAAAGTTAAAACCTCCTTCGTTACCATTATCCCATAGCACGATGGATGGGTGATTGATATCTTTTTCAATAAGTTCCTTAGCTAATTTTGAACCAACTACATCGTCATAAGCATGATGCCAGCCGGTAAGCTCATCTAACACAAAAAGACCTAACGAGTCGCACACATCCAGGAAATGATCATCGGGCGGGTAGTGCGACATGCGTACGGCGTTCATGTTCATATCCTTCATCAGCCGAACATCCCCAATACTTACTTTTTTATTTAAGGCCCGGCCCGTAGTTGGCCAGAATGAATGGCGGTTTACCCCTTTAAATTTGATCTTGACGTTATTTACGTAAATGCCGTCATGCTCTCTCAATTCAACCGTACGGAAACCAATCCGTTGTTTTACCGTATGAACAGGCTTGCCATTTTCATTTAGGGCAAACACCACATTATACAGGTTAGGAAACTCCGGCGACCATAATTTAGGCGAAGCAATATGTGTGCTTAGATTGGCAACAGTATCACCCGCATTAACCTTAACAGAAAATGGGGCACCAAATTTTTGCCCCGCCAAGGTATACACCTGCCCTGTTACCGTGCCGCTTTTTACAGATACCAGCCGCAGTTGTGCTTTTAAATTCCCGTTGGCTTTGGCATCAACGGCATAATAGCTGATGTGCGATTTAGGGGCGGCCTCCAAAAATACAGGCCTGAAGATCCCGCCGAAGATCCAGAAATCACCTTTGCGCTCGGCTGCGTTTACTGATGCATTGGCGGAGTGTTTGGATACCGTTACCTCTAACAGGTTTGATTTGTCGTAGTTAAGCAACGCGCTTACATCATATTTAAAACGATAAAATGATCCCTGGTGAATTGGCCCGGCCGATTTACCGTTTAGCTTCACCTCCGTATCGGTCATCGAGCCATCAAAAACAATGTTGACAGCCTTGCCCCGCCATGATGCGGGCACATTAAATTCATATTTATATAGCCCTTGTTCCTTGCCTCTTAAACTATCCTTAGCAAGACCGTAGTTGTATTTTCCAAAACCCTGAAACTCCCAGTTTGATGGCACCGGAATGGTAGTCCATTTGCCTGAATTATTGCCAGCGGTGCAATAAAACTGCCAGTTTACAGTATGATTACTCCCCGTACCCGACAGGAACAGCTTTTGTGTTTCCTGGGCACGGCTTACCGACCAGTTAATAACAAACAGTAAAGCAATCCATATTTTAAAGCAGGCAGATCTCATTTATATATTCAGTTAGCAGTTAAAGTAAATTTCAAAGGGTTATTCGTGCGAAATGGCGCGGCAGGTAACCCCTCCTTATTATAAAAATTAGGCTGAGCCGATTCCGACCAGGCAAAGCGCGCGGCTACAGGTTTGGTAACCGATTGGGCTGATACCTCAACCGTGTTTCCTTTTATTGTGGCCGTGGCCGCGACAAAATTTCCGTCGGCACCGGCAATGGTGAAATCAGTAAGTGGTTTCCCGTCGTGGCTTACCAATCCGGTGCCCACATGATCAAACTCAAGGACGATCTTATCGCCGTTTATTTTCATGTTTTTATACACCGGGCCCGAAAAAACTACCGGCTTTTTGTAGGTATTAGCGAGCGCCTGCAGTTCCAACCTCCTGCCTATCTCCCATTTAAATGGCGGGTGGATATTTTTAAGATCATCGTTCAGATCAGTAGTGATGATCATCCCTGTATGCGGGATTTGCAGGGCGGCAGCCTGTGCTTCGCGCAATTCAGGTTCGGTAAAGGGCGTGTAAGTTACCGGGCCTTTTCCCAGGGTGTAGTAATACGGCGCTATCTGCACGTAATAGAATGGCAATGTTTTATCGGCCCAAAGCTTACGCCAGTTGTTGATGAGCGCCTCCATTTTATAGGTATAACTGATGGTTTCGCCTAAAAAGCAATTGCTTTCGCCCTGGTACCATAAAAAGCCCTTCAGCGCAAAGGGGGCAACCGGCTCAATCATTTTGGCGTAGAACTTACCGGGATCACCCTCAATTTTAATGTTGTTGGCCTTAAAATACGGAATGGCATCAAAACCCTCCTGTGATACCCAGGGCTCAATCCTGCTGCCGCTCACCGCCGATGAAATAATACCTACCGGCACTTTCAAATCATGCTGCAGGTTTTTAGCAAAGAAATACCCCGCCGCCGAAAAAGCCCTCAAAGCCGAATCTTCGGCCACACTCCATCCCGAATGGTTAGAATCGGGCTTTAACAAGTTTTTCTGCGTAACCAGGAAAATCCTGATCTGCGGGGTATGCGCGCGGTTAAGTTCATCAACAGGCGAGTTTGCGGTGCTGGTATCCGGCCTTTTCACTTTGCTGTTTTTGCGCATTTCGTACTGCATGTTCGATTGGCCGGAGCAGAGCCATACCTCGCCTACCAATATATTTTGCAGTTGGATAGTGTTGGTACCTTTTATAGTTAATGTTGATGGTTTGGCTGATGCGGGCATCGCGTCGAGCTTTACCATCCATTTACCCGCCGCATCGGCCGTAGTTGCCTTTGTTTGTTTAGCAAACTTTACTGTTACCTTTTCGCCCGGCGAGGCTGTTCCCCAAACGGGCACGGGAGCATTACGCTGCAATACCATATTGTTGCCCAATATTTTAGGCAAAACAACCTGCGCCCCTGCAAGCCCGGGGCTCAGCAGGCAGATCGTCAACCAACAATATTTTATAAAGCGCAGCATTAGTAATTACTTGTTTTAAATGATTTGATGTAGAACACGGCTTGTTTCGCAGCTTCTCCTGCGTTCGGCCGGTCGAAATCCTGATCGGTTGGGGTATCGGCGTCAGGGAACCTTCTGATATTCCCGGTACGGAACACCACCCGGTTTACGCTCAGCACCGGCGCGAAAAACAGGCCTGTAAGCACATCCTTTCCGTTTACATTCACGGTGTAAAAGCGGGTATCGGTATTTAGTTTGATCACCACATGATATTGCGTACCAGCCTCATATTTCATAAAGTTTTTGTTGCGATAGCCTGCCTTAGTCCTGAACTGCCCTGCCGAATCAAGTGTTAGCCTGATAGCAGCGGTACCTTTTTCATCCTGAAATTCGATATCCAGCATGCCGGTATTATTTTGCCCGGCAGTGATGGTGAAATCGGTCATTAATTTTTTAGAAACAGGCACAACACGTTCTGCTTTGGCAAAGTCAAATGGGTCGCTATCTTTCAGGGTTAGGGCTCGTTCGCCATCAGGTGACTTGTCGATAGCCGCAGGAGCCCATTGCGTGCTGTAAGTGTTCCACTTTTCAAGCTCTTTACCTACTGGTAATTGATTAAAGATCTCATTGGCATGTGCGTCCGCTTTCTCGGTTACCGGTACCGGGATGGATGATACCCAGATATCCTCTTTGTTCATGCTGTAGGTTACCCAAAGCTTACCATCAGGCGGGTTACCGTTTCCCTCTTCAATGCCGCGTGTATATTGCGGCCCGTATGATTTATAAGCACCGCCGTAACGCATAGTGGTGATCTCGCCGTTAACTAACAGCAGGTTGGTATAATCTAATCCGTCCTTACTAACCGATAAGGCCAGCGGCCAGCGAAATTCCGAAGGGTTGTAAACCGTGGCATATTTACCGTCGGATGTGCGCTGTCCCCAGATTTTGGCATTGGCGGTTACAAAACGCGGCGCGCGGGCGGCATTTGCTGGCCAGGTTTTGCCATTATCGGTGCTGATAGCGGTTAGCGCGTATTTCCAAAGTCCAACCACACGGCCGTCTGGCAGATGATAAAAGTTAAACGCTTTATAATCCTTATGCAGCGGGATCAGCGGATCTTTCCTATCGGTTTCCTCAACCCATTGCATCATCATCAGCGGGTTTGCCATCAGTTCATCGCAGGCCTGCACAAAACCTTTGTCCTTACTGGTTTTATAAAAAGGATATGAGGTGTTCTTTTCGTTCCATTTTGGATTATAGTGGATAAAATAGATCGGTCCGAATTTACCATTTGGCAATACTTCACGCACTACGCGACCAATGCCTAAGCCATCATTCGGGTCATCATGACCATCCAGGCAAATCCCATAAAAACCAAGCACCAGTAAGCGTTTTGATTTCGACGTATAAAAACCCATACGCTGGTGCATTACCGAATACAGGTCCTTTGCCACACCGGTGTGCCCCTCTTTGGTAGTGCCATCGGGTATTTTATACTGAGGAAAAACTACCGTAGGTTTTGACCATGCTTCACCATCTTTCGAGGTCATGAGCAGGGTTTGGCCTGGCGGCAGGCTTTCGCCTACCTTATCGCTCAGGTATTCTACATAAAAAGTATTGTTCCAGTAGGCCAGCATAGGCGCATGATTATAGGTAAAACCGAAGTCATCGGCCAGTTCCGGATGTTCACGGTTAGCCCTGAAGATCTGCTTGCTGTGCACACCTATCACCGGAGTTAATTGCCCATGATGATAATCAACGTTGGCAACGGTATTGCCGCTGTAATGCACGGTATCCTGTGCACTGGCTATCCCGGCCATCGATATAAAAAACAATATGCTGATGAACTTATTCATGTTTAGCTGCTTTGGTTTGCCCGGCTGCCTGTAAAAGCTGCGCAAGCTGTTTTTTGGTAACCTTAAGTATGGTGCCGTGCTTGTGCCCTACCGGTATGCTCACGCTATCGGCCAGGTCGGTAAAAGTTTTAAAGTCGGTTGTACGCATTGCGCCATATCTTTTTAAACGGTACGAATCATAATAAATCAGCCAGTTATCACCGGCTTTGGTCATGCTGGGGCCTTCACTGAAAGGTTCGGTAAATCGCGGAGTATAATTGCTATAAGGCCCCAGAGGATTATTACTAAAGGCCACGAGGATATTACGGTTAGGCCGGGTATTATCCTTCATCACCAGTGCATAATCATTTTTGGCCCGCTTTACGATCTCAGCATCAATTACGCTAAAACCCGGATCAAGGAAAAGCTGTGAGGGGCTGAAAGTTTTAAAATCTTTAGTTGTGGTGTAATACAGTCGGTGATTGTTATTTTCATCCTCGTGTCCCTTCGGAAAGCGGAATGGTACGGTTGAAGCCCAAACAATGATGAAATATTTGTTATCCTCGTCATAAAACAACTCCGGTGCCCAGGCATTCACCGCGGTGAGCTCATTAGCCATCACCTCAATATGCTCTTCGGCCGACCAATGGATCAGATCGCTCGAGCTGGCATAGCCTATGCCTTTGTCGTTTTTCCAGCCGGTTGTCCACACCAAATGGTAAACTCCATCGGGGCCCTGGGCTATGGATGGGTCGCGCATGATCTTGGCATCACCAACCTCCGGTTTAATGAAAATATGATCGATGGCATTCCAGTGATAGGCATCATTACTGTATAAAAAACGCAAACCCTCATTAGCAGGCTCATGAAACGAGGTAAAAAGGTACACGCTTTTACTGGCCTTGCACGAAAACATCAATGCAACGGCAAATAGTAAGATGATATGTTTAATCGCCCTTTTCATTTATATCGCATCGATAATGAGCACCCAGTCGTTACCGTTTGATATTTTGCCGGGTGGCTTAAATTTTATTGTTTTAGCTTTCGCGAAGATGCCGATAGCCGTAGTTTGCCCGTTGCGCGGGTTAAACCATGATGCTTTCAGTTTTGTGCCTTCCAGTTTACCAGCATTGATATTAATCTCACGGCCGGTATAGGTATAAACAAAAGCATAATTTTTACCGCGGGCAGCTATTAGCCTGTTATACTTTACACCGTTATTACCGGCGATCAGCGATTGATCCGGTACACGGTCAAGATATGGACGAGAAAGCACCAGTTTTTTCAGATAAACCATCTGCTTAGCGCCTGGATCATTAACCGAATTGTACCAGTAGCCTTTTGAACCATAAGCACTGCCTTTGTCGGTTGGTTTGTGCATCTGCATCACATCATTATCGCCATACGTATACCCGCAGGCCCCGGCAAAAACCGACCAGTAGCCATAGCGCCTTACATCGGCGGCAGTCCAGCGGGGCAGTTTGATATCATGTAATCCATAAGGGATTTTTTCGTACGATGGCTCGGCATCAAGCGTTGGCTTTACGGGCGACAGGTTGTAATCCGTTTCAACATAACGCCAGTTATCTTCGCCGTATTTTAAATCTTTTTTGGAGGTATCCTGCGCATAAGTACGATGGCCGGATTGAAAGCAATTGAAGCTTAACCAATCTTCATTATGAAACCATTTCGATGATTGCGTACGGCCGCGCGGATGGTAAGTTATCAGATGTGTACCATCAACATCATGCAAAGTGTTACCAATAGCTTTCCAGGTTTTCAACGAATCGGAACCGGCGATGTCACCGCCATTCATCCAGATCACGTTGGAACGGTCGCGATATCTTTTGGCTAAAAACTCAGCGTAAGTTTTTGCCTTTTCAGCACCGATATGGCTCTCTTTAACCACCGATCCCCAAACCGGCACCAGGGCTACGTATAAACCTTTTTCGGCGGCTTTGGTTATGATCCAATCGATATGATCCCAGTAATCGTATTCATTTCCTTTACCAAAAGTGCTACCCGGCGTAGTTTTTGGCAAAGCGATACTTTTATTGCTCAGGGCCGAATCGCCATAGGCATTGGTTTCTTTGATGCTATGCACCACCATTACCTGTATCACGTTAAAACCCTGTTTGGCACGGACATCAAGGTATTGCTCGGCCTCTTCTCTTTTCAGTTTAGAGAACAGCAGCCATCCTGTATCACCCAGCCAAAAAAATGGCTTATCACCAGCCATAAAATAGCGGTGGTTAGCGGATATGCTTAAACGAGGCATTACATCGTTGCTTTTGAATGAAAAAAGCAATGAAGCAATGGCAATTAATATGGTAGATTTTTTAAGCATAATTATAAATTTATCAAGTTCCCCTCTTGAGAGGGGGCGCGTTGGGTTGAGCGTTGGCAGGGGTGTGTTTCTTCGGCGTTCATTATCGCTTTGTTAAACACACCCCTCCGCCCCTCTCAAGAGGGGAATCGCACTGGCCCTTTCTTCTTTAATCCCTCTATTTTTTCAAGCTCCCCTCTTGAGAGGGGGCGCGTTTGGCTGAGCGTTGGCAGGGGTGTGTTTCGTCCGCGTTCATTATCGCTTTGTTAAACACACCCCTCCACCCCTCTCAAGAAGGGAATCGCACTGGCCCTTTCTTCTTTAATCCCTCTATTTTTTCGAGCTCCCCTCTTGAGAGGGGGCGCGTTTGGCTGAGCGTTGGCAGGGGTGTGTTTCGTTCGCGTTTATTACCGCTTTGTTAAATACACCCCTCCGCCCCTCTCGAGAGGGGAATCGTGCAAGCCCTCCGCTTTTATTTTTTCCTAACCTTTCAATTCCTGCTCAGCCACAAAATGGCGGCTTCATTGCCTTGTGCTTTAATTTCTGTATTAGCTGCTCCTTTTACCGTTTCGGTTGCAGGCAAAAGTTCACCAGTTTTAGGGTCTATCCATTGTGCTTTGTATGTGGCGTTAGCAGCCAGGTCAAGGTGAATCCCACCGCCATTACTATAAACGATATACCCTTTTGATGAAGCTAACGCCCATTGATCTTTAGGCGAACCCGGCAGCTCGGCAGGTTTCATACCGCTCGCATCGGCTAAAAAAGCTTTATTGGTATTGGCAGGAAGGACCGGCAATGATCCGCCTGCAATAAATATCGCCCAGCCAAAATGATCATAACCATCAGCAGAATAAAGCACAGCTTTATCCGGGTATTTGGTACGGTACTCATGTACCGCACGATAAACCTGCTCAAATGATGAAGCCTTGGGTTTAAAGATGCGGGCTTGCTGGCGCGGGGCCAGGCTTTGGCCGCCAATGGGTTCATAGGCCGTTCCGTTGGCCTGGTAATACCAATAACGAATATCTATAACATTGATAACCGAAGCTGTTGCCGGATTGGACAGGATAGCATCCTGCACATCTTTTGTAGCGCTTAAAGCGATAATCTGTTTCTTTTTATGTGTGGTTTCCCATTGTTTAATGGTTTCTACCCAAAATTTCATGAAATGCAGCGGACCGGTAAACTCCGCTCCAATCTGTTGGATCACCCCGGTATTACCTGCAAAATTGTCCATACATTTATTGATGTAGGCAATGTGAAGCTTACGCCTTGCCGGATCGGTTTCGTCATAAAACTGCTCAGCCATAAACTGGCGTTTGTCGCCGGCATAAGGTACAGGCTCCGGGAAACCGGTGCCGTTAATGTTATTCGCCGTGCGCCACGGAAAATCAGTATAATGCGCCCCCGCCTCAATAATATTGTGTTGAAAATAGTTTTGATGAACCAGTACCAAACCTTTCTCATCGGCCAAGTCAGCAAATTGTTTCAGGCGGTTCCAGTACCAGGTATTGTATTTTGTCAGGTCGTATTTGCTTAAGCCGTCGTAGGCCAGTTCTTTTCCGCTCCGGGCAAAAGGCAGTTCATAAAACGGAGCCCAAACATCGCCATCCATCCTGCGGATGCGCTCATGATCATCACGGCGACGATCATACCACAAGCCGTAATTATGCTCAAATACTACGACGTTATCTTTCTTCATCCAGTCGGTTACCGCATTCAGATCATCCGTTAAACCGGTTCCGGTTTGGCCAGGTACCCAGCGGCTGATGGCAGGTTTGGCTTCCTTTTCGGTATAATCAGGATGCACGGTACCGCTCCACCATGGGGTTTCAAAGTGTCTGCCTGTTAATACTACATTGCCACGGGTTAACCATCCGTTGGTAACCACCATTTTGGGTGCTAATACTGTAGGTGCAGCATTTTTATATCCTATTTCATCAATAGTCTTGGCACCAGCCGATTCTGTATTGATAACATTTCTTTTAGACGATTGATCTATCCAGTTACTGATTGTAACAGCAGGTTTGCGGGCGGCGGCCATTAATTCGGCCGCCTGTTCAACTGTTGGGCTGCTTGAAGGTTCAGTGGCCGGATACAGGATATCGGCTTGTTTACTTACATCCTTATTCAACCTGTTAGCCAGCTGTGCATAATAAAAACTTCTTGGGCTTATAGTACTGTTTGATGTGCTCCAGTAGCCATCACCGGCAAATTGCGCCCAGGTACCAAAAGCCCAGTTTTGAGCAGTTGGCGGCTGATAACAATCCACACGGGCTGCGGTACAATTCCAGAACAGGCTGTTGGCGGCGCTCCATCCGGCCCCTTGCCCGTCCTGTCCCCGGTTCATATAACTTAAGGGCTGTCCATCGATGTTGGCGATATCAAACAGAACGCCTGAAGCCCAACTGTCGATGCCACCGCTAAAACCCAGCGAACCTACCGACATACATTGCACAAAGGCGTTTGGCCCCGGCGCGCAATACCCGGTAGCAAAATCATGAAAACCCTGCTCGGAATATAAACGCTGAAAAAGGTTTTGCCCGCCCATAGTCAGGAATGTGTTACGGCGCTGCCCTCCTATTTCAGAAACGGGTGAAAGCGATTTACAATCTTCAACCGTAACGCGGTTTCCGGTAACACCAACAAATACTGCCGAACCTGCAAAATGCTCAAAGATTACCTGGCGTACCCAGGCATCGCTCACATTTCCCATCGTAATTGCCATCCAGCGGTGAGCTTCGTCTTTTGCGTTTGAAGCGTCGTAGGCTGATTGCAGTTTTAAGTTTTCGATCCCCACTTGCACAATTCTGCCGGGCCATTGGTAAGAGGCTATCAAACCACCGCCGTACGCAGTATCCAATGCTGTTGTTAAAGGCGCGTCAAGGGTAACTGTGTTACCGTCTACTGATGTTACTTTTCTATCCCAGTAAATATCCCGTTCGCCGGGTTTCCAGGCCAGGGCGGTTAAATCGCCACCAAAATGATCGGTTTTGATGGTACTGATCCAGGCCTGTGTGCTCGGGCGATGGATCAACACCATGTCGCCGGTTTTTAGGCCTGCGTCTTCAGCAATGTGCAGAGTGTTGGCATTTACCGGAACATAAGCATCGGTAATTTTAATTTCTTTGGATGTTTGCCGGTCGTTTTTACCGGTAACATGAATAAAGGTTTCCCTGTCGGTCCCGGCTGCAAATAATGTGGTGCCGTTGGCGCCCATGCCGCTACCGCGCAAAACAACGCCGGATGCGTTAATTTTGAGGCTACCATTAACCTGGTACACCCCTTTGTTAAGCAATACCGCTCCCCGAAAGCCATCTTTATCTGCAGGTAAACCAGCTACGTAATCTAAGGCAGCCTGGATCCTCAGCGTGGCATCGCCTGCTTTTACAGGCACTACAACTTTTACAGGCACCAAAGGGATTGGCTTTTCGGAGGCCATATATCCGCAATATGAAAAATCAGGAATGCGGTCGCCGTTGGGAGCAACCACATAATTTAGCTTGCCGTTTTTATCGGCAGCAACAGGCGGTTGGGGTTTAGGGGCTTTTTTCTTATCCTGTGCAAATAAGGGGGAATGCATAAGCATCCCCCCAGTCATTAAACCAACCCAAAAATAAATCCTTATAAACCTCAATCCCCGCATTATTAGCAGTTGTTAAAAATGTAATTTATTCATTGCCGTTGGTTTTAACCAACGGTAGCAGAAGCTGAAGAACCTGGGCTTTAGCCTAATTATGCAAGTGGCATTTGGGCTAAAGCCCTCTTTAATCCATTTTATTATCCGTTGGTTAAAACCAACGGCAATGATCTTACACAAATGGAACAAATGGTTTTAATATTTCTGATATATCTTTATTTTAACGAAGCAAGCTTCTTTTCGCCTTTAGCGGCTACTGTATTTAAATATACTTCGATATTGGTATAACCGCCACCATTTTTTGCAGGCAGGGCCGAGTCGTTACCATCTTTAGGGTTTAGGCCATGAGCTGTTTCCCAACTATCGGGCAAGCCATCATTATCCGAGTCTTTATACGGCGTGCCTTTATATTCAGGATAGCCACCCACCTGCCATGGGGCAGTGATGATACCCAGTTTGTACGAGTCCTTAGGTAATTTACGCACTTTAAACTGGTAAGCAGTATCGGTTTTCATTTCTTTATAAGTGATTTTACCGGTACGCACCTGCTCGGTGATGCGCACATCAACCGGATCGCGTTTTGGCAGTGTTGCGCCGGCATTTGCTATAACAAATTTAAAGGCGTCTTTTGCCGATAGGATAGTCATCGGAGGCATAGGGAACGGAACATCCGATTTCATGTAATCCTTGTATTGGCCGGCGTCAGGCAATTCTTTGCCACCAGGGCCTTCAACCTGGATGCCACCGTTCCACGCATCTTTAGTTACTTCGGGATAACCTTCCATAATGTTACCTGATGCATAAACGCGACCGAATACTTTTTCTTTCAGCTTGCTCCTGCCCGATTCCGGTTTCAGGATACGGTGACCAACCGGCTCATCTTTAGGTGTAACCGGACCAGGTTTAAAGTAGTTATTGATCACGTTGTAATTGGTGGTATAATCGCCGCCGTCCATTGAGCGGTGGTGCCAGTTAAATACCACATTGTTTACAAAGTTGTATACGCCATTCCAGCCAACAGATGGGTTACGACCGGTATTATCTGCCCAAAGGTTACGCATTAATGAGCTGTTTTCGCCGCCTGTTGTTGAGCCGAAAGCGTGGTTCCAGTAATCCAATGATTCTGAATAAATACAATTCTGGATAGTGATATTTACGGTACCCAGCTTCTCTTCTTTCGAGCCATCGCCGGGATCAAACATGTGACGGTACATGGAAAAGTTTTCATCCAGGCCCCAGCTTGCAGATACGTGATCGGCAATGATGTTACCTACCGGGTTGCCACCCAAAGCATCATCACGGCGGCCAACATTAGTTTCGCCACGACGGAAACGCATATAACGGATCACAACGTCATGTGTATTCACCCAAAATGATTCGCCTGCAATACAAACGCCATCACCCGGAGCAGTTTGGCCTTCAATAGTAATATACGGAGCCCTCACGATAATCGGTGTTTTGATGCGGATAATGCCCGCAACATTAAATACCACAATACGCGCGCCGCCTTTTTCGCAGGCCTCGCGCAAAGTGCCGGGACCGCTATCTGCTAAACTGGTAACTACATATACCTTACCACCGCGGCCCCCAAAAGTAAATTTGCCACCGCCCTCGGCACCCGGGAATGCCGGGATCTTGGCCTGCGGCAAATCTGTTGGGCGTGCGGCCCATGGTACGTATACTTTGCCACGGCGCTGATCGGCCTGGATAATGGGCAGGGCAACCGCCCATGCTGAATCTGAACGACGGGTAGCCTCTTTCATCAAAGCCTCACTCTCTGCTTTAACCTTTTCTGGTATTTCCGGGTATTGGGCAAAAGCCGGTTTAGCTAAACCCAATGCCGCTGCTACTAAAAATAAAGCTGTGTGTTTTTTCATATCTGTATTCGTAATCTTCTTTTGTTAAATGGTTAGCAGGCACCCATCGTTCAATTAATTTATTATTGAAGCGGATCAAACGGCCCACCCCAGGTGTTATTTTGCTGTAAATTGATATTATTTAACAATGCCGCCGAAGGGATCCCGAAAAAGTAATCGCCCGACTGAACCGCAATGTTATAAGAATCCATAGTTTTAGTTTTAACGGTGAAAGATGTGCTGTACAGGGCATCCAATGATGCAGCTGCTAAAGCATCTCTTGTACCGGTAAGATAATCTTTACCGCTTGCGTTGTTATTAAGGGTAACTGTAAGCCCCGTTCTCTTTTTACCGTTCAATGTACTTTCGAGCAGTTTACGGCGACGAAGGTCCCAATAGCGTTTACCTTCAAAGGCAAATTCAATTTTACGTTCATTCATGATAGCGTTGATCATCTGGTCAGGGCTCATACCTGCGTCTAAACCGTACAGGTTATCAGCACCAGCTTCAATACCCGCGCGTTTCCTGATGGCGGCAATATTGGTATAACCGGTAGTTACGTTACCTAACGCGGCGGCACATTCGGCCTGGTTCAATAAAACTTCGGCATAACGGATCTCCATCCAATCTGTACCAACATATGGTGTATTTGCCACACTGACGTTAGGGTCAATAGCTTTGCGCAGGTAGAAACCTGAGCCTGTTGCTGATGCCGGTTCAGTGGTTTTAACACCGGAACCATCCGCTTTATTGTAATAAAAGTAAGTCCACAGACGATAAGAGCTATTGCCGTTTATAGGCCAGTTACAACCGTTGTAGGCAATAGTTTTGTTAAACCTTGGATCGCGGTTATCAAAAAACTTTGCATCATCATATGTATACTTTAACGAGGTACCTGGTGCTTTTCCGTCAAGCATCGGGTATGATTTTACAATATCCCATGTAGGTTGATTGGAGCCGCCTTTAGTACCTAAATAGGCCGGACGAGTCGCGTTATCATAGGTATTGTTATTCTGGTTTTGATCGGTTGATGATGTGTTAAAACCTGTTATCAAAATTGCTTCCGGATTGCTGCTGTTTTCGGTAAACCACATATTGTCATACGAAGGGTTTAAACCGTAGTTATTAGCGGACAATATCTGCATTGCCTTATCATTGGCATCAGCAGCTGTTTGCCAGCGGGCCGCATCATTGCTGGGGTTAAACTGAGGACTTGCATACGTTAGCAACACCCTTCCTTTAAACGCAGCAGCAGCAGCCGATGAAATACGACCGTAATCGCTGCCACTCCATTTGGCGGGCAGATATTTTATACAGCTGTCCAGATCGCTCCCAATTTGTTTAAAACATTCTGAGGTTTTGTTACGAGGCAAAAGCGCCGCGTTTTTGGCGTCCTGACCAATAGCATCAAGCGGTTTTAATACCAATGGAACACCTCCATATAACCTTACCAGGTCAAAATACCTGAAAGCCCTCCAAAAATAAGCCTGTGCTTTATACCTGTTTTTGGTAGAGGCAGGCAAGGTGCTGGCGTCGAGGTCCTGCAGGGTTTGGTTAATGTTACGGATCCGGCCGTAGTTATTGCTGATATTCACCGAGGTACCGATGTCACCAACAGTTTCGATGGTAACCGTGCCTTTTACGTATGCGTTATCGCTGTAAAATTCGTCGCATTTGTCGCCTCCGCTGCCAATAGCGCCGCCGGTATCGCCAAACCAGCCAGGCTGGTTTGCTGTATATAGGTAATTGATGTTTAAAATAGCCACCGTTGAGTCATTAAAAATCTGACCGGGGGTGCTGTGTGTAAGATCTTCCTTATCAAGCACTTTTTTACAGTTTGTAAACAGGGCTGATACGATCAAAGCTGCAAATATGGTTTTAAATAATTTCATGTCTTTCAAAGTTTAGAAGCCTAAGTTTAAACCAAAAGATACTGTGCGTAAGTTGGGATATGCCCCAAATGGTGATGAAATATCACGATAATGTTCGGGGAACGGGTTTACAAAGTTGATTGGGTTTGTAGCTACCACATACGCCCTTATGCTTGACATTCCAAGCCTTTTTGTGATGGAAGCGGGCAGGGTATAGCTTAAGTTAGCACTGGAGATATTCCAGGTGAAGGGGCTAACAAACCAAAAATCACTTGTAGCACTCACATCGTCCGAGTAATAAGGGTCGGGATATTTGGCATTTGGATTAGATGGGATCCAGTGATCGGCCCAGAATACAGGCCTGTTCTGGTTGGCAGTAGCTTGTTTAATGGCCGCGCTCTCAATTGATTGGTTACCACCCCAGCTCATTCCCATAACCACATTTAAGCTTAATGTTTTATATGCACCGCCAAAGTTCAGACCAAGATTGTAGTGGTTTGATGATTTCTTACCTAAATAAAACTGGTCGTTGAGATCGTTTTGTTTGATAATACCGTCGCCGTTTTTGTCAACGTAATTGATCATACCAGGTGAAGGTACGTAACCAAAAATCTTAACGTTTTGCGCGCCACCGGCTGCTGCTGCCCTTTCGGCAATAATCGCATCAGCATCGGCTTGTGTACGGATGATACCGAGTGATTTGTATCCCAGTGTTCCCTGATCGCTTGATTTACCGGTCAAATCCTGAATGGTACCCACCTGTGCTGCAGCGATATCATATTTAATGTATTTATTATCGCTCCAGGAAAAGAACGGGCTAAAATTATAGCTAAAATTAGAACCAATTTTGTCTTTCCAACTTACAGAGATCTCGTATCCGAAAGTATTGACGATACCATAATTTTCGGCAGATGGCGCTGCACCTATAGTTACAGGAACTGAAGTGTTCAGCGATGCAAGCATATCATAGCGGTGCTCCCAGAAATAATCGGCCGAAACTGATAAACGGTTACCCAGGAAAGCGGCATCTAAACCGTAGTTTGTTTTTAGGTCATGGTCCCAGGTTAAATTAGCGTTCGGGATAGCGATATTTAGCAGTGCGCCGAGGCCCCTGTCGCCATTGCCGCCAAAAACAGCACCGCCTTTGTTGCCGGTACCAAACTGGTAGTTAACCGCGTATAAGAATGAAGGTGTATTATCAGAACCCAACAAGCCTACCGAACCTCTGAATTTCAAAAGATCAACAAAGCTTACTGATTTAAAGAAGTTTTCTTTTGAAACCACCCAGCCTGCTGAGGCCGAAGGGAAATATCCCCACTGGTGGCCCGGTGCAAAGTTGGTATTGGCATCCGCCCTCATGGCCAATTCAACCAGGTATTTATCGGCGTAGGCATAATTTACCCTACCTGCCACAGCTTTACGGCCATATTCCTTCACCAATGTGGCCTGGTTTGACGATTGATCACCGATGGTGAATGTCTGGTTATCTTTTCCGCCTACAATTACTCCGTCGGCTTCGGCAGCTACACCTTCACTATATGACTCATATTGCTCATACAAAGCCAGTGCAGTAATTTCATGCGCCCCAAAACGTTTATGGTAAGTAAGGTTGGCGTTGAACTGGTAATTATCTGCCATTGTAGGGGTAAGGCGCACCCTATCGCCATTTTTAATAGCTTTTACGCCTACCACAGTTCCTCCCGGAATATGGTTATTGTCGCCTTCGCCCGAGTATTGGTTGTAATAAAACGTTGAGCCATATTGCTTGTTAAAGGCATTATTAAGATTACGGTTGTAGCTAACATTGGCAGTTAAGCCGCTAATACCCGGAATTTCGTAACTCAAATTGGCTAAACCATTAAATACAGTGTTATTGTTACCTGTGTAGTTGTTAGAATTTTGAACAGCAAAAAAGTTAAGGTTATCGTTATTGCTGGTTCCTAAATATACAGGGTGCCCGTCGATAAAATATTTTTGCCATGGTGGTGCCTGGTTAAGCGACAGAAAGTCGTTATCGGGGCTTTCGCTGGTACTTGATAGTTTATACCAGTAAATTTTGCTTTTGGCAAGATCTTCGCTCAATGACAATGACAGTTTTAAACCTTTCGCCACTTTTGCGTCGACACTGGCCCTGAAGCCAAAGCGGTTAGTGTTTACGCCTTTAAAGTTGGAGTTTTGGTTTACATAATTTGCGCCTGCGAAATAAGTAACCTTATCATTACCGCCGGTTATGCTCAACGCGTTCCTGCTGGTTACTGCCGGTTTAAATGCCTGCTCCAGGAAATTTTGGTTGTTATTTTTAAAGTACTCAAGCTCATCCGGCGTATAATATTTTAAGTCTTTATTGCTTAAATCGCCGTTGATATAACCTTCGGGTGTTATGGTGTGGTTATACCTGGTTTGCTCAATATCATTCAAATAAGTAGCCATCTGAAAGCCCGACATCATTTTAGGAAGCTGAATTGCGTCGGCAATACCTACTGATGAACTGAAGCTTACCTTTGGCCCGCCGGCCTGGCCGCGTTTGGTTGTTACAACGATAACGCCATTCGCGCCTAAAATACCGTATATGGCAGCGGCTGCATCTTTCAATATCGAAATGTTCTCCACCTCACTTTGATCAAGCAGGTTGAAATCTGCTTCACTACGTTGTACACCATCAATAATGTATAATGGTGTTGTACTACCGCCATTCTTTGCCAGGAAAACAGGGTTACGGATAGTGATGGTTCCGCTTTGGCCTGGCCTTGCAATACCACCGGTAACACTTACCGCGGCATTGGTACCGCGAAGTGCGGCGGCAAGGTTAGTGGTAGGGATATCCTGGATGGTTTTCATATCCACCGCGGCAACAGCACCTGTTAAGTGGACCTTCTTTTGAGTACCGTAACCTACTACCACAACCTCATCGAGGGCATTTTGTGATGGTACCATTTTAAAGTCGGCATTCATCTCGCCAATCTTCAGTGTTTTTTCCTGGTAGTTGTATCCAAGAAATTTAGCCCCAACCACAATGGCCTGTAGGTTAGTAGCCTTAATTGAATATTTACCATCGGCATTGGTGATAGTACCTGTAGTACTGCCCTTTACCTGGATGGCAACCCCTGGCAGGGGAGCACCTTTTTCGTCCGTAACCGTACCTGTTATATTACGGTCCTGGGCTTTTAGCGCGCTGCCTAAGCACAGCAACACCGAAAGTAAGAGGAAAAGTTTTCTCATAAACTTGATAATTTAATTTTCATGATCAGGTTAATTAATTAGTATAATTGGTTTGCCCGGCTAAAGCTTATTTCATGATACCGGGATATTTAGGTTAGTTCAAAAATTATTGTTTTGCTGCCTGCCGCTCTTTGATCCGTTTTTGCCACTCTTCGCCCTCCTTTTTCATATCGTAGCCCTGTGCGGATAGGTAATTATTAATGCGGCCCTTAAACTTCCCAAACCAGGCATGTTTTTTCTCTGCCGATTCGGCATCTATAGCATTCTCCCTCGCTTCCAGCAGCCATCCTTTAATTTTGTCTTTTTGCTCCCCGGTAAGGGTAGGTATTTCATCCTGGTAAGCGGTATAAGTGATGGGATAAATGCGGTAGGTCATGCCGTCTTTTATTTTATCAACCTCATCAGCGCTTAATTCCTTATTCAGCTTATTGATATATGAGGTATGTAAAACCTTAACCTGCTTAGCCACATTACTATCTACAAGGGCGATTTTGGCATTGGCACCTGCTTTATCATCGGGCATCTGGGTTTTAATATCATTTACTTTTGCTTTACGCGCATCATAAATGGTGTTCAAATCACTGTACTGGGCAACTACAATATCACGCACTTTCTTAAATTTTACCGAGTCGGTAATGCCTGCTCCTGTAACAATTTTATTTGAACGTTCGGTTATAACTTTTAGGTAGTTGTTATCCACTGGTGCCTGCGCGAAAGCCTCACTGATTGCAACTGATAATAACAATATCACTATGTATTTAAAGTGTTTCATGGTTGTTTCAATTGGTTAAATTCTTTACAGTTTTTATAAAAGCCCTTAAAAAAGTATATGGTGTCCTGCAATTTTTTTTACGCAATTAATTGTTCATATCACAATTAATTAACTGTTAAAATCTTGTCAGTTCTAAAAGCCTGATAAAAAGTATAATTAATTTTATTGGTTTATATTTCCTGGTATCCTGCAGCCTGATTTACAAGTTGCTTTAACAAATATCAATGGTTAGCCTTTGCCTTTCCTATTTGTATTTATCTATTTATTATACAATCTTATCATAACCCGCTTTTCGTATTAACGTAATTTTTTGTCAAAAGAAAATTACATTGGTGCAAATTGGGTTTGATTAAAAATTACTACTTTTAAAATATAAACCAGCGCGACGCATACTTAATTGTCCGCTCACCTGCTAATCTTTATTGATTTTTACAAAATGAAGCCCCATTTTCTCAAGGTTGCGGTTAAACCGCAAAATTCATTCAGTATCAGGCATGATATTTTGCCCACCTTCCGGGGTATCTGGCACTACCATCCCGAGCTTGAATTACACTACGTAATAAAGGGCGAAGGGGTTAGGTTTATTGGTGATAATATCAGCAATTTTTCGCCAGGCGAAATTACATTGCTGGGTGAAGCCCTCCCGCACTGCTGGCGATGCAAGGATGAATATTTTTTTCCCGAATCCGGATTGAATGTTGAGGTGATCGTGATCCATTTTTTGCCCGACTGCCTTGGTCGTTATTTGTTAAATTTACCCGAAGCGTTCATGCTGCCCAAGCTTTTTGAGAAAGCTAAAAGCGGAATGGTAATTAAGGGCAAAGCAAGAACCGAACTGGCCAAACTGATGCGGCAGGCAGCGGAAGCCACCAACCTCGACAGGATCATTATCCTGCTATCCATACTAAAAGTACTGGCCGAAAATGAAGACTTTGAACCAATAACTTTATCACACAGCGATTTTCACCAATCTAATGAGTCGGACACCATTCGCCTTAATAAAGTATGCTCCTATACGCTGGCCAACTATAAACAGGAGATCAGCCTGGAAAAAATAGCGGCCATTGGCAACCTCAGTGTCACCTCCTTTTGCCGGTATTTTAAACTGATGACCAAGAAAACGTATTTTGATTTTTTAACCGAGATCAGGATCAGTCATGCCTGCCGGTTTTTGATTGAGGACAAATTACCCACCGAGGTTTTGTGCTTTGAATGCGGTTATAACAACATCTCTAATTTTTACCGACACTTTAAACGGGTTACCGGCATGACCCCGCTTGAATATAAACGCCGTTACATTAAAGGGCAAAAACAGGCGATATCTGCTTGATTTTTGTTAAGTCTCAAGCCCTTAGTCGAAAGTCTTAAGTCAAATCATGAGTTCTTACTTAGAACTTAAGGCTTTCGACTAAGACTAATAGATACCGATCTCACTTTGAAGTGTAGTGTAATTAGCGTAAAGATCTTCTATTTTATTACGGATGGCCGGCGAGAAATAACCAACATCGCGCCGGGTGGTGGTAGATATTTTCAAACCGCGTTTGGTAAGATAATATTTTGCAATAACCGGGTACACATTGTGCATTACATCCATGTTTTCGGTTAAAAACTCCTGCACCATGGCAACCTCGTGCTGGCGTGATGCGTCGGCATAATGGTTACACAACCAAACAATCAACTCCGGAAAAAAATTACCCTGAATGCATGACAACCCGGCTGAACCTGCTTTCAGCGATTCAACCGCGTGAACCATATAAGCATCATACAGCCCAAACGCCGGATTAACTTTGCTTGCCTCCAATTTCTGTTTTACCACGTCAATTTTAAGGCAGGTATCTTTATGATATATTACCCTGCCTGTTGCTGCAAAATGATGAAGCTGTTCTGCCGATAATAACCTTTTGTATGGAACCGGGCATTCGTAAAACCCTAAAGGAATATTTTCTGTTTGATCAAAAAGATCAAAAACGCGATCATTAAGCGCAGTATCCGGCTCATTTGCATCGGCCATTAAACTGGTAATAGCAATTACCGCTGAAGTGCCGGTATCATACACCCTCTTTATAAAATCAGCTTGCTTTTCAACTGGGCCACCAAAGGTACCGGTAGCTACAACAGGAACAGCGCCATCAACAGTTTCAACCACGTGTTTGATAATTGCTAACCGCTCCTCACCGCTCAGTTCAAACATTTCGCTCGACAGGCAATTGGCAAACACACCAGCCGCACCCGCGCGCAGGTACATTTCGGTTAAGCGGGTCAGCGCTGCATAATCAATAGCACCGTTATCTTTAAAAGGCGTTAACATTACCGGGATAAAACCCTTTTTTGATTGTTCCATTTGATGATTATTAAACTGTTAACTGCCTTGTTTTGGTTAAAAATATTCCTGTTAAAAATATAGCGAGGGTACCCGCAACAATGATCATGTTGGTATTGAGCGTACTGCGAAGGGCTGCATATTGCTCGGGGATAAGGGTGGGAAAAGTAAGCCAGAGGATTACCAAAACACCTATGATACTGGCAATGATAGCCTCATGGTTACGGGTTTGCCTGCTGATAATGCCCAGCAAAAACAGACCGAGCATGCCAGCAGCAAAAATACCCGAAAGCTGCCACCACAAATCGAGGATGCTTTTTACCCCTATCATGGCTATCCCGGCTGCCATGCCTGCAAAGCCAAAGAGTACGGTACCAATGTGCAGGGCGTTCAATGTATTTTTATCATTGAGTTGCGGTTTCAAGTAGCGTTTGTAAATGTCGATGGTAAAAACGGTAGCTGATGAGTTCATGCCCGAACTGATGGTGCTCATGGCCGCCGATAAAATTGCGGCTACTATAATACCAACCAGTCCTGCCGGGATTTTGGTAACCATAAAATGCGGCATGATCTTATCGCCGTAATCGGCAGGTGTAAGTTTGCCCATAAACGCTGAAACCTCATTTGCCGAAGCTGTTGCAGGCAAGCGTTCAATAGCTACCTGGTGTTTAAGGCTTAATATGAGATCAGGATGCTGGCTATAGTAAGCATATAAGCATGAGCCTATGACAAAAAACAAGAAAGAAGCAGGCACATAAATGCCAACACAAAGCCACACTGATTTGGCAGCCTGCTTTGTTGATGTAGCCGCGTGATAACGCTGGATATAATTTTGATCCATCCCAAAATTATTGAGATTGATGAAAAAACCATAGAACAGGATCACCCAAAAAGTTGGTTCGGTGAGGTTCAATGAAAAACTGCCCAGGCTGAATTTATTGTCGGCCTTACCAATTTCTATGATCTTATCAAAGCCGCCGGGGATGCTGTTTACCACCAAATAAATGATCAGCAAGGCTCCTAAAGTTTTGATGATAGCCTGCACAACTTCTGTCCAGATCACGGCTTTAATTCCGCCGAATACTGTGTACAGGATAATAGAGATTCCCATTACCACCATAATGGACTTCATAGACAGACCGGTAAGCGCCTGCAGACTTAACGCTATACCAAAAAATACAGATCCCATGCGGGCTATCTGCGTAAGCAAAAAACAAATAACCGCATAAACCCTGGCCCATGGACCAAAGCGTTTTTCGAAATGTGTATAGGCTGAAATATTGCCGGTATTACGATAAAATGGTATAAAATATTTTACGGCTATCCAGGCTGCAAATGGCATCGATAAGCTAAACACAAAAGCGTTCCAGTTGCCGCCGTAGGCTTTGCCGGGTACCCCTAAAAAGGTGTTACTGCTTAAAAAAGTAGCATAAATTGATAAACCGATAGCCCAGCCCGGTATTAAACCAGATGCAACGGTGAACTGCTCGGCATTTTTATTTTTACGCGAAAAATAAAAACCCACCAGCACCATAGCTATAAGGTAAATACCTATAATGGTAAAATCTAACACGGGCAACACTTTCATGCGTTAATCGGGTAGTACAGTAAATTTAATGTTATGGTTTATAAATTGCATAACAAATGTAACGTACTGCTGTTAGCCTTTACTGTAATATTTTCGCCTGCTATTGTAGGATATTATCACCAACAAATAAATATACAAACAAAAAACGCCGCCGCTTGGCTCCGGCTGAGTGGCAACTATTCTCCGGCCTCCGGCCGGTATACACCACACTTGTTTACGGCGGCCAGAGGCCGCTTGATAGCTGCCACTCAGCCGGAGCCAAGCGGCGGCTGCAATTTTTTTTCACTTTTTTTTAAAGAATAAAATAATCAGACCTATTGTTATGGGGATAAGGGAAATGAAATATGTATCTAAACCGATCCTTCCAGATTCACCTTCAATTTCCGGGTCATTCAGCATTCTTAAAAAGATAAAGAAAAGAACTCCTATAATTATAAAAACTACACCTGAAACTATTTTTAAGGACTTCATATTCACTCTTTATTTTTGTAATTGTAATTTAAAAGCGATACGGTTACTTTCAATAATTAAGTGAGCCGGTTTCAGTCCACCAGCCGTAGCAGTAATGGTAATTTTCCCGGCAACAGCTTTAGATTGAATAATAGCCAATCCCAAACCATTAAACAGGTGATGCTGATCAGATACAAAAGGTTCCAGATCTGTTTGTGAGCCATTATCCACACCTTTTAGTATTCCCTGCCCGGTTACTTTAAATTTCACCAATTGATTAACATCGGGCACCGGAACGTTGTTTTTATCCAAAACAGATACGGTAATGTACGAAAGATCTTTACCATCGGCTTTAATTTTATCGCGATCTGCTTTTAGCTGTATTTTATAAGGCTCGCCCGCCGTAACCACCTGCGTGGTCATCACCACTTTGCCTTTACGGCGCGATACTGCTGTTAATACTCCCGGTTCATATTTAACGTGCCACATTACATGCAGATCATCGCTGGCTTTCTTCCTTACACCAATCGACTTGCCATTCAAAAATGCTTCTACCTCATCGGCGCTATTGTAATAAGCCCAAACATCAATCATCTGTCCGGGTTTCCAGTTCCAGTGCGGTAACAGATGTAAAACCGGCTTATTTGTCCACTCGCTTTGGTACATGTAATAAACATCTTTGGGGAAACCAGCCAGATCAACAATGCCGAAGTACGAGCTACGGGCGGGCCATGGGTATGGAGTTGGTTCGCCGATGTAATCAAAGCCCGTCCACACGAAAAGTCCAGAAAGGAAATCATGCTTTTTAATGATCTTCCAGGTCTCTTCGTGCGTTGAGCCCCAATAGGCTGACACATTATCATACGATGATACGGTGAAGTCGGCGTTACCATCCTTCAACGGGGTTTTACCGTCCTTTGGCCAGCGCCTGATACTATCCGACGGCATATCATAATGCCCCCGTGTTGCCAGGGCCGACATATTTTCGGTGCCGATAAACTTTTGACCGGGGTAGTTTTTCTTAAAATCTGCATAAACCTCCTGGTGATAGTTTAAACCCACTAAATCAAGCGCACCCGACTGGTAAATAAAATTCTTTTTAGGGTCGGCATCGCTCAGGGCCGATGTAACTAATCGTGTGTTATCTAACTGCTTTACAACTTTAACCAGCTCGCGACCAATACTTACACCTGTACTGTCAAATTGCTCCCTGATCTCGTTACCAATACTCCATGCAAAAACAGATGGGTGGTTACGATCACGTAATACCTGGTCTTGCAGGTCTTTTACATGCCATTTATCCCAATCCTCGTGGTAATCGTGTTTGCTTTTTTTCTTCTTCCACATATCAAAAGCTTCGTCCATCACCAGGAAACCCATTTTATCGCATAGGTCGAGCAGATCGGGTGCGGGCGGATTATGCGAGGTGCGGATAGCATTGCAACCCATATCCTTTAAGATCTGCAATTGCCGTTCAATGGCACGGGTATTAACAGCCGTGCCCAAAGCTCCCTGATCATGGTGCAGGCATACGCCAAGAATTTTCATCGGCTCACCATTCAGGCTGAAACCTTTATCCGCATCGAAATTAAAATACCTGATACCGGTAGTTATGACATAATCATCAATAACCTGATCTGCAGCCGTCAATTGCAGTTTCACTTTGTACAGATAAGGATGCTTTACTGACCATAGTTGAGGATTCCGAACGCTTATATTCTGCTGAATTACAGTATCGGTTATTGACGTTGTTACAACCCCTGCAACCTTTCCTTTATCATCCAAAACAGAAGCTTTGAGCTTAAACTTTGAGTCAATCGAACCTGGTAAAACCGTGCGAATATTGATCTCTGCTTTTTGATGATCAACCCGCGGCGTGGTTATAAATGACGACCATTGCGGCAGATGCGTTTTGTTGACCGTTGTTAGCCACACGTTACGATAAATACCCGACCCGGTATACCAGCGAGAATTAGGCTGATCGCTGTTATCAACCCGAACGGCAATCACATTTTGTTGTGTACCGAATTTAAGGTAAGGCGTTAAATCATATCTGAACGAGATATAGCCGTTAGGCCGTTTGCCTAAATAATGGCCATTAATCCAAACTTCGCTGTTATGAAAAACGCCGTCGAAATCAATAACAATAGTTTTAGTTTTTGACGATGCAGGGATTATAAAACTTTTACGATACCAGCCGATACCGGCAGGCAACCCACCTTCTGCCTGTGTGGTAGGGTTTTTACTGTCGAATTTACCTTCGATACTCCAGTCATGCGGCAGATCAAGCTTTTGCCAATTGCTATCATCATAGCTTACTGCGTTAGCAGTCGAATCGTCACCCAGGAAAAACTTCCAGTTAGAGTTAAAACTTTCTGTTTTGCGCACGTTTTGAGCAGATGCAAAACCAGCCACGAAAAGCGTTAAACACAGTGTATATAGATAACGGAACCTCATTTCGTTTTGCTTTTCTTTACAGGCGCCGCAACAAAGTTCAGTTCGCTTTTACCCAGATCTTTTGATACAGCTACCGCTATACCACGCTGATCGGCTTTGTTTACGGCGCAATAAAAATGGTAGACTATGCCTTTGTATTTAACCACGCATGATTTATGGGCGAACATATTATCATAAGGCTCTGATGATTGGATAAGCTTCTCCCCTGTCCAGTCTGTCCAGTGCACCAGATCATAAGAGCAGGCAAAGCGGTTAAACACACCCGAATCTCCGGTTTTCCAGAAAGCGCCGAAGTAGAACATCACATACACATTCCCTATTTGTTGAATGTATGGGTCGCCGGTGATGCCGTCGCCATGATTAAGCACCGGGTCCTTTCCGTAGCGTTTCCAGTGCAGCATATCATCAGATACGGCCATGCCAATCCGCTCGGCACCACGTTTTTTATTCACACTATCGCCATTGGCATTGTAATACATAATGAACGGGTGACCGGTTAGCTTCTTTTTATCCCAGATCACGGTTTGTTTGTATTGCGTGTGGTTATCCCACCAGCTTACATCTTTGTCAATGCTTGATAATACGGGATGATCCAAACCCCGCCACTCATGCACCGTACCCGGATCTTTATCGGTTGAAGCAACGCTTATCGATAATAACCCTTTTTCATACCCCTTACTTTGCCCGCCGAAGTACGATAACCAATATTTGCCATTATACTGCTGCAATTTGTACGAGCCACCCCATTTATAATCCTGCAAACCGACATAACCGGCTTTTTGGTTATTGTCCCATTTGGTAGTATCATCGGAAAATGAAAGGATGCGGCTTCGTGTTTTCCAGTGCAGCAGGTCCTTACTCTCGGCCAGCCAGGTTTCGTAACCGCGTCCATTGAAAATGATGTAGCTCATATACCAGTCGTCACCCTGGCGAAAAACCGTAGGGCAATCAGCCTTTTGGCTATTATCTTCGGGAGCTATCACCAGGCCATATTTGTAAGGCGTTTTAACCTGCTCGTAAATATCTTTCATCACCTTTTCGGGTACTTCCTGGGCATGTACCTTCAGTATTAAAAAAGTACAGATAAGGAATGCAGATGATTTAAAAATGTGTTTCATTTTAGTTTTAATATTATTTGGCGATAAATGTGTAATTACCCGATCCCACCTTGATTTCTGCTTTTCCATCGTGATAGCCGATAAATTTGATATCATGGCGGGTTTTGATATTTTGCCCGTCTATCGTAATAACTGCGTTATTTTTTACTGGCAAAAAGACACTTGCGATAGTATTTGCGGGGATTTTCACTTCTAATTTAAACTGCCCCTGGCCCTTCGTCCAGCTACTTAAAATATTGCCATAGGGCGATTGGTAATTAGCCTTAGCCCAGGTTACATTGCCCACAGTTTCGGGCCTGATCTCGATTTTATTAAATGCGATGGCATCATCTGCCGGGCGGATCCCGGCCAGGCCGCTGTAAAACCACTCCATCAGGTGCCCCAACATAAAGTGGTTGTTGGATACCGAAGGCAATGCCGCCCATGATTCGGTTAAGGCAGTGGCACCGTGAGCCAGCTGGTAACCATAGCCCGGTACATCCGCACGACTGTTCATATCGTAGATCACATCCGAAAGGCCTTCGTCATCCAGCACACGCAACAGGTAACGATAACCGATGTCCCCTGCGGTAAGGGCATTGCCACGGCCGCGGATATCTTTTACAATGTTGTTAACCACGGCAGTTTTGTATCGCGGCTCAACCAATCCGGCATAAAACGACATGGCATTAGCAGCCTGACTGCCTGTACCATATTGTTTGGTATCAATATTAAAAAACGTTTGGTTGTAAGCCTGCTTTACTTCAGCAGCCAGTTTTTTATATGACGCGGCATCATCATTTTTGCCAAGCAGGGTTGCTATTTTTCCGGCGATATTAAGGTCATAGTAATAGAGCGAAGTTGCCGTAATTCCTTGTGGTGTTAACTGCGAAACGCCGGGTGGTTTGGGGCCGAGGTCATACCAATCGCCCAGGCCCTGGTACAACAAATGATTTTGTGATTTTTTATCGAGATAGGCCAGGTACCGTTTGATCATATCATAGTTTTGCGCAAGCACTTCCTTATCGCCATACCACTGGTACACATACCATGGCAAAATCACCGCGTTGCTCCCCCACTCGGGCGAGTCGCGGAAGGGCTCATCAAACTTTACATATTCGGGTGAGATCTCGGGGATCAATCCATCCTCTGTTTGGGAAATGCGCATATCATTAATACACTTGCGTGCCAGGCCCACGATATCATAATTGTAATGCAGGGAGCTGCCGACTAAATGCGCTTCTTCCAGCCAGCCCAGTTTTTCGCGGTGAGGACAATCGGTAAATACGCTTGCCATGTTGCTTTTCATGGCCCAGTCAATCAGTTTAAACGTTTTGTTAAACAGCTCATTTGAGCTGGCAAAGCTTCCCACCGTTTCAGCTGAGTTACGGGTGTGCAATCCTTTGATATCAATAATTACAGGCTGTTGTTGGGCATTGGTTTCATCTTGCGGAACAGCACCCTGCACCTGCAAATACCTGAAACCGTAATAAGTAAACAGGGGATGCCAGGTTTCAATACCATCGCCCTTCAACACATAATCATAATAATGCGGACTGCCCGAGGCTTTTTGATTGGCGCTGCCATCCTCATTTACCAGTTCGGCGGGGATAATGCGCACAGTATCCCCTTTTTTACCCAGAAGACTAATCTGTGGGATTCCTGAAAAATTTTGACCCAAATCATAGATCCATGCGCCATTAGCCAGTTGCTTTTTACTTCGAGGCTTCAACACCTGCATGATCTTCAAAGGCTCCGCCATTTGCGCGCTCAGGCCGGGTATGCCGTCAACCTTGACCACATTGCGCCATTTAGAATCATCAAAGTTGTTGGTATCCCAGCCCGGTTGTTCCAAATTGGCATTATAATCCTCACCTCCATAAATACTGCTGAAAGTAACCGGCGAGGGTGCGGTTTTCCATGAACCATCACTCACCACATTGTCTATCTTTCCATTGTCATACTCCAATATTAAACGACAGATCATTTTAGGATAGCCAAAAGCACCGGTAAGCTTGCGGTAACGCCTATCCCGCGGGATGTAATAAAATCCATTGCCCAGCATTACGCCTATGGTATTTTTTCCGGCGGTAAGCTGCTTAGTTACATCAAAAGGCACATATAGTGCCTGTTTATCATATTTTGTCCACCCGGGATCAAGGAAATGATCGTCCACTTTCTTACCGTTCAGGTTCAGCTCAAAATGACCTAACCCGCACAAATAAAGCGTGGCTTCTTTCAATTTGGCCTCAACATTAAAAGCCTTGCGCATTAAAGGCAAAACATCATTGGCCACTCCCAGTTTTTTTGGTCCTTTACCATGATAAAACGGCACAATAGCAGAAGAATCCGGTAATTTATCATAGGCAATCCAGTCGGCACCGTTCCAGTCTCTTTTTGTAAGCAAGCCCATTTGCCAGCTGGCGGTATTGCTCCATGCCGACGCTTTACCATGGTTGTCCCAAACCATTACCTTCCAGTAATAAGCTTTGGCTGCCTGCATAGGTTTACCAATGCACGAAACCTGTAGCGACGCGTTTGAAAGTACCTTGCCCGAATCCCAGATATCAGCATTGTTGCTTGCCAGTTTAGCCACGTCACCGGCAACCAAAACCCTGTAAGCGGTTTGCATGGTGTTACGGGTATCGCTTTGTATTTGCCAGCTTAGCTTTGGCTTAAGCGATTCGATACCCAACGGATTGGTTTTGTACTCGCATTGCAGGTTTAAAACCTTCAGGCTTTGCGCAAAAGCGCCGAAGGGCAGTAACAAAAACAGCAGGCTGATACTTTTTTTCATGTTAATGTTTTATTGCATTTCGATACCCGAAACAGCCAACCCATCAGCCTTAATGCCCGTGATTACCAGCTTATAATTACCCGCGTTGATACTTGTGCCTGTATTGGTTGCAACCGTGCCCGATTTATTTTTGGCAACCGGTTTAAAACTCAGTTGTTCCTCCTTCATCACCGTTCCATCGGCGGCCAGTAATTGCATGTTTGCTGTAAAAGTTTGATTGCTCTGGTTATAATATTTTATGCGCAAGGCATACAGATCGGCAACACCCGGTGTTAACGCGAATGATATACTGCCGCCCGCCCTGTTGCTAAATTTAATTACTTTTTTTCCGTTCAGGGTGTCGGCTTTTAAGCCCTCGCCTTTTAATTCAGCCGTCTCTGCTTTGTAGCTTACGGTTTTACGAAGATCAGTAGCCGGTTGCAACGAGGTAACAGGCAGCACCACCACGGTGTACATGAACCTGCCTTTACTTTCGCCTAAAGTGACTACATCAGCTTTTTTGAAACGTTTCCTGTAAACGGGTAACTGATGCCCTCCATCGGCATCCGTTTTTACAAATAAGCCGGTGTTTTCATAATTGACAATCCAGGATGGTCTTTGCAAGTCGGGTACATCCATGGCAACATAAACATCGGCATCAGCATTTAAAGTAAACGAACAGGTTTGAGCCTGATTTGAATTAGCTGTACTTATCCAATCCGCACCATAAAATATTGGAGGCAGATCATTAAAAGTTACCCCGGCATCAGTATATTGTTTTTGGCCGATATCCATCCAGCTTTTTATTATCCATTTATTATTGCCCTGTAATTGGCCGATTATTCCATTACCTGCCTGTTGTGGTTTTACTGTTTTATTTAAAGTACTGATGGCTATAGCTGATATAATTGCTTCACCGGCCGCTGCGTTCGGAAAAGATATAGTTAGCATCCCGCCCGTAACATGGGCAACGATATTTTTCTTAAGCGCTTTAGCATATCCTGCTTCTTTCCAGATATCCAGATTGCGGATCATGGTTTTGCCATTCAGAGCTACATCAAACAAACGCCAGCCTGAACAATCCATCCCGCCGCCTGTGCCATACCAGAGCTCGGTAAAATATAGATCGATACGATAATCACCATCAGGTACCGGGAAATTAAATTTAAGTTTATCTAAACCATACCGAAAAGTCTGGAACAAAGCCCCATCGGCCGTGTTGCTGATCCTGTCGAAAGTGCGTTGCTGACTGGCAAAGAACTGAGGCATTCCGGGGTAATTGTCCGTCCATGATGTGGAGCCGGGTTCTTGTTTATTATCCTGATGCCTGTCGGCCATCCAGGTGTTGCCGTAGGTATCGGTGTAATCCGGTCCGCCGCAATTGAGACGGTACAAATAGTTGTAACCAGCTTCGGGTTTCAGGATAGCGGGATTCTCTTTTGGCAAATGAGGTGCTTGTGGCAGATGGTTTAACATGATCTCATCATGCGTTACCGGCTTGCCATTAACATATCCTACGGCGTACAGCACATTGTATTTGATATCTGCGCCAAGCCATTGAAAATGCGTGCCGATACCCTGTCGTTTTCGTATGCCTAAGGACTCATGGTTGAGATCATTAAAAAGCTCAACCTCGTCGCAGTTTGAATAAACAATGATACTATCCTTTTTCCCCGGAGTAAGCCAGCGGCTTGGCCAGGTGTGTGATACGATATAAACCATCGGCTCCTTATCCTTTGGTACATAATTGGCCCTGTACATGTAAAACGCATCGGTTGGCTGCCCCCAAGGTGTAAACAAACCTTTATAGTTAACAGGGCCAACCCTATCCAGTTCCCGCTGCCCTTCGCCGCCTTGTGTGCGACCAGGGTTTTCATGCGAATAGAGCAGCCACTGAAAATGCCCCACAACCTGATCTTTTACAGACCCGGCCAGGCGGACTTTAGTTTCCATCAATTGGGTCATGCGGTCTTCACTCAGGGGGCCGTTTGCATTGAAAGGGCCTTCGGTATGTAAACCTAAACTACGCCATGCGCCGTACTCCCCCACTAAAATTTGTTTTTTCAAGTCATCGCCGTAGGTGAGCGGATTACCTCCGTAAGTGCCTGTCCAGTTTTGGGGCACGTCCCAATCGGTGCCTTCTCCGCCGTTGCAGGTTGTTATTTTCCGTTGCGATGAGGCTGTGGGGTCAAGCTTGCGAATGAGATCGCTACATTCCCGGGCAAAATCGGCAGGTAATTTACTTTCGTTTTGTAAGCCCCATAATATAACTGAAGGACTGTTGCGCCGTTCCTTTACCCAATCAACCAGTAAAGCTTTGTAATTGGCCCTGAACTCCGGCGAATCATACCAGATATGTGCCGAATATTGCGGCCACCATAAAATGCTTAGCTTATCCCAATACTGCTGATAGGCGAGGTTATGAGGCTGATGAGCATCCCGAAAAGCATTAAAACCAGCTGCTTTTACCTGCATTACCCTGGCTTTGATCTCCTCGGCTTCAAAAGCCTGACTTTTACCCATCAGGTGTTCATACTCAGCAATGCCATTGATAAAAACAGGCTTGCCATTGAGATAAAAACGATTGTCCTTATTATTTCTGCCAATTGGCCAGCTAATCCACCGGATACCGTAAGAGGTTTGAGTTCTGTCAAACAATTTTCCATCGGTCCAAATTTCCGTTACTACATGATACAGGTAAGATTTTTCTAATGACCATAGTTGCACGTTTTTAACATCGGAAAATTGTTGACTTACCGTATTAACCTCACCGGCTTTTAATATTTTTTTTGCTTTTGCTTGCGCGATAGTTTTGCCAGCGGCATCAATCAGGTTGTTTGTCACGGTTATTGCAAACGGCTTACCGCTGTAGTTTTTAACTTCAGTTTCGAGATAAAGCGTAGTCGATTTTTCACGGACGGTGGTATCATTCCAGATATGTACACCAAAAGGCTCAATCCTGGCGGCATTTGTGACCATCAAATGCACCGGCCTGAAAATCCCCATCGGCTGCGAACCCTCCGAAAAACCCGGATCATCAGAGCAGGCGCCGCAAACCCAGGGCAGATCTTTAATAAATGAAGGATGATCGGCCCTAACGCATAACAGGTTTAGTTTGGCTGCTTTGATAGCATCCGTTACATCAATGGTAAAAGATGTGCGTCCGCCGGCGTGGTAGCCTACCTGCTTGCCGTTGAGCCAAACAGTAGCGTATGAGCCCACACCTTCAAACCACAGGAAATAGCGCTTATCATTTTGCTTGTTTTCAAGCCTGAATATTTTACGATACCATGCAGAGCCATGCCGGTTGCCATGTTTCAGGCGGCGATAGCCTCCGTAGGTGTCCCAGTTATGAGGAACATTTACTGTTTGCCATTGTGCATCATTAAAACCGGCTTGCTCAAAACCGGCATTCGCTTTTGGGTTGTTATCATCGGCAATACTTTTCCAGTTGGTATTTAATGAGATATCATTACGCTGTGCAAGAAGGGAACTATGAGAAAAAAGGAGCAAAAACAGCAGCGAGGCGATCAGTTTTAAAAAAGAGAAACATATGCCGCTACTCCCCTCACGAGCTACTGTGCGTACACATCTTTTCAAAAAAAGTAAAATGTCATTTCGATAGAGCTGGGGCAGGCTAAGAGGTGGAGCGAAAGAGAAATCTTTTACATCTGGCTGTACAACCATATCTGTAAAAGCTGGGCGTAGAAGATTTCTCCTCACCTCCCACGCATAAATCCCATCCTGGTTCGTTCGAAATGACATTTTTTCTATTAATGATAAAATTAAAAAGGTATGTCGGTAGCTCTTAAGGAGGAATCACACAATCCCAAAACAGATTGTTCTTTTCCAGTAATCTCTCTGTGATATTTTTGAGTTTCACCCATCTTTTATAATTGTTTCAGATCGGCGTCAAAGCGATAGCTTTTACCTTTTTGAGTTTCGACATCTATGGTCTTTCCGCCATAATTTAAGCGACAGGTCTTACCCAGTTTGGAAAGCACCCGCACATTTTTCAAGCGCACATTTTGCCATTCAAAATCAAGTACAAAACCACCTCTTGCGCAAATACCTTTGATGCTACCTTGCGGTAATGCAGTTGGCAAAGCTGGAAGCAGTTCAATAACATCACCCTGACTTTGTAAAAGCATTTCGGCCAAACCTGCGGCGCCGCCAAAATTTCCATCAATTTGGAACGGCGGGTGTGCATCGAACAGGTTATGGTAAACGCCGCCTTTCTCCTTACCCGAGGTTACATCCGCGGGCAACAGCAGTTTGCTTAGCATCAAATAAGCATGATCCCCCTCGTGCATCCGCGCCCAGATGTTTACTTTCCAGGCGATACTCCAGCCAGTGCCTTCATCGCGGCGGTATTTCATAGATTGTTCGGCAGCCTTCAACAGCTCGGGAGTTTTAAGCGAGATCTCAGTGCCGGGATAGACACCCCACATATGCGAAACATGACGATGTGTATCCGTAGTATCGTCCTTATCTTCCAGCCATTCCTGTAACTGGCCGTATCTGCCGATTTTATTAGGTGCTATCTGGCTGTATTTGAATTTGAGTGTATCGGCGAAAGCCTTATCAATATTCAACACTTTGGCAGCTTCGATACAGTTTTTAAACAGGTCGCGAATGATCTGGTGATCCATTGTTGGCCCTGCAACCAAACCCCCGTGCTCCGGTGAGTTAGATGGCGTGCTGATGAGGTAGCCTGACTTAGGATCTTTCACTAAAAAGTGCACAAAGAACTCGGCTGCACCCTTCATTTCGGGGTATGCCCGCTTTTGCAGAAACTCTTTATCGCCGGTATACAAATAATGTTCCCAAAGCTGATGGCAAAGCCAGGCAGCTCCGCTCACCCAAATGCCGTGATTGGAAGCATTGACAGGGGCAGCTCCGCGCCATAAATCTGTATTGTGATGCAGTACCCAACCCGGAGCACCGTAATGCTCAACCGCGGTTTCATGCCCGGTTCTGGAAAGGTCATCAACGATGCTAAAAAACGGCTGACTGCAAGCCGATAGGTTAAGTACCTCAGCAGGCCAGTAGTTCATTTCGAGGTTTATATTGGTGGTGAACTTACTACCCCACGGCGGCGTAAGCAGGTTATTCCATAGCCCTTGCAAATTTGCAGGACCACCGCCTGGTCGGGATGAGGAGATCAGCAAATACCTACCATATTGCGCGTACAGACTGATAAATGAAGGATCGGGCGACTGGCCAAATTTCAGGATCCTTTCATCCGTTGGCAGTTCCGCATTTTCTCCCTTGCCTAAATCGATGGAAAACGTATCGAAATATTTTTGATAATCTCTGATGTGAGCAGCTTTGATACTTGCATAACTCTTAATGGCTATAGCTGTGATTTGTTTTTTGCAGATGGCCTCCGGATTACCCGATACATCATGATAGTTTTTAAAATTGGTTGCCGCTGTAAGGTAAAATGTGGCTTCATTAGCTCCGGTAACCGATATATCTTTAGAATCCACTACAACCTTACCACCCGCCGCCTGTACATTTAGATAGCTTACGCCACGCAAAACACCATCTTTTACTTTTAAAGATAGCGCAAGGGTATGATTATCAACTTTGCGGGTAAAGTAATTTTTATGCAGACTACTTAGCAAAGCTTTGAGTGTAATTTTACCGGGTTTATCGGCAGTTAAATGCACTGCCATCACCTGATCCGGAGCACTGCTGAAATATTCGCGGGTGTAAGTAACATCATCCACTTTATAGCTCACATGGGAGGTGGCATTATTAAGATCAAGATCGCGTTTATAGTCCGTAACCTCTTGTTTTGGAAATTGCAGGTACAGATCGGCAAAGGGTTGATAATCGGCATTGTAGCGGGGATATGCGGGTGGGTTATCATCCTGTATAAAATATTTCCACTGACCGGCCAAACTAATCGCATCGCTTCCATTTCCGTCGGGATAAACCGATAAAGTTTTAGCATTGCTGGTAAATCCACCTTTATCGTAAAAATTAACTACCTGTACAGCGATCCTGTTTTCGCCGATATGTACCTTATCAGAAGGGATAATGTATTTCCTGTAAGCGTTACCCGATGTTGTGCCGATGTAATCTCCGTTAAGCCAGGTCCGGTCTATATCACGTATCCTGCCTAAACTAATTACGATATTTTTCCCTTTCCAACCGGAAGGAATATTAAAATGCTTAATAAACCAAACTGCTCCATCCAAACCTTCAAAACCGGGTGTTATTTCCCAACCCTGTTCAATTGGCAAATTGATAGTTCTGAGGTTATTATCATGAAATAACTCGTCTTGCGTTAAATGGTATGAGCTCATCATATTGAACCATTTCGCCGAATCAACCGCATAAGTTGCTTCATTGCTCTTCATCCCCATAAAATGCTGCTGGGCCATGGCTTCTGCTTCGGCCTGCTTACCTTCGGCGAGGAGTTTGCGGATAGGTTCCAGATATTTCACGGCGCCTTTGCGGTTATAGTCGCGCGGGCCGCCTGTCCATAAGCTTTGTTCGTTGTATTGGATATGGTCTTCGGTAACGCCGCCGTAAATCATGCCCCCAATGCGGCCATTGCCAATGGGTAAAGCGTCTGTCCATTTTTGAGCGGGTTGTTTATACCAAAGCTTAAGGGGCTGCTGGGCAAAAGCCTGTACAACCTCAAGAATGAATATTACAATAAATAAGCTCCTTCTGCTACTCATAGATCTCAGTTAAAAAGCCAGCGTAAATCTTTGATATTACCTTCGTTGCTCAGGCCAGCGTCATATACAGGCACATTGGCGTCAGCATCAACAATGCCTAAAACCAAGGCCGCACCTTTACCTAAAGTAAGCGTATTTGAACCTGCTTTAAAGGTATAAGTATGAATATTTACCGGCGGCAAGCCATCAATTTGAATGGCATTGGCAATCTTGATATCTGCCTGGCCATAATCATTGGCACTTGCATCTGTTTCCAGTTGTGGTTCCTGCAGGTATTGAGGCATTTTACTGTTGAAAAAACCAACCAGCACCTTCACCGGTCTATCATTTTTAAAGCTGATTGTTGTTCCATTCTTTTGCTGATCAGCCTTAGATAATTTGACACCTTTTAAACCGGCCAGTTCTTTCGCGATATTTTTGATTGCTACTGATGTATCGGCAAATACCACTTCTCCTGAATTTACCTGATAACTGCTACTGCTACTATTTTCAAACTTCACAGGTGCATCTTTCAAAACCGCCACCTCCTTTTGCTTTTGCTGTGTTTGAGGCGATTTCAGCGAATCGATATTGCGTTTAAAGTTGTCCAGTTCCTTTTGGTAAACCGGCAAAAGCTCGGCCCAGGTTTTCATTTTGGCATCATTGCCCCCTACCGGGATTTTGCGCTGCTTCGTTTGCATGCTATTGGCATACAGATAAGTATTTTCGGTTAGTTTTACCAGTTGCTTATAGTAATCCAAACTGGTTTGCAGCTCGGGTAAAGCCTTTTCCAGATCGGCGACATTATCCGAATATTTATAACGAAGTACCCACAAAGCAGCTTTTGCCTTGTAAGCATAGCTATTGGCCATTGCGTTATAGCAATACATATCATTTTTTAAGCGGGCAAACTCGGCTTTATCTTTACTAATTTTCGCAGATGCTTCGTCGATAGCCTCCACCGCTTCTTTTCCTTGCTGTATTACACTATCGATAACCTTAACCGGTGTTTCGCCTATGTGCGGCTGGTGTTTCCATTCTCTTTCAGCATATTCACTCATCATTTCGCCAACGGGCCCTTCAGAATTATATAACAGCGAAAACAAACCATATTTTTCAGGATTTACCAGCTGGCTCATCAGCATGCCCAAGGTCATGGTTTGGCGGTTGCCATCAGTGATGCCGAAACGGCGCAACAACTCGGGCGAGATATTGCCTGATTGTTCATAAGCTCTTAAAATTGCTTCGCCATGAACCTGATCGCAGCCATACTTATCGGCCAATTGCTTTGCCCAATAGCTTATTTCGCCGACCCTTTCCCTTTTGCTATCCCAGGCATAGCGCGACCATGCCTTGTACCAGATCCAATCCCTCTCTAATTGCAACAGGCGCTTACCATCCGTTTTATCTGCTGTATAAGGCCAATCCCAGTACGACGCCTGCGGATACAGGTGCAGGGCATTTGCTCCATAAACAGTATGCATGGCCTGCACACATTTCTGAATAAAATCGGCCGAGCCATAGCGAAAAGGCTCCAGGTTGGCAAGGATATGCACATTTTCTATCTGCACGGTACCGATATTACTCAAAGTACGATGCAGATCAGCCCAGGGACCATGTGGTTCATAAGTAGTAAGCGCCTCGCCGTTGTATTTGGCCATGGTGTACAGATTGTGATATAAAGGTTTGGCGTATTTCATCACTGTGGGCGCATCGGTATCATGCGCACGGAGCACAATCGGCGGCTCATCCGTGCGACCGAGGGCTTTTAACCCATCTTTTACACCCGGAATGATGGTTTGTGTAAACCAGTCGATATCATCCTGACCCGCACCTTCCATAGCCTCGCCCAGTGTAATCAACAATCCAACGTGAGGGTATTTTTGTACAAAAGCAGCAATAGATTTACGGGTATAATCGGCAATAATGGGTACAATGTGACGGTTCCTGTCCTGCGTTTTCAGGTTATTTTTTTCGGCGAAGGGTTTGGAGACGATGATGTTATAAAAACCCTGAATAAGCCAGATGCCACGTTTATCAGCTTCTTCGGCCAAAAAACTGTAGATCTCTTCATTTTTTTTGAAAGTAGCATCATCAACCTCAACAGCGTAAGGATATTCCTTTACCCGTACCAGCGAGGCAAAAGGGTGACCGTTCCACAAATACAACGAGTTCATTCGGTTATGCGCCAACGAATCCAGATAACGGATCCACAAAGCTTTATCATAAAACCATGGGAAATTTTGCGGCGTGTATGGGTACTCATAAGTACCCCGACCGGGAAGTAGCGCAGGCTTTTGCACCCCAATACAGGTACCCCGCAAAACCATTTCGGGCTGATCATGGAGGTTGATATTTACGGGAAGCTTGTTATTTAAATTGATCCTATCCGCCAGTTCAAGACAGCCATAAAGCGCACCTGAATTATCGGCACCTGCTATCAGGAGTTTATTTTTAAGGCCGCTATCACTGATGATAAAGCCCTCTTTTCGGGGTTGACTATTTGCAGCAGCCGCGAATTTCTTAACCGGAGCATCGGTAAGCAGCCCAATAACTATTGCGCTACCGGAAGGCATTGCGCCTTTATAAGTTTGTTCAGTAACTGAATATCCCGCATGCTGTAAAGCCTGAATCAACTTTTGTACGCCATAGCTTATCCTTGCATGATGCTTAGATAAGGTAACAATGGTGACTTTTTTTGACTTTCCCTGTGCGTTTAAATTTGAATGAAAACAAGAGATTAATATAAGCAACAGCAGCAGGCAACGGTTAAACATCTTCATTTTCATTGGTATTTAGACAGGCGTACGCAGAGCCGGTTTTCAATATTTGAAGCGAATTAGCTTCTTAAACCTACTCTTTAGTTTTGAACTTAATTGGTTGTATAGTATTCAAAAATATCAGTACGCTACTGCAATTTCATCTGATATTTTCTCTATCTACTATACGATATTATCATCATTAAAGCCAACAAGCCAATAAAAGGGAGAAAATGAGTCAGGATTTAACCCGGGAGTTTCACCAGTACATGTTTCAGTTGCGTACTCCGGGATATTGCCTTACCATCGGCATAAATGATAAAACCTTTGCCTTTGTGATATTTAGTACCGGTTTTATCCCAAACTACGCTGATAGTATGCCCGTGATAAAGCACATTATCCAGCGCAAACCATTTCCATTGGTTTTGGGGGATGAGCGGGAAAATTTCCAGCATATTGTCTTCACGAGGTTTCAGGCCAACGAGATTGTTGATGATCAAATCGCAAAAACCGGAGTGGTTGTAATAGCTGCTTCTTGGGTTATCCCCTTTAAGCCAGTAACCTGTTTTTTCATCCTGGTACTCACCCAAATAAGGCAGTCCGCGTTTGATGTGCGAAAGAGCATATTTATGCAGTTCATTATAAAAAATACCGGGTGTCATAGCGCCTTTATTTTGATAAGCCGTAAGCAGGTTAGCCAGGCCCTTTAATGTTTGCGTAGTGGCAAAAGGCCATACCGCACCGTCCCACTCGCAGCCGTGCCCGGTACCATGGGTACGGAATAAAGGGTGCCTGCGTTCGGCAGTGGTAATGCCCCATGGAGCGTTAAAACCTTTGATATCGGTTAGTTGATCCCATTGTTTGGCATAAACAGGTTTATCATCGGGCAGGTTAAAATACCAGGGGATAAAGCCCAATTCCTCGCGGGCGTTGGCAAAATGCCCGTCGGGTTTACGTACTTCAAAAAAGAATGCGCTGTCGTTCCACAAACTATCCTGCACCAGTTTTTTTAGGTCGATAGCTTTTTGTGTGTATTTTGTTTTTAGTGAATCATTGCCGGTTAGGGCCGCCATTTTTGATAGCGCCACAGCATTGCCATACATGTAGCTGTTAATAGTAGGCCGGATGTTTTTTATTTTGCGCCCCCCGCTGATACTTTCCTCCATCGCGTCGCGCACGTCGAACTGCCAGAACAATTTGGAAGGCAGCTGTTTTTCCTTTTCCCAAACATAATAATCAGTATTAAGCAAAGGCAAGGCTTGTTCAACAAATTTTCTATTAAGGTTTACGAGGTAATAATTGTAAACCGCGTCATCTATCCAACTGCTGAACGCATGCAAATGGGGCTTCTTTTGCTTAGGATCAACATATAGCCAAAAGTTGATATACTGATTGATGTACTGCGGATCGTGCAGCCAGCGTCCCTCATAAATTTGGTGGCCAAGGGCACTGCTCGAACTGTTGTAAACCCCGGTAAAGCTAACCGGGGTTATAAATTCGGTAAAAATGAAGCCATCGGGTGTTTGTTTCAGATGTTTCCTGAATGTCCACCAGCGGTAGTAATAGATCTTTTGAATGGCCGAATCCGGACACTCAAACAAGGGCACATTTTTGGCAAGCCATTCGTAAGCACGATCGTTGTTGATGTAGTTTTTTACCGTTTCGGTATCTGTTTTGTTGAAGCTATTGACATAGGTTTTCAGTTTATCAAAACCCAACACATGCTTTTGCTGCGCAAAAGCACTACCTATCATGCAAAAAAACAGCCCGGTAAAAAACGTCTTTTTTATCATCACCTATACCTCTACAATAGCTTTAATGACGCCATTTGCCGGGCTCAGCCAGCTTTCAAACTGATCTTTTACTTCATCAAAAGTTACCCTGTGGGTAATATAAGTTTGCGGGTTTACCAAACCATTTTTCATGGAAAGTATCACGTGTTCAAAATCCTCGCGGGTAGCGTTGCGACTGCTCATCAGCGTGCTTTCGCGTTTATGAAACTCGGGGTGACTTACAATAAGTTCGTCTCGTTGTAAACCAACCAACACATACCTGCCGCCATGCGCCAGGTACAAAAACGCGCCGTTTATAGCCTTTTGATTGCCGGTAGCATCAATCACCACGGTAGGCATATCGCCATTGGTGATCTCTTTCAGGCGCTCATTCACATCTTCGTTTTTTACGTTGATGGTATAATCAACCTTCAAATTTTCTCTGCAAAAATTAAGACGCTGTTCGTTCACATCGGCAGCAATGACTTTTGCTCCGGCAATACGGGCAAATTCCATAATACCTAAGCCGATTGGGCCTGCACCAATAACCAGTACAAATTCACCCGGCTTTACATCGGCCCGTCGTACCCCGTGAGCACCAATAGCAAGGGGCTCAACCAAGGCCAGTTCGTCAAAGCTCAAACCTTCGCCATGAACCAATAAATGTGATGGTACCTGCAGGTATTCGGCCATGCCGCCATCCGTATGTACACCACAAACCTGGATATTTACACAACAATTTGGTTTGCCCGAGCGGCAAGCGATACAATGCCCGCAATTGAAATACGGAATAAAAGTAACAGCCTCACCTTTTTCAAAACCTTCGGCATCGCCAGCTTCAACCAGTTCGGCAGCAAGTTCGTGGCCTAAAATTCGTGGATAGCTAAAAAATGGCTGAGTACCTTCAAAGGCATGCAGATCGGTACCGCAAATGCCTATACGTTTTATTTTGAGAAGTGCATTACCCGGTTTTAATTGGGGTACATCAGCAGTGCCATAATCCAATTGACCGGGTGTTGTACAGGTTAGTATTTTCATTGGTGTTAAGTTAGTAGTACTAAGTCTGAAGTTAAATTCAACTTTTTATACTTAGAAACTATTTTAAAATATATTCATTGCCGTTGGTTTTAACCAACGGTAAAAGCTAAAAGTCCTGGCTTTAGCCCAATTATACAAGCGAATTTAGGCTAAAGTCCTCTTATTGCTACACATTATTCCGTTGGTTAAAACCAAGGGCTATGATTTTATCTGTCTGTAAACTATATTCAATAAATTCAAGCCACTCTCAGAACTTATGAATTGAGACTTTTATCTTTTTACAACGAAACTCCTCTTTTCCAGGGAATAAAATCATCCTGACCGTGTCGTACAGCATGAACTTCAATTTCGCCGCTGGCTACTTTTATCACGTAGTCCAGAATGCGTTCGCCTGCCTGTTCAATGGTTTCGTCACCTTCTACAATAGTACCGGTATTGATATCGATAATATCGCTCATTCGGTTAAATAATGCAGTATTAGTGGCGATCTTTACAACCGGAGCTATTGGATTGCCGGTTGGCGTACCTAAACCGGTAGTAAACAATACGATATTAGCGCCCGACCCAACTTCGGCCGTGGTTGATTCCACATCGTTACCCGGGGTACACAACAGGTTTAGCCCCGGCTGTGTTACTTTTTCGGGATAATCCAGCACATCCGCAACCGGCGATGTGCCGCCTTTTTTGGCTGCCCCGGCAGATTTGATGGCATCAGTGATCAGGCCATCTTTAATATTACCCGGCGACGGGTTCATGTAAAAACCAGAACCTGCTTCTTCGGCACGTTGGCTATAGGTGCGTACCAGATCCGCGAAACGCTCGGCCTTAGTTTTATCCAAACAACGGTCAATCAGGTTTTGTTCCACACCGCAAAGTTCTGGAAACTCGGCTAAAATAACCGAACCGCCCATAGCTACCAGCAGATCGGAAGTATAACCAATAGCCGGGTTTGCCGAAATGCCCGAAAAACCATCCGAACCACCGCACTCTAAACCAATAGTTAGTTTGCTCAAGGGAGCAGGTTTACGTGCAGACTGATTTGCCTGCATCAAGCCTGCAAGCGTTTGCCTGATAGCCAGTTCCATCAAATCAGCCTCTTTACCTGTTTTCTGCTGATCTAAAATGTAAAGTGGTTTGTTAAACTCCGGCGAGCGTTTATTGATCTCCTCCTGCAAGGTCTTCACTTCGGCATTCTGGCAGCCAAGACTTAAAACCGTAGCCCCGGCAACGTTAGGGTGCGTTATATAACCGGCCAGCAAACCGCAAAGGGCAGTTGAATCCTGGCGGGTCCCCCCGCAACCACCTGTATGCGTTAGAAATTTAATCCCATCAACATTAGGGAAAACTTTATTACCAGCATTTTGAGCGGTGTCACTGCCTATTTCGGTATATAAAACCTCGTCTATCTCGGCGCCTGCTTTGATCTTACCGATCAACTCCTGCGCTTTGATCTCATACGTTTTTTTGCGGCCATAACCCAGTGGTTTTACCAACGCTTCCTGCAATACTTCAATATTTCGGTTTTCGCAAAAAACCATCGGTATTACCAGCCAATAGTTCGCAGTACCTACACTGCCGTCTCCGCGGTGATAGCCGTTGAATGTTTTGCCTTCCCATTTACTGATATCAGGCCTGTGCCAATCAGTATGGCTCTGGCCCGTTAAAAAGCTGTTTGCCGCATGTTTTACATTGGCGGTACTAAGCAACCCTCCTACCGGGATCAGGCTTTGCGCTTTGCCCACCAGTACGCCATACATGATAATTTCGCCGCCTTCGGGAATTTCGACAACAGCGAATTTATGCTTCGCCGGGATCAACTCTTTTACTGTATAAGTTTCGCCCTTGTAGGTAACCTGTTCATTGGCCTGCAAATCGGTAAGCGCTACAAGCACATTATCGGCAGGGTGTACTTTTAATATATTCTGTTTCATCTGTCCTCCTATTTAAATGGCGCTTATTTCCAGTTTTCCCTGTTCGTTAATAAGCTTAAACTGTGCTGTCACTGCTTCTGTAAAGCCGGGTAACGTTGTCAGATCGGTATCCCAAAGGCTTTTATTTTTAAGGATAGCTGCAATCGCTGTTTCTGCATCAACGCCGTTCCATGCTTTGCTTAAATTAGGTGCCTGGTCGTCAGTTATCGCATAGCTATCCGAATGGGCCGTTCCGGTATATTTACCATCTGCCGTCTCGGTTATCTGCATAAAGCGGATAAAAGCTGCAAAACCGAGGGCCATCATTTGAGGCGCCTTATTGTTTTGTTTGTAATAATTCAACAATAACGGAATAACCCGCATTTTAATTTTAGTGGCGTACTGCACCGAAATGCTCAGCCACTCATGCCTGATGTTGGGGTTGCGGAACCTGTCGAGCACCTTGTTACCAAAATCACGGGCTACATCTTCATCAATCTGGTATGGGATAGATGGCATAATCTCAGTAAACATCAGTTGAGTGATGAATTTGGTGAAATGCGCATCGTCCATGGCTTCCTTAACTGTTTTAAAGCCTGAAAGATAAGCTACGGCGCAACTCAAGGTATGCGTACCATTAAGCAGGCGGAGTTTCAATTCCCTGAACAGTTCAATATCAGGCGTAATTACAACACCGTTATCAGCCTGGGCAAAAGATAGCACTTTGGCTATTTTCTCATCGCCCTGGATAGCCCAAAGACTGTAGGTTTCGGACATGATACTGAGGTTATCGGTATAACCACGCTCGGTTTCCATGGCGTCAGTTAACTGCTGATCCGGCCTGCCGGGCACAATCCTGTCCACCAGCGAATTGCAGAAACTATTGCTGCTCTCCAGCCAGTCCATAAAGGCGGGCTCCAGTTTATTCAGGTGGGCAAGTTCCAATACTATGGCTTCCAGCTTTTTACCGTTGTCAATGATCAGTTCGGTTGGGATGATCACCAAACCGGTATCGGGCCTTCCGTTAAATGCCCTGTATCGTTCATATAAAATAGCCAGCAATTTGCCGGGGAATGATGCCGGCGGATGTTTACGTACATCTTCCTTCACCAATTGGATGCCAACCTCGGTTGTATTGGAGATCACTATTTGTAAATCTTTGCTGCGCGCTATCTCCAGGATCTCTTCCCACTCGCCTGAGGCTGAAAGCACCCGGCTGATCGCCGAACAGATCACCTGCTCATTAACTTCTTCGCCGTTTTCAATCCCCTTTGAATAAATGGTGTACAAACCATCCTGCATATCAAAATCGGTAGTTGAGCCTTTATCGGTTGATTTAACAACTGCCACCCTGCCATTAAAAATGCCGGCACGGTTAGCCTTGTCGATAAAATAATCGGGCAGGCCGCGCAACAGTACGCCGGTACCAAATTGCAGTACCTTTTCGGGCAAGTCAAATACGTTAGCAGGAGGTAATTCTGCCGCCGGTACGGTTGTTTTGTTGAGGTTATATCTTGATAATATCATGTTCTTTTGAATTGTAATAAGTTACTATTTTTTTGTTTGAAGAATTTGTTTCACCAGCCAGCTTACCAAATCGTTGGCTGCTTTAAAATTGTCATAGTCGGGCGGCAGTTTCCGGCCATCTGTATATTCATTATAAAACCAGGGATCGCCAACGGCAAACACAGTGCCTTTACCATATTTAGCGGTAGCCACAATGATGTCTTTGCCGTTAGTTAACCGCGGTACAGCGGGCTTAGTTAGCTGCAGGGTACTCAACTCTTTGATATAGACCTTACGCGCTGTTTTAAAGATGGAATTATCCGAAGGGATGTTTATAGCTCCCTGCTCAAAATTGCGGCCGACCACCCTGTTAACACTATTTAGGTTAAAGCTGATACCAAACTTGGCCATCAGTTTGTTCAGGTGCGTAAATTCGGCATTACCGGTATCGTTGTTTAAAACAACCAGTACACCGCCGTTTTTAACCCAGGCACTGATCGATTTAATATGTGGTTCTTCGATATATTTAGCGTCCGGGTTTTCTTTAGGAATATCAGGATCAACAATAATATAAGCAGCCGCTTTTTTCAGATTGACATCATCAGGTGCTTCGTTTAAAGTTTGGGTATGTAATCCGTGGTTATTAAAGATCTCCCCGAAAAACGAAAATCCATTATTATCCTGTTCCTCCCACTTGTAGTGGAACGGGATGTTTTTACCGGTAACATCTTTATGATATTCGTTATTAAAATAGCTATCTAAAAGTACGGTTTTGCCTTTACCTGCATTCAGATCGGCTAAACGTTCCATCTCTACACTGGCCAGCATAAATGAACCAACACCTTTGGTTTCATTGGTGACAGTCTTTACCCCGGTATAGTATTCGTAACTGCCATCGCGATATGGTTCGCCGCCTACGCCTACGGCACCTGCCGTGCCTTTCAGGTTTACCTGTCCATCGGCATCGGTTTCAATAAAGTTTTTGATGATGCCATCATAAGCCTTTCGGGCAGCAGGCAAATAGTTTTGAGGCAGATAGCCTTCTCTTACACCTTTAGCCAACGTATACACAAACATGCACGAAGCCGATGCTTCCAGGTAATTACCTTTTTTGTTACCCTTGTCGAGCACCTGGCACCACAAACCCGTGCCCTGGTCCTGGCAAGCTTGTATAGCCACCGCAAGGCGCTTTAAAATGGCAACGAGTGCCGCTCGTTTAGGATGATTGGCCGGGAAATACGACAGCACATCAACCAGTGCCATAGCGTACCAGCCATCGGCACGGGCCCATAAACTGGCCGAAAGACCGGTTTGCGGGTTAGCCCAGCGTTCTTTTTTGCTCTGATCCCAGGCATGATATAACAACCCTGTTTTAGCATCGCGCGCATGCTGCTCCATCCAGATAAACTGATCGGCTATCTGATCAAAGTCCGCATCCTCATGGTAAACGGAAGCATATTCGGCATAAAAAGGCTCGGCCATGTACAAGCCATCGAGCCACATCTGATTAGTATATCTTTTTTTATGCCAGAAACCACCTTCGGGTGTTTTTGGTTGTTCGTCCAACTGTTTGCGAAGTAACGAAGCAGCTTTGTAGTATTTTTCAGTACCTAATACTTGTTGCAAAAACAACAGGCTCCGGCCGGAAAGGATATTATCTAAAGTATAATCTTTAGCCTTGTAAGTGCGGATGGTTCCATCTGCCCCCACATACCTGTCTATCGATTTCTGGATGTAAGTAAAATATTCACTCTGGGCCGATTGCTGCCAAACGCTTTGCAGCCCCTGCAAAACAATCCCCTGGTCATACGACCAGTTGGCGCCCGGTAACGAATCTGCCCAGATATGCATAGCCGTGTTAGCCATCCGCTGTGACCATGGCAGCGTTTGCGCCCTTAGCCCCAGGCCCGCGAACAGGAAAGCACATAACAATAATATTTTCTTCATTATACAGCTCATTTTATTGACATTACATCCCAGTTATCATTCCCGGCAAGAATATTATTCAATGTATATTTTTTCATTTCGGCCTCAGTTAATTGGTGCGACCATGGCGCACGTTTGCTGATATTGGTGCCGCTGCTTTTATATTCGGCAAAAAAGGCTGTCTTTTCATTTTCCGGGTTACGCCAGTTATCCCAGCCCTGGGCGCAAATGTAGCTTCCCATTGTTGTATTGATAAAAACAGATCTGGCGTATGGCCGCCAGGGCCTGCCCAGGTAAACCTTTGTTACAGAGGTATCAGCTGCTTCAAGCCGGCAGTTTAAAAACACAAAACCAAATCGCTGTCGCGGTGTAGTTGCGGGAGCTGTAATAAAAGAGTTTCGGAGACTTTTGATCACACAGTTTTGGAAAACCGCAGTGGCTTCGCCGAAAATAAAATCGGTTGTACCTTCCATATAACAGTCTTTATAAAACTGGCGGCGGTTTTCGGTACCGGCATAAAGCGTATCCTGGTTGCCAAGCAGCCGGCAATTGATTATGGCACACCTGTCGCCCTCAACATGTAAAGCCACGGCCTGTCCTACGGGGCCTGCGGCATTTGCTATGGTTAAATTCCTGGCGATGAAATCATTTCCCTGCACCAAAACAGTGTAGGAAGTATAGGTTGTAAACTCGGCTTTTCCGAAGGCATCCCTACCCTGCGGGTTTGCTTTGCCCGAGAAATCGCTGTTGGTTATAATGGTGTTATCTTGGCCATCGCCTATCAGTTCGATATTACATTTCCAGGAGGGGATTACCAGTTTTTCGTGGTATACTCCGGCTTTTATGTAAATGCTAACCCTTTGCTGCGACAGGTCACGCACAGCATTTACAGCCTGTTGAATGGTTTTGAAATCGCCACTACCATCCCGTGCTACGGTAAAACGCTTCGGATATACAACCGCCTGCGCCAGCAATAGTGCCGGAGCAAAAACAATCCATATCAATAGCGCCGCTCTCTTCATTAATTTGAACCGGTTATTGCATTTTTGCCTGCCCCTGAAGCAAACTCAACTTTGTTCTTAGCCTTGGCGGCATCCGTATTCAGCAATTTTATTTGCCGCGATTTTTTTCCGCTGACCTTAAACAACAACTCTGTATTGCCATAGGTAATATGATCAAACGCAAGGTTGCTGCTATTTTGAATATTGATGAGTGGGTTGGTTTCTTTACTTTCGAGGTGGATATTTTTCAGAAAGATGTTCTGTGCTTCTATCACATCTGCTCCTTTAACAGTTTTGAAAGTACTGTTTTCTATATGGATGTCCTTAATCCCCATCTCGGGTAGTCCCCGAATCATAAGCGCTTTTTCAGCACCGTTGCATACTACATTATCTACATAAAACTTTCGGAACGAAGGTGTAGCTTCGGTTACCGGCACAACAACCTGGTCATTTATATCATCTGCTTCGCCGGGCGATTTACCTCCGTAGTACATATCAAAAAGAATAGCCTCATGAAGAATATCCTTCATGGCAATATCCTTGATAAAAATATTTTCTACCACGCCTCCCCTGCCGCGGGTGGTTTTAAAACGCAGGCCAATGTCAGTACCAATAAACGTACAGTTAGACACGAAAATATTACGCGCCCCGCCCGACATTTCACTGCCTATCACAAAACCGCCATGGGCACGGTAAACCACGTTATTCCGTACAATTACATTTTCAGTGGGCTTACCGCGTTTGCGGCCTTCTTCATCCCGGCCAGATTTGATGCAGATGCCATCATCGCCGGCGTCAAAAGTGCTGCCTTCAATTAACACATTCCGACATGATTCTACGTCGATTCCGTCACCGTTCTGGGCATTCCAGGGATTCCTGACCCTTGCGTTCTGTACGGTAAGATCTTCACATAGTAAAGTATGGATATCCCATGCGGGCGAATTTTGAAGTGTAACGCCCTGCAGCAATACTTTTTTACAATTGGTAAGCACCAGCATATTAGGCCTGAAAAAATCTTTATAGAGCTCGTTATCAGCAATTGTTTTACCGTTACCTATCACTCCTGCTCCGGGTGTTTTTAACCCCTTAACGTAACTTTCAGAAGGATACCATGATTTGCCGTTTTCACTCACCACCCCACCCGAGGCTACTAATTTTTTCCATTCGGCTTCGGTAAGCCTTTCTTTACTGATAGCCCGCCAAACATCGCCGTGACCATCAATGATCCCTTCGCCGGTAATAGCGATATTGGTAAGGTTGGTACCCGATATCGGCGATTCATTGCGCACAGCGGCATGGCCTTCATAGTTACCTTCAACCAGTTTATACTGAGTTTTATCATCGGTAAACTGCAACAGCGCCGCCCTGCTTACGTGCAGGTTTACATTACTCTTCATCACCAGCGGCCCGGTTAGCCACAAGCCTTGCGGAATAAGCACTACCCCGCCCCCTTTGGCGCTACAGGCGCTTATCGCTTTATTGATACTTGTTGTATTTAACGTAATGCCATCCGCTTTGGCGCCGTATTTTAAAATGTTGATGGTATCCTTTTTAAATTCAGGTTTATTTACCCGCGGCAAATGTTGCCAGGAATACTGCTGACCCTGTACCCGCGATGTGACGCAACCCGCCAAAAGCAAAACCGCTATCCCTATCCTTGTTTTTACTACCGACATGTTTTTATTTTAAAACAGCTTTTATCGCCCTATAATTGGTGAAGGAACATTAAATCCTAAACAAGATTAAAGGCTGACGGCAATAAAAAAAAGGATTTGCCCAACAAAAACCGCGCAAACGTTCCCAGAAACGTTTGCGTAAGTTTTAGCGGCTAAAAAGAGAGACCGGATTTCGTCAGTTAAACTCAAAGCAACTCCGGTTTATGGTGATTTTATTTGATACCGCGCAATTACGAAGCCGACCAGTGCACCATATCATAAGGATAATTCGGATGATTAGCGTAACCGCTATCATCAAGTCCCAATATCTTAGTTACCGCACCGGCCTCCCAGCTCCAGTAGCCTTTATATGAGCCTTCTTTTTTGTGGTTTTCATACCATGAATCGTCTTTATGCAACCTGTACCATTTGTCGAGATAAAGTTTCATTTCGCGCTCCGCATCGGCTTTAGGCATTTTTGTTAAATCATAAATATCTCTGTAAGCTTCGGTAATAAGCGTATCCGGCTGCGGGCCGCTCCCCGGCTTTTTGGTGTTGATGATATACCATAGTAAAGCATCCGGTGTCCAGATTGGGTAACTGGAACCACTATCCGACTGGCGAATATAATTAATAACGGGCTCGTATACCTCGTCGGGTACATCAAGTAGGCTGCCTAAGGCTACCATATCAATCATATCAGCATAGAACGCGTCGGCATCCCAACCTTCTCCGTAGTATCCGGCAGCTGTTATATATTCATTATAACACAGGCTGATATCATTCCCGGCAGAATAGTTTAAATAAACCAGGTCAAGATGTTCCATAGCAAGCACCCAGTTGTTTATCGGGCGAAACTTTTCCTGCTGCTTCAGGGTGACATTTTGTTCCTGGTACATTTTTATTATCGACTGCTTCTTATCAAACATTTTTTTAAAGAAAGCAGCGTCTTTATATTCTGCTCTTAACTGCGTTTCGGGTGTTGCCGTGGTTCCACCTCCGCCAAATAATTTATCAAAAAAACCCATTTTATAAACTGTTTAAATTTATGAGAACCATCCTGCAATTGATTTACCAATGCCGCTTCCGGCCAGGCCTCCGATAACCCCGCCAACAATACCGCCCACCACCGTACCAACCCCGGGGCATATAGCGGTACCTATCATTGCACCTATTTCGGCACCTGCTATACCGCCGGCAAGGCCACCGGCAGCACCGCCCACCGCTTCTTTTGTTTTTTTGCCAAAACCGCCCTCTTCTTCATACGCCGAATAGATACTTACTGCATCAAGGGCGATACCAACAACTATAAGCCCCCGGCCGGCAACTTTGCCCGCCACACTTAAAGCCGGAGAACGTGCAATTGCCTGGCTTGCCTTAAACAGGCCGTCATTTGCGCCAGTGGCAATTCTGCTATTACGTACCGCCTGTGAAAAATTAGATTCGGACAAGGCTGTAAGAGGTTTTGAATTGAGCATGGACGACCTGACACCATTCATAAAATTGCCCGCCCTGCTGGTTTTTATCTCCAAAGCCTCACTTTGCCCGCGGGTAGCTTTAAAGCCGTTGGAGTTTATAGTTTCTGACTGCATGGATCCGTCGGGCTTAACCCTGATCACCTCGCGGTTCAGGCTGCCATCTGTATTTGCCAGTCTAACCCCTGCTTCGTCTGCCGGGTTTATCGCCCCGTTATTGTCGATGTGATTTCGCGTCCATCGCTCACTTAACTCGCGGCCGGTTGTCGTATTTTGTATTGATGCTGTATTGTATTTACCGTCTGTAATTTTATACCCATTATCTTTGGCATAAGCCCCGTCAATGCCCGAAGCCGTAGGTTTATCAATATCAATTACAGGATGCTCGCTTCTTACGTCGCGAAAACCTTCCTGCCGATGATAAACGTTGTCCTTCATCTCCCCGTAATTACCGTGCCTGCGGTAATCACTTTCGCTGTTGCTCCGTACCAGGCTTATCTTGCCGTTTTCAACATCATAAATGGTACCGCGCTGCAATATATCAAGGGTGTTGGTGTACGAACCATAGTTGAACGTTCCGGCACCGGCACCCGTAACAAGCGCCCCGGCTGTGCTCATACCGCTTGGCGCATTAAAGTCAACACTTATTTTGCCGCCTTGTTTGCACAACAGGTTCGCATCTTCAAATAATAATTTGTAGCCGTTAACCTTAACACCTTTATTGGTCTTGTCCCAGTAAATAGGATCAAATTTGCAGCTGCCACCCGTTACCGAACACCTGCCCATAGGCAAAATATTTTCACCCGGCACCATGTCGGCCTCGCTGGCCAGGAACTCACCATAAATTTTCGTGTTGTTATGATGCGTTACCTTTAACCGCACAGGAGCCGACCCTTTATCGCATTTAAGGCAGCTATTGTTTGGAATATATTTTTTTGACATCGGATATTACTTTTTGTGAGTACTAAACCTTCAGCCTTATACATGCAGTATACTGTTGCTCAGCTCGTTCTTATCAACGCGTTCCTTCGGAAGCTGATGCTGTTCAATCCGCCTGCATTGATGTGCCGTTACAACGGTATAAAATGAAGGCACATGTAATTGCAAAAACAAATCGGCCTCCTGCAGTATGTTGTTTTCAAATTTGTAAATCTCTTCCATCTCGGTCTGCAGGTCAACCTTCAGGTTATAAGTGTTTGTAAGGTCTTTTAGCATCCTCACTAACACAGGTCTTTCAAACCTTTCTTCGTCAACCTCGGCTTCGTTAGTTATGGTTACGGTGTTACCATGTTGTTGGGTAAAACTGTAGATGACGAGCGGCAAGTCAATTGTGCCGAAAAAACCTTTCAGTATCAGGGAAGAGCTTTCATTGGCTTGCCATTCCCTGTAAAACGGTTGAAAAAAGCACCGGTAATGGCTGTACCCCATAAATGATTGCAGAAAGCGTTTAGGATCCTGCAGCAATTTGTCTGTTTCAGACAGCATTACATCGATACCATCTTGCTGACGATATTTTTTGGCGATTTTTGACCGGAAGCCCTGCTGCCAGCAATTAGCGATACTATTAAAATTATTGATGCCGATAAATTTCCCTTCCAGATCTGTTATGATCTGTACCGGCGACTGGAACCATTCCATATCTGCTGCCCATTCATGGATCAGCGCCGAACCATCCATATTTTGATCAAGCAGGGTATACTCATAAACCCGTTGCTTATCGTCATGGCTAATGAGTTTTATTTCAATCCACCTGTCTTGCACAAACTCAAGTACTTTTGTGCCAATTATGGTACGGTTGGATGAGCTAAGCTGGTACCATGAACTTTGAGCTGTATTTACCGGTAATATATTCATGATCATGATTGGTTAATTTCGACATCGCCTGCTATAATATGCGCCAGACTGCCGCCGTTGAGATGCATTTTGTCGGTCGAGCTGATCTCGGCCGATTTGCTGCTTGATGAAAGTTTGCCGGCCGCAGCATCAAAAGTGATGTCTTTGGCCGATGCGGAGAGTTTGATGCTTTCGGTTTCGCTGGTAAAGGCAATATCTTTTTTCGCATTTGTAGTAATACCTTCATCCTGCGCCGCTACCGCTATCGATTTTTTGGCTGTAACATTGATAACACCGTCACCCCCGCCTTCTTTGGCCGGCGATGATGTTATGTTAATGCTATTGCCCGCATTAATGTTAATATCTTTTGATACCAGCGTTAAGGTGTTTGGCGCATAAATGGTTACCGTACCGTCGCCATTAAGGGTTACCACGTTACCGCTGGGATCTTTAACGTTAATGCTGCCATTGCTATCGTCCAGTATCACGGTGTTGCCGCTTCGGGTAGTAAGCGCTTTGGTTTTATTGGTTTGACTGCCGCCTGTACCTGTTTTACCGCTAAACATGCTGCCAATAATAACCGGGCGGGCAATATTACCCTCCTCAAATGCTACCAGCACCTGGTCGCCAACTTCGGGGATAAAAACAAACCCGCGGTTCTTGCTTACTTTATCCGAGCTGCCTGCATCAGGCGAAACTACCCTAAGCCACTCGGTAACATCATTCGCGGTACATTGCCATTTAAATTTTACTTTAACGCGGCCATGTCCATCCGGGTCGGCGTTGTCGGTAACATCGGCCAGCTGCATATCCGGGTTGGGTTTTTCGGCTTCAGCAACCGGGATACGCTCCGTATCGGCAGTAACGCCTTCAAACGTATTTTGGTAATGGCCAACACCGTCGATCTGGTGATAAACAGCAGTAACCAGGAACTTGCCAAAATCCTGTAATTCAAAAGCCCCTGTACCCCTTACACTCATGCTTACATTAAGTATTTTGCCCAGGCCCACCATAGGGTTGTCACCATTGCCTACAATGGTAACCAATTCGGATATCAGCGCTTTTTGCTGGTTATTAACAAAATCATCTATTTCTTTTTTGTTATTTACCCTAACAGCCAATGGTTCATTATAAACTTTGCTGAAAACTTTGTTTGACGCGCTGATGGCATGCGAAAGATCCGGCGTGCTGCCCGAAGAGCCTTGCGGCTCTGACGAAAGCAGTTCATCCTGCTTGGGGTTGTAAGCAAACTTGTTATGCTTTAAGGGGGCTATCTGCATTGCATATTGCAGGCTGTGCAGATCACGACCGTAAATAAGAGCAACCTCCTCCAGCTTATCGGGCTTACCAAAATTCAGTTTAGCACCATCGTAATAAAACCATTCGTAATACTCGGCCGAAAGACGGTTGATAAACTCAAAATCACTTTCACGATATTGAATGATATAATCAATAGGCGAAGTATTGGTTGGTTTGATGTTGAGGTTCAGATCATTTGCCGGTGCATCCTGGGTAGCTAACTGAATAATGCTGCTCAGGCTTTTGTTAAGATACGAGCCGAGATCGGGACCCCGGTCAATCAGGATGGTCGGACTAAAGCCGCTCACCAGGATATCACCATGAAACCCATGGCTTTGCGAAAGCTCTACCTTGGTAACAATACCGCTAAATTTATTTTCGCCGCTATCAGCTGTGCCAAATTGCACGGTAATGTTTTTACCAATAAAGTCCTTTGAGTTTTCGAGCGTAACAGCGTTGTACTCTTCAACGATATCATGGTTAAACCTGAGCTGAAAAGTATGGTGCTCATTAAAACGCTGGTCAAGGTTAAAGGTAGAGAAATGGGTGATCTGGGTACCTTCAATATTGATATCTACTTTTAGTTTCTTTTCCATAATTCGGCTATAAAATCCATTAACCTTTAACAGGCCATGGGCTGTAGTAACTTATAATTTTATATTGCCCGTTAACCTTGCCAAAAACAAACCCGTACGATGTTTCCTTACCATTTTTTTGCTCATATTGTTGCTGCAACTCGTAAAGCTTACTGCCTTTATCTGTAACTTTTGCAATAACTTTATAATAATTTTCATCGGTAGCAGCGTCAATTTCCGACAGATCGTCTTCGGTACTTTTGGGTATAAGACGAAGCGCGTCAGCACTCAATATAGTAGGCTCGTACTGCGGATATTCTGCCCCGCTCACCAGTCCCTCAGCAGGGTTAACCGTAGTAGATCGTAAATCTTCGTTCGACCATTGGGGTGCTGTTTGCAGCGGGAAGTAAAACATGGCGGCCAGTTGTTTTTTGTTTTTTTGCAGGGCAGCGGCTTTAAACTGTTTCAGGCAGGCTCGGAACAACTGCTCGTCGGTAAGGGCCGACTTATGTACGGTTCGGGAGGCCGACTTAGCTATGGTTTTGACAGTATCAGCAACCGGGGCTTTAGGGTTGCCACTACAGCCCACGGCCGAACCTGCCAACCCGGTAGCAAGCAGTAATAATACCATATGTTTAACGATCCTTTTCATTGGTTAATTTCTGGGAATACTAATCAATGCCCTGTCTTCCATGCGTTTAAGGATAACTGCCGCGCCCATTTGCTGGGATACCGCTTCGGCATCAAAAACACCGTCTTTGACATATTTGCCCTTAACGTACTGGTTCGAAAAACTCCAGAGGTAAGGCGTGTGAATGCCCTTTTTGTTATAACCGAAACCATTATATCCCTCCAGCTTTTGCAAAATAAACGGCAGGCTCCAATTGGTTACCTTATCATACTTCATCAGTTTAATAGCATCAACAGCACTCTCCTCAAAAGTAAACGGAGGGCCATGACCTACCTTTGGGCGATTGGCGGGCACCTGTACCGTATAACCGGTAAGCGGATCGCCGTTGTGCAGGTGTTTTTTGAAACTGAACGAACACTCCATATAATGTACGCAGGCAATAAAATACCAGGGGATAGCTCCGCCGCCGCCAAAAAGGTTCATAAACGAAAACGGATCGTTTGGGGTAAACCTCCCGGTGTCAAAAAAATTAGCTCCCAAAAGGCCGGTTGTCATCTGCGGTTTGGTCATCATATCCAAAACACTTTCGGGTTTGGCATTAGCCGCCGTTGGGTTTAATGATAGCGGTGTGGTGTTGTAACGATCAAAAAAAGGAGTGTAGACCGATGCGAAAAGATTTTTATTTCCGGCAGCCGACGGCGCATTAGTACCAAGGCGTACCAGGTTTGAAATGCTTTCGTAACGGGGGCGGTTTACGGTTACCTTTTCATCGATGATCTTATCGACAGCAGCGATTTTTTCCTTTTTAATAACACAGGTATTAAAAAGCTGCACGTATTCCATGGGGGTTGGAACCGACGATTTTTTCACCTTTTTCTTTGTAGTGGGTAAGGCTGGGTTTATTATTCTCTTCTTTCTTTTCATAAGGTTTATAACTGAACCTAAACAAAAGCTGTAAAAAGAACACGGAGGAAAATATGTTACTATCTCCTCCGTATCTTTTTAAAAGACAGTACAAATCAATTGTACTGATATATTATTTAGGCCAGTCGTTTTCGTGCTCGGCGTTGCCTATTTTCAGCTTACGCGCCGATATCACAAAGCTTAACGACATTGGGTTGTTACCGATAATCGATATCCCCTCGTTATATTGAATGATGTAACCATCCTCAAAATTAAGCTCCTTCATTTTGGCATCTTCTTCAGATTTTTTGAAGGTAATAGTGCCGTGGATTGGTTTGTACTGACTGTTCACCATTGATTCGATAACCGAAGTATCTTCGGTTGATTCAACCTCAACCTGGATAGTACCACCATATACACCTGATGACGGACGGCCTTTTGAATCAACGTCCCTGTTTAATGAATAGCTGCATTGCAGCACATCGAATTCTTTCGATCCTAAACTAATTCTTGCTTTGAAAGCCATGATCAATAAAGTTTTAAGTAGATAAATAAATTAAGTGCCCCTTCGGCACAAACAGATAACAAAATCGGCCGGGCTTAGTTTTTACCTGGCCAATCGTTCACGTGCTCGGCGCTTCCCAGTTTCAACTTGCGGGCCGAGATCACAAACTTCAAGCTCATGGGAGTTGCGCCTGTAATGTCGATACCTTCAGAATACTTCACGATGTAGCCATCTTCAAAAGACAACTCTTTCATCTTAGCGTCTTCCTCAGATTTTTTGATCAGCAAAGTTCCGGCAATCGGTTTGTACTGGTTGTTAACCATTGATTCGATAATGGAGGTGTCTTCAGTCGACTCGATCTCGATATCGATAGTACCGCCGTAAATACCTGAGGACGGGCGTCCTTTTGAGTCTACATCGCGGTTTAATGCATAGGAGCAAGTGAGCACATCGTAGTCCTTGCCCGAAAAATTTAATCTTGCTTTGAAAGCCATAATGATAAATTTTAAGAGGTTAATAATTTAAAGTAGATGCTTTGCGCATTACTTTAATAACTACAATGTAATTAATTTATTGTTTTGAGAAAATATTAAATATTTATTTAAATAAGTTTTAACCCAAAAGAATATAATTTTTGAATCCACTTTTTACTGTACTCATTATCGAGGTTATAGAGATGCCCGATGGTACTGGTATGCACAGGCTTGATGCCGCGCTTTTCGAGGGTTAGTTTTTTTACTGCCAGATAGGTTGGCTTCATATCAACCTGCCAGTCCTGCCAGGCAGCTTCATCCAATATAGAAACCACACGTCCTGACCGGCCATTGAAATTAACCGACGAGCCGCTGATAAAAACCTGGTCGGGCATAAAAACGCGATCAAAAAAACCTTTAATTTTTGAGTTGATCGAATCTTTATAAACCGGGCAAAATATAACCACATGCGATGCCCATTTTATCGCGTTTACAGCTTGCACCAGGTCGGGTTCGGGCTCGTTATTGCTTAGCGTGAATTGCTTGTTGGGATTAAATTTAAGATCGGCGATGGCTATCTCTTTTACTACAGCTTCGGCGGCCTGGGCCCCGTCTTTATAGGCATTGATCAATGCCGCTGTTGTTGGTGTTTTATCTATATCTGCATTAATGATCAATAGCTGCCTCATCAATGCAAACATAAACCATATTTAACAATAAATAAAGTTAGGCCTTCGGTTAAATTAACCTAAAATGCACACAGCGCTGGTTTAACGGTTGAATCTCGCTTTTAAAACCCACCTCCTAACAGGAGGCACCTACGGAGCCAATATATTGTTTTGCACATATCCGATATCGCTCCAGTAGGTGCTTCCTTATTTTAAAAGGGATTCATTACCACTTCACAACGTTGTGTACCGCGATATTACTGCTGTTTATATTCGCTGTTCCACGTTGGGCTTGCATCCTCACCTTTTTGCCCGTCAAGCTTTACCACAAAGCTTTTAGCGGGAAAATATGGCGTGATATTAATATCAAGGTGAATGCGGTCCTTTTGCTGTTCATCGCGCTCAAACCTGATTATTTTAAAGCGTTCGATAAGCCTGTCGGGCCCCTGGATGTTATCCAAAAACTTCACAATTTGCGAGCGCAGGTCCTGCTCTGTTTTTGAAGTCCAGTTTTCAAAAGCTCGGCGGTTCAAAAAGTCGAATAATACTTTGGTGATATAATCAAATACCCTCACTACCGAATAGGTTTGCAAACCGATATTATCGCCGTTAAACAAAGTTTTGGCCGAGAATGCCATTACCTTGCCGTACTCATTCACCATAGGTACCAGGCCAATGCGCTCCAGGTGCGAGATCTCGCTCTTTTTAAGGTCAAAGCGTACACCATCCACCTCGTTAACCGCTCCGTGTTTTTTACCGGCGGTAACCTGCGACATCAGCGTATAATACATTTTACCCGCCAATGCTGCCGAGCCCGGGATATATAAGTCATCCTCTTCACCCGCTTCGGCAACTTTGCCGCGGCCTACCAGCCAGTTACAAGTCATGATGGTGTTTGATTTAAAGGCATCGCCGCCGGTTAAATTGGCTGATGTAAACAGGTCTATCACATCATCCGGTTGTTCAAGATCCGCAAAATCGGTCACCAGCATTACTTTATTATCATAGGCTATTTTTGACCAGCGTTCAACTACTTTGTTTGAGCCAAGGTAGCCGGGCACAACCAGGATTGAATAATTTTGACGAAGATCCAGCCTGTCATAATTTTGCTTGAGTTCATTTGCAGCATATTCAATAAAGCGCGGATTATCAAGCTCTTTCAACTGATCGATCGTGGCATTCATTAATACCACATTCTTCAGCTTATCCTGTTCGGTGTTTTTATAAAACAAATGCACTGTGCGGTAAGCCTGTTCAAGCTCGCGGGTGCTTTCCAATACATTGAGTAAATTTTTGTTCAGGTTTTCTTCAACGCTTTGCAGTTTTTCGGCGCTTTTCTGAATAGTATCGCTAACCGATTCGCCGCTTTCCAAAGCTTCTATCCATTGATTAAGCTTCAGCTTAAGTTCTTCGCGCTCCCCTTTCTTCTCATCATCAGTTAAAAAGATCTGTTTACGGGCTTTGCGTTCGGGGTTCAGGTTTTGAAGGCCATCTATAGTAGCTTCCAGCAAATCAAAACCACCAACTTTTGATAGTTTATCTAAACTGGTTGATAGAGGTGTCGCGCCGCTTCTTTCTTTTATTTTAAGAGCCTGGTCTGTTGAATTTTCATTCAGGATCTGCTCGTTTGGTGTTGCCATGATCGTGTTGTTAAATGTTTAGGATTAGCTAATTATTGGTCAAGCTCGGTTACTATATTTTTTAACGCCTCAATAAAGGCCTGTTTGGTTTCGGCGTTATCAAGGGTTGACTTCAGCGTTTTGTTGGTTTTCAGCTGCTTCATGATATTGAGGTACATCTCGCGCTGAATATTAAGTTTATGCAGGTATTTACTTTGTTGTACCAGGTTTTTGGGGGCAAAATCGCCAAGATTGTTAAAGTGCAGCGTTTCGGTAACATTTGATCCGTTTTCTCTTTCAAGCTCAACACTTACTTTTGGCTTGTAATGAGCAAAAACCTCTTCAACATTTTTAAGTCCCTCAACCTTCTCAGGTCTCAGCGGCTCATTATCAGTTAATTTTTGAATAAACAAAGTTTTATTGGGAGCTATCTCACCAAATGCTTCTGAGGAATCAACTTTTGTTTCGTTTCCCCCTATTTCGTAATTAAACATAGCTTTATTTAATAAATGATAAGTATGAAAGTGTTTATGTTATAATGCAATAACTATAAAATTGTTTTTAACAGTATGTATTTCAGTTAAATTACTTAACTAATGCTCCACAATAATTCAGTATCATCACTTTTTTTATCTATGGCGATAGTATTTCCTTTTTTCAGTTCGCCCGAAATAATATAGCGTGATATTGGCCTGCGCAATTGGTTACGGATCACCGCCGATAGCTGCCGTGCACCATATTTGGGTGTAAAACCGCTTAAAGCCAGCATATTTTTGGCTTCGGCACTTAACTGCATGTTTATGCCCATTTTTTCAAGCGCCTGTATAAGGCTTTTGAGCTGGATCTCAAAGATGCGTACTACATTTTCTTCATGTATAGGTGCAAAGGGTACAATTTCTGATAACCGCGCCAAAAACTCCGGCCTGAACTTATTGGCCATCACTTCCATCAATTGGTTTGATGTAGGCATATGCCCCCGGCTAATTTGCTCAGATACCCACTCGCTGCCAATGTTTGAGGTAAATAGCACCAGCGCGTTTGAAAAATCGCCTTGCTTGCCCAGCCTGTCGTGCATATGCCCTTCATCCAGGATCTGTAAAAAGATATCAAATACCGATGGGTGTGCCTTTTCAATTTCATCAAACAGCACAACCGAATAAGGTTGCTGCCTTATTTTGTTTACGAGCAAGCCGCCCTCTTCATACCCCACATAGCCCGGCGGCGCGCCATACAGCAATGCGGCCGAATGCTCCTCCTTAAACTCCGACATATCAAAGCGGATCATCGCTTTTTCGTCATTAAATAAAAACTCGGCTATTGATTTGGCCAGCTCCGTTTTACCGGTGCCTGTTGGGCCAAGCAAAAAGAATGAGCCGATGGGCTGCCCTTTTTTGTTCAGTCCGCTCCGCGATTCGAGTATGGCATCAGAAACGGCTTTCAACGCCTGGTCCTGCCCAACAACCCGTTTTTTCAGGAAGCCTTCCATGCCTAAAAGCCTTTCTTTCTCTTGTGCCTGGATCTTGCCTAAGGGAATGCCTGTTTTATAGGAGATAATAGCGGCAATATCATGTTTATTCACCACCTCGGTTTTATTTTGAGCCAATTCTTCAAGCCGGCTCAAATTGCGTTCAAAGTAAGCGATGTATTCATCGGGCGTTTCAAAAGTATCAACCTGGGTTTCATCTTCCAGCTGGCCTAACAACACCGCGCTTATTTTATTGCGATACAAGGTGTAAAGCCATTTGTAGGCTCCGATCAAATCGCCTGCATCATCCTGAGCTTTCAATTCGTCCAGTTCGGTGCGGAGTTCGGAAAGGGCAGTATCGGTGGTATCGTTCATTAAACGGATAGCAGCCATGGTACGGTCGAGCAGGTCGAAGGCAGAGTCGGGCAGGCGACGGTCTTTCATATACCGCTGCGCCAGTCTAACGCACTCTTCGGCAGTATTATCGTCTATCTTTAAGTTGTGGTGCTCCTCATATTGGGGCACCAGTTTTTTAAGCATTTTAATAGCTGTAGGCGTATCGGGCTCATTTACCTGCAGCACCTCAAACCGGCGGCTAAATGCCTGTTCGGGCTCAATCACTTTGCGGTATTCGTCGATGGTAGTGGCACCAATCACCGTTATTTCGCCGCGGGCAAGTTCCGGTTTCAGCAGGTTGCCAACACCGCCGCCTATCGGCCCTTTATTATCAAGCAGTGTATGGATCTCATCAATAAACAGAATAGCTTTTTCAAACTGCTTTATCTCGCGCAGGATGTTTTTTAACCGGTCTTCAATTTCTCCTTTGTAAGATGCCCCCGCGATCAATGAACCCAGATCAAGTTCAAAAAGCTGTACATTTTTAAGCGACGCCGGTACCTGTCCGTTTACAATGCTAAGCGCGAACCCGTCAACCAGGGCTGTTTTGCCAACGCCCGCGTCGCCGGTGATCATTACATTGGGCTTGGTACGCCGGCTCAGGATCTCCATCACCATCCGTGTTTCACGCTCCCGGCCTATGATGGGATCTACCTTACCCTGTTTGGCCAGGCTTGTGCGGTCTACACAGTATTTGAGTAATGCTGTTGTTTGTTTGGGTACATCGCTGCCGTTTGTGGCCTGCGCAGAGGGATTTACCGCATGGTTAACATCCTCATTACTCAAATAAATATCCAGCAACTCGCGTTCTTTTACCGGGAAAGATTTTAGCTGGTTAGCATCAAAACCCACATTGGGCTTTATTAACGCAATCAACACACAAACGGGCGTAATCAAATCCTGGCCTAATTTTATGCGCACATTATCGGCTTCTTCAAATACCTGCTTTACCTGGCTGTTACCTAACATTTCGTCGGGCACGGTTAACGCGGCCGAATAATCTTCAATGCGTACTTCGGCCCAATCGCTTATATAAGCCGTGTCCTTCCCGATGGATTGAAGCAGGTTCTTCAACCCCACTTCCTGGTGCATCAAGCCTTTTAAAAGGTGCGCCGGACCAAATTCCTTATGGTGATATTCTTTGGCTAATGACTGCGCTACCCGCACCGCCGTTTTCACCGACTCGCTTAAATTAACTATATTCATATGCTATTGCAGGTTAGCCTGGGTTATATAATAATAGGTTTTGCCGTTTGACGTAAAGTGTTGGTTGGTAATAGCAGCCTGTTTAATAACATCACTGCTATGGATCAAATAGTGGATATATGCCTCAAACTGCGCCTGCGGCATATCATCGTTGTGTTTAAGATCATTCACCTTTTTATTATAGAAATCTTTTTTGCCGGGTAAGGGCAAACTGGTAACCCGCAGAAAATAATCGGCCAGGGTCATGTCTTTAATATCACCGCCAGATAAGTTAAGTCCTAAATGCTTGGCAGCGATATCAACGTAGTTATCAACCAATTTTGAGCGGTAATCGGACGCGTCCCGCTGCAGGTTTTCGCCTATCATGAGCGACAGCAGATCTGTCAGCTGCTTATAATCCTGCTCGTTCAATATCAGCAGGTATTGCAGCTGCCCCTTGCTTTCATTTACCAGGTTCCTGGGTGCTTCGGCGCTGAGGTAATATTTGAAAGCGTTATGCGGCATATTGTTACCCAAATCGGTTGATGGCTGCCCCTGCTGCTGCATAACCAGCGGCTGTACATAACGGTTTTCGCGCCCGGTAAGCCTGAATGCGCTGTCGAGCGTATGGATCTGGTTCCGGATATCATAATCTGTTTCGCGCATCAGGCGTTCAACTGCCAAACTCATGGCCTGGTTTGATTTTACTACTCTCTTGGGCGGAAATACCACAGCGCCCTGGATCAGGCTCTTTTTGGGATAATCGAGGTAAAAGGAAACCGAATCAGACAGTGATGTATTGAATTGCTGCACGTTGGTAAGGCCTTCTCCATTCACCATGCGCTGTTTTTTATAATCGGCCAGCTTTACCGCAGATTGTGATACAATTTGTCTTGCCTGAATTACAAAATCATTGTAGATAGGGTTGTAATCGCTAAATACCTGGATAGCTAACAAGCGGGCGTTGGCGGCCGCTATCTGACTGGCCACCGTATTAACCCCTACCGAATTACGATCTAAAGCACCGGTGGCACCAATCAGGATGACCAGGTTGGTTTCGTCGGGATGATTGCCAAACAGGCTTAACCCCGTGCGGATACCGTCAAAAACAGGTTGGGAACTTATCACCGGGGCACAGTTACCTGTTACTGTTGACTGCGATTCGAGGTATTTTACCAGGTTACGATAATCGGCACTAAGCGGGGTTGACTGGATGCCCCCTGTTTGACAGCCGGACGCGTTACGGTAAACCACAGCCCCATATCTAACCTGGTTACCCCTGGCATGCGCATCAAAAATATCTTCAAATGATTGAATAGTACTGGTAATACCCGAAAAATAATTGCGCATAGGGCTGCCGCCATCAACCACAAACACAATGTTAACGTGGTGAACATTGTTGCGGATCTTGAGATAATCCTTATATGCTAAATGCCCGCCTTTGATATTGAGCACACTGTTATGGCTTTTATCATAAACATCGGTTGCGAAGCCGAGGCTAAGATTACCCGAAGCAGATGAGCTTACAGGCATGCTCAATAACAAGGGGGCATTATCGGCCAGTAAGGGGTCAAAAGCAAAATAGCCCGTACCTCCCTTGCTATTATTGGTTTTGAGGGAACTGTTGATATACTTCGCAATAGAATCATTGATCAATGGCTGGTTTTCCCTTGCCGACCCGATATATAGCCTATCGCCCCAGCTATGAACGGCGTCGGCGGCTATCCAGCCATAAACACTGCCAGCTGCATTATCGGCAATCAACTGCGGATCGGACCCTACCAATACTTTTTTTCCGTCGTCAGATTTTTTGTATACATAAACTACATTGTGCAGGGCCACTTTGGTTTTTTTCTGGCTTTGATCGGGCCCGGCAAAAATGTAAGCGGAATCAGTTTTGTCATAATAATAATCGGGCATAGTGAGCGGACCGGCACCACTTATAATGGTGATATATTTTTCGGGATAACCATTTGTGCTGGTAAAAGCCGACTGCCAGGGCAACACCTTTGAAATGCTGATCCATCCGTAACTTTGCGAGCCTTTTTTATTGGTAAGCTTTTTACCTTGTACCATGCCGGCCTGGTACTTAATTAGTTTTATAAACCCGTTTTTTTGTTCACTTACATAAAAAGGCTCCATGAAACTTATTTTTTTCATTACCAGCGTTCCGCCCGGCGAGGTATATGTATAATTTTCGGCCCTGTCCGAAAATACGATCCATGGCAGAGAAGTACGGTCGTCGGTATTGTAAATGCTGGTACGCTCATCAGGTTTTTCAAAAGCTTTGGGTAGCGTTACCACCGTTTTGCCAAGCGATACCGGCGATTGCGCCCGGGCCGCAATTACTATACAGGTTAAAAAAACGAAGCTTAATATATTTTTCATGTTGGTTGATGCAAATAGGTTTTAAAATAGATTATCTGGGCCTCTTTTCGGGAGCGGCAGTGGTTGCATGCTGCCTTACCGAAAGCATGCTTGAACAGTTTGATTTTGGCTTTAGGGTAACTTGTGCTTCGTCAACACTGATGCCACCTCCAAAAGTTAACCGCATACAGTAGGAATAAAAATCAGTCCGTTTGCTCTCGCCGTTATCTTCAAGGTTTACGGTAACTTTCTCATCTCCGCAGAAATACCTCCTAACCAGGTAATAATAATGGCGGTTAAAATCACGGCCGTTGGCTATGGCCTGCAGGTGTGCCCTGATATCATCGATTACACGGCGCTCGCTTTCACCAGGGTTTACGATCTGGTTGGCAAATGTTGAATCGGGATTGGTAATATGCATGCGGTGATAGACCGGGCGCCTGCTTTTATCCGTGCTCAGTTTGATAAAATAGGTACCGGGATTGTGAAAGGTGTAGAGTGCAGTTGGTCCTTTAACATCCACCCGGCCGGTTTCTCCAAACGACCATTCAAAAATCCGGGCGTTACCCTGCGCCTCAAGCCTTACCTGTTCATTTACAATTCCCTGTGTGGGGCCGTTAATTGTAATCAGGGTATCGACAGCTATGGTTGGGGTACTATCTTTTACGCTAACCGGGAATTGCTGCGTCAAATTGCCGTCAACTGTAAGCCGTATGATATAGTCGCCTGTTTTTTTAAAGCGGTAGCTCCCGTTTTGTTGAATTGATTTATCGCCATTGCCAAACTCCCAAAGCCAGTTTTTTGCATTGGCCGTATTATCCGAGTAAACCAGGTGCTCGTTCAGGGCTATCTCATCCTTCAGGATACGGGCGTTGATCACTCTCTTTTCAAACAATGAACTACGCAGCAGGAAAATGATACCGGCAATAACAACTACACCAGTAAAAATGTATAAAAAGGTGTAGATGTTCCGGTTAGTATCGACGGGTCTCCCGTCGTTGTAATCGTTTTTCATTTTGCTTAGGTTATATATGGTAGATGTATGATGATGCTTACCGGGCCATGCTCATGTTTTGCTGCAATTGCCGCTGTGCAATGTGGCAGTCATCAACCGATCCTTTTATGTTCCTGATATCGTTATAATTGCCCGTTAGTTCGCGCTTATCATAAAAAAGTGCCTGCAACAGTTTTGAAGCGTGGATAAAGCATTTATACCGCGCATCATATGGGCGGCGGTTGTAATATGACTTTACGGCACCTATTGAACCGCTGATATCATTCTCCAAAAAAACGGCCTGCACGTTGGGGTTAAACTTTACTATTTTATAATACGTTGTATCAACGGTTGGTAACGCTTCGGTAACAAGGCTTTCAAACTGCTCTTCTTCGTTTACTTTTTTAGCAAACTCGCTTTTTGATACTAACCCTTCGTTGCCATAATTATAAAATATAGCCACGCACAATATCACCGACGTTACTAAAAACATCCCCATGAAAAACAAGAATTTTTCTCTCCGTTCTTTTAAACTAAATTTTAACATATGGCTTATTAATGCGGATAGTGATGGTTTAACTGGTTAATAGCCGATTTATTTACCCGGCTGCACGACTCTAACTGTGAGCGAAGGCTTTCAATCTGGAAACGTGTGGTAAAAAGCGAATCTTTGATACTGGCAATGGTTTCAATATCGTTGCTGAGCTTTTTATACAACTCAAAACTTTTAAGCGGGTAAGGGTTACTTTGCAGTCGCTCACGGATATGCTGATTGCTCTCCTGGATATCATTAAGCAGTACCGTTTGGTTATTAAGCTCCTGCGAATTCATTTTTGCATACTGCGAGAGTTGCTGCATGCGCAGGAGGATCAATTCAAAGCTGTTATTGATATCGGTACGGAGCGCTATCAGCTGATCTGTTTTTTTAACGCGGGCATTTAATAATTCAAGCTCACGGCCCGAGGTTGCAAAAAAGAAGTAAACGATAATGATGGCAAAACCCAGTAATGTAATAAGGTACATCATGAATTTGCGATAAGCCCGGTTTAGGTCGCTATTGTTTACAGGTTTCATCTAATATTATAGTATCGGTTCGGTTTATTTACAGCTAAAAAAGCTGCATTTATAATATTTAGCTCATATTTATTAATTAACCAATAGTGTAATAATTATCAAAAAATCAATGCTTTATCAACTATTTGTAACCAATAAAACATATCTACAACTATTTTTGAAAATAAATGTTTATAAAAAGTTAAAATTTAACACAGACGCAATCCAATAATATCATTTATGCTAAACCCGCTTTATTCAAAACCGCTCCGCTTTAGCCATATCAATAATGGCCAGGACCTTGATAAACAAGACCTTGGTGCGTCTATATCGCAATACATCGAACTCATTATTTTTACCCGTTTTGGCGAGCACCGTTACAACCCCGAATTTGGCTGCGAGATCTGGGATATGGATTTTGAACTCATTATGAGTGAGACTATCTGGGAAGAAAAGCTGAGGCAATCGTTATTGCGCTCTATCAGCAAATTTGAAAATAGGATTTATGATATTGATATCAGCGTGAACATTACCGAGATCAACAAATTTTACCCCTTGCGCAACGTGAGCGAGATAAAAAAGAAAGTAGATATAACCATTAAAGGCAAACTGAACAAAACCGGCGAAACATATTTGTTCAAAACTGCTTTATTCCTAAGCCCGCTATCAGCATAAACCTATGAGCGATATATTTTATAACTCAAAAGAAGAGATCAGGAACCGCATGCTGAAGAACGCCACCGAGTTTTGGGGCGTTCAAAACGTAAATGATGTTGATCCGCTGGTAAAGCTTTTGATTGAAGCCCTGAGCACCGAATTGTTTAATTTAAACAACGATGTTAAAAACCTGGAGCATCGCATCCTGAACAAAATATCCAGGATCCTGGCCTCCGACTATTTAACGGCTCCCCTTCCCGCCCATGCCATATTGAAGGGTAAACCCATCGAGGCTTCAGAAATATTGAACATCGGCAATCATTTTTATTTCCGGAAACAGCTGGCAGCGGAGGTTGGCAAAACCAGCCCGGAACAACTGGACATTTATTTTACACCTGCTGGTGCTAACTCTGTATTTAATGCCGAAATAAAATACAGCTTCAACGGGGGCAGGCTGCAGGAACATATTGAAAATGGGCAGAAGAATACATTGCTAAACGTCCGCACTGGTGCTTTTGGCGAACCTAACACCCTTTGGATAGGCATTGAAACAGCAGTAGCATTGAATACTTTTAAAAATGCGGGAATTTATTTCGACTGGCCTGTTTACATCAGCAATACCGATTTTTACAGCCTGCTCCAGGTAACTAAATTTTATCTGGATGGTTCACAGCTTGATACTGAACCTGGCCTCATTTACGCTGATGAACAAGCCGACGATCAGAAACCTGTTTTTTATGATCAGCATATCATTAACCTTATAACGCGGGACATAAGGACCTATTACAACAATCATTTTATTTCGCTCACCGATGAGCGGCTAAGTAATATTACCGCCTTCAAAGCAAACTATCCGGTTGAGTTGCTGTCGTTTTTTAACGAGCAGGATCTGAAAGCGCTTAAACCCTGCTTGTGGTTCAAAATCGTATTCCCGGCGGCAATCCCGGCAAATGCCATTGATGAACTACAGTTACATTTAAACTGTTTCCCGGTAATGAGCAGGCGGCTTCACCAACAAAAATTCAGGATCAAGGAGATCAGCGATATCATCCCAATAAAACCAGGTGCTTATGATCATTTTTTATCGATCCATGAGCTGCATGACGACAATGACGTTCGGTATAACGAGATCCCGTATAGCCAGGCCGGTATTAATTATGAGGGCAGTTACTCCATCAGGAATGGCGGCGCCGAGCGTTTTGATGCACGTAACGCCAGGCAAACTATCGAATATTTGTTTGAGTTGCTTCGCGACGAAAAAGCGGCCTTTGCCGCATACGGAAGCGACTTTTTAACAACCGCCCTAAAAACACTGGAGCAAAATATCTCCGTTATCGAAAAAAAGTCCAAAAGTTCAAAAGACAATCATGAACTGGTAAATTACCTGGTACTAAAACCGGCAAACAAAGCGGCCATGTTATACCTCAGCTTTTGGACAACACTTGCCGATAATGCCAACAATATCCGCAAAGGGTCAAAGCTACAGCAGGCGGAAGCCATTAAACTTAAGCCGGATAGTTTAAGGCTTCTCACCACGACCACAGGCGGCCGAAACAGTCTTGGAGCTTCCGAGCGGATCCAGGCCTATAAATACGGCCTCACCACTAAAGACCGCATAGTTACCCTTGCCGATCTAACAAGTTTCTGCAGATATGAGCTTGGAGCAAAAATCAAAAACATCCGCGTAAGCAAAGGGGTAAGTATCTCAGCCAACCCCAAAGAAGGTTTTATTAAAACAACCGATATTTATATAACCCCGGCCAATCATGAACTTTCGGCACCGGAATGGGCCACGCTGCTTGAGCTGCTAAAATCGAAGCTGCAAAGCCGGAGCGTAATGGATGTTAATTATAGGGTGTTTACGGAGTAATGTATACATATCGATACCGTCATCGCGCCCTTGTGTTCTTTTGTTATTAGGGGACTGGGCCTGCAAATCGCGCAGAATCACGGGTTGCATTATTTTTCCCGCTTCGCTTGCTCTATCGCGACATCGTAAATAACTAATAAAGCGGGATAATTTTAAAACATCCCGCTTTTTGCGTTTTATAGAAAATCTTACAACGCCTTCTCTTTCGGCACAAAATCATTCATCACCGCCTCGCGGATCAATGCCGGCGGCAGGATCCCTTGCGACAAGATGAAATCATGGAAATGCAAAGCGTTGAATTTGTTGCCTAATGCAACCTCGGTATCTTTGCGCAAGGCAATCATTTTGGTAAAGCCATAAAAATAGCTGTTGGCCTGGCCGGGAGCGTTAATAGTATAACGCTCAACTTCCTGGCGGGCAAACGCACGCGATTGTACTACATCGTTCATCAATACATCAAGCGCCTGTTGCTGGGTTATCTTGCCAGCCTGCAATTCAGGATCAAGGAAGGCGCGGGCGGCCCTGAGCAGGCGATAATCTAACGATACCAACTGTCCTTCTAAAGGCATGTAAGGGCGGGTAATATATTCGGAATATAAGCCCCAGCCTTCCACATTAGTTGAGTTAAAAGCGTACAGGGCGCGTGCCTGTGATACCCCTTCTTCTACCATTTTATCAAACTGTAATTCGTGGCCCGGCCTTGCTTCGTGGGCAATGATGGTCCACGAGGCGGCATCAAAAGTAAAGTCATCGTACTTGTCTGTAGCTTTTTCGCCGGGTGATGCGGGCATGTTTAATGGCAGTACAAATACGCCACGCTGGCCGGTATTGTTCAGAAATGGTGGTGGCACCATGTGGGGGGCCGGGCTCTGCGCAGTTTCGGCGGCCGTAGCTAAACGGATAATAGCCGGGCGGTTTGGCAGCGTTACCAGTTGATGATCGCGAATGATGCCTTCAATATCTTTTAAATGCTGCTCGTACAGTGGAATAATAGAATCACCATGAATCTGCTCTTTTTTTAGTTCGCGGACCACAGCACGATAATCACTTGATGGCAGGTTCCTTTTTTTTGCTATCTGCTCGGCAATAGGTTGCATTTCATCCTGCAGTTGTTTAAACAGCGTATGGGCCATCTCTGCTACCTTTGCAGGTGGAATATCTATACCATAAGCTTCGAGGTTCATAGCATACTCTTCGGGTGGGAGCCTGAAATCTGTACGGGCTTTTACCAGTACATTTGCTTTTACCCATTTGTCATAATCTTCCAGCTGTTTTTTCAGGGTGGCATAAGGTTGTTCCCATCCGGTCACCTTGTATTTGGTACAAAGCTCGGCGATGCCGCTTACGATACTCGCATTGCGCGACAGATCGGTTTCCATGCGTTGCTTTGACGGATAGATCATGTTTTTGCCGTCCATCTGGTGCTGCAGACGTTCCCTGTAAATGGTTGTCAATGGTTTATAACCTTTTTCCAGTCCTGCATATTTACGGATACGCATTACCGCTGCCTGGCGACGGGCTTCGGGGGTTTGATCGTCAAGCAGTGTTTCCAGTCCGCTGTAAATGGTTGAGGACGCATTTAAAAAAGGGACCTGGCGGCTCAACTCAAAGTCCTGCTGGCGAAAACCCAGTTTGAGGTGGGTTATAATGATATTGATATCCTGTTGAATAAAAGTATTTTTTTCAGTCTTAAGGGCTTCGGTAAGTTTAGCGACAACGGTCTCTTCATCCTTGCGTTCGGCCATGATGTTTTGGAGGGTTGGTATAGCGATGTCGCTGTCATATTCTGCAAGACCTTGCGATGATCCGTATTCGGGCGAATATTTTTTATCCAGATCGATGATGATTTTGGTATACTCATTTGATTTGGCTACCCATGCTTTTGTTTCGGCTGATTGCTGCGCCCGGGCATTAATGCCGATACCAGTCAATAGCACTAACAAACCGGTGCTTTTAAGTAGATTTTTGTTCATGGTCAATTTAAATTATGAATGGCAAGTTACTTAATTTGACCGTTGATATTTTGATTACGTTGATTTCGCTGATAATAGCACATTTTAACTTTTTCGGCATTGTTGGCGACGACATCAACAACGGCACAACGATAGACGTTAAATGAAACAGCCTGTCTTTTCGTAGCGAAAAGACAGGCTGTGGAACAGATCAACGCAATAAGCGTAATCTATTAAAAAAATCAACGGTTAAAAGCGGTACCCTAAAGTAAGGAATCCATTGTTGTTAGTTTTTTTCAAATCGGCAAAAGGACTGGTCGCACCTACTTCATAAGGGAAAATGGTTTGTTTGCCGGTTACCCTGGCGTAGGTAGCGTCAACAAAATAAGCACCAAAATGAAAGCCTATGCCGCCGCTAACTGTTTTAATATTGCTGCCCAGGTCTTTCATTGGGTTACCTTGCTGGCTGTAACCGCCGCGCAGATAAACGAGGCTGTTCACGTTTACTTCGGCGCCCACATGAAGGTTCACTGTTGAGCGGTAAAGTGATTTGATATCACTGTTGTCACCATCGGCAGTATAACTGTCGTTACTGCTTAAATGAGTAGTGGTATAATCGATATATTCAACATCGCCGCTTATGAAACCATATTTGCCTATGAAAACAGACGCGCCACCTGCTAATTTTAACGGCGTACGCAGATTGTAGCTTAGCTGATATGGTTCGGATTCGTTTTGATGACTCTTGCCACCTGTGTATTGCGTGGCAAGCCCTTCGGAATATGAATCATCAATATTATAAAACGTTGGTGAGGTAAATGTAAAACCTAAACGTAAGGCCTGTATAGGTTTATAAATAATACCCAATTTGGCGTTGAAGCCCGAGCCTTTGGTACTTTGGTCTTGCGCAAAAGTGGATGAAAAGTCGGTAGGGTTGCCGCCATTGGTTATAATGGCGTTGCCATTTTCGGTAAACCTGGCGTGCGAATTATACCTGATATCGGTAATAGCCAGTCCCAAACCTAAGTAAAGCTTATTGCTGTAATTGGCACCGAACGAAAGGTTAAACTCCGACTGGCCGCCGGTACGGGTAATCCCCGCCAACTGCCTTACCGGAACATTCACCGTGCTTGAATACGAATTTGGGTCAGTTGCCGGGCCAAAATTATCGATCAGGACATGATCATATGCCCAGCCATCGAGCCCATTGGGGTTGACGCTGCCATATTGAGATACTTCGCGCTTGGCAATACCGGCATAGTAATCAGAAATAGAACTGGTTTGGTTTGTACCGCCGTAAGCAACGTTTTCATAAAAGTTATTGGTACGGCTGTAGCCCACGCCATAGTTAATACTTAACCAGCCTTTGCTTTTGTCGCGCCCACGGGTGGTTAGCTGCTGATAAAATACAATGGCAGCGTTGCTCATGTTCACATCGTTACGGTTGGCGCTTCCTGCCTGTCCAAAAAAGGTGGAGTTTATTTTAGAGTTATCATACTCAGGGGTAATACTAACCTCCGAGTGTGTAAAAAAGCCTAAGCCGGCGGGGTTGCCGCTAACTGAGCTCAAATCGCCGCCTACGGCGGTGCCGGCGTTGCCAATAGCTTTGATACGTGAGGTTGACCCGGTTTGAAAGGTTGAAAACCTGATGGCATCCTGTGAGTATTGCGCAAAACTATCTTTAGTAATTGCTACTATAGCAATTATGCTTAGTAAATACTTGATTTTCATAAAATTCAGGTAAATAAAATATAAGATTTAGGTTTATGGTCTTGATGGTCTGCCGCCACCGCCGCCACTGCTGCTGCCTGTGCTGCGTGAACTGCCGCCGCTTGAGCTTGGTGATGGTGTATATGATGGTTGCTGTGATGTACGTTCAACCTGTGGCTGTCTGTAAACCGGCTGTGCATCACGGGTAGGCGCCGCGTCCGTACGGGCCGGGCGTGCATAGCGGGTGCCATTGTTATTATTATAACTGTTATTTCCGCTATTGCTGCTGCCGTTACTGTAAGTGTTCGTTCTGCTGCCCAATGGTCTGTTACGACCTCCGGGAATGTAGCCTATACCGGAAGTGGCACTGCTGACAGGGCGACGCCCGCTGCCTGCAAAAGGATTGCCATTACCACGATAAGGACGTGCTGTACCTGACGAAGCATAGCCTCCACCATAGTAACCGCCATATCCACCGTATCCGTAACCACCACCGTAATAACCGCCGTATCCGTAGCCGCCATATCCCCAGCCACCATATCCGTAGCCTAATCCCCAACCGCCATATCCCCAGCCAAGACCGTATGCATATCCTGGTCCCCAGCCGCCGTAGCCTCCATAACCGAGGCCACCATAATAGCCGCCTAAGCCACCATAACCAAGGCCGTAGTTGTAATAAGGATAGCGATTATATGCTGAATAAAAGTCATCGTAATAACCAAATGGGGAAAAATAACTGAAACGGTTTATACGTGCCGAATAATCATCGTAGTAAAAGTAATCATCGTCGTCATCGCTATATCCATCCTCTGCAACCGGGGTTTGGTTGTAAGCCGGCTGTTGTGCATAAACAGGTTCATCGCCCGCTCGTGCATCAGAAAAATAAACGTTGTCATTACTTTGGTTTGATGCAAGCTTGGTTGTAGAGCAGGAACTCAGCGCCATGGCACCGATAATAAACATTCCTATCACGATGTTCCGTTTCATATGCAGGTAAGTAAAAAGTGCAAGGTCAAATAAGTTTTAAATTTATAAATTTGGCAGCAATATACAACAATTACAGAAGTCCAAATTCTATCCAATCAATATGAGCAAAGGTGTTATTAGTAAAGACGAAGATTATTCGCAATGGTTTAACGACTTAGTAATTAAATCTGACATGGCCGAGTATTCGCCGGTTAGAGGCTGTATGATCATTAAACCCTACGGCTATTCGATATGGGAAAAGATCCAGGCGGTGCTTGACGAGATGTTTAAAGATACAGGTCACAGTAATGCTTATTTCCCGCTTTTAATACCCAAGTCATTCTTTAGTAAGGAGGCCAGCCATGTTGACGGTTTTGCCAAGGAATGTGCTGTTGTAACCCATTACCGCCTCAAAAATGATGGAGAAGGAAATATAATTGTGGATGAGGAAGCCAAGCTTGAAGAAGAGCTCATCATCCGCCCAACATCAGAGACGATTATCTGGAACACTTACAAGGGCTGGATCCAATCATACCGCGACCTGCCTATCTTGGTTAACCAATGGGCTAACGTTATGCGCTGGGAAATGCGTACGCGTTTGTTTTTGCGTACCAGTGAATTTTTATGGCAGGAAGGCCACACAGCCCACGCAACAGCTGATGAGGCCGTAGCCGAAACCGAGCAAATGCTGAATGTATATGCCGATTTTGCCGAAAACTGGATGGCTTTGCCGGTGGTGAAAGGTCGTAAAACAGCTAACGAGCGTTTTGCAGGAGCTTTGGATACCTATTGTATTGAGGCGCTAATGCAGGATGGTAAAGCCCTGCAAGCCGGCACATCACACTTTTTGGGACAAAACTTTGCAAAAGCTTTTGACGTAAAGTTCACCAACAAAGAAAATAAAATTGAGCATGTTTGGGCCACTTCATGGGGTGTTTCAACCCGTTTGATTGGAGCGCTTATTATGGCCCATAGCGATGACGCGGGGTTAGTATTGCCTCCAAAGCTGGCACCTATTCAGGTAGTAGTTGTTCCGATTTACAAGCACCAGGAAGAGCTTGATAACATCAGCGCTTATGTTAACTCGCTAAAAAAGGAACTTAAGGCTAAAGGTATTTCGGTTAAGTTTGATAACCGCGATACCCACCGCCCGGGAGCTAAATTTGCTGAATACGAACTGAAAGGTGTTCCATTACGCGTAGCCATAGGCAGCCGTGATATGCAGAACGGAACAGTTGAACTGGCCCGCCGTGATACCAAAACAAAAGAAACCGTTAACCAGGAAGGTCTTGCTCAGGTTATAGAAAACCTGCTTGAAGAGATTCAACAAAATATCTATAAAAAAGCATTTGATTTCCGTGCCGAAAACACAACCGAGGTTGATACCTGGGACGAATTTAAACGCATGCTCGATGAAGAGCCAGGTTTTATCAGTGCACACTGGGACGGTACATCCGAAACCGAACAAAAAATAAAAGAGGAAACTAAAGCGACAATCCGTTGCATACCTTTGGATAATAAACAGGAAGAAGGTAAATGTATTTTGACAGGTAAGCCATCGACGCAGCGGGTGTTATTTGCGAGGGCGTATTAAATGTTAGTGAGTGGTTGAATGGGTTGATTAAGTGAGTGGTTGGTATTTCAATCTTCTTGTTGAGGATTAGAATTTCTTCATAACTTTATCAATCGGATAACCTAAACAACTATTCACTAACTGAATAATAATGGCTTCATTTACAGATCTTGAAACATGGAAACAAGCACGGAAAATTAGAAATATCATTTCTGGATTTGTAAAAAGCTTTCCTGTTGAAGAAAGGTATAGACTTACAGATCAAATTGTCCGTTCTTCTCGTTCTATAGGCAATAATTTAGCTGAGGGACACGGCAGGTTTCATTATCAGGATAATATTCGCTTTTGTATAATGGCCAGAGGATCCTTAACAGAAACACTCGATCATTTGATAATCGCATTAGATGAAGAGATTATAACAAACGAGACACTGCAAGCGTTTCAGGTAGAATACGATAGTTGCCTGAGATTAATAAATGGTTACATTCAGTATTTAAAGACAAAAAAAGGAACAGTTGATTAAGTGGATGGTTGATTGAGTGAGTTGTTAATTCCGAAAGCAAACCACTCACTCAATCAACCATTCAACCACTCACCACTCATGAAATTCGCAACTAAAGCAATACACGCAGGGCAGGAGCCCGATCCAACTACCGGCGCTATTATGACGCCGATATATCAAACATCAACCTACTGGCAAAAATCGCCGGGGGATAACAAAGGTTATGAGTACTCTCGTGGTACTAACCCTACCCGAAAAGCACTGGAAGATTGTTTAGCTGCTTTGGAAAACGCAAAGTTTGGCCTGGCGTTTTCGAGCGGTATGGGTGCTACTGATGCGGTGATGAAACTGCTTGCGCCCGGCGATGAGGTTATTACCGGTAATGACCTTTACGGAGGTTCGTACCGGATATTCACTAAGATCTTTGCCAATTACGGTATCAAGTTCCATTTTTTGGATCTGTCTGATCCGGAGCTTGTTCGTGCCCATGTAAATGATAAAACTAAGCTGGTTTGGATTGAAACACCTACCAACCCAACCATGCGGATTGTGGATATAGAAGCCATCGGTAAGATCACGAAAGAGAAGAATTTACTTTTTGTGGTTGATAATACTTTCGCATCGCCATACCTGCAAAACCCGATAGATATGGGTGCTGATATTGTGATGCACTCAGTTACTAAATATATTGGCGGTCACAGCGACGTGGTGATGGGTGCACTGATGCTGAACCATGAAGAACTTTATAAAAAGCTTTGGTTTATTTACAATGCCTGTGGTGCTACCCCTGGACCAATGGACAGCTTCCTGGTGCTGCGTGGCATCAAAACCCTGCACCTGCGCATGAAAGCTCATTGCGAAAACGGACGTCAGATAGCCGAGTTTTTGAAAGATCATCCAAAAGTTGAAAAAATTTACTGGCCGGGTTTTACAGATCATCCAAACCATGCCATAGCCAAAAAGCAAATGCGCGATTTTGGAGGCATGATCAGCATCGTATTGAAAGACGCCGATCTGAAGGAGACTTTCCGCATCGCGTCGTCATTTAAAGTATTTTCATTGGCCGAGTCATTAGGCGGAGTTGAATCATTGATCAATCACCCGGTAAGCATGACCCACGGATCGATCCCCAAAGCCGAGCGCGAAAAAGCAGGTGTAGTTGATAATTTGCTGCGTTTGAGTGTTGGAGTGGAAGATATTGAAGATTTGTTAGAGGATATTAAACAGGCCTTGAGTTAAGTTTTATATTAAAAAATACGCGTCATTGCGAGGTACGAAGCAATCCCCGACAGGCAGAGCCGCTCTGTATAGTTTGGGATTGCTTCGTACCTCGCAATGACGTTTTTGTAAATACCCATGACAGAAAACCTCAAAGCTTTCCTCGACGCGAAAGTTGCCCAATATAACCGCCCCGAATTTATTGAGAATGATCCGGTGACTATCCCGCACATGTTTAGCCAAAAGCAGGATATCGAGATCATGGGTTTCTGGGCTGCCACACTGGCCTGGGGACAACGGGTTACCATTATCAAAAAATGCAAAGAACTTATTACGTTGATGGATGGCGCGCCTTATGATTTCATCATCAATCATGAAGAGCCTGATCTGAAAAAGCTATTAAAGTTCAAGCACCGCACTTTTAATGATGTGGATACTTTATATTTCATCGCTTTTTTTCGGCAGCATTATGAACGGTTTGAATCGTTGGAGGATGCGTTTATGCCCCCCGGCCCCCTGAAGGGGGAGCAAAAAGTGCAGGAGGTTGAACAATATCTTAATCACTTTCGGTCGTACTTCTTTTCTTTGCCCGATTTTCCGCATCGTACTAAAAAGCATGTATCATCACCATCGCAAAAATCCACCTGCAAAAGGCTGAATATGTTTTTACGCTGGATGGTGCGGAAGGACAATAACGGCGTTGATTTTGGCATCTGGAACCGCATCAAACAAGCCGACTTGATCTGCCCGCTTGATTTGCATGTTGACAGGGTATCACGCAAACTCAATCTTATCGCCCGAAAACAAACCGACTGGCAAACCGCTGTTGAACTGACCGAAAGGCTCCGCGAGTTAGATCCTAACGATCCGGTTAAATATGATTTTGCCTTGTTTGGTTTGGGGATTGAAGAACGCTGGGGTGTGCAGTTTTAAAATATAGCGGCATTTATTTGCTCAAAACTACAATGCCTGGTTTAGGCGCATCAACAAGCTCTGTGCGGACCAATGTTCCGTTATTGAAATAATAATAATGGTACGATAATGGTTTTGATTGTGCATCCGCTGAAGCTATTCGCCTGTAAACAGCATGCTGTGAGGTTTCTTCAACTAACTCCAGGTTGTACTTTTCGGAGTTCTTAAATTCACTTTCACTCATCCCTATGGTATAGTGTTTTACGCTACAACCAGAAAGCGCCAGTAAAATGAACAGACTAAGGACTAAATTTTTTAAGGCAGACATGTGATTAAGTTTATTTTTCGTAATGTAGGTATGACTATCCCGAAAAACAAAGGTTTATTCCCTATCCGTTGTTTTTTGCGATTACGCCTCTTCCTTAAAATAAACTTTGTAATAATTCATCGCCCGGCCATCGTCAAAGCCTTTCTCAATCAGTTCCTTATCGCCGTGAATATAGATGTGGAAGTTTTTATCAAGCTTAAGCACACTTTTGTAAACCCGGGCCTGTTTCTTTACCGCATTTTCTGAAATAATGAAGTTATCAGCTATCGGGCTGTCAAATTCCTGCTCGTACTGGTTTTTAAAACTTTTGAACGATTCAATGGCTTGTTCATTACCAATAACTTCGTTCGAAAACTCTTCCATATCAAAAGTTTCCTTCTCCTTAAAATATTTCATGGAGCGATTTAGCAGGTCGATCTTGTCGGCTTTGCTCATCTCAAATTCTTCATCGATTTTTTCGGTGATGAAGTTTTTGTAAATGCCTAACGTATTGTTGGTTTGGTTGAAACTGTCATTGCGGATCTTCAACTGCAAAAAATCGTCCTTCCAGAAACGGGCGGCTTCCTGCCCGCCGTTGGTTTTATCGACAACAACTACCTTGTAGCCGTTCTCTTTTTCGATGTTGAAGATGAGTACACCCTTATCCAGTTTATTAATGTTGATAGCGTCCTGCTCATAATCAACCTGGAAACCGCCTTTATCCGGATAAACTTTAAGGTAAGTTTCCTTGTTTTCTGACTTGAAGATACCGATAGCATCCAGTGGGTTACCTTCAATTTGTACTTTGTTGAAGTAAACCACATAGAGTTCGCCGCCTTTGATATTGGGATGATTGGTAACCTTATATAAATGCTTCGCTATTTTCTCGGACGCCTCATGAAATTTGGTGTTGTCACCAAATACCTGTGTGGCAAAGTGGTGCAGTTCGTTTAGTTCCAGGTCGCCACTGCTGTGCATCAGGTGATAAACCTCGTTAGCCTTTTCAAAAGGTTTCAGAAAATATTGCATAAGCAGGTTGGGAATAATCTCATCCTTTAATTCCAATGGCTGTTCGGAAAGTGCATACATCTCTTCCTGCGATTGATTACCAACATGATGTACCGAAATAGTTTCGAGAGAAGCTTCAAAAAAAGTTACCATAATTGCCTGCGAAGGTAAAGATTTTAGTTAATGGTTCATGGATCATAGTTCATGGTGTGCCTGCGTTTTTCATGTTCAAGTCATATGGAGATGGATTAGGAGGAGTAGGTGAGAAAAATCACCACGAAATAACGACCTTTGCACTTTGGTAAATTAGGCGGGCTTAGGCTATGATCTATGAACCATTAACTATCAACTAAAAAATGACAGATAATACCGATACCATAGTTGCCCTTGCCACACCAAACGGTGTGGGCGCCATTGCTGTGATTCGCCTTTCGGGCCCTGATGCCATAAACATAGCCAACAGTGTTTTTAAAGGCAAAGACCTGGGCAAACAGGCATCGCATACTATCCATTTCGGCAGTATTACCGATGGCGATTTGATTTTGGACGAGGTGCTGGTATCATTGTTTGTTGGTCCGCGGTCATACACCCGCGAAAATGTAGTTGAGATTTCATGCCATGCTTCGGGTTATATTATTGAAAGTATCATTAAGCTGTTCATCAAAAAAGGTGCACGGTCGGCCAAACCCGGCGAATTTACCTTAAGGGCATTCCTCAATGGTCAGCTCGACCTGAGCCAGGCCGAGGCTGTTGCCGACCTGATCGCCTCCAACTCCAAAGCATCACAACAGGTGGCGCTGCAGCAGCTTCGTGGAGGTTTCAGTACCCAATTACAGGCCCTACGCGAGCAATTGGTGAATTTTGCATCGCTCATTGAACTGGAGCTTGATTTTGCCGAAGAGGATGTAGAATTTGCCAACCGTGATCAGCTGAAACAGTTGATCCACGAAATTACCAAAATTGTTGGCCGGTTAATTAATTCATTTGAGTTGGGTAATGCCATTAAAAATGGTGTAAACACGGTAATAGCAGGCAGGCCAAATGCGGGCAAATCAACCCTGCTGAATGCTCTGCTTAATGAAGAGCGTGCCATAGTGAGCCACATCCCCGGAACCACAAGAGACACGATTGAGGAGGTGTTGAATATCCAGGGCATTAATTTCAGGCTGATTGATACCGCCGGGATCCGGGAAGCTACCGACGCCATTGAACAGATAGGCGTACAGCGCACCATGGAAAAGATCAGCCAATCGGCCTTGTTGGTTTATGTTTTTGATGCTGCGGAGATTACTATCGAACAACTGAATAGTGATATAGCCAGCTTGCAAAAACCCGGGGTTACGATGTTAGTGGTAGCCAATAAAGCAGATCTGCTGAATAAGCCGGGCAGCCAGAAAGTCGGGAAGCCCGGAAAAAACTTTGCGGATTTATTTGCTAATCACGATTTTGATGAGCAGGATCTATCCACTTCTGCTACCTCCCTCCTACAGGCTTTGGGACTTCCGGACATTATTTTTATCTCCGCCAAAGAAAAACATCATATTGACGAACTGAAACACAAGATCTACTCGTCTGCCGTAAAAGACCAGCTCAGCGGTGACGAAACCCTGGTTACTAATATCCGCCACCTCGAAGCCTTACAAAAAACTGAAGAGGCGCTTGTAAGGGTATTGGGCGGTATTGATGGCAGCATAACTTCCGATTTTTTGTCGATGGATATTAAACAGGCGCTTCACTACCTCGGTGAGATCACCGGTGTTGTTACCACAGATGATTTGCTGGAGAATATATTTAGCAAGTTTTGTATCGGAAAGTAATTACGCAAATTGACAAATGTTTACTATTTAAACATTTAATTCATAAATAAGGTATTATTTCTCTTTGCTAATATTGAGGGCGTTCATTTGCTCTTGTACCTTACGCTAACCAACCCTGCCAATAAATTGGTCAAGATCGTCGTCTTTAGCTAATTTAAGTTTTTGTTTAAGCCTGTACCTGGCCATGCGGATACTTTTTGGCTCAACGCCAAGGCGGTTAGCTATTTCCTTGGTATCGAGCCCCATTAAAATATATGAGCAATATTTTAGGTCGAGGCGGGTAAGGCTGTTTTCTGCCTGTTGTTGCAGAGCATTGAAAAAACCGGGACGGCTTTGGCTTATGACCTGTTGTTCATCAATACTTTTATCCATCCGCAGGTTTTGGTTAATGATGCGGCCCATCTGCCTGGCTACAGCCGGTGAATCAGCTTTGCGCGATTTTTCTTTTAGCAACTCGAGAATAGCGTTTTTCTCTTCAATCTTCAATGAACCGGCTAGTAACTCTTTTTCCAGCCATTCAGTACGGTCCTGTAACAACTCCTGTTGGGCTTTTGCATGGGCATGTTCTTTTTCGCGCAGGGAAATCTGCAGTTCGGCTTCCTGTTTCTCGAGCATTAAGCGCTGGGCTTCGGCTTTTTGTAATTGTGCCAAAAGCTTTATCTCTTCTTTCTCCTGCTCGGTAAGCTGTTTTTGCTGCTGCGATGCTTTTAGTTTGTAATGGTAAGAGCTTAACAACAGCGCGAGTAAAATAATACTTGCCGACCCGATAGCTACATAAAGCCAGTTGAGTTGCTTATTAAAATCGGCGCGTTCGCGCAGGCGGGCAATCTCATTTTCTTTAAGTACAGATTGATATTCCTCTTCCAGTTGCTGAACGGTAGCCAGTTTCTGGCTGTCAAATACCTTGCTGTAGTAGTCGATATATTTTTTGTAATAATCGAGCGCTTTGGCCTTGTCGCCGCTTTTTTCGGCTACGTTTGCAAGTCCTAACATTAACCGCGACCGTGTGATAGCGACGCCGGGGGCAGAATCCTTTAATTCGGAGATGCCGGTGAGCAGGTATTGCTCTGCCTTTTCGGGCGACTCGTCGCGCAGCGCATATTCGCTCAATATGCCGTAGCAATTGGCAATTATTTCTTTACCGTTGGTGCGCCTGGCAATATCAAGTGCCATGTTAACATAGCTATAAGCGCTGTCTTTATAAGCGGAAGGATAGTATTTGAAATAACTGTTTGCAATATTAAGGGCAGTTGCCGAAGCATTACTTTGCAAAAGTATTTTTTCTGTATTATGCCGGTAGGTGGCTAACGCTATACGGTAATATACCATCGACGAATCAAGCAGCACACGCCTGGTCCTATTCTTTTCAAATGCGGAGAAAAAACTGTGGCCCAGCGTCATGTGACCTAACAATAAATCATCCGGATATAAGCTTCGCTTACCCGCCGAAAGGCAATCGGACGCGTATTTGCGCTGTTTAAGGGTATCGCTGCCATAAGCGTAAATACTGGCGATGTAATGATTGATGAGCGTTTTATAGCTAAATGCGCGCCGACCGTCGGCGTATTGTATTAGCTGTTCGGCTTTCAGCAAACCTGACATGGCCTTTTCATTATTTCCTTTTACCAGTTCCAGCCAGCCTTTGCGCAGCCAGGCAAAAGAAACCAGCACGTTATTTTTTGATTTTGCAGCAATCTGTACTGCACTGTCGATAAAAAGGGTAGCCCGGTGTTGCTGGTTTTTCTGCATCAGCAAATATCCTATGGTAGCATAACAAAAAGCGGTTGCACCGGCATCGGCGTTCTGTTTTGCCATGATTACAGCCTTGCCTGCGTTCGCTATAGATACATCAATGTTTTTCTCTACGGTAGCCCGTGCAAGTTCGGCCATTACAACCGGTTTTTCGTGGTTATCGGCAGTTTTTAAAACTTGCTGTAAAGAATCAGTTACGAGTGATTGGGCCTGGGCTATCGTTGTGTATGACACTAAAAAAAGGAAGGTTATTGCGGCGACTTTATTCTTCAAAGGCATAAAAGGTATTATTTCTTGCATTAGGTATTACCCGGATAGTAAGCAGATAATTAATTATCTGCATTATAACACAGAAGTTTAAGTAATTGTTGTAGATGATTTGTAGACGCTGCCAATCAAGATTGTAGACGACTTGTAGTCGCCGTTTTTTTGGGTGAGGGTATATGGGCAGCTAATTTTGGTTCACATCATTTATCGTTTAACCTTAAAAAACAAAAAGTTATGACAAACAAAAGCATGTCCATCGTGGCTTACATCACTATTATTGGTTGGATCATATCTTATCTTGAATATAAAAAACGCGTTGATAAAAGTCCTTTGGTTAATTATCACCTTGGGCAGTCGCTCGGCCTCATTATTTTATCAGTGATTCTGGGAGTTGCTCTTGCGGTATTGGCAGCTATTATCCCGGCCCTTTCGGTTGTATCGCTGGTTATCAGCATCCTTACGTTTATATTGCTGCTGCTGGGTATTATAACCGCCAATAATGAGGCTATTAAACCCTTGCCGGTGGTGGGTAAATTGTTCGAAGGCAAATTTGATTTCTCCAAATAATTCTCATCCAAAGGCAAGCAAACGGCAATGTCCTGAAAGCCATTTTTACCTTTTACCTGTCACTATATTTTAATTAACGAACCCGGACCGCCAACAAATGTCGGCTTTCCGGGTTTAAAATCAATTCAATAGGCTGTATGCTGCTACAATCATCGCAGGTGCCTCCGGACGGTGCTGAAGAGCTTTTAATTATTAACCTGATTTACCAGGGCCGTTACGCCGAAGCATATCTGCTTTTAAAAACGGAAACGCCTCAGCGGCCGGCCGGCATGTTTAACCTTGCTTTATGTTTTTACTGGCTGGGCAGTTATCGTGAAACACTGGTATGCCTTGATAAGGCTCAGATGTTACTGGCAATTGATCGGGGCGGCATAAGCCTCAACAGCGATAATTTTTACAAAGCCATCAGGGAAAAGCAAAATCTTATCGATGAATATAAACTGCCTCTTACGTCAAAATATATTGCTTTGTTTGGTGAGTTGGCGAAGGATAATATAACGCGGCTTAAAACAGATTGCTGGCTGCAGCTTGAAGTATATCAAAAGGTTATTGAGATTGCTACCCCCATTGCGCACAAAAATTATAAAAACATTGACGATGCGTTGCAGATAGCCAAAGAACGAATTTAAATATGACAAACGAATTTAACCAGATCAGGGATGCCTATCATCGCAACATGTTTAATCCGGCGCCCAATGCAATTGATGTGATGGGCATGTATCAGAATTTAACTGATATTCATATGGTAAATGAGCAGGAAGAAAACCTGTTCCACCTTGCAGCCCGTTTTACCGATCCCGAAGCCATCCGGTTTTTAGCAGGTGCGGGGTTGAAACCCACGGCCGACAAATACGGCAACACGGCTTTGCACGCACTCACTGGCACCAGGTTTGATTTGCAGGGTACTTCACATGAAAATAAGGCGAAGAAAATATTTGATACCGCCACTGCGCTGCTGGAGCTCGGTATCAACCCTAAAAAGAAAAACGATTCGGGCAAGTTAGCCTATTTTGAGGCCGGCCAGTTGTATATGTACCCTTTTATCGAAGCTATAGGCATTGCCGGCGTAAAGATGGATGCAACTGAATCGGAAGGAAAAAATCTTTTACATGTTATCTGTGATAAACTCGTCCACCGCAAAACCATACCCGGAGCCATAGATGCAGCAACGAAAACTGTAAAGATATTAATGGAAAAAAGCGGTATTGATACAGAGGATAAAGATATATTTGATACAACGCCCCTTACTTACGCGCAGCGCAGCGGGGTAAAGGAAATAGCTGCACTATTATCGGGCGATGAAACCGACATAGCTACCGGGGGGATGAGCATTCATGAGGCCGTATTAAACCGTGATGTCGCGGCCGTAGAAGCGCTTATCAAAGCCGGTGCAGACCTGGATGATTTTTCTGATCAGTACAAACGCACGCCTTTAATGCTGGCCTGCGAGTATCCCTCAGAACCAATGGTCCGTTTACTGGCCGAAGGTGGCGGAGATGTGAATTTCAGGACAGGTAATGGTGATACCGTTGTTTTTATACTGCTTACAAAGGCCGTGAGTAATTTTGGAAGGGGCATGAGCCGCGACCTGAAAGATATTGTGAAAATGCTGCGTATATTGATCAAGCACGGACTTGATCTTGACGCAGCGGTGAATAACGATGGAGACACTGCTTTAAACATAGTATGCCAGGCCGGTTACCTGGCCGATTTAAATATTATACTGGCAGAAGAATTGGTTGAAGCCGGCTGCGATATTAATAAACCTAACGTTTGGGGCAAAACACCGCTGATGAATTTTGCACAAAAAGGAAATGAAATTAAATACAATATTGCCGAACTGCTGCTTGACAATAACGCCGATACCACCTACGCCGATAAAACCGGTAACACCGCATTGATGTACGCTGCTGCAAATGGTGATAAAATGTCGGGCAAAAAGATAGTTTCGTTGTTGTTGGATAAAGACAGATCGACGGTTGAAAATGTAAATAATGCCGGTCAAACAGCGGTTGATGTAGCAGTTCAGAATAATAACGAAGCTGTTGTTAAACTGATGCTTGCATAGCCTGTAATAAATAGATACCTATGGATAATATGTTTTTAAACGCGTGTAAAAACGCACAAAAAGGGATAGTGCAAACATTCCTGAAAAAGGGAGGGATTAATGTTGACAAACGCGATAGCCTGGGTAATACGCCCTTATATTATGTATGCTTAAAAAGTGCAAAGGATATTGCCAAAATGCTTATAGATGCCGGCGCTGATGTTAACATGGGCAATAACCTAAGCGAAACACCCCTGCATTGCGCATCGCGCAGCGGCAGTAAAGACCTGATTAAATTATTAACTGATGCCGGTGCCGATGTGAATGCCGGTAATAACCATGGGCAAACACCTATTTTTTATGCTGTACTTGCGGGTAAAACAGAAACCTCGCTTTACTTGATCTCATTAGGTGCCGATATCGCCGTTAAAGACAATGCCGGTTACAGTTTGCTCGATCACGCTACAGCTAACGGCATGCGCGACCTGGTTGCAAAATTGTCGGCCTGTGAAATCGCGCAAAAGGACAACAACGGCAACACACCGCTTCACCAGGCGGTTTACAACAACCATAGCGAAACGATAAGCGCTTTGCTCAAGTCGGGCATATGGAATGTAAACGGATTAAATAACGACGGCGTTAGTCCGCTGATATTGGCAGTTAATAACTCCAATATACACGTAGCCGGACTGTTGATTAAAAATGGCGCCGATGTTAACCTGCATGTACAGAATGGTAATTCGGCACTGCACTACGCGGCGGGTATGGGCAACTATCATCTTGGCAAAATGCTGCTTGAGGCAGGGGCCGAGATCAACTCACGCAACAGCTTTAGCGAAACTCCGCTTATTGTGGCAGCACAGTGCGGATTTAATGATTTTACAGCTTTTTTAATCGAAAACAACGCTGATGTAAACGCTGTAGACAATAACGGCCGGCACGCTATGGATTTTGCCAGTGAGCGCGGTTATACCGAAATATTGGAACAACTGTTAATGGCGGGTGCCGAAAGCCGGTAATAAGATAATACTGGTTTATGATGACTGCCTGCCGCAATATATGGAAACGGCAGGCATTTATTTTATTGGAACCTTTAACTGTGCTTAATCAAGCAATGTCCAGGTACGTTTAGTTTGTATAGTTTGTATGGCTTGCTGCTCCGCAACTACAATGTTCTCTTTGCGTTGGCCTATGTATTCTAATGTACTAAGCTTATTCCACAGGGCAACAATTACCCGCATAAACTCGTCAATCGCTGTCATTGACGAGTTTATTTCATGATGATTATAAACTATTTCGATTAAACGGGCTAAAAGCTCTTCAAAGTTACCGGGTGTTACATCCTTCCATTCATAAAAATATTTAAGCAATTCTTCCCGTTCTGCTCCCGGCATGCTTTTAACGGTACTGAAAAACAGGTGTGCCATTTCTGAAAAGCAGGAAACCAGTTGGATAGGCGGTTGAAGATAGATCAGGTTTCGGTATGTAAAATAGATCCCCGCGATATAATCAAGCATTTTATCGCACAGCAGCTTCACATTTTTACCGATGGTAGATATCGAATCTTTCGAGGTGATCTTGTCAATAATACGAAACGAAAGCAGCTGAAGGTTGTTGATCTGTGCCCCAAAGTTTTCATAATAGGTCATGAGGCCGGCATGGCTTATCAGCGCAGTACATGGCGGGATATAGGTTACATTGGCCTGAAAGGAGCTTCCGCTTCGTACAAATTTACCAACCTCCATAAAATGCGCCCCGATGCTGTTGAGTTGTGACGCCGGCAAAACAGTGATACTGTAATGTTTGCTGATATCAGGATAGCGGATAGGCTGTTCTTCCGGGTCGGGTGTGCCTGAGGGTACACGTTCAAAGGGGTTTACGGTAAGCAGCACATAATAGGTTTCTGATGCTTCATTGATAGTTTCCTGGCCAAAATAATGGCTAAATGTTAACGGTTGTTCGGCACGGGTAATATCAATCCTGAAACCTTCGGCGGTGATGGCGTTACACTGGTTTAAAGTTACCTGCACCTGGCCTGATGCCCGTTCGGTGATCTGGATATCCAGCGATGAGCTTTGCCCTTGTGCGGGTGGAAGCAGCCCGAAATTATTATTGTTGAGCGGCAGCGAATTGGCATCGCGTACTATATCATGAATAAAATTATCAGTATTAACAAAATGTGCGCTGGAAATTTTCATTCCATCTATCCAGTTCACAGGTTTATGTTTTAGTGGGCTGATCATGTTTTTTTGTTTTAATCAAGTTTACAGGTAAATGGCCTGATCACCGGTACGGGCGGGTTCACTTACCACTTCCGATACACGTTTGGCAAATATGGTTACCGATTCGGTTATCCGGTTTTCTGTAATATTAAGGTCCGGGTCGATAAAGTGGCGTTGCTTAAAAAACGACGGCTTAATATAAAAGATCCACTTATAGCTTTCATTATTATTAAGCTTATACTGCACCGTTGATTTTGGAAATTTAAGATTATAATCATCAATAAACTTTTGAAACCACTGGCCAAAGTTCATATTTGGCGGTGCTTTGGCCTTTACTTTAAGCGGTTCAGGATCGTCGGTGTTTTTATACAGATCAAGCTCGAGCACCATCAGCCTGTCAAAATCCAGGTGTTCCATACTGATCTCTTCAGGCGTACGGGGATATTGCCAAACCTTGTAAATTTCGAGCGGGATGCTTAAAAAAGCGATGTACCCCCACCAAAAAACCGGCGGTAATAAAAATATCAGGATACTGGTTGAAGCCCACAGGCCATATTGCATATCATTAAGCCAGTTAAATGCCAGCTTGAAAAGAAACATCCCCAGCAAGCATGATATTAAAGAAGCCACGAGGAAAAACCATTTTTTATCAAGAAACTGATCTTCATGGTATTTGCCTGCAAGCCAGGTGTAAAATACACCCATACCTAAATATATCAGTTGGCAAAATAAGTACCCCCACGGCATAAACTGCATACCTAAAAAGCCCAAAAAACCCGGAACTCCCAATATAACAGCCGTTAAAAGTAAAGTGATGATAAGGCGCCTGTTGCTTAGGTATTTGTTTTTCTTGTTCACCACCGACATGATCAGCGCGGCAATGAAGAACAGGACAGGAGCTATCAGATAACTTATAAAAAACGATTTAAGGTTCATGAGTATTAAATATGTAGGCCGGGCAGCTATCTTATATTAATTTCAATTTAGTATAATCAATTACCGATAATATTGGTTATTGTTTTGGATAGCATCAATTATTTAAATCACAAATGAGAATAAAAAAGCCTAATCAAATTGATACCGACTTTAAAGCGGCATCTATAGCGGCCGAAATTATTGAAAATGAAATGGTTAGTACCGGTGATGTAATGATACTGCCCAAAGGCCCTAAAAAGCGTGCCTATGATAAGGAGATAGCAGGCATAACCGTTGATAAAAAAAGTGAAGATAAAAAACAAGTAACCACCATTTGGGTTAACCGCGACGGCTTTTATGATATGCTGCCCGAGGGATTGTTTCACCGGCCGCCTGCTTCGAGTGTGATGATCACCGAGGAGGACATGATCAAAGATATTAAAGCCCGCCGCGAAGAAGAAAAACAAACCCGCCGCTTTTTTGCCCCATTTGAGGCCGAGCTTAACTATTTCAGAACACTGGTCGAGCTTTATGAAAATCGGCTCGACAAAAAAAATGAATACGATGAGCTGATCAATATATTTTTAACGGAATGGCAGGAGTTTGAGTGTTTTACAAAAAAGCAGATGCTTATTTTAATACATGTTTTACCTGTAATACATGAGCAGCGCAATAATATAAATTTTGTGAGCAGTATTATTAATATGATGTTCAATGTACCCTTATCATTGCATTACAAAACGGTATACCCGAAACAAAAAAACAATACCATTACAAATGGCGGAACAGCCCTTGGCGCCGGTACTTTAGGTGTAAACTTTATTGCCGGGCAGGTTATTGAGGCCGAGCGAAAATTAATCATGAACATAGGCCCGGTGAGCGCCACCCGGATGCTGGAGTTTTTACCCGGCACATGTGCTGCAAAAGCTATTGATGTATTATTATCCTACTTTATACCTTTAGGCACCGACGTGCAATTTAACCTTCTTGCCGATCCTGCCTCGCAAAAATTGGTTATCGGCGGAGCAGGGGCCAATGCTACGCTTGGTTATACTACTTATTTGGGGTGATGATGATACGAATCTCATTTTTACACCCCAGAGTGTGTTTTGAAATGACTTTTCATATATAATTACCTCTTCGCCTGCTTCAACAGCCAGTGGGCGACATCATTCACTGCCTTGTCATTCTCATACCCGGCAGGCAACCTGCCGTTCACATATTCATTGTAAAGCCACGGATCGCCAACAGCTATTACTGTCCCCTTACCATATTTGGCAGATGCTATGATCGTAGCATCATCTTTATTTTTAAGTACAGGTACGGCAGTCCCGGCTAAACCTATCGAACAGGCATCTTTCATAAAAACCTTAGTAGCTGTTTTCAATACCGGATTGTTTTTTACATACACAGCACCATCCTCAAAATGAGCATCATCAATTACATGGTTTTGCAGATCGTTATTGAAATGCATCCCGAATTTTGCAGCAAGGTTATTGAAATGAGGCAGCTCCACATTAACGCTGTCGTTAGCCATCAGCAGCAGCACACCACCTTTTTTTACCCAGGCAGCAATTTGCTCAATATCATCTTCCTGGATATAGTTTGGGTTCGGGCTCTCCTTTTTAGTATCAGGGTCAACAATTATATAAACAGATGAACCTTTCAGGTTTTCCAATGTAGGCGCTGTGCCAAGGGTATCCAGCTTAGCGCCGCGGCGTGTAAAAGCCTCGCCAAAAATCTTGAAACCGTTGTTGTCCGTTTCATCCCACAGATAATGAAAGCGTTCCGGTTGCCCGTTTACGCCCTTGTGCACCTCGTGGTTAAAATAATAATCGAGCGTTACAGTTTGACCGCTTGCGGCAAAGCCGGCAAGAGAGAACAGGGTTATAAGGGATAATCTTAGTTTCATAGTGGGTTTATTATTTGGTTAGCCTGTGGTAGGTGTTATCACCATACATTTTAACTTTTCAGTCTATTTTCCAGGTGTTCAATTTTTTTAGGTGTAAACACTTTCGCTTGTTTTCAAAAAAAACAATACTGATAATCAACAGGTTAACTTTAGCAAAAAGCACCTTTTTAGCAAAAATAAACACGTAACCATTGATAATCAACAAGTTAATATTTTACAAGATCAAAAATTGAACACCTTGTTTTTTAAAAAATTGAACACTTTGTTTGTGCCCAATTTTACAGCCATATATCTCAGCGGTCATGCTGAACTTGTTTCAGTAACCGTCATGTATGAAGCCGGCCTTAACAATGGGATCCCGAAATAAATTCAGGATGACCTTAGTTATATTAACTCCCTAAACTCCTCCAAAAATCGAGAACCCGCCGTCGACGCAGATCATCGAACCGGTTACAAATACCGAGGCATCGCTCAGCAACCATACCAGTGCTCCTTTCAGTTCGTCGGCATGGCCAAAGCGTTTAAAAGGTGTTTGTTTGATCACCAGCTCGCCCCTTTGGGTATAACCGCCTTCGGGTTTGGTGAGCAGGTAACGATTCTGTTCGGTAAGGAAAAAACCCGGTGCCAACGCGTTCATCCTTATTGAATCACCATAACGGTTGGCCAGCTCAACCGCAAACCATTGGTTATAGCAATCAACAGCGGCCTTGCCTATATTATAGCCTAATACCTTGGTTATGGCGCGTTTTGAGTTCATTGACGATATATTAACGATGCTGCCTTTACCCGTTTTGGCAATGGCTTCGCCGAAAACCTGTGTAGGGATCAGTGTACCCCAAAGGTTCAGCTCCATTACTTTTTTCATGCCATCGATATTCATTTTAAAAATATCCTCATCGGGCTGTAAAACGCCCTCGGGCATGTTGCCGCCCGCACCGTTCACCAGGCCATCTATCCTGCCAAAAGCTGCCAGCAATTTATCTTTGGCGGCTACCAGTTCAGCCTCGTTCATTACATCGGCTACCAGTGCTATGGCTTTGCCCCCGGCTGCATTTATCGCTTTTGCGCGCTCTTCTGCTACCTGGGCATTACGACCAAGAATGCCTACCGCGCCCCCCGCCTCAACAATACCATCTATAAATGCTTTGCCTAATATGCCTGTTCCGCCGGTTACTACAATTACTTTTCCGGCTAATGAAAATTGATTCTCCACTTAAACTATATTTTTAAGGTTGATGTATAATTATTTCAGATCTGTTATAGCAATGGCGTCCATATCGGTGTAATCGAGGTTTTCGCCTGCCATACCCCAAATAAAGCTGTAATTTGCCGTACCGCTGCCCGAGTGGATGCTCCACGGCGGCGATACCACGGCATCGTAATTATCCATGGTGATATGCCTTGTTTCCTGTCCTTCGCCCATGTAATGAAAAATCTTCTGGCCTGCCGGTACGTCGAAATAAAAATATGCCTCCATACGCCTGTCGTGCACGTGGGCCGGCATGGTATTCCAAACACTGCCTTCATGTAATATGGTAAGGCCCATTACCAGCTGGCAGCTCCGTACACCTTCCAGGTGAATATATTTATTGATAGTGCGTTTGTTTGCCGTTCCTACCGAACCCAGTTCAACCTTAACCGCATCGGCGTGGGTAAGCAGGGTTGTCGGGTATACCGCGTGTGCCGGTGATGACAGCAGGTAAAATACAGCCGGCACTGATGGATCGGCACTTTCAAAAGTCACGTTTTTGGTTCCTTTACCAATGTACAGGCAATCAAGCTTATTCATTTCAAAGGCTTGTCCGTCGGCTTTTACTACACCGGCACCGGCTACGTTAATGATCCCGATCTCGCGGCGCTCTAAAAAATATTCGGCGCGCAGGTTTGGGTAATTTGGAAGCTCAAGTGTTTTACTTACCGGGTTGGCCATACCTACAATCATCCTGTCGTAATGGGTATAGGTACAATTGATCTGGTCGGGCTGAACCTGTTTATCTATCAAAAATCTTTCGCGTATGGTAGTGGTATCGTAGCTTTTAAAATCCGTTGGGTGGACGCTGTGTATTGTTTTCAAAGCAAATGTTGTTTTAGAAAATCTTTTGTTAATAAATACAATTCTACAATCTTATAAACGATTTCAAAAGCCATTTAAGCCTTATTTTCACTCCAACGTTATAGTGATAACACGATTACTAAACCATTTAAAAGCTAAACTATAACGTTAAAGTAAATATTTAACAGATCATATATCATTTTAATTAATTAAGCTTGTATAATTGATACTTAATGAGCTGCCGAACCAGGGCAACGCCAATTCAATAACCGGTAAACTATAAACTATGAAACAATTATCAGCCTATAAAAACATCGCGCTACTAACCGTCTTTTTGCTTGTTGCAGGCATTGTTAATGCCCAGCAGCAGGAGCTTACAACTAAAAGCGCAAAAACATGGGTAAAAAGCCGCATCTGGGCTAATGGCTTAAAGCTTAAATTAAACTCATCAACCAATAATCTCGAATTTGCAAAACAATATGCCGCCAATAAAGCGGCATGGGATAAGGCTTTTGAATTTCTGCGCGAACGAAATCTTGATCAGATAGCTCCCGGTAAATATCCTATAGATGGCGATAATGTTTATGCATCCGTTACTGAAGGCCCTTCTAAAGAGTTTGAACAATCGGCCTGGGAATCGCACCAAAACTATATCGACCTGCAATATGTGATCAAAGGCAAGGAAAAAATCGGTGTTGCTCCCATTGAAAGCCTTACCGTTACCAAACCCTATGACCCGGCTAAAGACGGTGCCAACTACAGCGGGGAGGGTAAATACTACACCGCCACTCCAGACGAGTTTTTCCTGTTTTTCCCCGGCGATGGCCACCGGCCTAACATCAAGGTTGATGGCTATGATAAGGTAAAGAAATTGGTTATTAAGATAAAGGAGATAAAATAAACCTCTGATCAACCCCCACTAAGGTCATTGCGAGGTACGAAGCAATCCCTAACTGTACAGGGCGGCCCTGCTCGTCGGGGATTGCTTCGTACCTCGCAATGACGCTTTTTTTATAATTTATCTACCTACACCTGCACCGTTTTCACCAGCTTCCGCACATCAAATCCCTGTCCTGCAGCCTGTACTACCAACTCATTATAGATCTGTTCATCAAGTGTTGAACGCCGGCTCAGGATCCATAAGTAATTTCTATTCGGGTGCCCTACCATGGCATAGCTGTAATCATCAGCCAAAGCAATGATCCAGTATTTACCTTTAAAGGGCCATTGAAACTGAATATCAAGTTTAGCATTACTCGTTTTATCAGCTACAACAGCGCGGCCTTCGGCAATTTTTATTTTATTCTCTTTTATACAACGGTTTTTAACAATGATACTGCCATCAGGAGCCAGGCCGTACGCGGCTGACGTAAAAGTGCATCCTGATTCAAACCATTGCGGGAAAGCGGCAATTTCAAACCAGGAACCAACATATTTTTTCAAATCGACATAAGGAACAGTTTCAAGCGGTTTGCAGCGGGTTGCCTGTAAGGCTAAAGCAGTTAAACCTAATGCTACAGAGGTTGCAATGATCTCTTTCTTCATAAACCAATAACGCCTGTTATGCCCAAAAAGTTTAAAACAAAAGCATATTAACGGCAGCCAAACACCATATCATTATTTAATTACCTTTGCGCCAAAGCATTATTTTTATAACATGCCCGGTAAAACAAAGATCAGTATTTTAGGCTGCGGCTGGTACGGCAGCGCATTGGCTAAAGGGTTAATTGCCGATGGCATGCAGGTAAAAGGCTCAACCACTTCTACCGCAAAAATGGATAACCTGGCTGCTTTGGGCATCCGGCCCTATGTAGTAAACTTTTCGCCGGGCGAGGAAATATATGATGCCGATTTTTTTGATTGCGATATTTTGTGGATATCCATTCCGCCCAAAAGCCGCAGCGGTGAGGGTGATGTTTTTTTACAGAAGGTTAAAGGCATTGTCCATGCCATAAAAAGGTTTGCTATACAGCAAGTGATTTTCGTCAGTTCCACAGGGGTTTATGCCGATAACAATAGGCACGTGAATGAAGAAACCGATCCCCAGCCCAATACCGAAGCCGGCAGGATATTATTTGAAGCTGAGAACCTTTTACGTGCCGAGGATAGTTTTAAAACAACCATTATCCGTTTTGCAGGATTGATTGGCCCCGGGCGCAATCCCGGCAGGTTTTTTGCCGGTAAAAAGGAGATCCCTAACGGTGACGCGCCAGTGAACCTCATTCATCTTGATGATTGTATCGGCATTAGCAAAGCGATATTGACGAAAGAGACATTCGGTTATCTTTTTAACGGATGCTCGCCGGTTCACCCTGCTAAGGCTGATTTTTACACACAGGCTGCTCTTGATTCGGGCTTTGAAAAGCCGGAGTTTGTTCGTGAATTGAAGGAATGGAAAATTGTGGACAGTGTAAATGTAGCAGTTGTGCTGGATTATGAATATAAGACTTTGTTGTAACAGCTATTAAAAGCGCAACAGCTACTCTTTGTACTCAATTGTCTTTTTTAACACAACATCTTCGGCCGAGCGTGCTATCATCACATCAAATGTACCGGGTTCGGTTACCTGTTTCATTTGATTATTCCAGATAGCGATATCTTCGGGCTTTACCGTAAATTTAACTGTTTTGGTTTCGCCGGGTTTAAGGTTGATCTTGTCAAAACCCTTGAGGGCCATTACAGGCGTAGTTACCGAATTTACTTTGCTGCCGAGATACATTTGCACCACTTCCTTACCCGCCATACTGCCGCTGTTGGTTACATCTACCGAAACAGATATAGCCTCATCTTTTTTGAACGATGCTGCCGATACCTGCAGGTTACTGTATTTAAATGAAGTGTAGCTCAACCCATAACCAAAAGGGAACAGCGCATCCGGCGATGAAAAAACATAGTCTTGTCCCGGTTTTTCGGATGAACCCGGATTGTGATAAAAACCTTTATTGGATGCCACATGATTATAAAAAACCGGGATATGCCCGGTTGACTGCGGGATAGATACCGTAAGCCTGCCTGATGGGTTTACCTTGCCGAACAGGATGTTGGCAATGGCATTGCCTCCCCTTTCGCCGGGATACCAGGTCTCCACAATAGCCGGGATATTCTCTTTTTCCCAACTGATGCTTTGCGGCCGACCGTGTACCAGTACCAAAATTACAGGTTTACCTGTTTTATAAACAGCCTGCAACAGTTCACGTTGTACCCCATCGGGATCAATGTCGGTTACATCATAACCTTCGCCGCAGGTGAACGGGTCTTTAGGCTCGCTTTCGGGTGCATGCCCGTTCCAACCTACGCCGGAGAATACCACGCTCGTGGTGCCCAAAACTACTATCACGGCATCACTGTTTTTTGCTGCTGTGACGGCTTCGGGAAAGCCGCTTTTGTCCGGGCCCGACAGGGCACAGCCTTTAGCATAATTGATCTTTATTTTATTGCCGGCCAACTGTTTTATGCCATCAAGCACTGTTGCGCCCGAGCGGCTGTCGCGGGTTGAACTGTAATCGCCATACTGAACCTGGTTGGCATTGGGGCCGATTACCGCCAGCGATTTCAGGCTGTTCATATTGAGCGGTAAAAGCTGTTTATCGTTTTTAAGCAGGATGATCGATTCCTCGGCTATCTGTTGGGATAAGGCGATATGATCAGCGGTGTGTACCCGTTTTTTTAGCGCTGATGTATCGGGCAATGCCTTTTCAAACAAACCTGCTTTAAATTTTATAGTAAGAATACGGGCAACAGCGCTATCAACCAACGCTTCTTTTACTTTTCCGCTTTTCACCAGGCCAATCAGTTTATTATATACATCGGGGCTTGGCGCTTCCAGGTCAACCCCGGCGTTCAGGCCGATTGGAGCGGCGCCTTCGGCGTCCTTAGCAATATGATGAAAAGTGTATAAATGTTTTAAACCTTCATAGTCCGAAAAAATATAGCCTTTAAAACCCCATTCCTCCCGCAATATGGTTTGCAGCAGGAAATGGTTGGCATGAGCAGGCACACCGTCAATTTCATTATAGGCCGGCATCACGGCGTAAATATTTGCCTTTTTCACGGCATCTTTAAATGGCGGCAAAAACATCGACCGTAGCTCCCTTTCCCCTACTGATGCCGGGGCTAAATTGATACCTGCCACAGGGATGCTGTAGGCCGCGAAATGCTTGGCCGTGCATATCACTTTGTCTTTACCAATACCGTTTATTGTTTGCGAAGAATCACCCTGCATCCCAATTACAAACGATGTACCCATCCTGCTTACGAGATATGGGTCTTCGGCATAACATTCCTCATTACGGCCATAACGCGGGTCGCGGATGAGATCGAACAAAGGTGAAAGCGCCTGGTCAACTCCTGATGAGGATGCTTCATAAGCGATTACCGAACCCATTTTTTCAATCAGCGCCGGGTTCCAGGTGCTGCCCTGCGCTATAGCCTGTGGAAAAATGGTAGCGCCTGCCGCCAGTTGCCCATGCAGGCATTCGCCTATTTGGATAGGCGGGATACCAAGTCTTGTTTTTTCTTTGGCATATTTCTTTGCGGCTACAGATAGCGAGGCGATATCATTGATATTGGTAAAAGGGCTTTCACAAACGCCATAAGCAATTGGGTTTTGCATGGAGCCTTTTAACGAGTTCATGCTCATCTGGCCCACTTTTTCTTCCAGCGTCATGCGGCTTAGCAAATCTTTCACGCGTACAGGCACAGGTGCCTTGGGGTCGTTATAAACCTGCGCGGCTGCGATGTTAATTACAAAAGCAAACGCGATCAGTAGGCATAATTTCTTTTGCATAGTATCTAGATATTTAATTTTCAAATGTAGAGACGCATCACATGCGTCTCCCACATGCAAAGCATCGTTGCTTGTCCTCCTCGCCGTTGTTGGTGTTGTCACCATAGCCGTTAACCTAAGGATTTTAAAAAAGTTTTTTTGAGGAGTTATAAATGACGGGGCTTCGCCATTGGGCAAAACCACTTAGATTTTCC
>NZ_JBNPWO010000004.1:0-464063 GCF_050433785.1 Mucilaginibacter sp. 3215
TTTCCCTCAAGGATAGGTCGGTTGATGATGGGCTTTGGAACACATGCCCAATACTTGCTAAAGTATATTTATCAAAGCGCCTTTACGGGCGCACCACGCAGTTTCCGTACTCGCTCTATCTTCCTGCCTTTATGAATAGTAATTGTATTGGATATTATTTCCATAACTAATTTTATAATTTAGTTTCGATCAGCTTAGCCTTTTCTTTTTCACTTGCAAGTAGTCGTTCATACAATTCGATAATTTTTTCGATTGGATTGAATTCTTGCTGGATCGCGATTGAAGAATCAGCAAATGTATTATTCTCTACATTATTGTTGATCGTATAAATTGCTAAATTATCATCAAAGCTTTCAATTGCATCAGGGCTAACTCGCAGTGCAATGGCTATTTTATTAAGGATTTCGGCGTCTACATGTCCAGTTTGTTCTATTTGAGAAACTTCTTGCTGACTAATACCTACTTCCAATGCCAATGCTTCTTGCTTTATTCCTCTCAATGATCTAATCATTGATATCTTATAACCGAGATGTTTAGTTTGATCACTGTGTTCCATGGTAAAATTGATTTCAAATATTGGTAAAGATATTAAAAGTCAACCAAAAAACGGTACAAGTCAACTCGTAATTATTATTTTTTTATAATTTATACTGTATTTTAGTACTCATATGCAAATGACTACTAATGTGAAATATAGTTTTTTTTCGTCTGTTGAAATTTGTCATTTCAGGACAAATCGATTATATCGCAGATGGCATTTGCAACTTCGCGAAATTGAAGCTTCGAATCTCTCCAAGAATCTTCATGCAACGATCATTAAAAGCCCTACGTAAATACTGAAAAAGGCAGCTCCGTTAATAGTTAATTAAAACCGGCTGCCGTTTTCTTTCATTTTGCCTGACCGTGAAACCACTGGTTTTTCATCGGAAGGGATGGGTTATGTCGTTAGTTTATGGTTTATTTTCTGGTCGTATATGGGTGCTGTAGTAGTGGATCTGAAAGATATGGGTGTGCGGACGCCGGAGCAGGCGGTCCGTGTATTTTTTGAAAGTTTTGATCCTGAAGAAGTGAGGGTAGGGCTGTGGGAGGCCTTTCGCGGGTTTGCCCTGGCATCGGGGTCCACAACGGACAAGGAACTGCCCGACATCCAGGATGTGGCCATTCTTTTCGATGGCCTGATTAGCCTGGTCAACGGTATCTACAATCTGCAAATTAAAACAAGCGGCCGCTGTGTCATCTGCGGGAGAAGCGATGCTGGTTAAGCAGGAGCGGGGGACAGGCGGCAACAATGATGCCGGCGTGCATGCCTCGGGTTAGTATTCCCGGCAGCTGCAGGGTTGTTCTGGTTCAATAATTATTCTTTAATGTGATTTAAAATGAAGCGATTTTTTTGCTTCCTGGCCTTGCTTTGCTTTTTTTTCGGAGCAGGTGCGCAGGAAAATACAGCTATAAATGCGGGTGCCGGCACGGTAGTTCCGCTGAAAATAGGGGATAAAGTACCGCCGGTGGCACTGTCCGGTGTAATCAATGGTGCCGGTTTATCGGGGAAAGATCTGTCGGCTTTTAAAGGTAAACTGCTGATATTGGATTTCTGGGCGACCTGGTGCGCGCCCTGCGTTTCCGTCATGCCCAGGCTCGATTCCCTGCAGGAGATTTTCCGGGGAAAACTGCAGTTTTTGCCGGTAGCCTACGAGGACGAAGCGGAAGTCCGGATGTTTCTGGACAAGCGCCGGGCCGCCACAGGCCGCGGGGCGCAGGGCCCGATCATCACCGGCGACAAAAAGCTCGCCGCGCTCTTTCCGCACCAGAGCCTGCCGCATTTCGTATGGATCGGCACCGACGGCATCGTCAAAGCCATTACTGACGACCGCGAAATAACAGCCGTCCGCATCAGGGCGATGCTGGCCTTGCAGGATGCGCCGATGCCTTTAAAGCGGGATAGCATAACCGTTTATGACCATACCCGGCCCCTGTTCGGCTCCGGTGCACCTGCCGCAAACACCCTGATGCAGGCCAGCCTCTCCCTTTATATCGAAGGCATTGGTTCAGGCATCTACAAGGATGTAGACCTGGATTCCGGTGAGCCCGCCAGGAGGATCACCACGCGCAACCAGACGATCACCGATCTGTTCCGGCTGGCCTACCAGAAGGAACAGAAAGAAACGCTGGTGGAGGTAGCGGATACCACCACCCTGCTGCCACCGGCCATCCGGGGCAGGGCATACCTCGACTGGCTGAAAGCGGGCCATGGCTATTGCTATGAACTGCTGCTGCCCGAAAAAGAAAAAAAAGAAGCCTACCGGCTCATGCGCGGACAGCTGCAGAGCTATTTCAACGCTTATGAAGCGCATGTAGAAAAAAGGAAAGTGACCTGCCTGGTACTGGTACGTACAGACAACCGGGACCGGCTGCATACCTCCGGCGGCGCCCCATCGGCTGCCATCGACGGGTTCAGCTGCGATTTTGAAAGCTGCTACCTCTACGTGTTCCTGAGCCGAATGAAGATCGCCATGCAGGGCTATCCCTATCCCCTGGTCGACCAGACCGGTTATCAGGAAATGGCGGATATCAGGCTCAGCGCCAGGATGAACGACCTGAACGATGTGAACCGGGCCCTGGCGGCCTACGGCCTGCGTTTTGAAAAGAAACCGGCAGAGATCAGCATGCTCGTCATCCGTGATGCCGGATCCCCGGGCCATTAACCGCTTTTTACCACTAAATCATTCCTCATGAAGCCATTGATACGAACCTATTTATTCTTGCTTTGCCTGGTCCGGGCCATGGTCACACAAGCCCAGGACAACCGGGTCACCGGGACCGTCCGTTCGGCGGAAACCCGCCTGCCCCTGCACGGTGCGACGGTACATCTCAAAGAAAGCACCGGGGGTGTCCTGACCGACAGCCTCGGCCGGTTCAGGCTGGCAGCCCCTAAAGGACAAGGTGTATTAACGGTCTCCTTTGTCGGGTTTCGCAGCCGGGAAATACCAGTCCCCCCGAACGCGGATCCCATCGAAGTTTTCCTGGAACCGGCAGCCGAAGCCATCCCGGAGGTGGTCGTATCCACCGGTTACCAGCAGGTGCCCGCCGAAAGGGCAACAGGTTCCTTTGTACAGCTGGACAACAAGCTGCTGAACCGCAGGATCAGTACCGGTATCCTTGACAGGCTGGAAGATGTAACCCCCGGGTTGCTGTTCAACAAAGGAAAGTCCGCAGGCGCCAACCTGATCAGTATCCGCGGGCAGAATACCATTTACGGGAATGCGAACCCGCTGGTCGTGCTGGATAATTTTCCTTTCGACGGCGATATCAATGACATCAACCCGAACGACGTCGAAAGCATCTCCGTCCTTAAAGACGCCGCGGCTGCTTCGATCTGGGGCTCCCGCGCCGGGAACGGCGTGATCGTGATCACCACCAAAAAAGGGAAGTATAACCAGGCCCTGAAGATCGGGTTCAATGCAGCCGCCACCGTGGGGGAGAAGCCCGATTTGTTTTACCAGCTGAGGATGTCTTCAGCGGATTTTGCCGCCATGGAAAGGCAATTGTTTGCATCGGGATTTTATGAGCAGGCAGAAACGGGGTACAACAACCCCGCTATTACACCCGTAGCCGAAATACTGATCGCAGGCCGGGACGGGCGGATCTCCGCATCGGAAGCCGACCGGCAGATCCGGGAGCTGACCGCGCACGATGTGCGCGACGACTTCAATCAATACTTTTACCGGAAGAGCTTCACCCGGCAATACGCATTGAACCTGACCGGAGGGACCGATAGGCAGCGCTTCAACCTTTCCGCGGGTTACGACCATAACCGTGAAAACCTTGTCCGGAACGGTTATGAGCGCTACACCTTTAATGCGGGGCAAACTTTGTCCCTCCTGAAAAAGAAGCTGGAGATCAGCACCGGCTTTTATTACACGCAATCCAATACCGTGCTGGACAATCCGGGCACCGGCCTGATCGGGCTGAACACCGGGAACGGTGCCTCCCTGTATCCCTACGCCCGGCTTGCCGACGTTTCGGGCAATCCACTGGCCATCACGCACGATTACCGGGAAAGCTTCATTGCCGGTGCCCGGCAACAGGGCCTGCTCGACTGGAGCTACAGCCCGCTGGCGGAAATGCGAACAGGGGACAGCCGGAACAAAGCGGCAGACTACCGGATCAACATCGCCCTTTCGTACAAGATCAGGCCGTACTTAACCGCCGCGGTATTATACCAGTACGGCAGGTCCATCACCGACAAAAGACAATTGCAAAGCCTGGCCAGTTATTATACCCGTAACCTGATCAATAATTTTACGCAGGCGGACGGTGCCGGCGGGCTGACCTACGCCATCCCGATGGGCGGGATCCTCGACGTCGGGAACATCAGCGCAACGACCGGGGACTTTCGTGCCCAGCTCAGCTTCAACAGGCAGTGGGGGGAGAAACACAGCCTGACCGCGATCGGTGGCTATGAACTCCGGCAATTTCATACCCTTTCCGGCAGCAACCGTTCGTATGGTTATGACGATACCCACGCGACCGCCCTCCCGGTGGATTATACCGGCAATTATCCCCAGTATGCCATACCCGGTTACCTCAGCACCGTGCCTTACGATAACAGTTTTGCTGACCTGACTGACCGCAACCTGTCCTATTATGCGAATGCCGCCTACACGTACCTCGACCGTTATACCGTTTCGGGCAGCGGCAGGCTTGACCGGAGCAACCTATTCGGCGTGAAAGCGAACCAGCAGGGCGTTCCGCTGTATTCCGCCGGGCTCAGCTGGAACATCAGTAAGGAAACCTTCTACCAGGTCAACTGGCTGCCCAGTCTCAAATTACGCCTGACCTATGGCTATAACGGCAATGTCAATAAATCGATATCCGCCTATACCACGGCACAATACCTGACGGGGAACCCCATCAATACGACCTACGCTGAAGTGATCAACCCGCCCAACCCGGAACTGCGCTGGGAGCGGGTCAGGGTGATCAATGCAGGCATTGATTTTGCCAGTTTGGGCAACCGCCTGAGCGGAACTATCGAGCCCTATTTCAAGCGCGGCCTCGACCTGATCGGCGATATTCCCTACGCCCCTTCGACCGGTATCACGACTTTCAGGGGCAACACCGCGAACACCCGGGGGCACGGGATCGATATCACCCTCAATTCCAGGAACCTGACCGGGGTCCTCCAATGGCAGAGCAGTTTACTGTTCAGTTACGTAACGGATAAAGTAGTTGATTACGCGCTGAAACAGGATGCTGGTTCTTATACCAGCTTGGCAGACAATGAGGTATTCCCGCTGGCGGGACGGCCGTTCTACGCGGTATACAGCTACCGTTTTGCGGGCCTGGACCCTCAAACAGGTGATCCGCGGGGGTACCTGAACGGTCAGCCCAGTAAAGATTACAGCGGTATACTGGCGGCGGCCAGACCGGACAGCCTGCTTTATAACGGACCTGCCCGGCCTGTTGTTTTCGGCGCGTTCCGGAACACGTTTAGCTACAAAAACTTTTCCCTGTCCGCCAACATCAGTTATCGTTTCGGTTATTACTTCCGCCAGCGCGGTATTTTCTATGCCAGTGTACTGAACGGTACCGGGTATTACGAGGGACGGTATGCCGAACGCTGGCAGCAGCCCGGTGATGAGCGCCATACGACCGTCCCTTCGCTGCCGGCGTCGATCGACAATGCCCGGGACAGTTTCTACAACTACTCCTCGGCAACCGTGGAAAAAGCGGATAACATCCGCCTGCAGGATATCAGCCTGGCGTATGAATTCAACCGTTCCGCCAACCGGGGATTGCCTTTCAGCAGGTTGCAGGTCTACCTGTATGCCAACAATATCGGTATCATCTGGAAGGCCACCAAAACCAGGTTCGACCCGGATTACCCATCGGCCGATTATCCCCCGGTGCGCACGGTAGCACTGGGGCTGCGGGGAGATTTTTGAAGCGAGGAAAATAAAACTGATTAACAGCAAGTATATGAAAATACATCCCATTTTACAGATCGCCTTACTGGCTGCAACCTGCCTGGCGTATGCCTGCCAGAACGGCTATTTGAAGAAAGTACCCGATAAGTCCGTCCTGGTACCGCAGACATACGCTGATTTTACAGCACTGATGGATAATATGACTGTGTTCAATACCAGTCCCGCCCTGCAGGAGATCGGCTCGGACGATTACCGGACCGGTGACGCAGGTTTTACCGCGCTGACCTCGGAATTACAAAAAAACAGCTATATATGGACGGCAGATATCTATGAAGGACAGCCCTGCCCGGACTGGAATATTCCCTACCAGCAGGTATTCTACGCGAATATCGTGTTGGATGGCCTCGCGGCCCTGAAACCTGCGGCCGCAGAACAGGAAAGCTGGAATACGGCAAGAGGAAGCGCGCTGTTTCACCGGGCCTTTGCCTTTTATAACCTGGTGCAGCTCTTTGCAGCTGCCTACGATCCTGCTTCAGCAGTAACCCTTCCCGGTGTTCCGCTCAGGCTGACCGCCGATGTCAACGTGAAGGCTGGCCGGGGTAACCTGAAGCAGGTATACGACCAGGTGATCCATGACCTGACCGAAGCGGACCAGCTCCTGCCGGGCCAGGTCGCTTATAAGAACCGCCCCTCCAAAACAGCGGCCGAGGCCCTGCTGGCCAGGGTCATGCTCAGCATGGGGGATTACAACCAGGCAGCGTCCTACGCGACAGCGGCGCTGAGCCAAAATCATAAGCTGACCGACTATAACGGACTGGATACGCTCGTCGCCAATCCTTTTCCTTATATCCCCGCCGCGGATAACCCGGAAGTGATCTTTTATGATAAACTGATCAGCTATGGGTTCAGCTCCTCGACAAGGACAACGGTAGCTCCCGAATTATATATCCTTTATGCTGCAGACGACCTGCGCAGGCCGGTTTTCTTCGCCGGCAGCGGGCCAAATACCTATTTCAAAGGTCGCTACACCGGGTTCCGGCTGCAGCTGTTCGGCGGGCTCGCGGTCGACGAGCTTTACCTCATCCGCGCCGAAAGCCTCGCACGGTTGGGGAAAACGGGTGATGCCCTGGCAGAGCTGAACACCCTGCTGAAATCAAGGTGGCGTACAGGAACCTATCAGGATGTAACCGTGAGCAGCAATGACGAACTTTTAAAAAAAGTACTCCTCGAACGGCGAAAGGAGCTTGTGTTTCGCGGCATACGCTGGAGCGATCTCCGGCGGCTGAACAAAGATCCCGCGTTCGCCACGACGCTCAGCCGGACAGTAGCGGGTAAATCCTATACACTGGCACCGGGGGACAAACGATACGTGTTCCCGATCCCGCAGCAGGAGTTGCTGGCGAATGATATCGAGCAGAACGAAAGATAAAAACAAAAAACAACCGGCGCGAGGCCGGTTGCAGAACGGATCAGGCGGGATTTATTGGGCAAATACCCCGGTTTCCTGTGAAATGTAACCATTTGGGTTGGTGTTCGGGTTTTGGCCGGCAGGATAGGTGCGGGTACAAACGGTTGATCCCGGATCACAAGTGTAAGCGCCAGTCACCTGGATGTAAGTGCTGCCGTTCAGGCCCCATTTCACATTGGCCGGTTTAGCAGATGTGGCAAATGCAGCGCCTGTTCCTAATAATACCGCGATGGCGGCGAGGTTCAATTTCATGCCTTTCATGATGTGGGAACGCTTTATTGGATCAAAAAACGCTCAGAAAAACTTTGGTTGATGAATGGTTGCCTACTCTTTTCGCAGGTTTTCGGCTTTCCCCTGTTTGGATCAGTCAGTTAATAAGGCTGGTGGTTTTCTTTCAGCGTAATGGAAGTATATGGCCATCAGGTTTAGGATAAGGAAGAACCAGTTGAAAATGAGGTGTGCTGTCCAGGACATGTGGTTCAGGATACCGCCGCAGGAGCAGGGCACGCGGTCCCAGTAATGCAGCATGACCAGGGAAATGTAACCCGTGAAGGCAACAAGCAGTATTGCCGAGAGAAATAGCCCGGTCAGTACTGTCCGCTTAAAGGAAAGAAGGCCCGCGGTTACGATTTCGGCGACGGGCAGGCAGTAAGTTAATGACGCCGCAAAACTGTGTGAGAAGTTTTGATTGTATAACTGCTGCCTGAAGTCTGAAAAGGTTAGCAGTTTACTTAAGGCTGCGTAGATAAATAGCATGATCAGCAGCGAAATGATAAAGGATTGAGTCGTTTTCATGTTCCGGTGATTGTTGGGAACAAAGTACGGGACGACCGAAATAGTAAAACAGTGGTAAACGGGTAGCATACCCTTTTTTGATAGTGTATATGGCTGTAATTGAGTATTATAATTTTTTTGACCGGGTATTTTTACGGGTACCGTTCTATAGTTTTGAAAATTATGACCTGGGGAAAGTATTCCGGGTGCTCAGCGATCCCGCTTTCCGGGATGCGGTCTGGCTGGCCAGTCCTGTTTATCACCGGGAATTGGAAAAGAAAGGTTTTGATTACAACCTTTTATCGGAGAAGGAGCGGTTTACGCTGTATAAGTATTATAACCGCATGTCTTTTCGTTGTACTCCTTTTGGCGCATTTGCGTCATGTACAATGGCCGGTTGGTCAGCCATGGACAAGCTTGTACTTGAAAAAAAGGCTGTTCTTCATGTATTGCCTTCCTGGAAATGGTTGCAGGCGAGAAATGCTGTATTAAAAGAAAGCTCCGCGGATTTCATGATCTACAGTAACCCGTCATTGTACCGGCAGGGAAATTTCTGGCGGTACACCGTCTCCCGGGCGGGCGCAAATGGGAAACTTGACTTTTCCATGCAGGGAATAGCGGCGGAGCCTCTGAATAATTACCTGATAAAGCGGTCGGCCAGGGGTCCCCTTAAGCGTTCCGAACTGGTCACCTTGCTTAAGGAACGTTCGGGATGCAGCGCTGACGATGCGGTAACTTATGTTGCTTTTCTGATCGATGAGCAGGTGTTGCTCTCCGAATTTGACGGGTCATTGCTTGAGAAGGAGTTGAATGACAGAAACGGAACCGATCCCGAGCCGGCTGCGAAATTTTGGGAGGAGCAAAGATCAGTCGTTATACCGGCGGCGCCGGCTATTGCGGAGCGTGCGGCGAAGTTGCGTGAATTGAATATGGTCTCCGGGATAAACGGCGGTGCAGACCTGTTCTACGCGGGTGTGGGGCGGGCCCTGAAAGCGGGCGGTATCGGGGATTGGCAGCAGCACGAACTCGGGCAGGCTATCGGGTTTCTGGCAAAGCTCGTTCGGCCGTTTAATCCGCCTGCGATGCAGGATTTTATAACCGCATTTAAGCGCCGCTTTGAAGGCAGGCGGGTGCCATTATTGGAGGCGCTGGACCCGGATACCGGGATTAGTTACGACGGCCTCCATAATCATGCAGAGGGTAACGGTTTGCTCGCAGGTTTGAGCTTTCCTGCAAGTAACAAGTCTGTTATCAGTCATGATTGGGATGCGGTAAGGCAACTTTTTCTCAGGATATGGTTACGGGACAGGAAAAGGGGGGAATGGGATAAAGTGGTTCTTCGAGAAGAAGATTTGAGCTTCCCGGACAGCGCTGAAGAAAGACACCTAAAGCTGCCGCCCTCCCTGTCGGTATTATACAGCAGGGCAGGAGACCAATTAGTGCTGGATAATATCGGAGGAGCAAGTGCTACCGCGCTAACTGGTCGGTTTTCGGTTTTTTCGGACGAGTTGGGTGCTTTTTGCAGGCAAATCGCCCTGGCAGAAAAAAATGCGAATCCGGATATTTTGTTCGCTGAACTACACCATTTATCCCATGAGCATGTGGATAACATCAACAGAAGGGTGCAAATATACGATCACGTCATAGCGTTATCTGGTTATCCGGTGGCTGAAGGAGCCGGGATAGTGCTTCCAGCAGATCTCCTGCTGTCTGTTCAGGGGGATGAGCTTATCCTGGAATCGGTGTCCCTGGGAAAGCGCTTAATCCCCCGGCTACCGACTGCCTATAACTATCATCATAATGAAACACCTGTTTTCCGGCTGCTTGCCCATCTTCAATTTCAGGGGCTGCAGGTAAATTTTAATTTCGACCCGGAGAAGCTTTTTCCCGGATTGCCGTTTTACCCGCGGGTTGAATTCCGGCGCTGTATTTTTTCATTAGCAAAATGGACATTGAGCGGCGAGGATATCAGGTTCCTTTCGGATAAGCCGGTTTCCCTTGGCCGGTTACACCAGTTTCGGCAGGAAAGGGGGATTCCGGCTTTTGTCTCTTTTGGAGGAACGGACCAGCAATTGGTCTTCGATCTGGTCAATGATTCAGAAGCTGTTTTTTTTCTGGATTGTCTCCGCGGAGCCGGCAGAACAGTGCTGCATGAATTTCTGCACCCAGGTGCAGCGGTTTCGGACGGATCGGATTCATTCGCCGCGCAAAGCATCGCTGTAATGCTTAATCCTCTGCCTGTATACAGCGGATTATCACCAGGCTACCCAGTTCGTATGAAACTGCCGCAACGGCGGTTTATGCCGGGCAGCGGGTGGCTCTATATACGGATGGCGTGTACAGAAAGGAGCGCTGATCAGTTATTGACAGGGGTTGTGGTTCCCGTCATCCGTAAAAATGAAGCTATTATCGATCAATGGTTTTTTGTCCGTTACTATGACCCGGATCATCACATCCGGCTGAGGTTTAAAGTAAATGCCGAAAATACCGGCCGTCTACTTTCCGCATTTCATGACGGTTTCTCCAAAGAAATATACAGCCCGATGGTAAAGGAACTTCGTACAGAAACCTATATCCGTGAACTGGAACGCTACGGCCCTGAAATAATCGGAGAGGTGGAGGCATTTTTCTTTGCTTCAAGCGAGTGGGTGATTAACTATCTCGGAATGAAAGAGCACCTGGATGCCAGAGCAGATGAGCTCCTGCCGATAATTTTGGTTTATAGAATGTGCGGGGCATTCTTCCAGGATCTAAAGCAGTTTGAAACCTTTCTCACGGTTGCGGATGCCGGGTTTCGCCGTGAGTTTGACGCAGATAAAACACTGTTGGTCGGGATGGACGGCAAATACAGACAACTCGCCAGAGATCTTGCCCGCATGCTGGAAGACGGAACGTTAGAAGGTGAATTTTCGGTGGCCGGAACCGGACAGATGTTGCAGATGCTGCAGCATTTCAGAAAATTGTGTAAAAATTGGGAACAGGCACGGCAGGAACGGTTGCTGGCAGATCTTGTACATATGCATCTTAACCGTTTCTTTTCTTTCCGGCAACGGCAGCAGGAAGGACTCGTTTACTTTTGTCTCCGGAAATACGTATCTTCCCTGGTGGTACGAAAACGGGATGGCATCAAATGATATCACTGTTCCCGATAACTTGAAAACACAGGATCGCTGAGGTTTTGCAAAAAGGCCTTTTTGTAATCACGGCCGATAGGTACGATATGATCCTGTTCCAGGAACACTTGGCCGGCTTCAATAGACTTTATCCTGGCGGGGTTAATAATAAAGGACCGGTGTATTCTCAGGAACATGTTGTGGGGTAATTTCTCCATGATTTCGCGAAGGGTAAGATAAGCAGAGATGACTTGTCCTGAAAGGTATATTTTTACGTAATTGCCGTCTCCTTCAATAACCAAAATATCCTCAGCGGTAATCCTTTGCAGTTTGCCTTTTGCTGCGGTCTTTACAAAAAAGGAAAAGCTGTTATTGGTTGACATGGTTTCGGATATCGCGTCGGTTCGGATGCTGTGGATGCATTCTAGAAAACGCTCAAAAGTGATCGGCTTGAGCAGATAATCATCGGCCTTTAAGTCATAAGATTCGGGGCCGTATTCCCTGTAAGAGGTGGTAAAAACAATTCTGGTAAGATTGCGGATCAGTTTGGCCAGTGTTAAACCGTTCATGACGGGCATGCCAATATCGAGGAATGTTACTTCAGGCTTTATGGCGGGTATTCTTTCCAGGGCCTCTAACGGGTCACCGGATGTTCCGGCCAATATCAGACCGGGTGTATTCAGAACGTATCCTTTGAGTTGCTCTACGGCATGATACTCGTCATCGACTATAAAAATGGAGATGTTCATAATTGAATTTGTAAAGAAAGTTGAAAAAAGTTTGGCAGCGTGTCGTCAATGTGCAGTCGGTGGGAGGGATAAGCGTATGCTAACCGTAACCGTGTGTTGCGCAGGCCGGTGCCTTCTTTCAGATATGCATTTTCCTGGTAAGACTTTTTGTTCCTTGTTTCAAAGGTCAGGTATCCCGACGCCGTCACGGACAGACTGATAAAAATGTCTTCATCTTTCAGAACACCATGTTTGAAAATATTTTCGGTCAGCGTGAGCAGGACAAAAGGTATGATGGAATATGTTTTAGTGTCACTTTTATAGTCGAACCGGATATTGAGCGGATAGTCAAATCTTGCCCGGTTGATCATGATCAGATTGTTGATCTGCTCCACTTCATGGCCTAACGCTACTTTAATATCTAATTGAGACGCAGACATGCTGAAGCGGAGTATCTCAATAAGCCGGTAGATAACATCGGCGGCTTTTTCCGAATGTTTATAAACGCTGTAATAGACAAAGTTAAGTGCATTAAAGACCAGGTGCGGATTGATTCGCTGTTGTAACAAAGCGTTTCGGGTATTACCTAATTGTATCGTCGTTTCTGCGGCCTCTTTTTCAAGGCGTGAAAAACTGCTTGCTGACCAGTATAAGGTGCCGAGCCCCAAAAAGTAAACGTTTCGAAAAAGATCCAATATGATGTACTTACGGAACAGTGCTGGATTGTTGATGTGAGCTTTTGCAGCATCAAAAAAATATTCCCCGGCGGATTTCAATAGGAGGAAGAATACAACCGCTCCGAGGACCGAAATAAAGCGTTCAGTATATCGTCGTCTGCGAGGCCCGCGACTCGTCTTATTTAATATGTAAATATACATATAAAACAAACCGATGTTGCAAAGGAAATAATAGAGGTAAGAAAATGAAAGCCCTGATTTGTTATTTAAAAACCAAACGAAGGCCTGCTCGTAGACGGCGAAAACTAGCCAGCCAGTTATATGGACGATGATTTTACGCATTGAAATAATTGGTTTGAAGCGTGCCGTTCCCCGACCTGGTTTAACGTTTACATGCCTAATACTGCCGTTTGCGTAGCGAATTGCGACCGCTGTGATATTATTGTAATATAGAAAAAAATATAATATGAAAACAAATAAAAACAAGTTGCCTAAAAAAGGCGTGGTGAAGTTCTACAGTTACACTAGCAAAGGAATCAGTAATGGATTGGAAACATCTACAGCCAGTGATCCGACAACGACTTGCACGACTGTACTTACAACGACGCACTAATTTCTTAAAAAAAGCAATGCTATGGGCCCGCTCAAAAATGAATTGGTATCAGTGATGGAAAGTACAAAGTTGCCTTCAAGCGCAACTTCCATCTCAGATTGCAGTTCAGGGAATTCCGCGGGCCCTGATTTTTTATGTTTCAGCCAACTCTGTGAGCAGGTGCGCGAAGGTTGGGCCGATGCGGTATTTTCCGATGCCACCGACGGTGCGTTAGGTCGTTATTTTAACTACCACTTCGATCTTCTACGTGATTTATTAAGCAACTCCCAGCTAACAGAGACTGAGATTTCGCAACTGCTGGCCCTGATGGACCATCTGCTGCTGTTCTTTAAAAAGTACCTCGATTGGGAAAGACTGTTGCCTGCTGCTTACCTGTCGTTTAAATTTTCCGATATAAAAGAACAGCAAAGTTCAATCAAAAATGTGCTTAACAGATTTCCCGTTGATGACGCACTCCGCAAATGTCTTAAGAAATACTTCTCCGGCATACGGGACGCAATAATTGCCGGTTGTTTATCTTTAGGTGAATTTATCTTTGTCAATAAACTACTGAATGAACTAGCTGTTAAGCTAAAAATGTCCAGTAAGGAAGGTATAAACCAGAGCATTTCAGAACTACTGATCCATCTGAATTTTAATCATCTTGATTTTTTTGTCTACCTGAAAAATAGGACTAAGGCCGAACTGGCTGTCTTTTCTGAACCGGAACGTATTCAAGTGCTCAAGCAAAAAGCCGCAGAAATTCAGCTTAACGGAAGCTCTCTCCGTTATATTTATGATCAAAACTTAGCGCCTATATTAGTGATGTTAAAAGGCTGGATGACAGAAGAAGCGGTGTTAATGGAAGCTGTATTGGAGAAAAACAAAGTCAGTATTCCTGATGCCTGGCCGGGGAAAATCGGCCTGCGGCTTTCTGTTCCGCAATTAGCTTGTCTGATCCACGTTTTTTTTGAAGCCGGTATTTATGCCACTTCCAATCTTACCCAGATATTTAAATCTGCCGCGTTTAATTACAGTACCATCAAACAAGAAAATATATCCCCGGATAGTTTAAGTAAAGAGTTATACAGTATCACCCAAAATACCGCGAAAAAAGTAATGGACCTCCTGCTACAGATGGCCGAATTTATTAAACTTTCTTACTTCCCGGTAGCGGCTGTAATAAGTGTAACAATCCTTTGTCGCTAAGATATTCGCTCAATTCAGCAAGCCAGTGATAATCAAACTCTTTTTTTTGTTGCAATGCCGGCAGTCCGCATTCAATGATCTCAGCCATTGTCCGACATCCCATTTCTTTTGAAGTAACGACGAATCGGTGACTGAGCCCCAGGACTTCGAGTGATTGTTGTAAAACCTGCTGATCTTCCATAGCTGGATATGAACCGCAATTTAAGTATAATTTATATTATGCCTATTATAATAGGTATAATATAATAGGTAAGATTAAAACAGGTATTTCGGTTTCTTTGCCCTATGTGCGCGGGAAGGAAAAAGCTAATCGACGAAGATCAGTCGGAATACTATAAAAAAGTAGGCCGGCGTCTGAAGCATTTCAGAAAGCTTCGAGGCTTCAGCGACTACGATAAGTTTTCGTACGCACACGATCTTAACCGGTCCCAGTATGGTGATTATGAAAAAGGCAAAAATCTGAATATCGGCACTTTGCATAAACTGCTGAAGTTGCTGCAAATCAACGAATCTATATTTTATGGCGAAGGCTACGAAGAGACATAAGACACAAAAGAGCATCAACCCGGAGTTCTTTATAGGATGAGGCAGTTAACAGATAATGATTGCCGCAAAAAAGGAGAGTTGGTTGACTCTCCTTTTTTTATACAGATTTATTGCTTTGGTGTTTTAACGAAAACCTTTCCTTCGGAAACTTAATTAAGGGAAGGTTGTTCAAAGTGCCGGCCATAGCTGACGGCGATAACGGGAGTGAGGTGATAAGCGCATGGCATTGCCGGTCCAATGATCTCTTTTATCATTGTGCATAATTGATTAACGATAAGTTTTGCTTCTTCGGGAGCATTTGCGATGATTGTGATGACCTTTCCGGTTAACGCAAAGCCGGCCCGTCCGTCGAGTATGATGCTATGTGCTTCTTTATTGGCAGGGATCGCAAAGTAAACTCCTAAAGGTTTCAGGAATGCAATTAAGGGCTTGATTAACTGGTCAAAATATTGTGGAACAACACTGATATGGATCAGCCGGCTATTATTGTCTTCCGGAGTGCCGGATATTAAATAGGGTGCGTCAAACGAATGAGCAATTCCGTCTTTAGCCAGTTAACAGGTATAATCGTTTTGCCGGTTTAGTTCAATACCGGTAATTTTATTTCCCGGTTGGCTAAAAGCGTTTTGAGGGTTCCTGATTTTTATTTGTTCCATTTTACTTGTGTTAAAGATGGGTTTTTTTACAGGCAAAGGAACGGGCTTTTAGAAAGCAAAAACAGTGAGAAAAGGGTGGGAAGTAATCTGTGTAATATAGAAGTATGATCGGAAATAGATTTGAAAAATGATAGATGAATTAACTTTTAATGTTTGTCAATTAAGATCGAACTGTCAATGGCCTTAACCCATTTAAACCCTAAAAAAAGAATTAATTCAATTACTATCTGGTTCCAATTTAAGAAAAGTAATTACGTCAATGCAGTCAGTTTAAAGGATATAGCAGCGATTGCACGGCAACGCTTACCCCATTTTTCACACAAGGTCTTCGCAAAGCGTGAAGATCATACAAATCTGCTCACATATGGCTGAACGTGATAAACGACATCAATACCGATTGCAATTTATCTTGTATTTCTTCCATCGTGCTTGCCGCGTCTCAAATTGCGTTTACGCTGTCTTTTTTTAAACGCCTCTTGATTTTTCATATAGAGTACGTATATTGCAAGGTATTATAATACGGCATTTCGCAAATTGCTATTTGCCCGCACTTAACTATTAGCCTTATCATGAATGCAAAAATGACACTTTTTTCCTTCCCTTTTCTTTGTTTTAGTACCAGTTACGCTCAGTGAATAGATGGCGATAAATCGGAAACGGTGTTGCCTAAGCTAATCTGTGTCAAGACGGAATCAATACGCACACTTCATCAAAATAATAGGCGGCACTAACCCGAAGTAGACGACATTCCTCTATAGATGTGACAGTATTCAGCGGCTGCAAAACCTTACAAGTACGTAATAGTATCCCATCGAACGTGCCGGCTTTCATTTTCAAGACAACACCAACCAATCAATATTTAATCAGATGAAAAAACTAACCTTTATCACAATCTTGTTCGTTTCCATATCGAACTATCTTTTTGCTCAAAAAGAGCACCTCGTCAGACTATGTCTTCAAGTCAACCTATCAACTTCGACCCTTAGCTGAAGTCAAGGCGCATATCGACAAAAACCAACATTTACCGGAAATTCCTTCAGAACAGGAAGTTTTAAAAGATGGGTTGAATGTAGGCGAGATGAACAAGTTGCTGGAAGGAATGCAATAACGCATAACAGCGTTGGAAAACAATACATCAAAAGTAAAAGTCGCATCAAAATGAAAAAGACCTTATTATCATTAACGTTTATATTCTTTTCTACAATTATTGCTCACGCCCAATGGAACACTAACGGGGCGAACATTTACAACAACAATACCGGGAACGTCGGGATCGGAACAACGACCCCTGGTGCAATTTTGTCCGTCAAAGGAAGTGCTCTACCCACCCCTCAATGGTCTGGCTACACGTCGTCTATGCAGGTGGGCGAGTTAATGATCCAGGACTATAACGTATCTCCACAGGTTGGGATTATGCAAAATGTATACTGGGATGGAGGTGCTAATAAATATATTTTAAATGGCTATGCTTCCCAAATGTACATGGGTGCTAATGGAAGTATCGCGTTCTCTGTTTACAACAGCGGAACGAGCGGAAGCCCGGTTTCCGGGACGGGCGTTGCGATGACCTTAGCAAATAACGGCAATTTGGGGATTGGGATTGCTAATCCGTTGAACAAACTGGATGTGAACGGCACAATACATTCCAAATCTGTTTTAATAGACCTGAATGACTGGTCAGATTATGTGTTCAGAAAAGATTACAAGCTACCGGATTTAAACAAGGTAAAAACCTACATCGACCAGCACCAGCATTTACCCGAAGTCCCTTCGGAGGCTGAGATGGTTAAGGCTGGGCTTGATGTAAGTGAGGCAAACAGGCTTCTTTTGAAGAAGGTGGAAGAATTGACCCTTTATATAATCGCGCAGGACAAATCCATCAAGGTGCTGAATGGCAAGATGAGAAGAATGGAGACTGCATTTAAGAAACGTAATAAAAAGCACTAATATCATGTATAAAAAATATTTAATCCTGTTAGGGTTCATCAATCTAACAAGTTTGGCCAAAGCTCAATGGAACACCAGTGGTACGGTAACATCAACAACCAATTCGGTTGGTATTGGAGTTAGCAGTACCGCTGCGCAACTATCGCTCGGCCCGTCCACTACTAATAAAAAATTATTTATTTATGATGCAGGAACTGAAGCCAGCGGTCTTGGACAGGCAAATTCTGAATTCAGGGTGTTTGGCGTAGCCTCGGGTATCAACCACATTAGTTTTGGTAAATATTCATTGGCTTCCGATAGCTTCACAGAACAAATGCGAATCGATAATGCCGGAAATGTCGGCATCGGAACAGTAGCTCCTCAAACGAAGCTCGATGTTGCAGGCGGCATTACTGCATCCGGCGAATCCCACTATTACCTCGGCAGCTATGTTGACCCTGTGGTTGGCGTTGGATTCGCAGTAAAGGTGGGGGCGAATGGGATTGCGGTGAATGGAAACTCGGTTTTTAACGATGGCCTTTCTATCGGTACGCAAACCATGCCTACGGGATACAAATTTGCGGTAAATGGTAGTGCGATTGCTACCTCATTTACTGTTATGCTAAAGAGCAACTGGCCGGACTATGTTTTCAAGCCAACCTATCAACTCCCGTCTTTAACGGAAGTTAAGGCATACATCGATCAAAACCAGCATTTACCAGAAATACCCTCCGAACAGGAAATAGCCAAAAATGGCCTGAACCTGGGAGAAATGAACAGGCTGCTGATGAAGAAAGTAGAGGAGTTGACTTTGTATCTAATTGAAAAAGACCAGCAGGACAAGCGGAAAGACAAACAATTGGAAGAGCTTCAGAAACGCGTCGCTCAATTGGAAAACATGAATCAAAATAAAACAACTCAAAAATGAAAAAGACCTTCTTATCACTAACATTATTACTCACCTCCTCAATTATAGCTCATGCACAATGGAACACCAGCGGTAATAATATTTATTACAATAGCGGTAATATAGGGATTGGCACCTCTACGCCAAATGCGAACTTAAGTTTTAAGGACGTTTCCGGCGATACGGGCAACAGCGGTTTGACATGGTTTTCTGGAGCTCCATTGCGCTATGGAATTTATAAAACTACTGGTTCCTGGACATCGCCAAACTATCAGCAGATAGCAATTGCCTGGGATACCGGCATCCTGCTAGATCCGGGCTCTAATTTTGGCAAAAGCTATGTAGAAGTTATCGGTGGCGGCTTACATGTAACTAGTGGAGGCGTTGCTATTGGCACCCAAACAATGCCTACAGGGTATAAACTGGCGGTCAACGGCGGAGCAATTGCGACATCCGTCACTGTCAAGCTTAATTCGCAGTGGCCTGATTATGTTTTCAAGCCAGCCTATCAGCTCCCTTCTTTAACGGAAGTCAAATCTTACATCGATCAGAACCAGCACCTGCCCGAAATTCCTTCAGCGGAGGAAATTGCCAAAGAGGGGCTGAACCTTGGGGAGATGAATAAGCTTCTACTTAAAAAAGTAGAAGAACTGACTTTGTACCTGATCGAAAAAGACCAAATCATTAAAGAACAGCAAAAAAAGCTGTCCGATCAGGAGTTAATAAATAAGGTTTCTGAAGAGCGTCTGAAGCGACTTGAAAGCCTTTTGCCCCTATTAAAAACTAATCGATAAATATCCTGATCAGTAAATTGAACTTCATCAATGTAACCATGAAACACTTTTATCTATTATTTTTTGATTTAAACAGTTAACTGCCGGAACTCTGGTATCTATAATTTAATTTCTTAAACTTTTACAATTAAACCTTTCATAAAAATGAAGCAGTTTCTACTGTTTGCGTGCTGTATGCTCTCAGGCACGATACAGCTATTCGCCCCAAAAAGTATTGTTGATGTCAATACTTTAAATGGCTCCGCCAGCGCCGTTATCCCGCTCGAAGTTGTCAAACGCGGCGGAGTATCAATTTCCGTAAATCTGGTGTATTACGGTGGTGGTGTTAAGCCTAAAGATGTGGAAATGAATGCAGGAATCGGATGGTCGGTCGAAACAGGCGGACAGGTAAGCCGGCAGTTGCGTGGTTTGCCCGATGATTGCAAAAAAGACAATTCCAACGCCACGATGACGGGTTGGATCTATAATACCAATCAAAGCAAGATCAATAGTTTTGCACCGGTTAATAACGGCACAACCTGTGCCAATGAAACTACGGATATCAACTACCTGACTACCAATTTCGCCTCTAATTCCGATACAGAGCCGGATATTTTTAACGTGAGTGCACCAGGGCTTTCCTGCCAGCTCGTGTGGGACCAAAACCTGCCCGGCTTCCGGCCCGTTGAATACCAGGACATTGTTGTTACCCCTTCCTATAACGCGACCACAGGCGCAATCACCGGATTCACCATCGTCAACGATCAGGGCATTAAATATGTCTTTTCTTCACCCGAGTTGGTTACCATGAAAGCGGTGATCGCTGCCGGTGCCACGATTAACTATTTTAAAAACACTTACAATCAGTTTGTAAACGGGATCAACTTCAATGATAACTGGCACCTGACCAGTGTAACAGACATTAATGGCAATGGTGTCGGAATTTCTTACAACACCGGTCAACCCAGGAGTGGTTCTGATCCTATTGTTTTATATACAGGTGGGGCAAGCGGAAGTACTACCAAGATTGCGCAATACAATATCGTACGTACGATAACCCCGCAAACCATTAACGTGATTTCTGAATTATTTACGGGAGATCCTTTTCCGGTTCTCACTTTCAGCTGGAACCAGTGGGCGACCGGTCAAATGGTGATCAATAACGTTACCATGGGGCCTAAAGTCTATACGTTTAATTATTCATATGTTACTTCATCCGGAACCAATTTCACCAGGGCATTTCTCCGCAATGTCTATATCAGCGGCTGCAGCTCACCATTCAATTATAAATTTGGATATAGCGGCGAAACCCTAATATCAAACAATAACTATAATACAACGCTCGGTGATTCAACCACCACGAAAGTCGATTACTGGGGGTATTACAACGGTATCAGTACAGGTTTGTTGCCTGCTTTAATAGTCAATCCAGCCAATAGTAACTATGCCCGTTACGCGGTCAACGTGTCTTCGACAGTCGGAGCCGATTATACCAATGCGCTGACCGGCAACAGCCGTAGCGTGAATGCCAGCAATATCAATGCGGGCTCATTGAACAAGATCTATTATGCGGCGGGAGGAAATACCACGATTCAATATGAACCGAATGATTACCTCGACGTGCCGTCAAACACCACCATTCAGGGTGGAGGGATCAGGGTTAAGTCAATCACGGATTCCGCGGTGACTTCAGCGACTACGATGGTGCGTAACTATAAGTATAAAACCTCATTACTGATTAATGCCCCTTCCAGCGGTAAGCCGGTAACGCTTCCCCAGTTTGCTTTTACTACACCATATTCGGGAACAGCCACAGGAAACGACTACTGGAATTATTCTACTATCCGTTCGGAAACAGACCTTTCGGCGGAAAGCCATTCTATCATGTATGAATATGTGTATGAAATACAAAGCGGGGCCGGTTCTAAATTGACCCAGTTTTATCTGCCCGCGATGAACTGGGATAACAGCGCCGCCCCTGCTTGTGCCTCATGCGCAACCGAATGGACTCCGACCATGAATTATGCGGGACGGACGAACTGTGCATCCAGCTACGGGCCGGTTAAAAACTATACCGGTTCTTATCCTTTCGCGCCGAACGGCAACTATGATTTTGAAAGGGGCCTTCCTGTGAAAGTGACCACATTTGACGAGGACCAAACTAAAGCCAGCGAGACTTCCTATACGTACCAGCGAACTGCCACACCGGTTGTTATTCCGGCACTTGAAATTGATAACAATATCAACGGCAGCCTGACCGTCAAAGCCTACAGCAAATACGGTATTTACACCTCCACTGGTGAATTGCTGGGCACGCAAACCAGCCTGGTATATGACAGCCCCGGTTCCTCAACCTTTAAGACATCTTCAGTTACTTATGCGTATAATTCTACTCAGCATAAGCTGATCCAGCAAAGCACCACGAACAGCGACGGCAGTGTACTGACCAACAATATCAAGTACCTCAAAGATTTTACTACGTCAGGTACTAATCCTGATGTCGTGGCGATCAGCAATCTCAAAATTCTTAATATCAATATGCCGGTTGAAACCTATCAGCAGGTTACCACGGGCGGACTACCAAAACGGTATCGGCTTCGCTTACCCGTTTCGGGGCTTTTTCCATCGGTGGGGTAACCAGTTATATGCCGGCGCAGTCGCTTAAGTTTTTCTCAGCAGATGGTGATGCCGCCTTTACGCCATACCAGATCAATGCAGGTACCCCTGTATTCTATGGAGGGTATGTACCAGCAACAAACTATGTTACGTACGACTATTTCGGGAACCTGGCTACCGTAAATGATGCGCATAAACATGTGAGTACTACAGTGACCAATTACACTACCAACGCAGTTGAGGCGACTTTCTCCAATGCAGCTACTAATGAAGTGGGTTTTATGGACTTTGATGTCCCGATGATTCAGGGGACTAATTTCGATTGGGGAGGAGGCTCTTATATTACTAATGGTGGTCATAGCGGAAATGGTTTTGCGATCAATAGCGGTGTTGCATTTACCAAAACTTTGCAGAAGAATGCACAAGCAGTAAATTATATATTTTCGTTCTGGGCCAATGCGCCGGTGGGCAGCGTTACCCTCACGATGAACCTGACGGGTGTATCTACTATTACTAAAACCTATACCGGTACAGGTGGCTGGAAATATTATTCTTTTACCATACCGATGACCGGGGTGACGTCATCATTTACCTTAAGCTTCTCGAATAGCGTAAATATTGCAATAGATGATATTCTTTTTTATCCCGAGAACTGCGAAGTGAACACCTTCAACTATGACCCATACACCCTTGCTTTAAGATCCAAAACAAATACGAACGGGATATCAACCTATTATACCAACGATATCTGGGGCAGGTTACTGTACACCTATGACCAGGACAAAAATCTGCTGTCGAGAAATACTTATGTAACACCCGGAGACCAGCAAAATCCGTTGCCGCTAACGGTGACAGCACAAGGTTACAATCTTTATACCGGCTCGCCCATTTCCATGGGAGCGTCCGGTTATACAAGCTGCACCAATACGGGGGTTGTGTATCAGTGGAACTTTGGCGACGGTGGTACGGCAACAACGCCTTCAGGAGGGATAACCCATACCTATGCTGCAACCGGCACATATACCATAACAGTAACGGCAACGTCTCCGCTTTACGGAACACAGACTGTGACGACATCCGTAACCATTACCACGGCGCCGCCTCCGCCCACCTATGTTATTTTGCATTACAACAATTACACCACCAGCAACGGTAATATCACCAATGTTGCCTTCAATAACGGAAGTACTACCATAAACCTGACCGGGGCACAATTGGAAGGCTACCAGTTGGCATTGGGTACTTATACGATAACCGTGACATTAAGCGGCGGAACGCAATACAATTCGTCGACGGATTCCGGATATGGCTGTGTATATCTATCAGGTAACTTGAACGTCTGCCGCGACTACGATGTTCATAATACCAATACCTATGCTTTCCTGAGCAGTAACCTTACCACATCAGGCTCGCTGTATTTCTCTATATACAAACCTAATTGCGCAAATGCACTTCCACAATAATGAAGAACCTTATCATATTTAAAGGAATAATGTACAGGGGATCTTGCATTATTTTACTGACAATATTAACGCTTTGCCTGTTAAATAACGGAGCTTTCGGACAAACACCCGGATTCGTACAACAGGATATCATCAAAAAACAAGCTGTATATACTGATGCGGACATTCCGCTTCTTGGTACCGCGGACCGGCAGGTGATCAGGAGTTATTATGATGGCCTGGGCCAGGCCCTGCAAACCATTGCAGTTAAATCGAGTCCTACCGGAAATGATATCATACAACCCTATACGTTCAACGCCTTAGGCCAGCAAACTGCCAGCTATCTGCCTTATGTAGCGGTGGGCAGTTCCGGCTCTTACCATCCAAGCGCATTAACTACGGAGCAGGCTGCATTTTACAGCAACGGCCTGGGGGATAAGGTAGCGGATGATCCCAATCCCTATTTACAGGTGTTTTATGCGGATGATCCTTCCCAGAAGCTGATCCTTGCGGGCAAAGTAGGAAATGGTTACCAGATAGGACAGCGCACCAAGGGTTTAAACTACCGTTCCAATAATTCAGGGGACGGTAATATCATTGTATGGAGCGCGGCAGGTGTGAAAACCGGGTACTATGCAGTTACAAAATTATCGGTTACAGTAGCTACTGATGAAGACCAGAAAAAGGTAGCAACGTTTACCGATCTGACAGGCCACCTGATCCTTAAACGGGAATACACCGAAACGACGGGCGTTTACCAGGATACCTATTACATTTATAACAGCGCCGGCCAGGTGAACTATGTAGTGCCGCCCAAAGCGCTTGAGCTAATGGTTGCAGCTAATAATTATAGCCTGGCGCAAGCCGGTGTAAACAAGCTGATCTTCCAGTACTGGTATGATAACCAGGGGCGCGTTAACCAAAAACTTATACCCACTAAAGGTCTGGTTAATATCATTTACGACCCGCTTAACCGCCCTGTTCTTGTACAGGACGCGCAGATGGCGACCAGCTATAAATGGTACTATACCAAATATGATGCAAAGGGTCACCCAGTAAGCAGCGGTATTTACACCGATCCTAGTCACTACTCTGCATTGGCCATGCAAACCGCAGTGACAACTAATGCAACTTATAATACCTACTGGTTTGAAACCCGCAACAGTACAGCTGCAACCGGGTATTATACCAATAATAGTTTTCCTTCGGCAAATATCACGCCGCTCACGTATGTCTATTTCGATAATTACGACATGGATATGTCAGGCACGGATGATTATTCTTATACCAGTCCTGGCGGATTGATCACTGAAAACGCTCAAACCACAGCAACGCTCCGGGGGGTACCTACCATGACGCGGAAGACAACCGTCGGCAATGGGATCGCTGCGGGCACATGGCTGGTATCATACACTTTTTACGATAGTAACGGAAGGCCGATACAAACAAAAAGCAATAATCAGCTGACCACGACTGTGAGCGACAGTAAGACCAATGTATATGATTTTTCTGGTAGTCCTATTCAAACCAAAGTGTCGAAAGTAGTGGCGGGCAATACCACCAGCGTTCTAACCACTATCGGTTATGACCCGATGCGGCGAATTAACAGTGTTGATCAAAGTTATAATAATGCCACGCCTATCAGGATTGCTTCCTATGCGTATAATGAGCTTGGGCAATTGATTAAAAAAAATCTGGGTTTGGTTAATAATGGTACAATACCGCAAACACTTAATTTAAATACGACTTACAGCGGAACCAATACATTTGTAGCTTCCCAAAGCATTACGTTGTCTGAAAACTTCTCCGTTCCGGCGGGCTCTACTTTTTCCGCTTCAATTCAGACAAACTATCTTCAAGCGGTAGATTATCGTTACAACATTAGAGGCGAATTGCTGAGTATCAATAACAGCAAGCTGAGTTTGGATAATGGCGCAGGCAGCGGTTATACCAATGACGACAGCAACGATCTTTTCGGGATGCAGTTCCTGTACGATAATGTGGATGCTAACATCGGCAATACTGCTTACTATAACGGAAACCTATCGGTCATAAAATGGATGAGTAAAGATGGAAGTGGGGTAAGCAGTGTTGAACGGACATATAAATATACCTATGATGCCGTTAACCGCTACAAAGGCGAAAGCTATGCCGAGCGGGCTACGGCATCCACGGGCACTTTTGGAAGCAACATTGGCGGCTTTGACGAAAATGTAGGGCTTTATGATAGTAACGGCAATATTCAAACCCTGACCAGGAAAAGCTCGACACCAGGGGGATCGCCGATCAGCACCATTGATAACCTCAAGTATACCTATGATACAGCGAACCCTAATCAGCTAACATCCGTAGCAGATGCCAGCGGTAATGCTGGTGGTTTCAAAGGCGGTACGGGAAACTATGCGTATGACGCTGTAGGCAACATGACTGCAGATCCTTACAAAGGGCTTGGGATCACGTATAACGACCTGAACAAGACCAATGTGATTACGGTAACAGCAGGTACCAATCAACATATTGACTATACCTATGATGCCTCCGGCACGGTGATCAGGAAACAATTGTATTATAATACAAACCCTGTAGCAACGACAGATTATATTGACGGTTTTGTATATATTGGTAGTTCCCTAAGTTACTTCCCGATGCCTGAAGGCAGGGTACGCAACACGGGCAGTTCTTTAAAACCCGAATACATCATCAAGGATCAGCAGGGAAATGCCAGGATCAGCTTTGAGGAAAGTACGACAGCCGGAGTACCGGTGGTTAGACAGGAGAACAGCTATTATGGAATGGGTATGAACATGACCAGCACCATGGCCTTGCCTACATCACCAAATAAAAACCTGTATAACGGCGGTAGCGAATGGCAGAACGACTATGGTAATGCCCCTGACTATTACCAGACATTAAACAGGAATTATGATGCGGCATTAGGGCGGTTTATAGCTGCAGACCCAATGGCAGAAGCAACTGAATCCATGGGCGTTTACCAGTATGCCAATAACAACCCGGTCATGATGAATGATCCGGAGGGGAATTATGCGGCGGTTGGAACGGTTTATTATCAGGGGCAATTAACTTTCGGGCCGGGTTTCGATAGAAAGGGCTTCAAACAGGCTTGGAGAGCGGTTTGGGGTGAGATCGGAGAGGAGATATTCAGCAATGATGACGATTACAGAGTGGGCTCTTTTTATGCTGCATATCTTGCGCCGCCGAGTAGCGCAGGCGGAGGAGCGGGTGCTGCTAATACAACAAAGGTTTCAGTTAATGGGAAAAGCTACAATTATACCGATGCTGAGGTAGATGCCTTACTCGATCGCCCATCTTACCGTAATATGCTTCCGGTAGTTCCGGTATCTGCTTTTAGATTAAATAGACTGCCATGGTGGTGGGGAGATCCGGGAGCTTCGTTAACAGGAGATGACCATCCCGATGAAAACATCTTTAGTCGTATCTGGAATAGTAGAATTGCACGTTGGATTGTACCCGACGAAGTTGGCCTAAATGGAACATTGAGTGACGTTGTTGGTGTGGGAGGGAATATTAACGCGAAATTTGCTATGCTTACGCGAGGTAAAGATGCATGGAAGCCCAGTCTTTTACTTTCGGGATCTTTTCGGGTCGGCTTTGACATAGGAATATCTGCTACCGAGGAAAGAGGTTGGTACAATGGGGATGCGAGAAAAGCTACATTAGATGGGCTATTGGGTGATGGACAGGATATCTCTTTAGGAATCGGCCCTGTGGCAGCCGGACTATGGAGATCGTTAGATGATCAAAAGCGCGCAACCTGGTTTGGCGTAGATGAGGGCGTGGGATTTAGTCCTTTTTTACTCGGAGTTTCAGTTGGCCAAAGCTATACCTTAACTCCAAGTCAATTTTTACAAAAAATAAAGTCTTTATTTCCATGAAACAAAAATTTCTTAAGCAAAACCTTATCTGGATTATTTTAACTGTTGGAATAATCTTCGGTATTACAATATTTTATTGGTTCAAATCCGATGAAAGAATAGATACTACGATTTTAAATCTTAATTTTTCAGGCAAGGTTACAGAAATTCGATATGACATAAAGCAATTTCCTTGGGTGACGATAAATGGACATGACTATTATATCGGAGCAGGCTACGACACGGATCATAAAATCGAAGTCGGAGACTCCTTGGTTAAGGAAAAAGGCTCTTTTAAATATAGATTGATTAAGCGCAATGGGTCAAAAGTAATAGATTTCGATAGATAAGCATTTGGGCTTATGACTCAGCCTTTTATGACAAAGCGAGATTGAATAACTTCCCCTGCTGATACGCGTGTTCTGCACGAGTCCAGCAGGGGAGTGCTGAAATTACACAGGAGAACAGTTACTACGGAATGGGTATGACGGTAGCAACCATAACCCTAACCTTACCTAACAAAAACCTGTATAACGGCGGCAGCGAATGGCAGAATGATTACAGCAATGCTCCGGATTATTACCAGACGCTGAACTGCAACAATGAAGCTGCCTTAGGCCGCTTCATTGCCGTAGATCCGATGGCGGAGACAACGGAATCCATGAGTGTTTATCAATATGCCAATAACAACCCGGTGATGATGAATGACCCGAAGGGAAGTTATGCGCTGCCTTTATCTAATGTTGTATATTACCAGGGACAGATGACTTTTGGCCCGGGAATAAGTAGAAGGGATTTCAAGCGTGCATTTGCCGCGATGTGGGGGATTTGGGATAACAGCACTTTTTTTGGCGAAGGAGATTACGCTCCTGGAGGAATTGTTGAAGAATTGATGAGTGTTGGAGGTGGGGCCGGTTCTTCAGCCGGAGGGTCTGGTTCTTCTTCCGGAGGTGGGGCTAGTGGAAGCGAGGGAATCCCAGTTACTGCCGATGGCAAAACTGCGCTTTATAACGCCGCTGAGATTTCAATCTTTTACATCCAAACATTGTAAGTTTGCCAGAGGTTAATATCTCGGCTTTCCGAAACAATAAATTGCCTTCCTGGTGGGGAGAGCCTGGCGCTTTGGGCGATCCTTTGATTGCAAATATGTATTCGGGAAATCAGCCGAGGTCTATTCTTAGGGATGCTGGAAACGATGTCGATCCAAAAACCTTGGGTCATAATCTTTTTTGGTCAAATTATACAGGGCCATGGAATCCGAAATCCTATAACGGTGGGTGGAATTATAAAAAGGCTCCAAGCGATAGAGCAGATATAGCGGCATTTACGCATGATAAAGCCTATGATAAGATTGGTATTAAGGGAGCCGGCGGGGTATTTTTTGACACAAGGGCGATTAACGCAGATTACACATAGTAGGTTACGAATTAAAACTGAATTTGGATTGGACTAATGGCGCTACCCCAAAAGAAAGGCTTGAAGCGGGAACTGTAGCAATAGGGATCGGCATTGCTGCATTTCCAAAAACAGTTGTTTTTGGAGTAAGTCAGGCGGCCAAAGCAATGCCGGCGAGTGAATTTCCCGGATTATAAAATTTATTAAGATGAACCAAAAGATTTTTTTTGTCAAAACGAGTTTGTACTTGGCCGCATCTGTTCTATTAATGACATGTGGCACAATTGGAGGAATTGGAAAGGAAGTAGACTTTCCTGTTTCAAAGCAAAACTTAGAAAAAGCCATTGATAGCTTGTACGCCAAACATCCGGAATACAAGATACCCGGTAAATGGAAAGCTTTTGACGGATGGTCAAAAGCAGGGTATGATTTCTTAGAAAGCAAAATATTTTATTTTAAATCCCCACCAGAAGAAATGTATTATGTGACTTTCATAGGTGATTCTGCAATGCTGGCAAATCCCCGTAAAGTCGGTATTGGATTGAGAGCAATTTATAATGGAGATGCTCATGGTAAATGGCTACTTGAAAGCGAATTGAATTCTGAAGAGAAAGAAAGAATCAATACGCGTTTCGCTAATGAAATTATCACTAAACTTGAACTATATACTAAAACAAAAGCATCAAAATAATAATCAAGGCCCGGACCGATATTTCGGGCTTTTTTGCATTTAATATAGTGTCCTGTGCCGTACAACACCAATAGGTACTGGGCATAGCGATTCAATACCAACTGATTGAACGCCGCTGACGCAGGGCTGTGCTTTGTGGTAAATATGCAAAGTAATAAAAATGCAGATGATGAATAGGATTAATTTACAACATTTGTAATATGCTATTTAAATTAAGTTGGATGAAAATGTTAAGGCCTCTTATCAGGGTTATTATTGTTGTATCGGTAATTTTGACGGTGGGTTTTTTTTATGCTGGAGGGTATGATCAATCTCTTTTACCAGGTTTTATAATTATTCTCTGTATACCTGTACTCCCGACAATTTATTTATTAATAGAGTACTTTTTTGTAACAAAGAGACAAATTGTTGAAATAAAGGATCACGCAATTTTCTTCAAATATAAAACTGGTAAATCCTACTCATATAATATCGAAGATTTGAAAGGTATCAAATTATATAAGTCCGCGGGTATGGAAAAAGGAAGCTTTCCATATCAGACAGCTGAGATGTATTATCATGCTGAGTTATTTACTAAAGATGGAAAGAAATTCATCATAACTTCAATCATTGAGCCAAGTATAGAGGAAGCGCTATCTATGTTAGGGGGTACCCAGATCGAAATTAAAAGATCAATTTATTCTACGATTTATATTTGAGTTTCCCTGTGGCAGCCCCCCGCTGCCGCAAGACTGTGCTTTGTGGTAAATATGCAAAGAAATAAAAATGCAGATCCCGGATGAAACCAGCATCCGGGGTTTTATTGTAAAGGCACTATCAGTTATTGATACCTTGTAGCAAATCTGCAATCCACTGCGAGTTTGAGCGTGGGGCAGTCTGTAAACGGAGAGCCGACAGGCGACTTCACAGAATGCTTTCCGAAGCCTTTTGATTTAAAAGAAGACGGTTAATTAACCCAAGTTGCGGGTTATAGAAAAATAAGAAAGAGTGAGCAAGTAAGGATAACTTTGAGTTACCACACAAAAAGTAAACTTGAAGATGTTAACTCGGGATAAAATTATAGGAATATCTTGTTTTATAGATGATTTGTTGAAACCAGCGGGCATTTTGAAGATAGCCGCAGGAAAGTTAGCGATAGTGAAATTATCACTACTTCAATTATGAGTTCTTTACATTTTGGAGGTCATGGGATAAGTCCAGGCAATTTATGAAGATGACAGGTTTCATCCCTGCAATGCTTGAAAAAAGTAGGTTTAACCGTAGACTTCATACCTTGAATGAACTGATTTACACCTATTCATGCAGATGGGGTATTACTTTAATCAGGTCACTTGTGAGATGAGTTATATGCTGGATTCATTTCCTGTGGCGGGGAATAGGGATAAAATAGCGACAACTCCCGATAGCTTATGACGGAAAATCACTCATTGTTAATAAGTTATGTTAATTTCTCTTGTGCATATTTTTGGATAATTGGCCCTGTTTTACGACTTTTGTTAGTCAGATGTTACTGGAAAACAACATTGAACGGTGCATTGATTTTTGCGTTGAGCTAACGCCGCTTAGGTCACTTAGGACTGCTTAACCGTTTTTTGTAAAGTTGTGACAAATTCTGACAAATATTGAAAATGACACATCCGGTAATTCTTTAAGTAACCCTGATTTTCTGGCTGTTAGCTTTTTGGTCAGTATTGGACACATAATCTATTACTGAAAACTATTACTCATCTGGAACATCGGCAGGTACATGGCTATGAGGATCACACCTACGATCAAGCCTAAAAAAATGATGATCAGCGGTTCCATCATGCTGCTGATCGTAGAGGTTTTATATTCCACTTCATCGATGTACTGTTCCGAGATTTTGGCAAAGAAATAATCCAGTTGATTGGTTTCTTCCCCGACTTTCAACAACTGGATCATTTTAGCCGGGTAAATTTTAAACTGCTGCAAGCTTTGGTGCAGGGATTTGCCTTTCATGATGTCGTCTTCCACTTTTTGCAGGGAGGATTCGATAGGATAGTAGCCGATCATTTGCCGGCTCAATGCAATGGCCCTCAACAGGGGCAAACGGGCGTTGATCAGCAGGCGCATGGAATTGCAAAAACGGGCGAGGTAAATCTTTTGGACAATGTTGCCAGCCAGCGGGAGGCGCAGTACCAAAGCAGAGATATACTGCCGGTAACGTTCGGTTTTGCGGCTGTACCAGATTAAGCCTGCAATGATCGCTATCACCATCACAAAACCATAAAAGTTATTCTCCATAGTCTGCGATACGCTGATGATCTTTTCCGTGATCCAGGGCAGCTGACCACCAAAACGTTTAAATACATCTCCGAACATCGGTACCACGAATTTCAGCATAAAGAACACCGCACCTAAAGAAGTGCTTAATACCACACATGGGTAGGTGAGTGCCGAAACGATTTTCCGGCGTTGTTTGATCTTGTTCTGATAGAATTTTGCCAGGTCGCCGAGCACTTCGGTCAGTTTGCCGGTCTCTTCGCCGATTTGCAAACTGTACACTTCGTAAAGCGAGAATTTGCCGGTTTGCTCCAGCGCCTGTGAAAAGGGCATCCCCTTCAATACAGCTTCCTGTATGGTGCTGAACAACTGCTTATCCTTTTCTTTTTCCTGGTCGGCAGTGATGAGCTCAAAGCTGCTTTTGAGGTTGATACCCGCCAGCAATAAGGAGCTGAGTTCCAGGTATAAGGCTTCTTTCTTTTTATCACTCAGTTCCTTACTGCCGAAACTGATGTCTTTATTGAGCAAAGCCGACAGGCTGCTTTCGCTGCTCTGCTTAGGAGGTTTTGGCGCTTTTTTTGGTTCGTACCTGCTCAGGTCAATGGATGGCATCAGTTTATAGGCTGGAATAGGTTAACGGAACTGTATGTTTTATGGTAATGATACGGAATTTTCTGCCCTTCTGTCAATAGTACGATTTGCAGGTCGTCAATTTTCTTTTTCTCCCCCTCAGCCGGATTGCCCTCAACAGGAACAGATTCAAATGAGGTGATAAAACTTTCAGTACTTACTTTAAACGTGTCAACAAGCAGCTTTTGGCGGATCACCCGGTTGGCCTGGAAACGGTAAATAACGGTATCGATATGGCTGGTCATGGTCACGGTATTGCTATCCCTGTATATCATTTCAGCTTTATCGATATCCCGGTTCAGGCGTTGGTCAAGCGAGGCGAGCATGCCGCTGTTATTATTGCGGTCAACAAAAGAGAGGTATGAATGGCTGATGATGGCGTAAGCACTGTACATCAGGCCGATCACAATGGCCGAAATGAGCATGGCGACAGTAAGCTCCATGATCGTGAAAGCCGGGAGCCTGTTTTTATTCCTCATGGTTCATGATCACTTTTTTTAGCCTGGCTACCTGTTCATGATTAGGATCAAAAGCGGTCAGTGTAATGACCGATAGCCCGGGCTCGTTTTCAAATGGTGTTATTTCCTGTTTGATGGTCATATCGTCAACGGTGATTGTTTGATCGGTATGATCTTTTGCCTGTTCGGCCTGAAGCAACGTGTGCTGTAATATGGCCTGCGCTTTCAGCTTTTTGGCAGAAAGCGATAAGCGGTTTACATTGGTAAAGATCATCATGGCGATACCGAACACCACAATGATGATGATCATCGAGATGATCACTTCCAGTATGGTAGAGCCCCTGACGCCATGCCTGTTTCTCAGTTTGCTTCCAGCCATTGTAAGATTTTTTTTGGTCTCCCGGCAACGGGCGTAAGATCACTGCTCAGGTAATAGGGAGAAAGTGCCCGGGAGTTCAGGCTGACATTGATCAGGTAATTTTCGTACCTGGTGAATTCACTCTGGTATAAAAAACGTTTGGTGAATACACTGCCGTCTATTGTTGTTCCGGCCCGCAGGTTTAAGATCCCCATGGAATAAACCTGGCCCAGTACCCTGACCTTTTTGCCCAGTGAAATAACCGGCGGCAGTTGTTTATCGTCTTTCTGGTAACTAAAAATCAAAGCTTCACAATCAGCCCGGTCCCCGATATCTAATTTAGCCGGGAGCCCCACTGTGTTACCTGTAGTAAAGCGAAGTATGCCGAAACAGGACGGGTAACTGAATTTGCAATCTCGTTCTACACTAATAGAATCCGTGGCAAAGAGCTGGCAGTTGCCCCGAAAACCACTCTTGATGACTATGCCCCTGGCAAACACCAGTACATTGTTCAGACGGGCAGTGCTGTCAATGACCAGGGTGGTGTCGGAATATAAAATGATGTTGCCTTTGAGGCTCACGTGGCTTATGGTTTTTGCCGTTTTCCCAAAGCTGTAACTGAGCGTTGGTTCCAGAAAAGACCGGGCAATGCTGTCGATTCCCGCAGGAAGATTGTTCAGGGGCGGAGAAACCGACAATTGCTTTTTTAGCTGCTCCAGCCTGGCTGCTGAAAGCGGCGGCAGCTTTCTTTCGCTGTCAAAGGTTTTGCCGTTAACAATATGCTGATCTCCGGTATAAGCCTGGTTATCTACATAAGCTGTTCTTATACCTGCCTTGGGAATAAAAACGTTCCCCCGAATAACCGTATTCCCGCTGACGGAAACGGGACGGTCCTCATCAATAAGGTATAACGCTCCCCATTTGACTGAATCGATTTGGTTTGCTAATGAGAAAACCTTATAAAGCGTATCCCTCTTAATAAATGCGCTTGCAGCGCACACGTCGAAAGCTCCCCAATCTGTTTTTTTTAAGCTTACCGAATCCGCATCGTCATTGAAAAGACTGAACGTATGGCCGTCCTTGTAAATACTGTCCTTACTATGAATTAAAATAGTAATACCGGAGCTCAGGTTGTTCCGCAACTGGTCGGTTCGGAACTTTGCCTGATACTGGGATTTATACAGGTATGCAGCTACGATAAGCGCGGAACAGATCACGCCAATAACTAAAGTGATCACAATAACCATATACAGCGCGGAGGCTTTGAGCATGTCAGGGTGTCTTGGGTTGCGGAGCTCCGGCTGCTTTCTTTTTGAAAATATGGATCCTTTTCAGGAAACTACCGTTTTTCGCCGGTACTATTTTCCCGTTTTTATACTGGATGGTTTTAACTGAGTCGGTGCCGGTATGGTACGTGATCTTGCCGTGCAGTAAATCATGATCATAGCTACCGGATTGTGTTTCGTTACCGCCTGCATCATAGTAAGCGAATTTGCCTGTTTTTACGCCTTCATCCCACGTAATAATACTGCCAAGCCTGCCGCCTTCATTCCAGGTTTTCCAAACGCCATCTTTAAGGCCGGCTTTAAATCCTCCCTGCATGATCAAATGATGGTTCCTGTCGGATTCTTCGTAACTGCCGTTGAGCAGTTTACCGCTGAAGCCGCCTTGCTGTTCATGGATGGTGTTACTGCCAAACCAGTAATATAAAAGCCCGGGCCGCGTAAAAACTGTACCTGAAACCGGTTTTACCTGGGTACGGATGATTTTCGCTGAATCGCTGATATGAATATTATAAAGCCCGTAATCCGGCATTTGGGCCATAGCGCCGCTGGACGACAGAATAAGAATGAATAAAAGTAATTTCCTCATGGCGTTGCTGGCTTAAGGGGGATGAATTTGATTTTGCCCTGGTAGTTGATCCTGATCGAATCCCGCAGGTTTTTGATAAGTTTCAGGCTGCCGCTCGATTCGCCTTCGCTCATCATCAGCTCGGTTCCGTTCAGGTGTACCATGGCTACGAGTTTTTTGGAATCAGGGTTCCTGACATAGCCCACATACCGGATAAAATCCCAGTTCATAGCGGGTACAGCCGGATGTAGTCCTGTCTGCGCCGGCCCTGAAGAACTATGCTTATGGCTAATGGTATCTTTGGCTGCTACGATGCCGAATGGATCCCTGTAGTTCAGCAGTAAGTGCGTGGTGTCCGGGGGAATGGCATAGTCATTATAGGCTTCTTTTTTTACCGGGCCGGACATCGCCGGCTCATCCGGTTCATTATCCCCCATTGCGCCGAAAACGCGGTAGAGGATCAGCCCCCAGACGATCAGTACGGCGGCGCCAAGCAGGTATGTGAATTTTTTATTTTTCATAACGCCTGTTATTGCAGTACAAAACTTTGCAGGGCGGAAGGAGTACTTTCATTGCCGGCTGCATCGAGCGCGGTAACCTGCCAGTAGATCCTTTCTCCTGACGAACCCAGGGTAAAGCTGTAAGTATTGGTATTCAGCAAAGCAGGAAACGCCGTGCTGTACAAGGTGGTCGAGTCTGCCTTGTATACATATAGTTTATAGTTGGATGCCGTCGCGGATTTCGTCCATTGCAGGCTGACCGGTTTGCTGACTACCGCGTTGTTTTGCGGTGAGGAAAGCGTTACGCCGGCAGGGGCGGTGGCATCGAAGCTGATATTATTAACAACAGACCATTTTGATTGTTCCGTAGCGTTCTCTGCCCGCACCCGCCATTGATAAGTCTGGTCTTTCGGAAATTTATAAGTATACTGCTGGCCCGGGATGGTCAGGTCAATAAGAATGTGGCTGGGATCAGCGAAATTATTGGTATCCGCCTGGATGTGGTAGTTCACAGCACTGAACAATGAAGCCCATTTAAAAGTTACGTTGCTTTGATTAGTGGCCGTATTGTTGGCAGGCGAGCTGAGGATCACCGTTTGGGCCGCAAGTGAAGAAGGAATGACAGTAAGGTGGTTGGGCGTACTGAATTCTGTTTGCGAGCTGCCGTTCTCTGCCCTTACCCGCCATTGATATTCTCCGGGATCAAGCGTTAACGTAAAGCGGTTCCCTTTAACCAACGTATCAGCAACCAGGCCGCCTATGGTGTCAAAGCCTGGTGTCACAACCTGCAGGCGATAGGAGAGCGCATCTTCCACTTCATCCCACCAAAAATTAATATTATAGTTCGTGCTCTGGTATTTATCGGAAGGCGCCTTGAGCGTTACCGGCCGCCTGCTGATGTTCGGTTCGATAAAATCCTTGCAGGCTGACAGGGAACATATCAACAGGGCAAACAAGGTAAACTGGATCTGTGCTGGTCTAAGTTTCATTTCGACTAAATTAAAAATAATTCGTGAAAAGGCATACAATGATTTTGAACCCAAGGTTAGCAGGCTTTTCTGTGCAACGGGAAACGATAGATGCTTATACGGGGGTAACTTGTTCGTGATGAATAATATTCTTCATTTTAACACGCAATAAATAAACTTTAACCAGCTGAAAATCAAATATTATTAAAGGAGAACATTTGCATCAAAATAAATATTTGTTAGCTTAGTGCTGAAATTTGATAATGAAGTTACCTAAATTAAAATCACAAAAGCGCCTTGCCGCGTACACGCTTACCGAGATCCTCGTCGTTTTGGTAATCATCGGGATATTGGTTTTACTGGTATTGCCCAACCTGCTTCCTTTAATTACAAAAGCCAAAAGTACTGAGGCCAAATTACAGCTCAATCATTTACAGGTATTAGAAAAAAATTATTTCTACGAGCACTCCAAATATTCCAAAGATCTTACCGAACTGGGTTTTATCCAGGAAAAACTGAGTACGGAGGGAAAGGATGCCAAAGCTAATTACCGGATCGAGATCACCAACGCCACTAACACCGGCTTTACAGCCAAAGCTACGGCAGTCGTTGATTTTAACGGTAACGGTACTTTTAATGTTTGGGAAATTGACCAGGACAAGAACCTGAAAGAAGTAACCCCGGATTGAGGTGTCGCTGGTTTTAAAATTGATCATCCTGACGGTGCTTGGCGCTTTGGCAGTGCAGGATTTTAAGAGCCGGTCGGTATATTGGTTTTGGATGCCTGTTTTAGCTTTGACGTTCATTGGACTGAATAGTTTCCGGGTCGGAAACATGACGGACTATTGGTGGCCTGTACTTTGTAATCTTGACTTTATCGCTTTACAGCTCATTATTCTGAGCGCGTATTATTCGCTCCGAAAGAAACAGTTCATTAATATCACTGAGCGACTCCTGGGCTGGGGAGATATCTTGTTCTTAATTTCCATAGCATTTTATTTATCTGCATTGAACTTTGTTTTCTTCTATGTGACGAGTCTTATAGCGGTATTGTTTTGCTGGGGTGTATGGCGTTTGATTTCCGGGAAAGCGGACCGGTTCATTCCGCTCGCAGGATTTCATGCTGTGTTTTTACTTTTTATTTTGGTCGGTGACTGGTTTTGCTTTCATGTAAATGTAACGGACGATTTCTGGCTGTGGTATTCTATGTTTTACTAATGGAAATTAAAGAAATTTTATTAACGACCGAAAATGTCCATCTGCTCACAAAGGAGCAGGCCTGGCATTACCGTGTTCTTCCAAAAAACGGTACCGACCTCCGAATGGAATTGTATTGTGAAGCAGGAGCGGAAGGTGATAGCCTCGCTGCCGAACTGGAGGTGCTGTTGGGTAAAGAGGTGTTGCTGGAGCCGATTGAGGCCGGTATAATCGCCAGGCTGCTTTCCAAGTATTACCTGCGGGATAACGCTGTAGAGGGTACCACCCAACTGCAATTGAGCAACCATGCCGATGATTTTCTCGAAAACCTGATTGCAGAAGCGAAAAATCTGAAGAGCAGCGATATCCATATTGAACGGTATGAGCATAAATGCCGGGTTAGGATCCGGATTGATGGCATGATGGTAGAGCGTTACCTGCTTAAAAATGATGATTACCCGGCACTGATCAACAAAATCAAGATCTACGCCAATCTGGACATTGCCGAAAAGCGGCTTCCACAGGACGGCAGGATCAACTTTAAAAGCGGGGATAGCCAGTTTGATATCCGTGTTTCCGTATTGCCAACTTTATACGGTGAAAAGGTAGTGTTGAGGTTGTTAAACAATGATGCGACAGATATTGATCTGAACAGCCTTGGTTTTTCGGGTTTTGACCTGGAAAATTACCTGCAGGGTGTAAAGCGCCCCAATGGTATCCTACTGATCAGCGGGCCTACAGGTTCAGGAAAGACAACCACATTGTATGCGACCTTAAAGTTATTGAATAAAGAAACCCGGAATATCCTGACCATTGAAGATCCGGTGGAATATACACTGGAGGGGATCAACCAGGTGCAGTTGAAAGAATCAATTGGGCTGGGTTTCGCGGCTGCGTTGCGCACGTTCCTGCGGCAGGACCCGGATGTGATCATGGTCGGCGAGATCAGGGACCCGGAGACCGCCAATATGGCGATCAGGGCGGCACTGACCGGTCACCTGGTATTGTCAACTATCCATACCAATTCAGCCTGGGGAACGGTGTCGCGCCTGATCGATATGGGGATACCGCCTTTTTTGGTGGCGAACACATTAAGCACCACGGCAGCGCAACGTTTGATCAGGCTATTGTGCCCGCATTGCAAAACGCTGCATGATTTTGACAACTCGATGTATCCGCGCCAATACCGGCCTTCACGTGATGTAGCACATCATTACAAGCCGCATGGCTGTGAACGGTGTTACTATACAGGCTATAAAGGAAGAAAAGCGATTTATGAAGTAATCCCGATCGATCTTGAGCTGGCCGAAGAGATTAAGAGAGGAAATGCTAATATCCACCGGCTACTGACGGACCGCGGCATCCATACACTGGCAGAAAATGCATTTCAGGTATTCAGCGAGGGACATACTTCAATTGATGAGATTTACCCGCTGTTATTTAATTATTAACGATATGATGACTAAAAGAATTTCAATTTTTATCGCTCTAATGATCGCCATTGGAGCCGATAATCCGGTTTTATGCAAAGAAAAGGGTGCTTCAGCGGGTATCAGTCCGGGAACAGACAGGACAATCGATATGCTGACGACATTAAAAAAAAGACTGGAAATATTCGTCAGTAAATCCGGTTGTTTGGGTGAGGAGAGCGCACGGTATGATTTAAATAAATTTCGGGCCAATAAACGGCAACAGGTAAAAAGTCCTATGTCGATGAAAACTATTCCGGCAATTGGAAAAGGGGACTCGGCATTCCGGGATCAGAGCAGTAAATCTGATTGCGGGACAGGAAGAAGCTTCAGTAAAATGCCGGCAATCGTTAAAAACAATAACGGTCCGGAACCAAAAGTGATGTTCGAATTAGTCAAAATGGACGTTTATAGCCCCCGGAAGATCGCCGGCATTCCAGGTAACGGCAAAACCGGAGCTATCTTATCCGGGGGGGCGGATCCTATCTTAACTTCAAAAAGTATAGATACTTTACTGGACAGGCTGAACAAAAATGCCTTTATTAACCTTGGGCAGTTAGCGCCGGCTTTTTTTGATAAACTTATAGCGCTTGATGGTCATCATAGAATTGAAGCGGGCACATTGCCTAAATTAAGTACAAGCAACGGAAAGCCGGCGAAGCTCAGCCTCGGCAGTAAAAACTATTACCGGAAAAAACAATATGTCATACCCACTGTGACGGCTTCAAAAGCTGTCTCCCCGAAAGCTTACGAAATGGTAGATAATCAATTGACAGTCGAGCTTAAACTAAATACCCCAAATGATGAGGAATTAAACCTTGGCATCAGCGTGACTATTTCTGACTCCATTGAAAATCCGGGGGAGTCTCCCGGCAAACCTGTGATCAGCAAGTCCGAGGCCAATTTACCGTTTCACAGTGGCGATATTATTGTTTTGGGTGGGCTCGGACAGTTGGAAAGCAGAGATACCCCAACACATGATCCGTCCTACAAATGGGTCTTTATGGGGTTACCGAAACCAAAATCTGGCATTATTACCCTACTATTCATTAAACCGACCATCATCAGGTAAGAGCTGATGCTAAACAACAGGATAAATAAGTTTTAAGATTGAAGGGGTGTGATGGTACTAACCGGAGAGATATTGAATGCACAAATGGAATTGTTAAGAGTGGGGGAATTCAAAGTCCAACGAAGATACCATCGATGAAAAACGGAAATTACCGGAATGTATTATGCCGGCCGCTGTTATTTAATTATAAAGGAGATATGGGGAAAAGATTTTTACTTTTTTTATTTTTTATCGTTGCTGCCGGGTGCCTGAGCCCAACTATGGCTCAGGAAACGGAACGCATCCAGGGGATCCATCAGAAATTGGATGACCTGGCAGGCAAGGTGCCTGGCCTGAGCCAGCGTGTACAACTGCGGGTTAGCGGGGTTTCGATCCGGGAATACCTGAATTCATTGGCACGTGCCAATGAATTGAATATCAGCGTTGACCCGGCGCTGACGGTAATCGTTTACGATACATTTAACAATGCGACAGCAGCCAATATACTCATGTTGCTGGCGCAAAAGTATAACCTGGATATTTCGGTAGTGGGAACGATTATTTACGTGACCCCCTTTCAGGACCCCAATCGTTTTGTAAAGCCGCCGGTAAAGGATATCAACGCTAAGTATAACAAGACTGATAACACCTTATCGCTTGAATTACAGAATGACAGTCTGCCCGCGGTAGCCAAAAAGATCAGCCAGGTCTCCGGCAAAAACGTGATCGTGCCGGGCTCATTACAGGGTAAGCTGGTTACGGCCTTTATTGCCGGCGCGCCGTTTGAAGGAGCGTTGGAAAAGCTGGCCTACACTAATGAATTAAAAATGGTCAAGACTGCAGATGGCTTTTACCTTTTTCAACCGCTTGGGGAGAACGAGGAACTATATGTCAATGGCGATAGAAATACGTCGGTCCGTAAAAATTTCCGGCCGGCTGGCGCTGCTACCGGGGGCGCGACAGGTTTGTACGTGAGAATAGTAAACGGACAAAAGCTGATCTCCGCTGATGCGGTCAACGCGCCAATTAACGACATGGTTAAACAGGCCTCGCAGGAAACGGGCAAAAGCTATTCGATCTACTCGGAGATCAAAGGAAATATTACGCTGCATGTAACGGACGTAAGTTATGATACTTTCCTCAACCTCCTGTTTAAAAGTACAGAGTACACTTTCCATGCCGAAGGAGGGATTTATATTATCGGTGACCGCAAACAGGAGGGTTTAAGGTCTTACCGGGCGATCCACCTGCAGAACCGCGCGATCGATACGGTGATGATGATGATCCCGTCTGACTGGAAACGAGGCCTGGAGATCAAAGAATTTCGTGAACAGAACACCCTGCTCGTATCGGGGTCGGACGCTCAAATCAACGAGGTAGAAGCTTTTGTCAAGCAGCTGGATGTTTTGGTGCCAAGCGTGTTGGTGGAGGTGACATTGATCGATATTCATAAATCCAATACCATATCCACCGGGATCTCCGCCGGTGTTTCCGATAGTGTAAAAACAGGGGGAACGGTACTTTCCGGCCTGGACTATACGTTTGGGGCGAAATCGATCAACAGCTTCCTGAGCAGCCTGAGTAAAAACAGCTCTATCAACCTGGGCCGGGTAACTCCCAATTTTTATATCAGCCTGAAAGCGCTGGAGGAAAGCAATAACGTCGATGTTCGTTCAGTACCCAAGCTGGTCGCCCTGAACGGGCATACCGCTAAAATGAGCATCGGCAGTAAAAGATATTATAAAAATACAACCCAGAATGTGATCACAACGACGGCGACGCAATCCATCTTTTCCAATGTGTACGAGGCGGTGAATGCCGACCTGTCGATTGGGATCAAACCGCTCGTGTCGGGCAATGATGAGGTTACGCTTGGCATCAGCGTCAATATTTCTGATTTCACCTCTATTCCAACAGATGGCTCACCGCCGCCCCAGTCGATCAGCAAGTTCGAGACCAGCTTGCGTGTACATAGTGAAGACACCATTGTACTGGGCGGCATTGAAAGGACGGAGAGTGATGAAAGCGGCTCAGGTATTCCTATTCTGTCGAGGATCCCGGTATTAAAATGGATCTTCAGCAGCAGGACTAAAACCAAATCAAAAGTAGTAAGCGTATTGTTTATTAAATCGACCATTATCAGATAGGTATATGGCAGTGTTGGATCGCTTTTACGGAATCAAGGAGGCAGCAGGACTGGGTATTGTTATTAGCAAAGATGGCAGCGCCACAGTTAATTGCTGCCAGCTTTCACTGGATGGTAAAAACCTTTCCTTTGACAACAAACTTACAGGGGTAAGCTTGCCGGAAATAAAAAAACAGGTCAAGGCGGGAATACCTCTCAGTGTTAATATCTCGGGCAGGGGGGTGCTGTATAAACAACTGGAGAGGATAGAGGACATTACCCCTTCGAACTTCTCCTCCGTATTGCCTAACGCATCCATAGATGATTTTTACGTACAGCATTTTCCTTCCGGCGAGCATTCTTTTGTGTCCGTGATCCGCAAAACAGAGGCCGACAAATGGTTGGAAGCTATTTCGGAGCAGGGGCTTTCCCCGCTTATGCTGAGCCTTGGGCCTTTTCCAATAGCACATATCCTGCCGCAATTGAATATCTATAATGAAGAAATCTTATTTGCAGGTATAAAAATTGCAAGATCGGCAGACAAAAACTGGGAAAAGGTCAGTTTTCATGAAGAATTCCAGGCACCTTATACCATTAAAGTAGAAAGCGAAGCGCTGGACCAACAACTGCTGCTGCCATACGCGGCTGCTTTTCAGTTGCTGCTGTCGGGTAAACTTGACGCAGTTAAGGCAGATGTACCCGTTCTGGGATCGGCATTTGACAGACTGATCAATGACAGAAAATTTAAGGTAAACGGTATGGCCATCCTGCTGGTTTTCTTTGTTTTGCTGCTGGGCAATTTTGTGTGGCTTTCAGGGCTGAATGCTGAAAATACCAGGCTTGCAGCCGAAGTAAGCAATTCGGCCAGGACAAGTACGGATCAACAAGCCTTGAATGACGAAATCAGGCAGAAAGAATCGTTGTTGAAAGAGCTTGGCTGGGACGGCGGGATTAATAAAAGCAGTTTAATTGATCAGGCGGCGGCAATGATGCCACCCGAGATTACGTTGAAAGAGATCAGCATCAATCCGGTCGATGCCGCTGCTGACCATGGATTTGGTGGAATAAAATTCCGGGAACGGAAGATATTAATCCGCGGGGAGTCGGCGCAGATCATACCGGTCAATGAATGGGCAGCCCGGCTGAAATCAAAGAAATGGGCAAAAAACGTGGAACTGGAAAGCTACAACTTCAACAATGAACTCAACACAGCTATATTCACGATAACGCTAACCTATTGATATGCTGAGATACTGGCCTTTTAAAAAAGTTTATCTGCTGGTCCTGGGGACAGTCTTGCTGGCTGCTGCAGGCTATGGCCTGGCCTTCAAGCATACGCTCCATGCCAAAAGCCTGAATAAACAACTCCGGGAGCAACTCGCACAACAAAACAATGCGACTGAGCAACCCGGGTATACGGACCGGAAAAATGCTAATCTGGACAGGATCATCAGTCTGTACCGTGCAGACACGCTGACGTACAGGAGCAGCGCGATCAATACCATCGCCTTCCTGGCAGAAAAAAATAACGTCAAATTTGTGAGCGCGCCCTTACAGGATAAAAACTATCATACCGAAAAATATATCCTTCAAAAACTGACCTTTTCAGGCGATTATTTTTCACTGTTGAAATTGCTGAACCAGTTACAGCAAGCAAACGGGACGGGTAGGATCCGTTCTTGTTCGCTTCGGGCGCCAACAAGAAATGAGGGAACCTCCGACAGCAGGATAATATTACTGGACGTGCTTTTTGAAGTTATCGTAAAGTAGGTTACTATATAACTAAAGTTTAATAGTTCATTTCACAAACCATTTTTAGTTGACCTTTTAACCGATTCGTTACATACCTAACTATTTGATTACAATTATGGAAGGTGGTCAAGTCAAACCGGCTGGTTTGTGGACAACTTGTTGTAGTATATAACACACGTTTGTTTGGAAAAACCATTTTGGTTGACCCCGCTTCACCAATTTCGTTTGCATTCCTAAGTGTTTGATTACAATAATAGAATGTGGTCAGATTAAACGGTCGATAGGGGTCAATATGCTCTGGTTTATTCAATTTACCTCGTAAACCAGGATTTTGTAACCCTGATATTGCAAATAAGTGTGGATTTGAGAAAAATCAGCCGTGGGCATGCTCCGGTCAACATAAGATGTCCAGTTGAAGGTTGCACTTTGTTGGGAACCTGCACAGTAAAACTGGTGCTGCAAGCCAGGCCGCCGCAAGTTAGGTTGCTGCTGGATATATGCGTAGTAGTCGAACGAAAGGTGTAATAAGCCATCGGCGATCCTTGGTCGAACATCATATCTGATGTGTTTTAGCCTATTGATTATGTCTTTCAACACAGAGACCTTTCCTGGTTTGGCTATTTAAAGATGAGGTGGCTGGATATTAAATTTATTCCACGATAGCCCACCCCGGAAAAACCGTTTATCAAAAGCATAGCGACGGGTAAAAATTTGCAAACATATCCGGTGCTTCACCCTGAACCACCAGCTATCCTGCCTTTGCTTTATAAATAAACGCGCGAGCCTGAAAACAGCATAAATTTTCGATAAGAACTTTGATTGTTAAATATGATTATATATCATTGTATGAAATTTTGAAATAACCTTACCTGTCACATGAAATTTGCATTAATCTTCCTCTGCAATCCCGATTTTTATTCAATTGCGGTCATCAATCAAGGATCTACTTTCCTTAAAAAAGAGCATCTGGTACAGTTGCGCAACAGCATTTACAAAAATAGTTTTCATCAATTCACGATCAGGTATAACTATTGTTGAATCTCATAAGGATGCCACAGCGGCACCCTTTAAACACCACGAGAAACAATTTTTGCCCCACTAGGCAGGTCAAAGCTTTGGTCTGACGCTTAACACTGATTATCAATTACCAGGGACAATACAATATTCTAACTAAACTCATGAAAAGGCTAACCTTAATCACAACACTGTTCGTTTTTATATCGAACTGTCTTTTTGCCCAATGGACCACAAACGGAACGAATACAATTACCTCAACCAGCAATGCTATAGGCATTGGTACATCCGCTCCGGCAAGCAATCTACATATAGCGGAGCCGTCAACAAGTAAGCCGGCCGGAGTTTTAGCGCCGGCGAAATCTGTTTTTAAACTTTCCAGGCTGGGGACATCCGGGTATTCTTATAATGAAAGCGCGGAATTTAGGATAGGTCACGGAGGTCCCAGTTTTTGGGGATCACAGCTTGATTTGTTCATCAATGGTAGCAGCAATCAAAATGACATCCCGGATCAACACGTAATGACCTGGGCCTACAATGGCAATGTGGGTATTGGCACTTCCGGTCCATTAGCACGTTTACATTTAGTTGGGAGCGGCGTGTCGGTAGACGGCGGAAACAGTATTAGTGTCAGTAATAATGATCTGGCCATTCAGGCCAATACAGGTGGAAGATCTGCGACTTTAGGTGCCCAACTGGAATTTGTTATTCCGGCGAATACCGATGGGACCAACTCCTGGGGACAAGGGAGGATAATAACCGTTGCAGGAAATACCGGGAACGGTAATGCCACCGGGAAAATGATTTTAGGGACCAGGCGAATGTTTGATAAGCTGGGTACCGGTGCCCAATGGTATTATGGAAATGACATTGTCATTGACGGATCCGGGAACGTTGGAGTCGGAACGCTTAATCCTGATCAGAAACTGTCAGTAAATGGCATCATACACGCCAAGTCGGTATTAATAGACCTGAATGGATGGAATGATTATGTGTTTAAAAAGAGTTATCGATTGCGACCATTATCAGAAGTTAAAGCTTATATCGACCAAAACCAGCATTTGCCGGAAGTTCCTTCAGAACGGGAGATGGTCAAGAATGGACTTGATGTCGGTGAGATGAACAAGCTGCTAATGAAAAAGGTCGAGGAATTGACTTTGTATCTTATTGAGTTAAAATCCGAGGTTGGCCAACTTCAAAAACAGATCAATTCACCAGCAAAGCCTAATTAACCTTATGAAACTTAAATTTCTTTTTTTATTAACGGCGAGCTTACTTGCATCCGGGGCGGTTACTGCACAAACTAAAACCTTAACTGTAGATGTCAACGATGTATTGAATAGTAATACCAAGATTGTCGCCCAGACAACGGTAGGGCAGTCTTTTTTTGTCGGACATCAGTTGGGAACTGGGTATTATTATTCAGGAGGCATATTCCGCGCCATAACCGACAATAACAATAATGCAGCCAATTACTATTTCGATGGCATTGCCAACGGAATCACAAACTTTAGCGTCAGGGCCGACGGTCAGGGGTATTTTGCGGGGGCCATCGGTGTCGGTGTTACTTCGCCCGGTGCAAGGTTGCATATTTTCAACCAGTACGACGTAAATCAGACGACCGCACTGAAAATGTTTTATCAGGGAACTTGGGGCACCCCGGCCTATGCCAGTAATTTTCGATTCATCGACCTGAGCAGTACGGAAAACGGAAAGGTACTGCAGGTTAACGGAACAGGTGTAGGAATCGGGTACGATGCGCCGGCCTGGTCATCGCCGGATAAACTGTATATCAGCGGCAATGTTGGCATTGGAACCAATACACCAAGGGAGGCGCTCTCGGTGAACGGAAATATCCGTGCCAAACAGATCAAAGTAGAAATCGTCAACTGGCCCGATTATGTTTTCAAGCCAGGCCATCATCTCCCATCCTTGACGGAAGTACAAGCTTACATCGACCAAAACCAGCATTTGCCTGAAATCCCTTCTGAGCAGGAGATTGCCAAAGACGGTTTGAACCTGGGTGAGATGAACAAATTGCTGTTAAAAAAAATTGAAGAATTGACGTTATACCTGATTGACAAGGAAAAGATCATAACCGAACAACAAAGAAAACTTGCAGATCAGGAAAAGATAAATGAACTGTCGGGGGAGCGTCTGAAGCGCATAGAAAAATCCTTGAGCGCTTTGGCGGGATGCGGCTGTTTCGATTCGATAGTAGAATACAAGGATAAGGAAGGACATGTGATCGCTAAAAAAAACTAAAGCAGCGGCCTAGAACGAAAACGGTTAGATATCGAAATGAAAGCGTTCATACCAGGGTAGGTTTTGTAATGCTGAGGTTTCCAGTACGCCCGGAACGTTTTTTGGGGCATGGGCGAGGAGGTTTGTCAATAGCTGGCTGCCTGTACCGCGGTGTTGATATGCCGGGTCTACACCAATGAATCATAGGTAAGCCATGGCTCTTTAGGTTGCTTAACCTTTTGAAGCTCCTCGGACTCTTTAACGGCCGGGTTACGGTGAGGGGGCCGTTGATATAACGGATGGCGTGATTTGTTGCCTGGGCATTTTTTACTACAGTAGGATAGTCGCCAGCTACTGAGGATAAATCGGCGGTAGTGATCTCTATTGTCTTTGAGAACAAAGGAATAGATCGCGTCACCCTTTTGCATTCTTCCGAGACCGTTCCAAACTGTAAAACGATGCGGCATATAGCTGGGCAAAGAGGGCTCAGAATATTCCCTTCTATATAATATTGACTGCCAGTGCTTTATTATTGACTTTTGTCGGCACTCTACAATTCACGCAATAACTCTAATTGTTGATTCAAGTATACTAAGTATTTAAGGATTTAATATCTAATGTGTTTTAGCCTGTTGATCATATCTTTCAACACAGATATCTCTCCTGGTTTGACTTCTTAAAGAAGAAGGCTGCATATTAAATTTATTCCACGATAGCTCGCCCGGAAAAACCGTTTATCAAAAGCATCGCGATAGGTAAAAATTTGCAAACCGTATCCGGTGCTCCACCCTGAACGACCAGCCATCCGGCCTGTTCTTTATAAAGAAACACGCGAGCCTGAAAATAGCATAATTTTCGATAATACCTTTGATTGGTAAACATAATTATATATCATTGTATGGAATTTTGAAATAACCTTACCTGTCACATGAAATCTGCATTAATCTTCCTTTGCAATCCTGATTTTTGTTCAATTGCGGCCATTAATCAAGGATCTACTTTCTTTAAAAAAGAGCATCTGGTACAGTTGCGCAACTGCATTTACAAAAATAGCTTTCATCAATTCACGATCAGGTATAACTATTGTTGAATCTCATAAGGATGCCGCAGCGGCGCCCTTTAAACACCACGAGACAATTTTTGCCCCACTAGGCAAGTCAAAGCTTTGGTCTGACGCTTAACACTGATTATCACTTACCAGGAACAATACAATAATTCTAACTAAACTCATGAAAAGGCTAACCTTAATCACAACACTGTTTGTTTTTATATCAAACTATCTTTTTGCACAGCAATGGACTACAAGCGGCACGACTATTTACAATAACAACAGTGGCAATGTGGGGATCGGAACAACGGCTCCCGCGACTACCCTTGATGTGAACGGAGCTATCTCTGTAAAAGGCATCAACGTGAATGATACCCAGATCATATCCGTTCCTGCCGACGGTACGTATGTGATTGCCAGTGGAAACCGTATTAAAGGGACATATACGCTCAGTTTTGAGGCAGCGAACAGGGTGCAGACAGTGGTGCTCCTGGCAAATGCGACCCACTATGACTATAACAGTTCGCTTTCTATTTTGAGTAACACGTATTATAACTACGCTGTGGTGATGAGTAACTTTCGTTATGTTTTTAATTCAGATAATTCGGTTGTTTACCTGGTGTTCAATATTGCAAACAGGAATGGCGGTAGTTCTGTCACAGCTCATTATGATGGTACCGGCGCATATATCCCTTCCTGGGGAGGAACGATGCCTTCTTCGCCAATAACTGGCGGAATTTATCCTTTGGCTATTACTGGCGGAAACGTCGGGATCGGTATAGCCAACCCTGCAAACAAGCTGGACGTTAATGGCACGATACATTCCAAATCGGTGCAGATCGATCTCAATGGTTGGGGGGATTATGTCTTTAAAAAGGATTATCAATTGCCATCACTGGCTGACATCAAAGCGTATATCGCCCGACACCAGCACTTGCCTGAGGTACCGTCGGAGAAAGAAATGATTAAAAATGGCCTTGATGTTAGCGAGATGAATAAACTCCTGATGAAGAAAGTGGAAGAGCTGACGCTGTATCTGATAGAAAAAGACCAGCAGGACAAGCAAAAAGACAAGCTTTTGGCTTCGCTCCAGGAGCAGATCGATGAAATGAAACAAACAAAGCCAGAGCTTAAGCAAACCAAACCCAATCAAAAGTAAATTTTGTCATAATAATGAATGCCAAGTATCTCTTTGTCAACAGAACTAGCCGCGCATCACGCATTAATCTTCATATTATGTAAAAGCTGACCTATTATTTATCATACTTCTTCTGTTTGGGTCTTGGCAAGGTCATTGGACCGCTGCAGATCCTGACATCATTTTGCGTTAATTTCTGGAATTAAGCCTGGTTAGTTTTAATCACCTATTAAGTCCATCTTGTACCAACTTATCACCTCTATGAAAATTAAAAAATCCCAGCCAATTATCCTGTTTTTCTTACTCTTAGTGTCGGTCAACCAATCTTACGCCCAGGTTTCCTTACCAAAGCGCGGAGCCAGTGCAATAGGTGACGCACCGCAGACCGGCAAATTGTTTAATGCAGCAGGATATGATAATGTCGAATACAATTCCGGAACCTTAAAAGTCGGGATCACGCTTTATGAGATCCGGGTAAATGATATTCGGGTACCTATTTCGATAAATTACAGTGCATTAGGAATTAAGCCGGGCCAGCGACCCAGTGTAGTCGGAATGGGTTGGGAACTCAATGCGGGGGGGGGAATGGTTGCTCAGATTAATGGACGGCCGGATAACGGTTCCGAAGGTATGAATTATTTGACAGGCGGAAACCCGATGCCAAGCGCCGCGATAGGGGGAGCTCTGGACCCTGTTAACAACAGCACGCACCGCGCTTTCCTGTATAATGCGATAGAAGGTAAGACGGATGGAGCCTGGGATGCTTATGCCATATCCACCCCTTCCGGCAGCGGAAGCATGATGCGTCCGACAGGAGTTCAGCTTACTTATCCTTACAATCCGTTAATGAAGTTCACTGATGATGGTTTGACGTTTGGTGACGGCCTGTATTACAACTTTGGCTCCGCCGCAAGGCGTTCGATTAGCAAAAGGAGTTTCCATTCTAAACAAGGGCCTGATTATGCTTATGACGATAGATGGGTGCAGCCCTATCCCGATTACGATTACGAGCAACCCGTTATTGCCATATCATCAGCTCATCATAAACAGAAGGTTACATTCGATTATTTCGCTAATCCCCCTCAGCCCGCAGGAAAAATATCGACGTTGATGACGGTACCCGTGTCAAGGGATGTTTATACGAACAACTATCCGTTCACGAAAACCAATTCATTTCATACACGGGAGCCAATGCTCACGCAAACAATGGAAAGCGTGACGGAGAAAAGGCTGGCTCAAATCAATTTTCCGGGAGGAAAAGTAAGCTTCACTTATGAAGCGCCACAGCCGTACAATAATAACGGTTATGCCTTGCAAAAGATGGAAGTAATGAAGGACAACGGCGGGGGTAACTTCTCCGTGTTAAAAACTTTTATTTTTACGTATGGCAGCAAAAAACCGAGCGGCCAATACATTGCCGGACATTATTTAGCTCAGATCGAAGTATACGATGCCAATCTGGCCTACAGTTATGGCTGGAAATTTGGTTATGTGAATGATTATTTGCCCGTTGGGTATGATCAATACGGTATTCCGACCAATACGACCAAGGATGAATATGCCGTCGACCGATGGGGCTTTTACAACGGAAAAATCACCAATCAACATTTAATAGAGAATCCGGCAAATATGCTTTGCCTGCAAACCAAAAAGCATTACCCCATTCTCGGTTCTAGTGGTCAAACTGCTACAGGGATACCCAAAAAAAGCAGGGAAGCTCAGTTGCTGTTTGGTATGGGTACAAACGATATGCCTTTTGCTGACCGGGAATTTGTCTTTAATGAAGCGGTCAAAGGCACACTTTCAAGTGTTATTACCCCCACTGGTGAGCGAATCGAGTATGAGTATGAGCCTCATACATTTCGACATACCAAATGGACCTCGTTAACCGCCAATACTTCAGAGACACGTACGGGCGGAGGGCTGAGAATAAAGTCAATCCTCCATAAGGACAACCTGTCAGGAAAAACGCTTTTAAAGAAGATATATAAATACGGAATGGGAACATCCGAAACGTCCACGGACCTGGAGTCCGGGATTGGCATGGTCAATTACCCTTTAACTGCCCTGACAACAAATGTGCTCTATGAATATAATGACGCCCTGGGTACAGCGACACCTTTGCAGGTGCAGGATTTGTCGCTGTTATCGCATCCGGTAAATGATATGACGTACTCAGGGGGAAGCTATGCCACGTACGGATCTGTGGCCGAGTATGTGATCAAAGATACAATCGGCGCGGAGTTGACAACAAACCAATATAAGACCCAGTATTTTTTTGAGCCGCCATCCCGTGACATTATCCAGGATTATATTCAGGGAGATGCCGAGGCTATGGCGATTCCTACCGGGTACATTAATCCTGGTGTTAAATATGACGTGAAGCTGGATAAACCCAAGCAGATCATCAAGTATATAACCCGGAAAAGCACGGTTAACGGAAGTATTTTTTTTGATAAGGCTTCGATTGAAAATTTCACCTGGGACCGATACTCTTCCCCGAGTTTGGGCAGTGCGACGAACGCTTATTTCGGAGGCGTTAATGGTATCAAATACGCATATTATAATTCATCGGATAAGTTCCAGCATTGCGACCAGGTTTACGATAGCATTACACAACAATGGATTAATGTTTCTTGCAGCCCGGACCCTGCGAAGCCGGTCGCCGTTGATGCTTATTTCTATATGGCATTAGAGACCGAATCACAGAGTACTTTTTATCCCGATAAATATAATGGCCAGTTGCTTAATATGGACGGGATGTCCAATTGTTATAAATTATCCTGGCATGAAAAACAAGAATATAATAGTAACGCGCAGGTAATGCAAATCTCCCGGGAAGATTACTGGTATGGCAACAATACCCATATGCAGCCAATGATGGTTACAAAAACCAATTCCATGGGTAAGAACATGAAGGTAAGAATGCGCTATCCAAATGATTTCCCACCCCCGGTGCCTGCTGATGCCTCGTTGTTGATCAGTAAAGGAATGGGTGGCACCCCTATCGAAACCTTATCGATAATGGATATTGGTACTAACGAATATATTCTGGGCGGTTCAGCAACCCGGTATAGCCTTGACCCGGCAAACCTTTTATATAATAATGAAAGTTATGCTTTGAATACAGGAAATAAACCGATTGTTTTTTCTGCTTATACCGGCCTGAACGACAGCCGTTACGAGCTTAAGCAAAGAACAAACAGGCTCAATAATTTTGAACAAACTGCCATACCTGCCAGTGCCAGGACCACGACGTTATGGGATAGTAAACGAATCAATCCATTGGCGCAGTTTACTGTTCCAAGATTTAATGATCCGACGTATAACAGCTTCAATGATATCGCCTTTTCCGGCTTTGAAGATGAGGAGAAGGGTAATTGGCAGTATAATTCGGCTAATGTTGGGATCGTTGCTTCGCCTACCGGCCGGTATGCATACAGCCTCTCCGGCGGGGCTATAAGCAAAGCTGCTCTCAATACTGCAATCACCTATATCTTAAGCTACTGGTCAAAGAACGGGACGCCTGTTATTACCGGTGGGACAATTGGTACGGCATCTGTTAAACGAACGTACCCCGGCGGATGGACATACTATGAACGCGAAGTGACCGGATCTTCAGCACTTAGTATTTCGGGTTCCGGTTACATCGATGAACTACGTCTGCACCCGATAAGCAGCAGTGTAAAAACGTTCAATTATGACCCGATCTTAGGAATGGTCAGCACTACTGACGTAAATGGCAGAACTGTTTACTACGAATATGATCCGATGCAACGCTTATGGCAGGTGAAGGATATGGACGGTAACATCCTGACGAGAACAATGTATAACTTTAAGAATTGAAACTGCTGCGAACTTATCAGATCAATTTATTAAAAAATAAAGATCAATTGCCAAATGGCGCACGTCCGTATGTTGGCGATAAATAACCAAATGCTTTTGAAATTATTTCAAACCCTGGACCTAATTACATCACGACATGAAGAAAATAGTCTTGTTATCCTTTTTTTGCCTGTTCTGTTCGAATTTAATGGCGCAGATTGAACTGGCTGGCTCCGGTTATTCCGGTAAGTATGTCGATCCGGTTAGTATTACCCTGAAAGATGGATTTTCGGTTCCTGCCGGCGTTAGTTTCGAGGCCGTGATATTTTCAACGACCGTGCAAAGTCCGAGTGCCAATCATAACTATATTCAAACCTACAATGCCCGCAAAGAAGGTGTTTCGAACTTTTCGACAAATTATGACGCATCTGAATTGAGTACTACGATCGAATATCTGGACGCGATGGGGCGGCCGGAACAAACGGTAGCCTTAAAAGCAACACCAAAGTATAATGATATTGTTCAGACCTATCTCTATAATTATGCAGGCCAGCAACCTGTCAAGTTTATACCCTATACTACCCTTTTCAGTACAGATAATCATGGCGTTTTTCGTGACAATGCAGTAGCCGAAACCTATTATTTTCATCAAAAGGTATCTCAGCCCGACTTTGGTATACAATCAAACACATATCCTTTTGCTAAAACCAGGATAGAAGATTCGGAAGATGCCCGGGTAGTTGAACAAGGTTTCGCTTACGGGCCTGAAGGGCAGTTGACGGGTGACTACTATAACAGCGGTCATACCATAAAAACTAGCTATAACTCGGGGGCAGATGTGGCGCTTTATACAGCCAATATCGACCTGGCAACCGGTGCCCGCACTTTAAACCGCGTTAACAATAATGCTGTTTACGGAAGCCTGCAAATTGTAGAAACGACTATCAAGGATGAAAACTGGACTCCCGCAGACGGAGAATCCGGAATAACCAGGGAGTACCATGACAAAGATGGCCGTCTTATTTTGCGCAGGCAATACATGAGCAATGGAACCAACGTCGAAAAATACTCAACTTATTACGTATATGACGATTTTGGTGATCTGATTTTTGTTTTACCACCCAAAGCAGAACCCGACAATACCACGGCCATTTCACAAACTGTGCTTGATAACCTTTGCTACCAGTATATGTACGATGGACGCCATCGGTTGATAGAAAAGAAGCTTCCGGGTAAGGACCGGGAATATTTTGTATTTAATGATTTGGACCAGGTTATTTTGACCCAAGACGGACGGCAAAGGGCAATGATCCCCGATAAGCAATGGTCAGTGACCAAATACGACGGACAGGGAAGGGTGATACTTACGGGCACCTGCTTCCTTAACGATACGAGAGCCAATATTCAATTGGCCGCCAATGCCGTGGCCGCTCAGTTCGAAGACAGGATATATTCTGCGGCAACAGGAACCGGATATACCTCTGCTACCTATCCCACTTCCGGTATTACTAATTTAACCATAAATTATTATGATAGCTATCAGTTTCCGGGAGGCAATCCATATCCGATCAGTGGTGATATTGGAATGACCAGGGGACTGCTAACAGGCACTAAAACAGCTATTTTTGGTACAACAAATATGTTGTGGCACGTAACTTATTACGACAAAAAAGGCAACGTAATCCGCAACTTCAAACAGCATTATAAAGGCGGCGGTACGCCGAATACGGGGAATTACGATGATTATACAAACACCTATGATTTCACGGGAGCGGTTTTAACCACGTTGCGCGTGCATAAAGTAAACAATGTACAGGCATTCTCCTCTTTGGTAGAGTTTGAATACGGACATACCGGTAAATTGATCAACACCTGGGAAACCATCAACGGGGGCACACGTACCTTGTTATCCCAGTTGAAGTATTCGGATCTCTGGCATTTAAATTTCGACAAATTGCATTCGGTAAATAACGGCGGATCATTTATTGAAACCATCAACAGTTATTATACAGCGCGAAATCTTCCAAAGTTTACCTACTCGTCACAACACAATATTGGTTATGGTACTGAATATGGACCTCAATACAATGGCAACCTGAATTCTAAAAATGTGTCGTTGGGTTCAGCATATGACAGTAAATCGTTTGTGTACGATAAGCTGAACCGGTTAACCAGTGCCATAAGCTATCAAAATGCGCGCAATGAAACACTTACTTATGATAAAAATGGTAACATTCTCACGCTTGCAAGAACGGGTGTGGATTATGGGACGCTTACCTATACCTATAAGAATAGCGGATTAAGTAACCAGATAGCTTCTATCACCGGAACAAACTTCAGCAGGGCCTACGATTACGATCAAAACGGAAATGCCACCACCGACGGGAGCGGCCTGTCTCTGGAGTATAACCGGCTGGATTTACCGAGCACTGTAAAAGCCGGTTCTACACTAAAATCAGATTATGTTTACACCGCTGACGCTCAGAAACTAAGAAATACGATTTATAACCCAAGCGGGAACGTTGTTTATGAATATATAGACGGAATTGTTTATGTTAATGGAAGCATCAGCTTTGTTCAAACCCCTAAAGGCCGCGCCGTACCAAACGGGGGGCAATATAAATATATTTACGACCTGGCTGATGAACAGGGCAACGTATGGGGATCTATCGATGAATACCAGGGATTCTCAAGGATTATTCAGCAGGATGCTTACTACGCTTTTGGCTTACGTGCCGCGGTATCGGTTATTGGTAATGAAAATAGATACCTTTACAATGGTAAAGAAGAGCAGCAAGTGCTCAACAAACAATACGATTATGGCGCACGGTTTTATGACCCGGTGATCGCGAGGTGGACGAGCGTGGATCCATTAGCAGAAAAGATGCGACGGTGGTCTCCTTATAATTATGGGTTCGATAATCCGATACGGTTTGTTGATCCGGATGGGATGGGGCCTTTTGATTGGTATAAAGATAAGTTTGGCAACATGAAGTATGACGCATCGGTTAAAAATCAAAATAATGTGAATAAAGTTTCGCCGGGAGGAAAATACGTTGGAACGGAATTTAAAACCAAGGACGCTACTTATTATAAAAATGGCGCAGTCTTGTTTAAAAATGAAACTAAAGCGTATCAATTTATGTGGAACAACGGTAATGTTGGGCAACATTGGAAAGAAGAAATGGAGTCGTTTGCATGGATAGCTAAAGAAGGTGTAGCGGTTTTACCAACCAGTGGAAAAAAATGGAATGGAGAAAAATTTCAAAACGACAATGCGTCGGGTGCCACTGATGTATATAAACGTACAGGGGAAGGATCATCATTAACAGTTGATTTCGAGGGGATAACCTTGCATCCAATAGCCGATATACATCTCCACCCAGGTACACGTGCGCAATTAAACGACGAGCAACCGAGTGGTACGGATATGAGTTTGTACAGAAAACTTAAGATTCCTGGGTTAGTAATTGGACCAGAAACCGTTTATGGAGTATCTCCTACAGATGCTAAGAATAATACCTATAACGAAATAGGCTCCACTATGAACTTATTAAAAGGCAAGCTCCTTATTATTCCTAACATTAAATTACTATCAAAATGACAAAAATTAAGTTGAAATTAATATCAGGAGTTATTATTGTTTTATCAGCGTGTAATATCGCTTGTGAAATGAAATCATCAAATAACGAACATCTATCTAAATTGATTTTTTCGAGTCCGATAATCAAAAAAAGCCTCAATACCTCTTATGACTTAGAGAAAAGTTCTAATAACCTGTTTAAGGTAATTGTATCAAGACGAGATCGCTGGGTTAGGATATCGATATACAAACTTTTAAATAAAGATGAATTAGGAGAATACCCTTCAAGTTTTTTCCTATACAGATCGAACGTGTTCCTTTGTTATGATGGATCCGAAATTGTCTACCAAAAGCGAATAGATAGTAGCTATTTTACCCAACTAAAAAAACACCTCGGCACGGGTAGCACTAATGATAATAAGGTTATTCAATTTGACATTGACAGCAATTACGTTATCAAACTAAATGAGCCCGCAATCAACCCGTTTGATCTTGAAAAGCATATCAAGAATTTTCCATTGGTTGATCATTAAATTTTTGTTATTTGGTCGGAAAGTTTTAGCCGGTAAATGTCCGAAGGTCATGCTAAAATTCCTGATATAATTGAGGTCGTTCGGATGCTTCGGCTTACCGCCTTCGTTGGTGTTCCGCGGGTAGCCGTTGTTGTGTCTTGTGACTGTAACAACTTTTTTTATGGTTTGAGTAATTGTGGATAACCGACGCTACCTCTTGAGATAATCACTATATGGAGCGATAGAATAACAGACAATGCATCGCATCCCTCGATCACCACATTAATACGCCAGAGAACCCGATAACTGCAATCCCGCTTGTTGATACCGGTTGCTATCGCTACCTTGTAAAAAAAACAAAAATATGCTTACCGGTATTTTGCAATTGCTCTTATGCCGCGACCTGAATAAACTGAAAGAAGAATTGGAACTTTACCGGGATGAAGCCAGCATCTGGCACATAGACGGCAGCATTCTGAATTCAGCGGGCAACCTGTGCCTGCATCTGGTTGGCAACCTCAATACTTATATCGGCGCAATTCTCGGCGACTCCGGCTACGTCCGTAACCGACCGGAAGAATTTTCATTGAAATATATACCCAGAGATGAACTTGTTCGTAAGATTGAGCAAACGATTGCCGTTATCGAGGCAACACTACCGCTTGTCACTGACGTTCAAATGCAAAGCGAATACCCGCAGGAAATAAACGGTGGCAAACAAACTACCGGTTATTTTCTTGTTCACCTCGCTACACACCTCAGCTATCACCTGGGGCAGGTCAATTATCACAGGCGGCTTCTTGACCGGAAAGAATGATACTTAGTAAAAAAGTCAGAACAATTTGGCTTCCCCGCTGCGTTTTAGATATCTCGCGGGAACTTAGCTTGAAGTTTGACTTTGCTTTCCCATGGCCCGTACTTTTTCAATACGGGGTAGGTATTGTTAGTGTGTGAAGGCGACCTGATAGGCGGCGCTTTGTTTCAGTATGGCCTTAGCCAGGTGCAGCGGCACGGGGTATAGACAACGCCCGGCCTGAAAGTGGCCGGCGAAGCGCAGTAAGCGGCATCATCAACCAGCACCGGCATTCCGGCCAGCCGCCCGGCGTATTGAGATATGCAATACTGCCTGAAGAATTGCGTCGTCTTCGCTATCCTCAATAAATAGTACCTGGCGGAGAGGCAGGATATGGTCTATTACCATTTGCGTAAAACCTGGTGAAACAGCTACTTTTTATACTATTTGTTAGTTTTTTCTTTATAAGGGAGGCGATAGCGTTCGCTGAACAGCATTTGGGCCCATTCCCAGAAGCGCCAGGGCTTGATGGTAAAGCTGCGGTAAAGGCGGTTGTCGCCTTGGTCTTTTTCGGGGTGTTTACATAGAAACGCACCATAATTAATTAAACAACTTTTGAAAGAATTACCTTTTCCAGATTCTTCTGCATACGTAAATGAAGAATCGAAATTCTGGTATTCATAATTTTCTTGAAAGAAGAAATTGAAGATTGGTAAATTGCTGATAAATACGATTGCTATGATGATAATTAATGCTTTTTTCATTTCAACTCTTTATTTAATTACAAGGTCCATGACTTAAAGGAATATTTCCACCTGTTGTATTGACATTTGGATCGCCTTTTTGTTGCGCGATACTGCTACCGAGCGCTGCGGGCGCGGGTACCGGGTGGGCGGGGTATAGGGATGAATAAGCAAAGGGGTTGGGGATTATGACGTTGCCAGCCAGGCAGGCACTGTTAACAAAACTGGTACAGTTGAATTCAGTGATGTCGTACGTGGCGGGCGGGTTACTGATGTAGTTTACGATTTTGTTGAAGTTTTCTGCGGTGACGGTATAACTGATGCTCACATTGTATTCAAGGTCGCCGCCGTTGTCGACGATTTTGGATGGGGCATGCATTTTATCCAGACCGGTGGCATCGGGGTAAAAGCCGACGGTCTGGGTAATGCTGGTACGGCCATTGCTTTTGGTCAGACTGACGGCGGTATGGCCCACGCTGTTTGGCCCTACATTGAAGGTGGTGCCGGGCCAGGGTTCCTGAACGTATATAGTGATTTTCATGGTCGCGCCGTTGTCTGGTATATTTTGAAAGCATTTCATAAAATCTTTGGGATTGATTCCGCTTTTATTTTCATCCGGGAGATTGGATGGCTCCGGTGCGGAAGCCGGGGCTGCACCTCCGCCGACCGTTGGCGCAGCCGGCTGTCCGCTGAATGGGTCTGGGCTCCCCGGGCCGTCACCGCTTCCCATGTCCAGGAAGTTAACTGCGCAGAGCCTTTCGGAATAGATGACCGCGTTTCCATCGCCATCGACATAATTATTATCGGTCCACCCGCAGGTTACCACGGGTTCGAGCCTGTCGGCTTTGACGGGCTTTGCTACGGGGTTTGCCGGTCTGATCTCTCCGGCTAATTTGCCGGTAATGTAGATCCTGCCGTACAACAAGCGGTAGGTGGAATCGTAGGTAAACACCCTCCCGGTGAAATCTGCCTGGCTGATCTGCTTTTTACGCTGGAGATAGATCACATCGGGGATGATCTCCAGGATCCGGCTGTCTATTTTTCCGTCTTTGTTTTTATAAAAGATCATGGCGCGGTAGCCAAGGCCGAGGGAGTCGAAGCGGGGTCTCCCTGGAAATCCGACCAGCCAGTAGGGCTTAGGCTTGGCGGCGATGTAGGTGGCTTTATCCCAATAAAGATGACGGCCGGTATCTATGTGACTTGCTTTGACCTGCTCAAGGCTGAGGATTGCCGTTGCCGTGGTTGTTTCCTCCGGTCGCCGGGATTCTTTCCGGCAGGCTAATAAGAGGAACAGCAACAAGGTGAAGTAGCTTGTTTTTGTTTTCATATTGCGGTGGTGTCTGAACAAAATTGGGGCATTGTTCCGGGGAATAATTTGATTTGAATCAAATTTCTTTCCTCGCGCGGATGCGGCTCAGCGTCTCCAGCGTGATGCCGAGAAAGGAGGCGATCTGGCCCAAAGAGGCGTGCTGGGTGATATCGGGTTGTTTTTGCAGCAGCAGTTTATAGCGTTCGGCGGGTTGTTTGTTCCGCAGCAAAATGGCACGTTCTTCTGCCATGATATAGTATTTTTCGGTGACGAGCCGGCCATGGAAATTATATTCGGGGAACTCGGCATAAATGATCTGCAGCTGGTCCCAGGTCATGGACAAAAGGGTGGAATCCTCAAGGAGCTCGATATACTCGGCGGCAGGTTGCTGGGTATAAAAGCTGTAAACCGAGATCATCAGGTCATATTTGTTCATGAACCAGGTCGTGTGCTCCCGTCCTTCGCTGTCCAGGTGATAGGCGCGGGCGGAACCTTCGGCGATAAAATAGATCCGCCGGGAGATCTCGCCTTCCCGCAGGAGCAGGTGTTTTTTCTTGTACTGCCTGGTGATGATAAAATCTTCAAACCGTTTCCGCAGTGCACCCGATAAGGGCGCGATCATGGTCAGGATCTGGAAAAGCATGTCAAGTGCTGTCGACTGGTCAATATTATCCATAATAATTTGATTAAGATCAAACCGTCGGATATTACAGGATTTAGCCTTTGGTTAACAGATAATAAGCGAAAGTTAATAAATATATTTTTATAATAAATAATTATTATAAAAATAAGTAAAATGATACGGTGCCCGGGGCGTATCTATCATATATCATGCAGCAGCTAATTTGCCATCCAGGCTCTGGGGAAAAAGTACTTCAAGTTGCCGGCAATTTAAAACAGGTAAATATCCTGGAGCGCATCAAACTTTCCCTGAAGCCGGAAGCCCGAACGTTTCAGTACTTTATGCGCCGCCAGGTTTTGCCTGTTGACCACCGCGGCAAGCTCGTCTATGCCCTCGTTTCGGAGATGCGCTGCTACCTTTGGCAATAAACGCGACATCAATGCATTGCCCCTGGCGCAGCTTTTCAGATAAAATTCAATAAAATACGGATATTTTGTTAAGCGGTAATGGTCCCGGGCTACAGCGGGCGGTATCAGGTCAATAACACCCATAAGGGTGCCGGTCCCTTTTACCGGATCAGATGTACCTGGTTGCGGCCGGAATGAAAGTTCAGGAGGGCGGTGTTCAGCCAGCTTTTTGCCGCTGCTACGGAACTCAGCTTTTTTTCGGGCAGGAATTGCAGGGTGTGTTCATCAGAAAGCAACTGATAGATTTCCCCGGCCAGCTGCTTATATTGCTGCAGGTCGCTTGCGCCCAGTGGGGCGATGCGACAGGTCTCGTTTTCTATAGCGGTCATATACTCATTACAGCGTTATAACTGAGTTAGGGCGGTAACCGTCCCGCGGGATATCCCATCATGCTGCACCACCGGAAACCGGCATTGGCTGTCTTTGATCATGGAGTGCGTCATGCTTTTTAACAACAGGATAATCAAGCCGGTTTTGCAGCGGTCTGAGGTGTCGTTCCGGATTCCGAAGGTGTGATCCTTGCATTCAAGGCAGTTGCATAAAAGGTGTACCATAACAAGCGGCTTAAATTATGGGTTTTTATTTAACCGCTCAAACAAATTTAACGGTTTTATCGCGCAGACTGAAGCTAGCGCCTACGGATACTTCTTAACTTCAGCAAGTTGCGCGATGCAGGCATGTCAGCATTTGTTTGTCCTTAACATTGCTTTCTGCGCTGTCGCCCGGGCGGCTGGTGCGGGAAAAGCGTAAGACAAGGAATGTAAATGATATGATCTTCAACTGTGCTGTCGCGGAAAAGGAACCGGCCGCAATAATGGGGCTGTCAATAGTTTTTGATTTGTTTGATCAGTTGCTCCAGCGCGGCCGCAGCCACCTGTTTGTCCCTGTCCTCCATTTTCATCGTGCTGCTCCTGGCGCTTTTCCAGGAGAAATCCTGCATCCTTTCGGTGGAAAGATACGGCGTTATACTGCGCAGTACGAGACTGAAGGACCTTGCGGTCAGCAATCTGGTATCATCTGCCGCCTTGAGTATAATGGCGATTTGATCTACGCTAAGCCCGCATGTCACTTTGTAAAGGGGAGGTGTTCTTTCGGTTGTACTCGCATGGCGGACAGAGTTAGTTGGATGCCAATCAGCAAGATAACGGGCGTATCGCCGTTGGAATTGCGTTTGTAAATGCCCGAGCTCAGTAAGGACCTGCCCGCAAAATGCATTGAGCGGATCGTCTTCCGGGTAAGCGGCCATGTTGACCATGGCCTGCCGTTTGAGTTCCTCTAAGCAGTCCTGGTAATGCGTCAACATGGCAGTTACCTTTTTGGAACTGAGTAAAGAAAAAGCTTGTGATTTCAGGTTTCTCCAGATGCTGCTGGTTTCTGACCGGAGTCGGTGCTGCCAGCCTGTTAGTTCCTCCTGGTTAATCCGGGATGCAGCCGGATGTTGCGGGTTGAGGTCTTTGCCGATTACTTCATCAAGCCAGTCAAAGGGGTAATGTGCCAGGTCCTTGTTTTCCATATCCATATTTAAAAGGTGGCCGCCGGGGTTTCCTAATTTTTTCCTGATTTTTATAAGATTGTCGTAGTGCCGGTACTGTTCGCCGGCGCTTTCTACTATCAAAGTTAAGCAGGCTGGGTGTAGGGTCGGTTGATTCGAATCAAATTTTGATGTAACCAGTTTTGCATTCGTCATTAGTGCCCTGATCGTTTGTAACAAGTATTTTTTGCCCCTGGGAATGCTGGTTCCCAAGTTTGCGATAACAATGTTGCTTCCTCTTGAATAAACGTGGGGCGGCCCGTAGTGATTTCGTGCTGGTACGCCTGATCGCGTCTCAAACCACGACATTTGATTTCGATCAAGAATAAGTTCAGCGCTGCATTACTTCCACCAGTCGAGCGGGAACCGGATATCCTTGACCGCATCCACCACGAGGCTTGGTTTGTAGCCATAATGGTTGAGCTGATCTTTATCCGCAATGCCTGACAAAACCAATATGGTTTTATAGCCCATATAGATGCCTGCTTTGATATCGGTTTCCATGGTATCACCCAGCACGGTGGTCTGTTCAGGGGAGAGTCCCATGTAGGCGCTGGCATAGCGCATCATGACGGGGCTGGGTTTCCCGATCACAAATGCATGACGGCCGCTGCCTTCCTCGATCATGGCGGCCGTAGCTGTGATACCGAGGTTGTTCCAGCCTTCCCTGCGCGGTGAGGGATCTCGGTTGGTGGCGATGAACCTTGCACCGGCGATAATCATATCCACGGCTTTGTGCACCATCTTCAGATCGAATTGATGTCCCTCGCCCAAAATGACAAAGTCGGGTTGCCTGTCGACCAGCCTGATCCCGGCATGTTCCAGGCTTTTGAGCAGGCCGCCCTCGCCCAGCACATAGGCGCTGCAGCCGGGAAATTCGTCTTTCAGGAAGGCGGCGGTTGCCATGGCGCTGGTATAAATATGATCTTCAGTGATTCCTTTGACGCCCACTTTTTCCAGTTTTTCGACGGTTTCCCGGCGGGATCGCGAACTGTTGTTCGACAGGAAAATAAAATCGATCTTTTCTTTGAGCATCCGCGCGACAAATCGGTCCGCACCTTTGATGAGTTCTTCGCCGGCGTAGATCACGCCGTCCATATCGATCATGAGTCCTTGTTTCATTTTCTTGATGATTTGGTGTTTGGGCAAGAGGTATACACGATCGCTGGCTCAGGTGTTTAATTTTAACAACCTATCGGCATTGCCGTGGGCGAGTTTGGACAGGTCGGCATCGGGCAGATCGATCCGGCGAAAAAATTCCATACCTTGCTCGTTGGTGCTGAAGGGGTAATCTATGGAAAACATCATGTTGTCGATGCCGAAAGTATCCAGCGCGATTTGTAGGGGTGGCAGGGTAAAGAAACCGCTGGTGGTGATATGAACCTGCTGGCGCAGGGTATCGCTTAGCTTGCGCTGGTTGGCGCCGCCCGCGCCTGGCTGGAAGGCGCGCTCTGACCTGGCCATCTGGAAAGGCAGCATTTCACCCATATGACCGATGATGATCTGCAGTTCGGGGTATTGGTCGAAGATGCCGGCATAAACCAGGCGCAGGATGTGGAGCGCGGTTTCAGCATGCCAGCCCCAGCCATAGGCGGCGAGGGCTTCCGCTATGCCAGCATGATTGGGCAGGCCGCTGTAGTAGATATCAGCTACGCCTTTAGGGGGCAGCCCGGGATGCAGATAGATAGGCACCTCCAATTTTTCGGCGCGTTCCAGAATGGGCGCGAACCTGGGATGGTCCAGGAACTGGTCTTCCGTCAGCCCGCGGATCATGGCGCCCCGGAAATGATGTTCTTTTACTGTTCGCTCCAGTTCATCGGCGGCGGCAGCAGGCGCAGTCATCGGCAAATGGGCAAATGCGGTAAAGCGGGTTTCATATCCTTGAATTCTTTCCGCGATCAGGTCATTATACTGCCTGGCAAATACCGGGCCTGTATCTTCGGCCAGCAGGTTGGCGCCCGAACTGTCGACTGATAATACCTGCATGCTGATGCCATTGGCATCCATGGAGGCTAAACGCTCGCCGGTGATATCCGCCAGTTTGGGTACCAGCTGTTTCATTCTTTCGTTTTGACCGAAACCACCCAGTTTTTCCGGCGGTATCTGTCCGGCCATTTCCGGAAATGAGAGATGTTCTTCAAGTGTAACGATACGCATGTCCAATAAACCAAGACCAGGAGCTGATTGTTTGAGGGCCATCATTACGCTGTTGAAAGCACCTGTTCGCGGATCGCCTCTTTATCGATGAGCGACCAGACCTCTCGCTGATCTTATTGTCGCGCAGCCTGTAAAATACATGTTCACCAAGCCCATGACCAGGAATGCGATGCCCCTGCCGCAAATTGAAGAATGGTTAAGGCGCAATGCGAAAAAATAAGGAACACTCACGTCGTCGCTTCGGCAATCTATTCCTTAAAAACGGCCATCGGGTCAAATCCGAGATTCGCAACTAATTGTTCATGACTGACTTTGCGCTGCGGTAATAAAGACCGCTTCTCTGTGGGCAGATTGGGAAGCCAGTAGCAAAGCAACTGATCGTTATACTGGATGATCTTATAATAATGGCTCGGTACTGTAACGATGATATTATTTTTGGTATAAGTGCCTTGACTGCCATAAGTGCCGCACCAGATGCGTACACTGTCTGTCTGATCGGTTAGCTTCCGGCAAAGTTCCTCGGTTGCGATCTCTGTCCCGATGTTTTGTCCCTGGTATTCCATCCCGGCATTGAAGGTATAGGTGTCCGAGAGGATAGCGCCGTTAATATCGTAACCCAATAAGATCCAAGCCTGGCAATGGCCCTTAGCAATCATATCCGGTGATTCCACATTCGCTTGTTTATAGACTTTGGTCTCATCCGGTTGGCCATCCGCCGGGTGCCAGGCTGCGTAGATGCCCGTTCGGGGTACATTGGCATTTTCCTGCTGGATTCGGTGAGCTTTGGTATAGATATAAAATGTGACCAGCGGCATGTGCCTTGCCGTATCTGCGATCGACCTATAATATGGGTTAACCCACAATTTACAGGATGAACAAAAGTCTGAAGGAAGTGTAGGGTATTCCTGGTAAAGTGCTTTGACGTAAGCGGCATTGACAGTTTGTGCGCCGGCAATCCTGGTCAGGGCAAGGAAAAAAATGATGAATAGCGATTTTCTCATGATAGCTGGTAAGGTTTTTAAAGATAAATAAAAGTCCCCAAACACTCGCTGCAAGGGGACTTTCAACCTAATGGATATGATTGCGAACAAACACCCAGGCTTCAGTGACATTATAAAGCAATCCGTATTTTGCCCATGCCCCCAACAGGTTTCATTCAGGTAGGTTTCTTGTACGTAATAATCCAAAATACTTAATCCAAAGATGGAAGCCGGCTAATCGCAGGCGGAGCAAAAGGCGGTCGTGCTGAACAACTGGATATAGGGCAGAACCAGATCTGGGTCTTTTAAAGGAAACCAACGCTCGTAGGCCATTAAGTTATCTATACAATCAACCGGCGCGAGCCATTGCCATGTGATGGGGTCAAACCCGGCGCCCGCTTTTTGCGCGGCCTTTCTTTCATACGGGGAGCTTTCAATGCTAAAGACATGGCTTAGTTAAAATAAAGTTCATTTCCGTGGTAAACCAGGTAGACTTGGTCGCCGTCAATATGGTAGCCGTAGTCGAAACACATCTTAAACTCCTTTTCATAATAATCGTCCGTGTGCTGGCTTGTGTAATAGTTCAGATTGATGCCGAAACGGTTGAATTCTACCAGCGATAAGCGCCGCTCGTAGAGGGCATACATATTCAGTAATTTCACCCTGTTCTCCACCAGGATATCGCATATCCTGTCCATCGCGGCTGACTGTTTTTCCCGCGCCTTTTGTTCGTCGTCCGGTTCATAGGTTAATGCGGGGTCCGCCACTTTCCCGGTCCGCTGGCGATTATTGTAAGCGCTCTTACAAAATTCGTCGCAATATTTCCGGTCACTGCGCCCGGGACCCAACGGCTTGCCGCACTCGAGGCATTTTTTGATGATTGTTTCTGGCATCTTTTATCGAAACGACTTCATTGAATCGGATATAAACGTTTAAATAACAGCAAATTGTCGGTTTGGGTTTGCGTAATGTAGAACTTTGACCTACACATATCTATTTTGATCATGGAAGCAGTAAAAACCAACTATCCTACCCTGCTACTGAAACGTTTAGCCATGGGCGGAAACATTATTTTATCGATGTCAAAAAGGCGTCGAATGACAGCCACTTTGTGCTGATCACTTCGAGCGAAGAATATGGTAACGAAGAAAAAGCGTATCAACGCCGGACGATCCAGCTTTGGGAAGAAGACCTGGCGAAATTCGTGGAGGCCCTGTCAATGGTATTGAGCCGGCTGGCCTATGGCGAACTGGAACCAGAGAAAGAGAAGATGGAAGTGGTCAAACATCCTAAAAGTGTCAAGGCGCTGGCGCAGTACGACCGGCCGCGGGAAAAGCTGCACGACTTGGGCGCGGGGAAGTTAAGTGCGGAGGAATTATTGGCGATCCTGTTATGCACGGGGACATCCGAAGTTCCGGTGCTGGATCTTTGTAAAAAGATCGTGCGGTCGTTGAAAGGCGACTTGTCAGGAATGCTGGAGATGACGGCGGAACAGCTTTGTGCTTTTCCCGGCATTGGCGTGGCCAAGGCGGCGATCCTGATGGCGGCGCTCGAATTGGGGCGGCGCGTGTTCCTTCCCGCTAAGTCTTAATTTTTTTGAAATGCAAAGGTCGCGCTTGCCCACCCGCCTGTCAAGGGTATATAAACCCCGCTACCGCGGGGCCCTTGACAGGCAGGCGTGCCGCGCGGTAGGGCAATAAAAACTTAAGACTTAGCTTATGGAAAAGTTCACATTAACCTTGCAGTCCCAAACCGACATCGACGCCTACCTTGCAGGTCACGCGATGGCTTACGAGCGTGAATTATTAGGCGAAATCGCCTTAGCTATCCGTTCAGGCGATTCGGAAAAACTAAACTGGTTCGCCGGTTTCGGCGACGGCCTGCGTCAGATATTGATGAATGTACATGAATACCGCCGGGCGCTGGAATTCGGTTTTACCGAGATTGCATTTAACCAATACGGTTGGTTTGTGGCACCGAAGTTCCTTGAACGGGAAGATATCAAATTAGATGAAAGCGAAATCCGCATCGGCCGCAGCCCGAACGGAACCTGGGCCTATTCTCTTTCCTGCAATTATGGAACCGCGGGCAGCAGCGGCCCGCTATGCGTTTTCTGCAAAAAGTTTGAAAACCGCGCAGGGGCTTTAGATGCCGCACTTGGAGAGTTGAAAGCCAGTATGACAAAATACATCGGCAATGGTGATAGCACCAATTACAAGCAGGAAGTGTTACAAAAAACATTGAAAGCTATCGCTGCGTATCAAGTTAGCCAGGTACAATTGGCGCTGTTTTAACTGATATTTGAGGCCTACCGCCTTTGGCAGGCCTTTAGCTGGCGGTTATTTGGTTTCCAGGCTTTTCATTTTTTCGCTGAGTTCTTTCAGGCCCGCTTTGCCTAAGCAATCTTCGGCGAATTCTTTGAGTTTAGCCAAGTCTTCTTCAGGGACGAGTTTCAATAGCTCCTGCCGTTCATTGTCGTCGCTGATGCCGCCTTCGATCACGCTGTTTAACAGGAGCACGGTTTTACGGCTCATCTTGACGTCGATCTTCACCACTTCATTCATCCCCGGACTGCATAACAAGGTTTCATAAACGGTCCCTAATACATTTGTCGTTGCCATACGCATTTTAATTTTATGATTATTGATTAGCGCAAAGGTCGCTGGTTCCGTTGAAACGATCCTACCCAATATTTGGGGTGGATGGGTGAATGTGAAATGCGTGCGCTATTTTTGGTTTTGATTGGTCAGGAGGATTGTGTGATGGATTTGAGTGAGGAATATTTTTCGTTAGGAAAGGCCAGGGAAATTGATCTTAATCTTTTCCTGGAAAGAGAAGGGTTTGCGCCGGTAGCCCGGAAGAAAAACGATACGGACTGGTGGTATTTATCGCCATTGCGTAATGAAAGTACGGCGAGTTTCCATGTAGACGTTTTACGCAACGAATGGTATGATTTCGGGCTCGGTACCGGGGGAAATCCTTTGGATTTTTTCCTGCGGTATTATCAGCGCGGTATCCCGGAAGTGCTGGAAATATTGAACCGTAATTATTCGACGTATACGCTAGAACTTTTCGAGCCGGAGCGGTTTGCTGTCGGTATCCGTTCGGAACATAAATTGTCCGTCAAATCCGTACAGCCTTTGTACAGTTATCCGCTCAAAAACTACCTGCATGAAAGGTCGATACCGGTGGCGGTGGCTGATGTTTTTTGCAAGGAAATTTCTTATGAAGTGGGCGGTCGCTTATACTATGCCATCGGGTTTCAAAATGATGCCGGTGGCTGGGAGATGCGCAACAAAAATTTCAAGCAAAGCAGTACGCCGAAAGACATCACTTGCCTGGGTTTGGGAGCGGGAACTTGCCATGTTTTCGAGGGCTTTATGGACTTCCTTTCCTACCGTTCTTTGCATCCTTATGAAGACCCGAAAACGGTGGACTATGTGGTGCTGAATGGTGCGGGTTTGTTTGACCGGGCCTTGCCATTTTTAAACGCGCATGACCGGGTGCATTTATGGCTGGACAGGGATGTGACGGGGCTGGCTTACCGGGATTATGCGCTTTCGTTGGGTAGCCGGTACGTGGATGAAAGCACGCTTTATGAGCGCTTTAAGGATTTGAACGAATGGTTGCAATGCAAGGGCGAATCGCCGCGGGTACGGCAGAAAGCGGGCTTGTCGCTTGGCTGACGGTTGGTTTTGTGTTGGGATTTCGGCATGAGGCTATTTTCTTTTTTTCCCTCACCGGGAGACTTTTAAGAACGCCCAATTTGCGTTCGGCCAGATGTACAGTTGTTTAACAACAACTGAAATCTGGCCGCCCCCCTCGAAACTCGGGGGCGGGTAGAAAGCAGGCTTTTGGAAGATTGGGTGTATTTGAAGGTTGGGTTTGGGTGTTTGGAATTCTGCGTTGATTTTGTGGAATGGATTTGTGAGGAGGATGACGGATGGCAGATAAAGATACTACGGCCGATTTGGGCCGTAAGCGGATCATTGGCCTGCGGTTGACGGTAGATGAGTTTGGTGAACTGGAAAAGAACTGGAAGCAGAGTACGGTGGGCAAGCTGTCGGAATATGTGCGGCGCATCTTGTTTGGCAAGCGCATTACGGTCTATTCGCGTAGTCAATCGGTGGATGAGTTGGTGGCTGAACTGGTGGTGTTGAAAAGGGAATTGAATGCGGTCGGCGTGAATTTTAACCAGGCGGTGCACCGGCTGAATATGCTGGATCATTCGCCGCAGATGCAGGCATGGCTGGAGCGTTTCGGGCGTGACCGGGATCGCTATTTTGAGTTGTTCGAGGAAGTAAAATTAAAGATCAATTCGATCAGTGAGCAATGGTTGCAGTAGTCCATCAAAGCAAGAGTTTGAGGGGAACTTTGAACTATAATGAACAAAAGGTCAAGCTGGGTTTTGCGGAGTGTTTGGAGGCTGGCTTTTACCCGATGGAGGCGGCAGATATGACCTTTCATCAGAAGCTGCGGCGGCTGGAATTGTTGACGGAATTGAACCAGCGGACGAAATATAATAGTTTGCATGTGTCCTTGAATTTCCACCCGTCGGAACAGCATTCGGATGATCAGTTGCGTGAAATGGCCGAGGTGTTCCTGGATAAGATCGGGTTTGCAGGGCAGCCTTATTTATTATACAAACACACAGATGCAGGACATCCACATATCCATTTGGTGTCGACCAATATTAAAGCCGATGGCAAAGCGATCTCGATGCACAATATCGGCAAGCACAAGGCGCGGCCTGCCTGCGTGGAAATGGAAAAAGAATACGGTTTGGTGGTGGCCAATAGCAAAGAAAATTCATTGCATGACCGGGTGAAGCCGGTGAATGTGCAGCGCGCTTTATACGGGCGGATGGAAACCAAACGGGCGATGAACGGCATTATAAATGTGGTAAGCGATCAGTATAAGTTTACGTCGCTGGCGCAGTATAATGCGGTATTGGGCTTATACAATATTGTAGCCGATACGGGTGCGGATGGTTCGCGGGTTAAAAAGCATGAAGGCTTGGTGTTTAGGGTGCTGGATGCGGATGGGAATAAAGTGGGTGTGCCGATCAAAGCAAGTGATTTTGCGAGTAAGCCAACGCTGAAGAATTTGCAGGAAAAGTTTGCAAAGAACGAGGCCTTGAAGCAGGCGCATAAAGCGCGGTTGACGAATGCGGTTAATATGGCTTTTTTAAATGGCGTGGACAATTTGGAGGGTTTGAAAAAAGCTTTGCAGCAAAAGGGTATCGACCTGGTGGTAAGGCAAAATGCGGATGGGGTGATCTATGGTTTGACGTATGTGGATCATGACCGGAAAACGGTGTTTAACGGTAGTGAATTAGGCAAGGCATTTAGTGCCAAAGCCATTCTGGAACGCTGTCCTAACATAGCGGCCAGTGAGGGAAAAAAACAAAACGGCAAAACGCAAAAACCGGGCATGGCGGGCCACGCAAACGCGGGGGAAAAGCGTGGTTTTTTACCAGAATTTCGGGAGGTGGCCGGTTTGGATTCCGGTATGCTGCGGGCTGCGGAAACTTTACTGGTAGATGGTGAGGCAGGTACCGGGATGGATTGGGAACTGAAGCGCACGAAGCGGAAGAAAAAGAAAAGGGTCCGGCTGTCGCCGGGCTAACGATCAGTGTGATTTATTGGCTTTAGGATAACCATTTTTTGAGGTTTCAAAGGATGGCTGGCGCTAGCTATGCCCGGAAAATCCGGGTGTATGTATAAGTGTGGATGATTAAAATTCTCCTCCTCCGGGGGGAGATGGAGAGGGGGCTGATATGCAAACTGGAGAGAATGATCAGGCCATGCGCAAGATCCTGGATATGACCAGGCTGATCAGTGTGGCGGTGTTGCTGCTGCACTTTTATAAGGAGTGTTACGGGGCTTTTGTGGGCTGGCATTTGGTGTCGGGGATCACAGACCGGCTGTTAGAAAATATTGTCAAGACGGGGCTGCTGGGCAGCTTCCTGAAGCCCAAGCTGGTCGCGCTGGCATTTCTCGCTATCGCGCTGATCGGTGTGAAGGGGAAAAAGGATGAAAAGCAGACGGTAAAAACCGCAATGCTGTACCTCATCAGCGGTTTTATTTTTTTCCTCAGCAGCTACTTCATCATTCTGGTGAGAGGAAAAATAGAATGGGTTGCGGTGGGCTATATGTTGGTGACGGGGTTGGGCTATCTGCTGATGATGAGCGGTGGCACGATGCTCTCGCGGATCATAAGGGATAAGTTGTCGGGTGATATCTTCAACCGTGACCAGGAGACGTTCCCGCAGGAAGAGCGCTTGCTGGAAAATGAGTATTCGGTGAACCTGCCGATGAAGTACGTGCTGAAAGGCAAACAGCGGGATGGCTGGATCAACCTGATCAACCTGTTTCGTTCGCTGGTAGTGCTGGGTTCGCCGGGTTCAGGTAAGTCGTATTTCATTATCCGGCACGTCATTACGCAGCATATCCGCAAGGGCTTTGCGATGTTCGTATATGACTTCAAGATGCCGGATCTGGCGATCATTGCCTACAATACCTGGCTGAAGTGCAAGCATCTTTATAAGGTAGCGCCTCAATTCTTTTCCATAAATTTCGATGACCTGTCCCGCAGCCACCGCTGCAACCCGCTGGATCCCTCGGCGATGCTGGACCTGACGGATGCGGTGGAATCTGCCCGGACAATTTTACTGGGGCTGAACCGCGAATGGATCAAAAAGCAGGGCGACTTTTTCGTGGAATCGCCGATTAACTTTCTGACGGCCATCATCTGGTACCTGCGGAAATATAAGGATGGGGAATTTTGCACATTGCCGCATGTGATCGAATTGATGCAGGCGGACTATGATAGCCTGTTTACGCTGCTGGGCACGCAAAAAGAGATCGATGTACTGATCAACCCTTTTATCAGCGCCTACAAACGGGACGCGGTGGAACAATTGGAGGGGCAGATCGCCTCCGCCAAAATTACGATGGCACGGATCGCCTCCCCGCAATTGTATTATGTGCTTTCGGGCAATGAGTTTACGCTGGATATCAATAACCCGGAGGCACCGAAGATCGTGTGCATGGGCAACAACCCGCAGAAGATACAGATCTACGGTGCGGTGCTGTCACTGTTTACCAACCGGTTATTAAAAATCATCAACCAGAAGGGCAAGCTGAAATGCAGCCTGATCTTTGATGAGTTTCCCACGTTAACGACAGATATCATCCCGACGATCAGTACCGGCCGGAGTAATCTGATCTCGACCTGCCTGGGCATCCAGGATGCCAGCCAGCTGCGCAAGGATTACGGGCGCGAACAGGCGGACGTGATCATGAATATTGTGGGCAATATGGCGGTCGGCCAGGTATCAGGCGATACGGCCAAATTCGTATCGGAAAAGATCGGCCGCATCATGCAGGACCGGGAAAGCCTGTCCATCAACCGCAGCGATACATCCATCAGCCGCTCGAAGCAACTGGAGGCTGCGGTACCACCCTCGCGGATAGCGGCTTTGAGTTCAGGTGAGTTCGTAGGTATGGTGGCGGATAACCCGGACTGCAAGGTCGAGTTAAAGGCTTTTCATGGCGAGATCATCAATGACCATGCAGCCTTGAAAAAAGAGATCGACGGGTACCTGCCGCTTCCGGAAATCCGGAAGATCAGCCCGGCCATCGTGGAGCGGAATTACCTGGAGATCAAACAGGATATCCGTGATATTATCGAGCTGGAAATGGAACGCTTATTAAGTGACCCGGCACTGGCGCATTTGATCATCAAAAAAAGCTGAAATCTGCCTTTTTAAACAGTTGCGCAATTCCTTACCTTTAAGTTTATTTTTCAAATGGCGCAGGATCCGAACCTTTTCACTTTCCCATCAACCCAGGAACAGCTGGATCAGTTCCTTGCGGCATACACGGCGGATAAGTTGATGTTTCCGCCGGATAAAGCAATGCGGGGTTTCAAGACCCGGAATTTGCGGGTTTGCCGGTTTTGTAACAGCCCGGCAGGCAGCAGGAAATTTAAAAAGGCGGCGCATGTCATCCCCGAATGCTTAGGTAACAAACATTTGCAATCAGATTTCGAGTGCGATGACTGTAACGCTTTATTTGGTAAGTATGAGACGGATTTCGCCGCCTGGTTGGGCATCGCCAGGTCGGTAAACGGAACCGTTGGCAAGAATGGGGTGCCCACATTTAAGTCGCCCAATGAGATGATTACCGCCCGCCTAACCGAGTTTTATACCACTAATGCCACCAAGATCAGTACGCCCAGCCCGGATACCGGCGCGATCAATTTCGATAGGGAATCGGGAAAGACTGTCATCACCTATATGAAGGAGCCCTATACACCGATCAAGGTTTACAAGTGCCTTCTAAAAATGGCTTTATCCATGATTGCCACTGATGAAGTCGAACAGTACCGGCCGGCTTTAAAATATTTGATTAGCGGCCAACCATTACCCTGGTTCGATGAGTTTGCAAAGATCATGTTTCATGTACTTCCAATGGAACACCGGTACAGCAAGCCGGTAGGCTTTCTTTATAAAAAAACTGATGCCGCCGCAAAACTGCCCATGCACGTTTTTGTGTTTTATTATGAAACCTACATCTTTGCTTTGCCATTGCCGTTTAATGAACTGGATTGGAATGCCGGCTTATACAAGGATTTGGACATCCTTTATCCGCCGGCCATAGTTTTTCACCAGCCACATCCGCAAAGCCGCTGTATCAGCCGCAACCTGGATCTTTCCGGTTATGAAAAAGTTGTCGGGCAAGAAGGCCATTTAAGCTTTGAGATGAAACCCGAAGACCTTAAAAACATGATGAGTTTCGATCCGAAAACAGGTGAATCAAAGGAAGCGGTTATCGATCCCGGCGAAATTGTTGCAGTCGTTTTCGCGACCGCAGGCACGACCATTAAATTTGATGACATCACCGGTAAGCCGGCCTGAACCCATACGTTTCCACTATGAACAAAAGATTATTTGAACGATTGATCAAACGCCCGGAAAGCGCGACACTCGACTTTAAAGAGCAATCGTATAGTTTTAAAAAGGGTGACCCGGATGAAGATGCAAAATTCATAAAAGACATCCTCAGCTTCTGCAATACCATCCGCGATGAGGAAGCTTACATCATCGCCGGTATCAGCCACACACCCCAACAGACGGACCTGGTGGGTTTAAGCGACTTTACGGACGATGCCATTTTTCAGCAAAAAGCAAAGGATAAGATCTGGCCGAAGGCGGTTTTCAAAAGCTATACTTACCAATATGAGGGAAAGTTGTTCGGCATCATAGAATTTCCTATCCACCACTATCCCTCGCCATTGGAGGCCACCCGGCAGATGAAAGGAATTTTAACGGATACCATCTATCTCAGGCGGGGCTCAGGCAATGCGGCCGCTTCCCCAAGGGAAACGATCCAGTTGCATCAATGGCAGCAATCCATTCCACCTCCTGCCGAAGCCCAAAAGCCAGGTATAAATATCGACCAGGCTGAACTGGACCGACTGATTGCCGAGCTTTCAGACAGGAGTAAAAGCCTTGCCGCCACGATGGCGGCTATGCATGCTTTCGCCGGAAAGGCGAACGACAAAAACCTCCTGCAATTTACTACTCATGAGCTTAAGGGCTACCACGGCCTGAAAGACGGGAAGATGACGAAGTACAAATTCAGGATACGGCGGATTATCGCTACGCCTTATGAGATCCAGTTGGCCCCCTGGGGATCCGCCGAGCAGATGCTCGAAAAGTTAAGGAATGACGAGCACTTCCGGGATGTCGATTATTTCTTCAACAACTCTTTGGTGGACCTCGAAGTTATGCAGGGCAATATGAAGAGCAAGCCAACGCTTGCACTTCTTTCTGTTCCGTATCAAAAAGTTTTTCCAACTATCACCGCCAGTAATGTCCCGAAGGCAACGCTTTACCTGGGCCCGCAGGATATTGATACCGTCTATGAGGGGATCAGGAAGTTTGCGATAAAGCAACTCATCGACCTAAACAAGTGATTAAGCAGGTTTCATTTTCATTTTTGCGATAAAGCCGTTTTTCCTTCCAGTTTCAACCGGTGGAATGCAATGATCGGAAGTGGAACCGGTTCCCTGGCAATATAAGCCATCGGCATTTCTTCCGCAGCGACCACAACCGAAACGACCTCATAATCATCCGATGGCAGTTTTAAAAAAGCCTTCAGTTTGTCCGGGTTTGCTTTCAGGTATTCATCGCGTTTGACATGCTTGATGATCTTCGCTTTCGTTTGCTTGCCTTCACGCCCCAGATACAGGTCCAGTTCGGTTTTCATCTCATGGATCGTGCGCGCGCCGACCAGGTTTTTGCATTCGATGGAATAAACTGTTTTAAGGGCGTGGTCGACCGCCATCACGTCGGTATCGCCATAATTACTATCCGCGGGAATGTGCCCGCCCTGCTCGATCTTAACTTCATGGTCGATGACCTCCAGGTCAGTGTTGGCTTTCAGCCAGTCCTTTACTTCATTGCGGTAAGGGGTTCCCTTTTCGTTATTGATCTTCCCTAAAAAAGAACTCATCTCATCGGAGTTGCTCTCAGGAAGTTTGCCCGTGAAGATCAAAAATATCAGGTTTTCAAAATAGGTTTTGAGATGCCTGAAACCGAACAGATAGGTAGATGATCCGTCAGCGCCTTCTAATTTTACTAATGGCCTGCGCAAATAGGATAAATTCCGGCCAAAGCGCCATGGGAAAATATCTTTGGTGCCATAGCCTTTAGGGAACGTGCCAATGCTTTCCCTGCGCAATAAGGTCATAAGTTCAACAACCTTTTTAATAATATTTTCCTCCTTATCCGGCAATTGCTCCTTCAGGATGGTAAATAATTCTTCGGCCGGCAACGCGGAGCAGGGTTCTTCACGGCGAAATCCGTAATCGATCAGTACACCTGTAACATCTGATATATCGGTGATCGTCACGCCGAATTCTGCCAAAAAAGCGGCGTCCGCTTCCTCCGATTTGGCCGTACTTTTCGCCCTTTCCTTGTAATTCGGTACATACCTGCTTTTGAAACGCTCTACGAACCTGGCGACAACACCGGTGTTCCGTGCATGGGCGTAGGGCGCTAAAGATTCATTTTGGAATTTCTTGCTCGTTCCGATACGGCCTGATGGCAGCAAGCCCATTTCCGGGTCATCCAGCCCCATACGCATGGCTTCGCTTTCCGACCCCCAGTTGGCTACTTCATTGGCCATAGCCAGTAACTGATCGATTTCGGCATAATTAGGGACCTTATTTTCGGAAGGGGGATTTGCGGCCACAAACTCGATCAGCGTCCTTATGGCAAGCGACGTAGGAACCAGCATCAGGTCATGCTTGTTGATCTCGTCGACTTCATTTTGAAAATCTTCAAAACAGGCGATCTTCGCAGGTGAACGGATTTCGCGGATCTCCCGGGTAAACACGCAGCGTTCATTCCACTTGATTAGCCATTTGATCAGCGCAGCCCCATCGAATGCTGCGATGCGCCGGCTCAGTTCACCGATCAGGCCCGTGACAAGTGCGTCGCACAAGGCTATCTTTTCGGTGATTTTACCGATCTTTTCAGGGATCATATAGCCCCCGGGCAGGTAACTTGTTAAATGGTCAAGCACAAAGGAGCTGTCGGTATCCTGGAAATAATGTTCAGGCGGGAGGTGGTGCCCGTCGAGTTCCACGTCGGCTGCAGCGTCAGAAAATAAGATCATCTTCGCACCGGCCGGCTGCATCACATGCTCGACCGCTTCCTCGATTTCCTGCGGAGTCAGGTTTATTTTACCACCGGCTTCGCGGATATAATCAACCAGCCCGTTTAACGCGGCTTTCACCAGCATTTTTTCGCCCGTATTATCAGGCCTCGCTGTCAGGTAAATAAACTCGTATGGAATGTGCAATTGCAGTTTCGGTGCAGCGATAGTCGTCGTAATGGCGATATCATCAGGCTCCACCGTTTTAACAATGAACTCACGGCCGTTCAGTATTTGTTCATCTACGATAAGCTCCATTTCAAACTGAACAAATTTTTGTTCGTCGATGGCCGGTGCCAGGTCGTCAACAAGCCTGAACAGCCAAAACATCAACGCGTCGGCAATTTCTTTTACCAGTAGCTCGGGATCGGCCTGGTAGTTCGTCACCCAGACCGGGATCTTAAAGCAATCAAGCAAGCGCCGGTATTCCCGGGAAAGCGGGCCTTTGAAGGCGTAAATCGGTGCAAATTCAGCTTTGCGGATCACATTGGTGAACGCGCGGACGCCATTGTCAACCAACAATTCCGCGGCATGTTCATCCCTCAGGATCTTGATCTCCTGTTTAAGTTCTACATCATTTCCCGGCAGGATCATCAGCATAGCACCTTTGGGCCTGGCACTATCGGCGTTGGTCAGCGCGCCGTGGTTACTACGGTAAACCGCATACAAATTTAAAAGGCCGGTTGTTGGCGGTAATTTGAAATGGGCTACTGCATCTTTAAATACCCCTGCAAATTTCCAAAGGGTCAGAAAATCAGATTCTTTATCGTACACGATGGCGTTGAGTTCACTTGAAGTCAGGTACAAATAACGGTCAGGTACCGTCAGCTTGGGCATGGCAATGAATTCACCGTGCCCGGTTTCAGAAAACACAACAACCGCGAGTACCTCGTGGGGAACATCCGGGTCAAGCGTTTTAAGGTAGGCATCGACCTCGGCAGCACGTTCCTGCATGGCTTTATCAAACGGCGTGGCCTGCCCGATCTGGTCAACCGGGACGTAACACAGGTAACCGAATTTTTGGTTGTCGAAGCGCCATACCGATTCCCTGAAAGGGAACGAGGTTTTATTTTCCGGCAATTTAATATCAGTGTATTGCCAGCCCAGGTATTCAATCGCCCGGCCCGCCCGGTGGTATTGCTCGCCATGCAGCATTTTCATGAGGAGTTCGTGGCAATCAAAGTGGGCCGCCTGGTCAAAAATGAACGCAATTAAACTGCTTACAACCGTGGTAGGCATGAAAAGAAAGTAGTTTTCACCATCCTTTAATAATGGTTTGACCGATACGACATTATTGTCGGGGTCATCATCAGCTAAACGCGGATCTTTCGGATCGAGGATGAAATGATCCAGCGTTTCCAGTTGATAGCCGTAAAGCTTGGCAATTTTTGTCAGGAATTCGCTGTCAAATTCCAACGTCTGGGAACCTTCAATAAAATCTTCAAATGCCGGGAATGCAAAATCATCTGACATTTCGCCACGCTCATAGCGGTCAAAGCCCAGGTCTTCTGCAACCTGGTTACTCAGGAAAAGCAACATTCCGGCTGCGCTGTAAATCAAACGCTTGAAAGCGTCCGGCAAAGAATTATCACCCGTTAATATCACTTCAAGAAGTTCGTTCACAATGGCAGAGCCGTTGCGGTAAACACCGGGAAAAACGATCTGGTTGCCATTAGCGGATATAATATTTTCGGTAAAGAGGTTTTCCGGTTCGTCATCCCCAAAGCTTTCACCCAGAACGACGGCCCTGCGCAGTTCGTCCCAGGGCATATACGGGCGCTGATCGTCATCAGGCATTTGCCGGATGACGTCGGCGGCCATCATTTCCAAACCGAAATTGCGGCCATGGTTTTCCGGTACCGTTTGCAAATAGGCCAAAAAACGTAAGATGGGCATCGCCCTCTACTTACTGATCTGTTTTGCAAAGGTTGGAGGCTCCTTTCGGGCGATGGCCACAGGTTGTGCGGGGGCTATCTCATCCTTTCCCCAGTGGCAATTTTTGTACTTCTTTCCGCTGCCGCATGGGCACGGGTCGTTTCTTCCGGCTTTTGACATAAACTATTAGGTTGAATTGGTTGCAAATGATTGGCAAACACTATGCTAAGTGCAGCGTATCTGACAAGTTGGCTTATGAAAATCAGAGCAGGACGTAGTACAGGCGTCCGGGCGGACCATACCACATTACGGTTTTACCTGCCGGTTTTTCATTCAATCAAAAATCCAATGGATGATCCTATATTTGATTGCCGAAAAACCTACAATCGCAGCTTTAAATAATGGAAATACTAAGAGACAAAGACGGGGAATTTATTTTGATTTCCGAAACCGCGCAAGTGGCCGAGTTGGTTGCGCGGATCAACGAGCAGGTAAAATTTGCTTACCGGTTCAAATTTTCAGACAGGGATTTTTTTGTCGATGTCCTTACCTCATTGGGCATCATTTACGATGATTTTACAGTAAAATACTATTACTACGACCATAGCCGGAAGCTGCACATCGCGGAAAGTGAATTCGAATATGTGTGGATCAGTACCGCGGGCCTGGTCGCTAAAAGTAAATCTACCACCAATAGTGCCGTTAATGCTTGCTTAAACCAGCATACGGTAATCTCGTTGCTTTTGGAGAAAGCCATTGAAGTAGTCAGCGACGAAAAAGTGTATGATATTGACTCCCATCTTTTCGGGCGCTTAACCAATCTGTCACCTGCCATATTTCATAACCTGACATTCTATGTTGAGGTTTTCTGCAAAGCTTACCTTTCTCTGACCGGCGTACAGCCGCCACACACGCATAAGCTGCAGGCAATTTATCAGGCTACTTTAGATACGATGAACAGCAATAAGCACGACGATTCGCTTTTGCAGGTATTATTGCTGGAACCGCTTTACAAATTTGTCGAGCATATCAACAGCATTCCGGGAGCTTTTAAAGAACACTTTATAAAATATGATGATAACCCGGATGATGATACGGTGATCCTTTTTGAGCTAAGAGACCTATTGGAAATGAAAAACCTGCTTGATCAATCTGCTGATTTTATCGGTGAATATTTTTACACCGGCGCTCAAACACATTATTTGCAGACTAACCTTTACCAAACGATGCTTGATAAGGCGGGCACGGTGGAGAAAAAGAAAAGAATACAGGAACTATATCCCCATTTGGCAAAGAAAAACAGTAATACCTGAGTAACAAGCTCTGTTATAAAATACGGTGCCAGCCCGATTAATTGCCATTTTGTTGCACGTTTAAACTGGGTTTTGTATCTTTAAGAAGGCAAGAGCAACTATGAAAACCGTTAACAAAACCGTTAACAAAAAGAAAAAGTCTGCTACGATTTCTCGTAACAGGCTGATTTTCAAGTAGCGGGGAGCAGGATCGAACTGCCGACCTTAGGGTTATGAACCCAATTATAAAACTAAGCTTCAGCCGTTAGTCCACATACAAATAAGTATGCTGTCTTAACGCTGTAACATATCTGAATATCAAATGAACAGAAGAAATGTACTTAAAGGTATGGCGTTAGGGCTGTCGTCGTTCTACCTTTCCAAAAGTTATGCAGGCCGGTTGTTGAAAGCGCCGTACGCTGCAGGTCCGTTTAAGCCAACCTGGGATTCGCTGGCACAATACCGGGTGCCTGAGTGGTTTCGAGATGCCAAATTTAGGATGTGGGCCCACTGGGGCCACAGTGCCAGCCCGAGCAGGGTGATTGGTATGCGCGGGAAATGTAGCCGTACGGCATTTGCAAAATGGAATATTTGGTTTTGTTGTGTTGCTTATTTGTTACTCGGCGATTGTAAGTAGTTGATTGCCAGAATTATATTCAATGCCGGCCATGCGGCAAAGGTAGTGCAATTATTTTTTGACTAAAGCCGGTATTTGTGCAATAAGGGTTAGGAGACATTTAAGCTTTGTTTATCTTTAGTTCCCAATTACAACAACCATGACCTTTAAATACTTTATTTTCTTATCTGTGTGTTTGCTGGCCGGCAGAGTTGCCAACAGCCAGCACAGCAATAAAACCATTCAAATAGATATCCAAAAACTGTTAAATGCCCGCCCTGTAACTACAGTTACCGATGGTAAGTTGCAAACCTGGGTAACCGGTATTGATGGCGGAGGCAAAGGGGATGGTTATCTTACCGCGGATGCAGCAAAACTTAATGGCGATCATGATACGCATGCTTTGCCTGATAATCCATTGATCCCGGCTAATTCGTTTCACCCAGCCACCTTGCTTCATTATAAAAACGGTGACAACGGTAACCAAAGCCTAAATGTTGCCGGTATTGATAGTTTTAGCTTCGATGTTCCTCACAAAAAATATTCTGGTTTGTATCTGAGCCTTACCAGTTCCGAAGGGCCTTCGCAACTATATATTACACTAACTTATAGCGATGGTAGCGAGTTTAAAGATTTTAAATTGCCCGATTATTATAATGATATACCTGAAGGTAACTCAAACCTGAGCTACTTAGTACATGATCTGGCCAAATGGGGGCAGGGAAATAAGATAACAGAAAATGATCATCATAATATCGATGTATTGAATATTCATCCTGATCCCGGGCGCATTCTAAAAAAAGTTACTGTAAGTAAAGATAAAGCCGGATACCTTGTTTTTTGGGCCGCTACAGGAGTTACGGAATAACGTATTTACTAAATTGAACATGTCTTTTGTGTCGATTCTGCATTCTTATACAAAACAAGTGCTTAACATGGTCTGGCATGTGCCCATGCGCTATGCACGCCACATGCCATATAACGCCTTGCTTTTAACGTAGCATAGCTACAAAGCCACCACCCGGCGATAATTTTATAGTAAGCGTGTCTTTGGGATTGACTAATCTTTCTTCACGGAGGATAGATGCATTGGTATCTTCTCCGTCATATATCAGTACCCCTTTTGTTGCGTGCTGTAGAAAGTTTAAAGGAATTTTAATTTCACGTGCATCGGCACCATTCATAACGCCAACCCACCAGGTGTTTCCTTTTCGGCGTGCATAAGCAACAATTTCACCCATTTGGGTACAGCTTAAAACTTTTGTCTCGTCCCAGGTTGTAGGTACCTGTTGAAATAAATCAAACATCGGGCTCTCCAGGTAAAATTTATATTCGTCCGCGAAATGCGTAATAGGAGAAAGATATACGATGGATTGAGCAAACTCATGGGCCCAGGTGAATTTTTGCGATGTAAGTTGCTCTGGGTTCAGTATTACAGGAGTAAAATCTGCAGCACCGGCGGTAAAACGCGTAAACGGTACAGATACGTCATGGTCTAACGGTGCCACTCTTTTATACCGGGTCATATGATATTCATTCCCCCTAACTGCCTCCCTCGTAATATCCATAGGGTAGGTTCTCGTCAATCCCGTTGGTTTTACACTTCCATGAAAATTAAGCATTAGTTTGAGGTCTGCACAATCTTGCATGGTACCCATGTACCATTGTATGATCGAAGAGGTTGCAGGGGGGATAAAGTCTATCTTAATACCTGCTGCTCCCAATTCTTTGATCCGCTTCAGATACGAATAACGGGCTGCCGCTGATCGCATTTCTTTAGAATCGACCCAAACAATTGATTTTACCCCAACACTTTTTCCGTATGATATCGCATCTCCCAAAAGCTGCCATTGATCTTTACCCGGCTCCCTCCAATTTCGCCAGCCGTCATCCACTAAATAATATTCCCATTTTAGTTTAGCCGCTGCATCATACCAACTCTTCTGGTCAGCAAGCTTGGGGGCGCCAACGCTCCACCATTGCCATAAACAACGGCCGGGCATTACCCAACTAAAATCGTTATCCTTTTGTGGTGCCGGACAAAGGTTAATGAGTAGGTCTGAGTTTATAAGTTTAGTTAAATTTTTTGCTATGATGGTTGTCCTCCAGGGAGATACTTTTTGATTTTCATAAATACCTTTAAGTACAGCATGTTCGGTATCGCTATCCGATTGTACATCCCAACCGTTGGGTGCAAAGGGGAAATTTGCTTTGAAAGAACTATCATGGCGTATAAAAGACATGTCTGAAAAGTCTTCGCAATCAGCTTCTGAAACCGAGGCAAAAATCCCGTTTACATTAAAAGTTAAGGGCCCCATTATCGGTGTATTTTGTGGAACCGATGGCAATGGAGTTACGTGGCTTAAGCCTTCATATCCTTCATTATAATCCGACCAGGCAACCTGCGTTACTTTTCCGGCAAATTCCCATGAGGTCGAGTCGGCATTGATTTTTTGGGTATTGTAAGGTAATGTGTAACGTACAGCAATGCCGTCATTATAAGCACGCACAATCAGGTTGAATTTCTTCTCTCCTGTCAGCAAAGGAATTGTAGTTTCATTTGCTTCATTATGTGCCATTTCGTGAGCGCCGTTGATAGTATAGGTTTCCTTTATCTTTTTATTTGAAGTGGCACCCGCAAATTTGGTTTCAACTCCAAGATCGATACCATCAACAGTTAAACCCAGGCGCGATGGTGCTATCAACATCGTATTGTTAACTGCCGCGTTGTATGATAATTTGCCTTTGGCGATGAATATGTGGACATTAATTTGTCTGTCGGGGCTGCTAATGGTGATGGTTTTTTGCTGGGCATATCCATTGTAATACAAACACAGCATAAGTAGTAATAAGCAGGTATTTATTTTCATAATTAGCGCTTTTGTCATTTAAATAAACAGTACAAAGAATTTAAATATTCCAGATCGGTATTTAGGTTAATTGTTAATTATCGGTTTAATGTCGGCGTTGGGTCGTTTAACTAACGGTTTGGCAAATAATTTACATGACTGCTTAATATTAGCTGAATTTTCAGCCATCCCTTAAATAGTTAACCACCCCGGCTTATCCTGCAACAAATATATTTTACCAGCTTTTACCCAGATTGTATTAATTAGACTTTTCTTTATAAGAATCCGACTTTTTATTTAATTGAGGGCGGGGATTAAGCGTTCAAGTAAAATTCAAAAAAATATTAATTGATGAAATTCTGGTTCAGATAATTACCCTATTTTTGCAAAAAATAATAAGCCCTTTTTTAAGCTTTGAGGATTCGTTTGGTTATTTGGTGTTGCCTGCTGTTTTTATTGAATTGTACTGCTGCTTTTGCGCAACAAGATTCAATAGTGGTTGATACGCCTTTAAAATCACCAACACGCACTTTTCGTCCCGGCAATTCGGTGCTTGATTCGGTAGCTTATGCCATGCAAAACAGAGATAAATTTATTGCAGACTCTATTGCTATGCGTTACCTCAGGGTGCCTGACGCGGCCATGCGTGCCCAATATGCCGATAGCGTTTTTGCCCACGAATTATATCATGGCTACGGCTTTCTTGATCTCCATTCCAGGTCAAAGAGCAGGGTAATGGAGGGGCATAACCGCCCTTCGCGTGATCCCTGGGTTATTGTGCTCATTATTGCCATGCTGTTGTATACAGCTATTCTTAACCTTGCCCTGGGCAAAGATGTAAGCAATGTATTTGCCTCTTTTTACAGCAAACGCGTACTTTCGATAGCCGGTAAAGAAGAGAGTCCGGTTAGTTCGTGGGCTTTCCTGGGCTTGTTTTTGTTATTTTGTGCTACGTTCGGTTTGTTCTTATATCAACTGGCTGCGTACAAAGGCGTTTATTATAAAATAGCGGGAAGCGGCCTGTTTACTTTTCTTACCATAGTCATTATTGTATTATTTTCGCTCAAGTTTCTAATACTCAAGTTTTTAGGGTTTGTGTTTGATATTAATAAGCTGGTGAGCGAATACCTTAATATTCTGCATCTTACCTATTTTAATATCGCGTTTGTTTTTTTGCCGGTGGTTATTTGTTTCAGCCTTCTTGGTGCACAATATATTCCTGTATTACTTACGGTTACGCTTATTATCATCATTATAATTTTTATATGGCAATACATCAGGAGCAGCGTAAATATAATTTCTACCTTTCGATTTCATAAGTTTTATTTATTTACGTATCTTTGTGCCCTCGAAATTTGCCCTGTTTTGATTTTAATAAAGGCATTGAATATTAAAATTTAGGTTATTAAAAGCACTGAATTGGAAGATAGAAAGAAAAAGGTTAAAAGCATACTGGTTACTTTGCCTAAGCCCGAAAATGATAAAAATCCTTATGCCGAGCTGGCTAAAAAGCTTAACCTGAAAATTGATTTCAGATCATTTATTCATGTTGAGGGTGTGCCCGCAAAGGATTTCAGAAAAGAGAAGATCAATTTAGCTGATTTTAGCGCTGTGATCTTTACCAGTCGTAATTCGGCCGATCATTTTTTTCGCATATGCGAAGAGATGCGCTTTGAGGTGCCTGTTGAAATGAAATACTTTTGCCTTTCAGAAACGATAGCGCTTTACCTTCAAAAGTACATTCAGTACCGTAAACGTAAGATCTTTTTTGGCAAGCAAACCGCTGCTGATCTGGCGGAGGTTTTGAAAAAGCATTCGTCGGAAAAATTCCTTTATCCATGCTCGGATGTTGCTGCCGAAGAAACGCAGCGTTTTTTGCTGGAGAACGGTTATAACTTTACTCCTGCAGTGCTTTTTCGTACTGTTTGCAGTGATCTTTCCGATCTGGCCGATGTGTTTTACGATGTTATAGCATTTTTTAGCCCGTCGAGTATACAATCGCTGTATAAAAACTTTCCCGATTTTAAGCAAAACAATACACGCATCGCCGCTTTTGGGGCGACTACTCATAAGGCAGTGCTTGAGGCTGGCTTAATTTTGGATATACCAGCTCCAACCCCCGGCGCGCCGTCAATGACAATGGCTATTGAGCAGTATGTTAAGCTTGTAAATAAATAAATTAGAAATTTATTTAACCAGGCTGCAACTTTTTACCATATTTACCCGTATAACCGCTAACTAATTGTCATGTTAACAATTGGTTAGCGGTTTGTTAATTATATAGCGTTTTGTGCGGTATTGGGAAGATAAGTACACAGTTTATCGATTCAAGAAGCCAAATTATCGTTTTTTATAGCTTACATTGAGTAAAATGTAATATATTCGGACGTTGCATTGTGTTATAGTTATATAACTGATTTTGATTGTAAAATGAAGCAGATCTACTTTTTAATAATTGTTTTAGCAGGTGGTGTATTAAGTGGTTGTGGCCGCGGAGGCGGTGACCGGGGGGAAGTTGTAGGGGTTCCTGCAAGATCATTCAGGGCCGAGGTGCCTTACGGAATGGTTTATATTCCGGGTGGTAGTTTCCTTATGGGGCAAACTGATCAGGACGTAACCTTTGCCCAGATAGCCCAAACTAAACAGGTTACTGTTTCTCCTTTTTTTATGGATCAAACCGAAACCAGCAACAGTCAGTACAAAATGTTTGTGAACTGGGTGCGCGATTCAATAGCCATTACCAATTATATCAACGATAATAAATATTTCATACAGCCCAAAGGTGGCGCCGGTAATAATAATGGCGGTAAAAAATTCATCAACTGGGAGTTTGTAAAGAAAAACCCTATCTGGAGCCGCAAAGGCAACCAGGCAAACAATACTCAAAAATTGCAGGGGATGTACTATCAGGGCGATGACCGTGTGTTTGACCGTAATGAGGTTGACGTTCGCTTACTTAAATATAACTACGCTTTGTTTACGCTGCGTGATGCTGCAGATCATCATAACGATAAAACAAAACACCGTTCCGACTTCATTGTTCGTGATACTGTAGCGGTATATCCGGATACGCTTGTTTGGTTAAGCGATTTTTCATATGCTGCCAACGAGCCTATGGTTGAAAGTTATTTTTCACATCCCGCATTCCGTAATTACCCTGTTGTAGGGGTAACCTGGAGGCAGGCCAGAGCTTACAGTGTATGGCGCACACGCTATAATGACGCTTATAAAGATAAGCGCCATTTACCGCACCGTGCACCTTACAGTTTGCCTACGGAAGCCGAGTTCGAGTACGCGGCACGTGGCGGCAGGATAGGTACCGATTATCCATGGGGGGGGCCTTACATTAAAAATGCAAAAGGTTGTTTACTGGCTAACTTTAAACCGGGGCGTGGTAACTATACTGATGATGGCGGCGCGTATACTGTGCCGGTACGTTCATACTTCCCTAATGATTATGGCTTATATAATATGGCAGGTAACGTAGCCGAATGGACATTATCTGCTTTTGACGAATCAGCGTCAACATTTGTGCATGATCTTGCACCAACATTCAATTACGAAGCTAAGTCTACCGACCCCGAAATATTGAAGCGTAAAGTTGTACGCGGGGGCTCATGGAAAGATATTGGATATTTTCTTCAAAACTCAACCCGGACCTACGAATACCAGGACACCGCTAAATCATATATCGGTTTCCGCTGCGTCACCAAATACTTAGGGCGCGACATTACAGATAAACGCTAATCGAGAGTTAGTTAAACGCAAGCAAATCAAATTAAAAAATAAAAGTTTACTTCTGAATTATTATGGCTGGAAAGAAAAAACCTTACGGAATAGGCAACATCGTATCATGGGGTGCTACTGTGGTGATTATAGGGTTAATGTTTAAGATTTTGCATTGGCCCGGTGCCACTTACTGGATAGCAGGGGGACTTATAACTGAGGCTATACTGTTTTTTATATTAGGATTTCAGAGAGAAGATAAAGAAATTAACTGGGCACGTGTGTATCCTGAATTAAATGAAGACTTTCAGGGAGAGCTTCCAAAAGCAACTGTAAGAGGCGGCGGTAATACAGGCCCCTCAACAACCGCTGCGCTGGATAAAATGATGGAAGACGCAAAAATTGGCCCTGAGCTGGTGCGCAGCCTTGGTGATGGCTTACGTACATTTGGCGATAAGGTAGCCGCTATATCACGTGTTACCGATGCGGGAGAAGCTACTATAGCTTTTACAAGCAAAGTTAAAGATGCAACCGCAAGCTATGAAAAACTAAGTGTTTCTTTTGAAAAGGCATCGGCTAATTTAACAGAAATGGCTAATTCAAATGTTGATTCAAAAGCTTACCATGACCAGGTTACCCAATTAGCTAAAAACCTGTCGGCGCTTAACGCGGTTTATGAGCTGGAATTACAGGATTCAAGCGCGCATTTAAAATCAATGAATAAATTTTACCAGAACCTTTCGCTTACCATGAACAACTTTAATGAATCAATGGATGATTCAAAACAGTTTAAGGAAGAGGTAGGTCGTTTGGCTAAGAACCTGGCATCATTAAACGCCATTTATGGTAACATGCTTACAGCTATGAACCAGCCGCGTGTTTAATATAATTAATTAATTGATTACCAGAAAAGATTTATAATAGATGGCCGGAGGTAAGGAAACCCCAAGACAGCGAATGATAGGTATACTATACCTGGTACTATTGGGCCTCATTGCCCTTAACGTACCGGATAGCCTGTTAGACGCGTTTAAGAATATTACAAATAGTTTAGATGCATCAACCAGGAATGTTAATACTGGTTTGCAAAACACATACAGCGCTTTTGAGGCTACAAAATTGAAAGAACAACCTGAAAGGGCTAAACCTATTTATGATAAAGCTAAACAGGCAAGTGCTATAGCAGCAGAACTAAATACCTACATTGAACAGCTAAAAGCAAAGCTGATTCAGGAAGGCGGCGGGATTAACCCGGAAATTGATGACGTTGATGCCCGGGATAACCTGGATATATCACCCCGTATCATGATTAATCAGAGAAATGGGGAGAAATTGAAAGCTAAAATTGATGAAACCCGTCAACGGTTAATGGTAGCTTTGGGTAAAGACAGCGCAGGCGTACAGTTTTCACTAAATACCATAGCGCCCAAACCGCATGGGGATGTTAGAAAATCATGGCAAGAAGCCAATTTTGGGGATGGCATACCTTTAGGCGCGGCCCTCACTACTTTAGCTAAAATTGAAGCTGATAGCAAAAACGCCGAAAACGAAGTAGTTAAGAAATTATTAGGTAAAATTGACCAGGCTCAGGTTACGCTCGATAAGTTTAGCGCAGTAGTGGTAGCTCCAAGCAGCTATGTGATAGCCGGACAGCCATATACTGCCCAGATCTTTTTAACTGCTTACGATTCAAAATCAAACCCTGATATCACTGTTAACGGTAGCAGGGTTCCTGTAACAGATGGTAAAGGTAATTATACCATTACTGCAAGCGGTGAAGGAAAGCATACTATAGAAGGGGTTATTATGGTTAAAAATAATACAACCGGTAAAAATGATCCCTATCCTTTCAAGCAGGAATATACAGTTGCAAGGCCTTCGGCAGTTATTTCTCCTGATAAAATGAATGTACTTTATATCGGTGTACCGAATCCTATTTCGGTATCTGCGCCTGGCGTAGCAGCCAGCGACTTAAACGTGCATTTTAGTGGTGCCGGTTCTCTTAGTGGTTCGGGCGGGCATTACACAGCAATTGTAAACAGCATAGGCAAAGCTACAATTTCTGTTAGTGGTGCAAAAGGAGCGGTATTGGGTTCAACACAGTTCCGTATCAAAAGGATCCCTGACCCTAAGCCACAGTTTGCAGGTAAAAGCGGTGGTAACACCAGTTCGGCTAATATCAGAGCACAGGACAGGCTTTTTGCCCAGTTGGATAACTTTGACTTTGATGCTAAATTTAACGTAACGCACTTTACTATGCTGGTTGTAAAACCGCGCCAGGATGCCATTATTTTATCTGGCTCAGGCGGGGAATTAACCGGCGCTATGCGTAGTGCTTTAAATACGGTTACACCAGGAACTACTGTTATATTTAAGGATATCGTTGCGGTAGGTCCTGACCATTCACCGAGGTCACTTGACCCGATTGTATTATCCGCAAATTAAACGCGTATGAAAAAGAGAATTTTAGTTGTTATCCTGTGCCTGGCTTGTATAAGCGCTTATGCGCAAAAAAAGCGCACCAAGAGGCCGCCGGCGAAAAAGGCCACCACCGCCAGGCAAACAACTCAGAAACCTGTACAGGTTCAGCCGGATAATGTTACCAGCCAGCAGCCCCTTGATACTGCGAGTAAAATTGCTGCAAAACCTTTTGACAGGCCGCTTGATGGCTATTACAAAAAGAACAATATTTTAAACGCCAAGGTTACACCGTATCCTAATTTGCGTGAAAGTGATGTGGCATTTGCCAAACGCGTTTGGCGCGAAATTGATGTACGCGAAAAGATGAACCAGTACCTGGCTTCACCCAAGGGCCGTTTAATTGATGTATTGCTTGATGCCATAGCCAAAGGCGAGCTTACCGCATATGACCCGACCCCGGGTAAAAAGGATGATCCCAATGGCGATGGTTTTACTACTCCTTTAACAGGTGCACAGGCCCGTGGCCGGTTAGCATCTGACAGCAGCGTAGTTGAAAAGCGCGATAAGGATAATAACGTTATATCATCTACGCTTGTTGCAGGTGAGTTTAACCCTGATAGCGTGCTTAAATTCCGCATTAAAGAAGATTGGATCTTTGATAAACAGCGCTCGGTATTTGAGCCCCGGATTATAGGTATTGCTCCTTTGGTTAAACCTAAAGGTACAGGTACACTCGACATCGATTTTCAGCCCGCTTTTTGGATTTATTTTCCTGAAGCACGCGCGGTACTTGCAACCAAAGAAGTGGTTAGCCGTAACAGTGATGCCACCGGCTTAAGCTTTGACGACGTGTTTATAAAACGCATCTTTACCAGTTATATCGTAAAAGAAAGTAACGACAAAGATGAGCGTATAAAAGATTATGCTCAGGGTATTGATAAGCTTTACGAATCAGAAAGGGTTAAAAAGTCCCTTCTTGACTGGGAGCTTAATCTTTGGCAGTACTAATACATTAAGATTAACAAGATTATAAAACAGGCGATGAATTTTCATCGCCTGTTTTGTTTTAAGATCTGTTTTATCGGGAAGGCGGCTAAGATTTTTCATCGCACCTGCTGCCGTGCTTATTTAGCCGGTAAACATTTAACAGGATAACAATTGCTTATCTCTTTTCATATGCGATTTTCACCCCACGCATGACCAATCGCTTACTCCTTTCTACCAACTCCCCCAAAATTCCGACCAACGCCTGAAATAATAGTAAACAAGGGCTTTTTAGGGTTTGCCGAGTGTTTTTGAGGCTTTGTCTATTTATATCTACAGCTGGTATAACACTTTTTAGCGATCAAAATATATGTTGTTCATTTGATCATTGAAAACAACAACACAACATATTTAAAACATTAAAACCTTACGATCATGAAAACCTCAATAAAATTATCAGCCTTATTTGTATTATTAACTGCAGGTGTATTTGCTACTACAGCAGCCAAAGCCGACGAAGACAAAATCGATGTTACCCCTAAAGCCAAAGAAGTTGTAAGCTTTAAAGCCCTTGATCATGATCGCGGTTTAAAAGTGAACTTTGCAAAATCTGAAAGCGGAAGATCAATGGTAAAAGTTTACAATAATGACAATGAACTTTTGTTGAAAGATATTGTGCCAAGCAAAACTGATGTAAGCAAAGGTTATGTGTTAACCGGTTTGGAAGATGGTGAATACACTATGGAAATCACTACCGACAAACAGGTAGTTAAAAAATCAATCCATGTTTATCAGGATGGCGATCAAAAATCATTTTACATCGCTCAGTAATAAAAATCACAAACATCAATATATAAAGAAGGCCTGGTTGATTGAACCAGGCCTTTGTTATTTTAGGCGTAGTAATCTGGGAGCTATCCTTGCTTAATTTCTGCTCCTGTATTAAAATACGTCAATATGGCTTTGGCCTGTTTAAGATTTACTACTTCGAGCAGCATTTCCTCGTTAGCTTCGCGAATCTTCTTTACCGATTTAAAGTATTTAAGCAGCTTTTCGGCTGTGGTTTTGCCTATGCCCTCTATCAGCTCAAGTTCTGTTACCAATGTGCCCTTATCGCGCTTTTTACGGTGGAAAGTGATCCCAAAACGATGGGCCTCATCACGCAGGTGCTGGATCACTTTAAGGGTTTCCGATTTTTTATCGAGATACATCGGGTATTGATCATTGGGATAGTAAAGCTCCTCCAGTCGTTTGGCAATGCCTATCACGGTTACCTTTTTATCTATACCCAATAACTTAAGGCTATGCATGGCCGATGATAACTGACCCTTACCTCCATCAATCACGATCAGCTGCGGTAATTCTGTTCCTTCATCCAGCATGCGGCGGTAACGGCGGTGTACAGCTTCTTCCATAGTGGCAAAGTCGTTAGGACCTTCTACGGTTTTTACGTTAAAATGCCGGTAATCTTTTTTGGAGGGCTTTCCATCCTTGAACACTACAATGGCCGATACCGGGTATTTGCCCTGGAAGTTAGAGTTATCGAAACATTCAATATGGCGTGGCAGCTGGTTCATACGCAGATCTTTCATCATCTGCGTGAGCAACCGTTCGGTGCGGATCTCGGGGTTCAGTTTCTCGTACTGGTCAATCTTTTCCTTCTTAAAGAACTGGACATTCTTTTGCGAAAGGTCAAGCAATTTGCGTTTTTCGCCCAGTTTTGGCACCGTGAATTTGATGTTTGGATGGTCCTCAAGATCGATATCAAACGGTACGATGATTTCCTTGCTGTCGCTGTTATAACGGCTCCTGAACTCGGATATGGCCAGTGTAAGCAACTCTTCGTCACTTTCATCCAGTCGCTTTTTTAGTTCAATGGTTTGTGTTTGGATGATGGTACCATTCATCACCTTCAGGAAGTTTACGAATGCCAGTTTTTCCTCTGACGCAATGCTGAACACATCCACGTCGGTTATAGATGAGTTAACAACGGTTGATTTGCTTTGGTAGTTTTCAAGGAGTTCAAACTTGCGTTTAAGCCGATGGGCCAGCTCAAAATTCATTTCCATAGCAGCCGCTTCCATCTCATTTTTTAAGCGACGAAGAACTGCACCAATCTTCCCGTTCAGAATATCCTTAATTTCTTCGATGCTGTTATCATAGTCTTCTTCGGTTTGATAGTTTTGGCAGGGGCCTTTGCAATTACCCAATTGGTATTCCAAACAAACTTTAAACTTGCCCTTATCAATATTTTCGCGGGTAAGCTGCAGGTTGCAGGTACGTAGAGGATAAGTTTCCTTAATAAGCCCTAAAATGTTATGCATCATGCTTATCGATGCATAAGGGCCAAGGTATTTGGAGCCGTCTTTGATTATACGGCGGGTCCAGAAGATGCGTGGGTAATTTTCGTTTTTAATGATGATCCATGGATAGGTCTTATCATCCTTAAGCATGACGTTGTAGCGAGGCTGATGCTTCTTGATCATGCTGTTTTCCAGCAACCAGGCATCTACCTCAGTGTCAACGATGGTAAAAGTAATAGCGCGGATCTTGGATACTAATACCCGTGTTTTGGCATTAATATGGATATCCTGGTTAAAATACGAGCCAACGCGATTGCGCAAGTCTTTAGCCTTACCAATATATATCAGTTCCTGCTCACTATCCCAGTACTGGTAGACCCCGGGCTTATGAGGGATGTTTTTTAAAGCACTTTTATAATCGAATTTCTCGCTCACTGAGTTATTGGTTTTAATGAAAACGTCATTACTAATCTGAGATATGTCATTGCGAGGAGGAACGACGAAGCAATCGCATCCTATACAGGGCCAACCTGCTTAGTTCGCGATTGCCATGCTATCGCTCGCAATGACATATTTAAAATTAACAATGACGATGGGGCATTAACCCTAAACAAAAATAATTAAAATCCCAATTTCTTATCCACTTCGGTAGTTCCCTGTTGCTGCTGGTTATAGGCTCCGCAATCCAATATGATGCTAACTCCATTTGCAGGGGCATCAAAATCAACATTCTTTTTAATGCCTAAAGCTGCATTGGCATATACCTTTTTCATGTACATGGCAAATATCGGCAGGGCACTGTTGGCACCTTCGCCCAAACGGGTGCTCTGGAAGGCAATGTCACGATCTTCGCAACCTGTCCACAAGCCGGTAACTAATTGCGGGGTTATGCCGATGAACCAACCATCTGAGTTGTTCTGGGTTGTACCGGTTTTACCACCGATAGGGTTACGTAAGCCGTATTTGTAGGTTAATCTTGAACCTGTTCCATCTTCAATAACGCCTTTGAGCATATAGGTCATTACATAGGCCGTTTGCGGGTTCATGGCTTGCACTACGCGCGGAGTATGGGTGTACAATACGTTGCCGTTTTTATCTTCAATGCGTAAAATATAAGTAGGCTCTGTCCATAGGCCGTGGTTGGCAAAAGCGGAGTAAGCGGCTGTCATCTCAAAAACCGAGGCATCAAACGTACCCAGGCAAATTGAAGGATAAGGCGGAACATTGGTCGTAATACCCATTTTTTTGATCAGGTCAACAACAGGTTCAGGCTTAACCTCGCCCATAACGTGGGCTGTAACCCAGTTTTGTGAGTGCGCCAGTGCCTGCCTTAAAGTAATAAAGCCCGGCAAAGTTTCGGACGGAGATGAGCGCGGGCACCATGGCGCGCCATAACCACGAATGGTGTCTGGTACATTATTAATCTTCATGCATGGCGAGTAACCATTATCAATGGCCACAGCATAAGTAAATGGTTTAGCTGTTGAACCCACCTGGCGCGTGCCATTCTTTACCTGGTCGTACTTAAAGTGCTCGAAGTTGGTACCACCCACCCAGGCTTTAACATAGCCGGTTGTTGGGTCCATACTCATGAGGGCGTTACGCAAAAGCATTTTACAGTAGATAATACTGTCAATTGGCCTCATCATGGTATCGATATTGCCGTGCCAGGTAAACAGGTTAAGCATGGTTTTGGTCTTGAAGTTTTCTTCAATTTCCTCGTCAGATTTTTCCTGTTGCTTCAGTTGCTTGTACCTGTCAGATTTTTGCATGCCCTGGTCAAGCAAAAATTTGAAGTTATGGATGCTTTTGTAAAGGTTACGGCCGCGCCAGTGATCGTTGAACTGGGCCTGCAGATCTTTCATATAATCGCGCTGCGCATCCTCGGCATATTGCTGCATGGTAGCATCAATGGTGGTATATATTTTTAGACCGTCGCGGTCAAGATCATAAGGTGAGCCATCAGGGCGGTTAATATTCTGTTCTTTAAAGATCTTTTGAAGCTCTTTTTTCAATACCGAACGGAAGTAAGGAGCAAGGCCGTCAAAGTGATTGTTTTGGTGAAAATCAAGGCCAAGTGGCTTGCGTTTATATTCTTCAACCTGGCCTTCGCTCAGGTAATTTTGTTCGGCCATACGGTTTAGTACCAGGTTACGCCTTTTAAGTGCATTATCCGGGTGACGGATAGGCGAATAAATGCCGGGGCCGTTAACCATGCCTATTAAGAGGGCAGCCTGATCGGGTGTTAGTTTATCAGGCGTAGTGTTAAAATAAGTGCGCGCGGCCGATTTGATACCATAAGTGTTATAAGCACCAAAGTCGACCGTGTTAAGGTACATGGTGAGGATCTCTTCTTTGGTGTAATGGCGTTCAAGCTTAACAGCTGTAACCCACTCCTGGAGTTTTTGGATGATCCGCTTAAAAGGATTGGCCGAACGTTCTGAAAAAAGGTTAAGCGCCAGCTGTTGCGTTATGGTACTGCCACCCTGCTTTTGCCCAATGAGCAAATGCGCGAAGATGGTAAAGCTTCGGCCAAAGTCAATACCTGAATGGTCATAAAAGCGTTTATCTTCGGTAGCAACCAAAGCGTTAATTACGTTTGGCGATAGTTCGCGGTAAGTAACGTTTGAGCGGTTTTGGATATAATAAGTCCCCAATACCTGTTTATCGGACGAGATGATCTCTGTAGCCTGGTTGCTCTTGGGGTTTTCCAGGTCGCGGAACGAAGGCAGCTGACCGAACACATCAAAAATAGTGAGTGTTATCATCATAACAACAAAAGCAAAAAGGCCAAGCACAATTCGCCATATGTACCAGTTGTATCTTCTTATATCTGCAGGCTGGAGTTGATTTTTCGAGTTAAACCTTGTGTTAGTGGTTCTCATTTTCTAATAAAATTTCTGATAGTAGTCAAAATAACTATCCAATATACTTTGGGTTGCTAATTTATCCAGATTTTCTTTGGTAATGATAAAAATGCTGTATTTATCCTTTGGAACCTTCATAATATCGGGTAGCAGAGGTACAATGGTACGTGCATAATCTTTAGCATCGGCAAGGCTGTAAAAACGGCCAACGTATATCAGCTGGTTATTTTCGCCAACGCTTTTAACGTGGTGGATTACTTCGCTGCGGGTGTATCGTGTACGGTTAAACTGCCCTACTCCAAAACGTGTAGAAGCCAGATTAGTTGTACCACTGGATACATTTATCACAAAGTAATAGTTGCTGCTATCGCGCTTGCTGAATATATAGTTTACCGCTGGTGTATTGTTAATGGCGGCCGGGTGAACCGTAGCCACAGTATCTTTTTGTTTAGGTGCCGGCTGCGTGGCTATATCCCTTGAAGTATCCGGCATTTGGTGTTGCGGTAAAGGGATCTGGCCTACGGCAAGTTGTTTTGGTTGTTGAATTGCAGCCTGCTGAATTTGTGGTGCCGATGTTTTAGCCCCTGCTATTATATGCGTATCCCGTTCGGGCAGGCGCTCCTGGGGAGTTACATTTTGTGCCGATGGGGTATATGGCGGACGGTATTCTGTTTGTTTTTGATATGCTACCGGTGGGGTAAAGGGGATCTCGTTAGGATCATCATTAAATAATACCACCGGACGCGCAGCTATTTCGGCCTTATTTGAATCGATATAGGCCAGGTGTTGGTTGACCAGTGGAGCGATGAGCTTATCCTGCGGATATGTTGCAGCGATTAACTGCAGATCGGCCTGAAATGGGGGCAACTTTTCCATATGCCCGGCAGCAATAGCTTTCAGATAGTATAACTGCGCTGCATACCGGTTGTCAGGATATTTGTTAAGCAAATCATTTGCTTTCTCAATCACTTTTGCGTATTGCTTTTGAGCATACTGATCGTACACTTCGTTATAAAAGCCGTTAAATACAGCATCTACATCTGCCAGCTTGCGTGCATAATCCGGATCAAGAATTACTTTAGCAAATACACTTTCCGAATACTCTTTAAGCAGCCTGTTCTTGTAATCGTTTGATTTTGTCGCATCGATATCGGCATAAAGTCTGTAAAGGTTATAATAGATAGAAGGTTTATCGCTGCTTTGAGGAAAGCGGCTAAGCAAAGTTTCGTAAGTGGCAATGGCTTCCTTTTTATCTTCCAATACATCACGATAAAAATTGGCCATTTCAAAATAAGCGTTGTAGATCTTGAAATTGGATTGCTGCAAAAGGGCAGGGGTGAGAGGCAGGTTTTTAACCAAGTCCTGCCTGAAAGTACCGGCCGATACATTTGTGCTATTGTACGCTACGCTACCAACCGGAGCATCCGGATCATTAACCTGTGAGCCAATGCCGGTATTGGCTGTAGGAATACCAGTATTTGAACGCCTGCTGCGACGCCAGTTATCCTCCAGCTTACGGTTGCCCCATAAACGCTTAAAGTCGTTATAGCCCTGGCTTACGGCGCTGTTGTTGTAAAAGTAAAATGTACTACCGCTGTTTTTATTGGAGGAAGGTGAATTACTGTTTCTGTCGAAGGTATTTGGCATAGTGCCGTTATTGACATTGGCAGCGGCACCGGTGGCTTCCAAAGCGGCTTGTTGCTGCTGGCGTGTTTTGCGGGCTACCATTTCATCTATATGGGTATCACGGGCTTTCTCATCCAAAGCGGCAAGCATTTGCAGGGTATCTTCGCGCGAGATGGTTTCAAGCAGGCGGGTAAGGATCTGCAGGTTATCGGCCTTTTTGCGGATGAGCTGATAACCGGGATAATTTGTCGACAGGTTATTGAGCGTACTGTCATAATAAAGCCTGGCATTTACGTAATCGGCCTTGTTTTTAAAGTTGATATCGGCAATACGTAAATACGAAAGGCCTTTTTGGTTTTGATTTTTGGTGCTTACCCGTACTGATTTCTTATAACTTTTCAGGGCGTTGTCGATTTCGCCGGCTTTGAACTGTTGTTCACCAATCTGGTAATAGATCTGGTCGTAAAAATCGGTATTGTCTTCATTCTTAAGCAGGGCACGTAGCAGATCGATTTTACTGGCTTTAACACCGTTTTGATTGTCGCGGATGCGGATCCTGTTAAGGTTAGCATTAAATGCCATTTCAAAACTGGCGTTGCTTTTAACTATGCGGGTATAGCTTTCATAGGCATCGGCCGGCTTGAGGTTGAGTTCCTGTAATTGGCCCAGGATAAATATCCAGCGGAGTTTGAGATTGCTGACATAACTGTATTTAATGGCCAGTTTAGCCATCTTTTCGGCTTCGGCATAGTTTTGGGTTAAGATATCATATTGCAGCTTGGTGGCGTAAACATCAGCAGTAATATTTTTTTTAGGGTTGATATCCTGTATGGCCGAATCAATTACCAGTTTAGCTAAAGGTAACTGGTTAAGATACATAAGCCCGCGGGCCTTCCATACCAAAGCCTCCTGCTTTAGATTGGCTTGTTTGCCAAATGAACGGGTTACATAATTACAATACTCAACAGCATCAAAATAATTAGCCTCCAGGTAGCGGGATTTGCCCAGTACCAGGTAAGCATCACCTAAATAATGGCTTTGCTCCTTAATACTGATGATCTTGTTTGCTTTTACAATAGCTTCTTCCAGGTCCTTACCAAGCGTACCTGTTTGTGCGGTAGTATCGGGATATACATTTAATAGTTCACTATAGGCATCGGGAAAGGATGCAGCGTAGCTTTCCTGCTTGAGCCTTAAAATTTCATTAGCATTAAATAATATATTGTAGTGGGCAGTGAGGTTTTGCATTGTGCGGTTAAAGCCGCTTTGTTTTTCAAGCGAACAACCGGCCGCTATCAGGATAACTGCAAACAGAAAAAAAAAGTGGGTGTTTAATTTATAGGATGATGATAATCGCCTCAATGCTATATAGTAGTTAAAAAAGCATTGCTAAAATACTAAAGATTATGCAATAGGTTTAATAAATTTGCGCATGCCCGAAAATGAACAAAATAACGAAGATGAGGTAGGTAAACCTTTAAGCGCTTATGCCAAATACAGCAGTATCGGTTTTCAGATGGTGGTTGTTATCGGCATTTTTACCTTTGCCGGCTATAAAATTGATGAGGCCGGTAAGCACGATGTAAAATGGGCTACCGCTGTACTGGCCCTTATCGGGGTATTTATTGCTTTGTTCATCGTTATCAGATCTGTTAAAAATTGAAATTGCTTACCACCGTTTTATCATTCCTGCTATTTGCTGTTATCATAGCTGTGCCGCCATTTTTGTTAAGCAGATCAGCTCATGCTTCCTGGCTTGACCCTCACTTTTGGGTGATATTTGGTTTTGTAACCGGGCTCACATTTATTACCACTATTTCGATACTGATAGTAACCAAAATCAACAAGGAAATATATGCTCAAACCTTCCTTGGTGCTACCATGATCAAGCTTTTGACCTGTATGTTTTTTTGCCTGTTTTTTTTACTTAAAATCAAAGTAAACGGGGTGATATTTATTGCCAATTTTTTTTACGTATATTTCTTCAACCTCGTCTTTGAAATTTACGGCTTATTATGTACCTTGCGCAACCAAAAATTAAAGTAAAAAACTCTCTGCTAATGGATTTTAGGCCTGTTTTGAACTCAAAAAAAATCACCTTAGGTATCCTTTTAAGCGTTTTTTCGCTGTTTGTAACGGTAAAAGTACAGGCTGTACAAGAAAAAAACACTACTGAAGCTGCTGCTGAAAGCGGCGAAAAAGAAAAGTTTGACGCCAACGCTACCATCCTTGAACACATTGCCGATTCGCATTATTTCCACATTGGTGGAAAGATTGCTGTGCCACTTCCGGTGCTTCTTTATACCGATGGCGGACTGGAGTTTTTCATGGCTTCAAAATTTGGTCATGAAGGCGAAGAAGTATATCAGGGAAAGTATCATACTTATGCTTTGGTTAAAGACAAAGTAAAAGCTGTTGTTGCAGATGGTAAAACCGTTGACGAAAGCGCTAAAGTGTTCGACTTGTCGATCACCCGTAATGTTTGCTCGATGTGGTTATCGGTAGTTTTGCTGTTGCTCATCTTCTTTACCGTGGCCGGATCATACAAAAAACGTGTAGGTAAAGCGCCAAAAGGTTTGCAGTCATTATTGGAACCGCTTATTCTTTTCATTCGTGATGAGGTTGCGTTGCCTAATATCGGTTACAAGTATGCTAAGTTTATGCCGCTGCTGTTAACCATGTTCTTCTTTATCCTGATCAATAACCTGATAGGTATGGTGCCTTTTTTTCCGGGAGGTTCAAACCTTACAGGTAATATCGCGGTAACTATGGTGCTTGCAGTTATCACTCTTATAGTGGTTAACTTTAACGGTAACAAGTACTATTGGAAACACATATTTGCTCCTGATGTTCCGTTCTGGCTGTACCCAATCATGTGGGTAGTGGAGCTTGCCGGTATCATTTCGAAGCCTTTTGCGTTAATGGTGCGTTTGTTTGCTAACATTATGGCAGGCCACGTTATTGTTATTGCGCTGATTTCATTGATCTTCATCTTCGGTACAGTAGCTGTAGCGCCGGTGTCGATCGCCTTCGCGTTGTTTATCGACGTGTTAGAATTGCTGGTTGCTTTCCTGCAGGCTTTCATCTTTACAATGCTTACTGCATTGTTTATTGGCAGCGCTGTTGAGGAGCATCATCATTAATAATTTGTAATTAATAATAACACTATATTCATTTAAATTTAAAAACAATGGTTGGAAGTATTGCTGCATTAGGTGCAGGTTTAGCAGTTATCGGTGCAGGTATTGGTATCGGTCAAATCGGTGGTAAAGCGATGGAAGGTATCTCTCGTCAGCCGGAAGCTGCTTCAAAAATTCAAACTGCCATGATCATCGCTGCCGCACTTGTTGAAGGTGTTGCTCTTTTCGGTGTGATTGTTGCACTTTTGGGTAACAAATAATTTTACCCTTAAAAAATAAAAACCGGGCCGTGTAACGGTTGGTTACACACCGGTTTTTACTTGAATGAATAGTATTAATTAGAACTATAGTATAACGTTATCATATAAAATAAATGGAGTTAGTATTACCTGATTGGGGTTTGGTTATCTGGACAACGATCACATTTGTATTTTTGCTTATTTTATTAAGGGCTTTTGCCTGGAAACCGATCATGGCAGCCATTGGCGAGCGTGAACGTTCAATTGAAGATGCTTTATTAAAAGCAGAAGCTGCCAAAGAGGAAATGAGCCGTTTAACCAATGAAAACGAATCGTTGATTAAACAAGCCCGTGCCGAGCGTGATCTGATCTTGTCTGAAGCGCGCAAAGCGAAAGAGCAGATAGTATCTGACGCTAAAGAGCTTGCACATAAAGAAGGTGCACGTATGATTGAGCTTGCCCGCGTTGAAATTAACAACCAAAAAGCAATTGCTTTGGCCGATGTGAAAAACCAGGTAGCTACCTTATCTTTAGAAATTGCTGAGAAGATCCTTCGCAAGCAATTTGAAGATCAGCAGCAACAAGACGAATTGGTTAGCCAGTTATTGAAAGAAGTGAAGTTATAAAATTTCGGATTTGGGACGTGGGATTTCGGATTTATTCCCCTACTCGCTGACCAATTAAAAACCGAAATTCAAATTGAAAATTCCGAAATCGAAAATTCGAAATCCGAAATAAAAAAACATGTCAGAAATCACGGTAGCAACCAGGTACGCCAAATCGATCATTGATCTTGCACAGGAACAAGGAATTGTTGCAGAGGTCAAAGCCGATATGGACCTTTTCTTAAAAACCCTGAAGGGCAGCCCCGAACTGGTAGCAGTATTGGCTAATCCTATTATATCTCATTCAAAAAAGATCAAGATTCTTGACGAGATATTTTTAAATAAAGTTAGCAAAACTACTATCGCTTTCTTTAAGCTGATGGTTAACAAAGGCCGCGGCGAAGTATTATATTTTACCGCCGGCGAGTACATTAACCTGTACAATGTTAAAAACCATATCACCAAAGCTAAGGTAACATCAGCTACTGCGCTTTCTGAAGCTAATAAGAAAACATTGGTTGCCGAATTGCAACAATCAGTTGGCGGTACAGTAGTGCTGGAAACTAAAGTTGACCCGGCTTTGATAGGCGGTTTTGTGTTAACTATAGGTGACAGGCAGGTTGATACCAGTATTGCCGCAAGCCTGAGGAAAATGAAAAAAGAATTTGCTGTAAAGGCATAATAAGTAAGTATTAAAAGTAAAACTCTAAATAAATTTTAAACAATGGTAGAGGTAAGACCAGACGAAGTATCAGCAATTTTGCGTCAGCAGTTGGCCGGCTTCAAGTCAGAATCTGAATTAGAAGAAGTGGGTACTGTACTCCAGGTGGGTGACGGTATCGCACGCGTTTATGGATTAACTAAAGTACAGTCGGGCGAGTTGGTTGAATTTGGCACTGGATTGCAAGGCATCGTACTTAACCTTGAAGAAGATAACGTAGGTGTGGTATTGTTAGGCAAATCTGATGATATCAAGGAAGGTGATACCGTTAAACGTACCAACAGGATCGCGTCAATTAACGTAGGCGAAGGCATGCTTGGCCGTGTTGTTGATACCTTGGGTGCCCCTATTGATGGTAAAGGCCCAATCACCGGCGAAACTTACGAGATGCCGCTTGAGCGTAAAGCGCCTGGTGTAATCTATCGTCAGCCCGTAACCGAGCCATTACAAACTGGTATCAAAGCTATCGACGCGATGATCCCTATCGGCCGTGGCCAGCGTGAGTTGGTTATCGGTGACCGTCAAACCGGTAAAACTGCGGTTTGTATCGATACCATCATCAACCAAAAAGAATTTTATGATGCAGGTAAACCTGTAATCTGTATATATGTAGCCTGCGGACAAAAAGCATCAACTGTTGCTAACATCGTTCGTACGCTTGAAGAGAACGGCGCTATGCCATACTCTATCGTAGTTGCCGCTAACGCCTCAGACTCTGCTACCATGCAGTTCTTTGCTCCGTTTGCTGGTGCTGCTATCGGCGAGTACTTCCGTGATACAGGCCGTCCGGCTTTGATCATCTATGATGACTTGTCAAAACAAGCCGTTGCTTACCGTGAGGTTTCATTGTTGTTACGTCGTCCACCGGGCCGTGAGGCTTACCCAGGTGACGTATTTTACCTGCACAGCCGTTTATTAGAGCGTGCCGCTAAAATCAACTCAAATGATTCTATCGCACAGCAAATGAATGACCTTCCTGAGTCTATCAAAGGCATCGTTAAAGGTGGTGGTTCATTAACAGCTCTTCCAATCATTGAAACACAAGCTGGTGACGTATCTGCATACATCCCAACTAACGTAATTTCGATTACTGACGGTCAGATCTTCCTTGAGTCAAACTTGTTTAACGCCGGTGTTCGTCCGGCTATCAACGTAGGTATCTCTGTATCACGTGTAGGTGGTAACGCGCAGATCAAATCAATGAAAAAAGTTGCCGGTACTTTGAAACTTGACCAGGCCCAGTTCCGTGAGCTTGAGGCTTTCTCAAAATTCGGTTCCGACCTTGACGCTTCAACCAAAAACGTGTTAGATAAAGGTATCCGTAACGTAGAGATCCTGAAACAAGGTCAATACTCACCGGTAACTGTAGAGAAACAGGTTGCTATCATTTACTTAGGTACTAAAAACTTAATGCGTAACGTACCGGTAAATAAAGTGAGGGAATTCGAAACCGAATTTACCGATCAGTTGGAAGTTCGTCACCCTGAAGTTTTAGCAGCCCTTAAAGCAGGTAAATTTGACGACCAGCTTACCGGCGTACTGGAAACGGTAGCTAAAGAACTGTCAGCAAGGTATTAATTTTTAGATTTGAGATGTTAGATGTGAGATATGAGACTGGTCTCTTCCACATCTGACATCTTTATATAAATTAGATAAACAGATTGAAAGTGCAGGTGTGAGGCTATCTCAAATCTCATATCTCAAATCTCACATCTCAATAAAGAATGGCTAATTTAAAAGAAGTAAGAAACAGGATCAAATCTGTATCATCAACCCAGCAGATCACCAAGGCTATGAAAATGGTTTCGGCTGCTAAGTTGAAACGTGCTACCAACGCTATTATTCAGCTGCGCCCTTACGCAAGTAAGTTGAAGGACCTGTTGGCTAACTTATCTGCAAGTTTGGAGGATAATACTTCTCCATATTTACAGGAGCGCGAGCCGGTACGTGTATTGGTAGTTGTGGTATCATCAAACCGTGGTTTGGCCGGTGCTTTCAATACTAACGTTATTAAAACTGCCAATAACCTTATTGCCGAAAAATATCCTAAGCAACTTGCCGCCGGTAATGTATCTATCGTTGCTATCGGTAAAAAAGCACAGGAGTTTTATCAAAGGCGTAAGTACAACGTAATTGGTAACAACAACGATCTGTACTCGGACCTTAACTTCGAGAACGCTTCAAAAATTACCGAAGCTATCATGCAGGGCTTTGTTAACGGCGATTACGACCGTGTGGAGTTGGTGTATAACCACTTCCGTAATGCGGCTGTACAGTATCTGATCACTGAGCAGTTATTACCAGTACCAAAGGCAGAAAAGAAAGAGGAAGTAAAAGCAGCTAATGTTGATTATATCCTTGAGCCATCACAACAGGAAATTGTTGAGCAACTGATCCCTAAAAACATCAAGATTCAACTTTACCGCGCTGTATTGGATTCAAACGCATCTGAACATGGTGCCCGTATGACAGCGATGGATAAAGCAACCGAAAACGCAGGCGAGCTTTTGAAATCATTAAAACTTTCGTACAACCAGGCCCGTCAGGCAGCTATCACTACCGAGCTTACCGAGATCGTGAGCGGCGCGGCAGCCCTTTCAGGCGGTAACTAAGTTTAAGAGTATTTTTATATAGAAAAGGCTTTCCGGAAGGAGAGCCTTTTTTTTTGAACCTTGATTTTTGGGATTGGAGGATTGTCTTTATACCCCGTTACCCAGACGCTGATTAAAGTTACACTATCGCTAAACTCAACCAGTACTTGCAAAAAAGCAAATCCCCAAATCAGTTTAATCCAAAAAACCCTGGTTCAGACAAAATCAGCGAAATCACCATAATCATAACAAAAATCAACGGTCTGGGTTACCTCTTGACACTCTTCGGTATCAATGTATACCAAAGAAAATTAAACAGTTATGAAAACAAAGTTATTCCTGGCGGTACTGGCGGGCGTGTTGCTGCTGGGCGCTTGTAAGGGCTCAAATTATGAAGCCATCCGCGATGACAAAGCTTCTTCATCGAGCGCGGATACGGTGGCTAAGATGACCGACACATCAAAGGTGGATATCCCGACAACCAAACTGGTAAAAACTGCCGACATGCGTTTTAAAGTAAAAAGTGTTCAGCAAACAGGCGATGCCATAGCGGCGCTTACCGCCCGCGACGGTGGCATGGTAATGCACCATCAAATGCAGGCGAATGTGGAAAGTTCACAGGACATTCGTGTAAGCGATGATTCGATTAAGCGCGTGTCTGCCTTGAGTATGAGCGCCGACATGACGGTTAAGGTGCCATCCGAAAAGCTGGAGGGTTACATGACCGAGGTAGCTCATATGGGTATGTACGTAACCTTACGCAGAATGGATATTGAAGACCGTACACTCGATTATCTCTCCGAAAAATTAAAACTCAAAAACCGGCAGGACCTGGTAGATCAGCAAAAGAAAGGCAAAGTTGTAATTAAAAATCCGGTAAATGTGATGTTGTTGAAGGATGACATGGTTGATCAGCAAATTGGCAATATGCGTACTGACGACGCGGTTAAATATAGCGTATTATCCCTCAGCTTTTACCAAAGCAATATCATTAATCAGGAAATGATAGCCAATGACGATCCTTCTGCCTATCAGTTGCCATTTTTTAACAGGCTGATGATAGCTTTGAGCAATGGCTGGCACTTGTTTGTTGAATTGCTGTTAGGCCTGGCAAACATTTGGGTATTTATAGTGCTGTCGGCAGTTTTATGGGTGCTGTACCGCTATTATAGGCGTAAACACCCTGCATGGTTTGCCAGCGGCATAAAATCATAAAAACTTTGTCGCTTTTTCGGTAAACATTTCTATTTTTGCGCAAACATTAAAAATCGGTACCATGGAATCAATGGAAAATGCTAACGCAGAAGGTCACTACAAATTATTAACTGTAGCTATAATTATCGGTATAGTAGGTGTTTACCTGCGTTTTGCCGGCGATGCCAATTCAGGCTTCATGTACACTTCTATCTCGAATGTTATCATGATCATTGGTATCCTGATTGCTTTGAAATGCGTTTTCACAATCATGAAGTAAATTCCCAATAAGGAAAATGATATAAAAAAAGCGCCTTCATTTGAAGACGCTTTTTTTGTGCCTTTTATTTGGGGTGATATCCCGATTCGTTCAGGAGCTTTTGGGCATCCTTATCGGCCATCAGCTCAGGTAGCGTCACATCAGGGTGCTTATCCATATATTTCCTTACTATCTGCCAGCCCGTCCACACAGCAAGTTTCGGTGCCGATTCATTCTTTTCGCCAAGTCCGGGGGTGAAGGGAGCTTCTGTAAGATACTTCTGAATTTTTTGGTAATCGGTTTCGTATAGCAGGTTCTGTTCTAAAAAGTATCCCCAGATTTTGCTTTCAAACTCATTGCACCATTTTAATTGTTCGGTGGTGTAACGAATTTTGGTGCTATCGGCCATATCAGGCAATACCTTGTCCATAAAATACATGATCTTGCCGTTGTAGATCATTTTATTGAGGAGCGCTTTGTCATTGTCATCTTCCGGGAACATATCCTCACGCGCCATGCCTTCAACTACCCGCGGGGTAATATTATCAGGCGTAAACCACCTGGAAAGGTAATGCGGAAAAGCATTGGTCAGCGAAGGATAAAAACGTGAATCCGCACCTAAAAACAAATCTATCCCGATGCCGAAATAGCCATCGCCAATGGTAGTTTGTGCCTGGAAACCGGAAATATAAGCATATACCCGCGGGAGCGGTTTTTGAGGGTAATAATATTTAATGTATTTAAAGGCTTCGGTAAGGCTGGCATTTTGCTTGTCCATATCAGGGAACGCGGCGTCGGCATCATGTTTCAGGTCGTTATAGGCTTTGCCCGCAAACACCTGATGCAGGGCTTTAAAATAGGTGGTATCCTTAGTACTCCCAACCTGTAAAATGCGTTCAATAAAATCTGGGTAAAAGCTGCCATACTGTTTTTGCAGGTATGCAGCCTGCTGCGGCATGGGCTTGTTGCGCATAGCATCAAAATCATGGTCAAACCGTTCAATTTTAACATTAACGTTGATATTGCTTACATCAATTTTTTTGTTGCGGGTACAGCTGCTTAATATCAGGCCGATGGAAAAAATTAAGTAAATTTGCTTTGCTATATACCGGGTAGGGTTCATCTTTATCCTTTAAGGCAAAAGTAAATTTATTTGCATTAATGTTGCTACTATTGTTAAGTCAATAGTCGGTAGCCCTAAGTTGAAAGTCGCATTTTTTGACTTTGGACTAAAGACTTGCGGCTTAAGACTAAATATACATATACTATGAAAATTGCGTTAGCACAGCTCAACTATCACGTAGGTAATTTTGAATCGAACACCAATAAGATCATCGATCATATCATAAAAGCAAAAAATCACGGCGCCGACCTGGTGGTATTTGCCGAACTATGTGTTTGCGGCTATCCCTCACGAGATTTTTTAGAGTTTGATGAATTTATAGGCCTGTGCGATGAAGCCGCTAAAAAGATAGCTGAAGTATGTGTTGATATAGCTTGCATCATAGGCTTGCCAACTCCAAACCACAAAACTGAGGGTAAAGACCTGAGTAATTCTGCTTATTTTATTGAGAATGGTCAGGTGAAAGCCGTAGTAAATAAAGCGCTATTGCCTAATTACGATGTATTTGATGAGTACCGTTATTTTGAGCCCTCTACCGAATTTAACTGTATTGATTTTAAAGGCAAACGCATAGCGCTTACTATTTGCGAGGACTTATGGAATACTATCGAGAACCCGCTTTATATTACCCGCCCAATGGATATGCTCATTCATCAGGCCCCGCATGTAATGATCAATATAGCGGCGTCACCTTTTGCTTATAACCATGATGAGGAGCGTATTGAGATATTGAGTGATAATGCCAGCCGGTATAAGTTGCCTTTGTTGTACGTTAATCATGTTGGTGCCCAAACAGAACTGATATTTGACGGAGGTTCGTTGGTGTTTGATAATACAGGTAAGCTGATTGATGAGATGCCTTATTTTGAGGAAAACATGGCTTATTATACATTAAATGAAGATAACACGCTCAGCTTTGATCATCCAACAACGATTAAAACCGAGCGTCCGGGCGATATTGAGCAGATCTATCAGGCCGTTATACTTGGCATCCGTGATTATTTTTATAAATCGGGCTTTAAACAAGCAATTTTAGGTTTGTCTGGTGGTATTGATTCGGCAGTGGTATGTGCATTGGCTGCTGAAGCCCTTGGTCCGCAGAATGTGATGGCTGTGTTGCTGCCTTCACGCTTTTCAACGGACCATTCATTGAAAGATGCTCAGGATTTGGTTGATAACCTTGGTTGCAAGCACGAAATAGTGCCCATTAAAAACATTACAGAAGCGTTTGAAACAGCGTTAAATCCGCAGTTTGATGGCTTGCCTTTTAATATCGCGGAGGAAAATATCCAATCGCGCAGCAGGGCTGTTTTATTAATGGCGATGTGCAATAAGTTCGGGTATATTTTGCTGAACACCAGTAACAAGAGCGAGGCCGCTGTAGGCTATGGCACTTTATATGGCGATATGTGCGGCGGTATCTCTGTTATTGGCGATGTTTACAAAACCCAGGTGTTTGAGCTTGCCCGATACATTAATCGCGATAAGGAGATCATACCGATCAATTCCATCGTTAAACCGCCATCGGCCGAGTTAAGGCCAGATCAAAAAGATACCGATTCGCTGCCCGAATACGATGTGCTTGACAAGATTCTGGCCGAGTATATCGAAAATCGCTGCTCATCGGCCGAGATCATCAGGATGGGATATGACGAGGCAACCGTTCGCCGGGTTATCAAACTTACTAATTCGGCCGAGCATAAGCGTTATCAAACACCACCTATTTTAAGGGTATCACCCAAAGCGTTTGGTATGGGTCGCAGGATGCCAATTGTGGGCAAATACCTGTCGTAACAGCTAAAATTTCACTCTTTAATTGTCAAGTTTACGAATATTGTAAAGCGTTGGTTGTTTTGTTTTAGTTGAGGTTGATTTTTCTTAAAATTGCCTATCTTTCAAACCAATGATCAAACTTTACACAATTATTTCTTTTTGCTTTTTGCTGTTGTTTGCAGTAAGCGACGCTATGGCCCAACAGCCTTTGATCAGCGAAAAGAACAGGCTTCAGCTTAACGATATTTCACAGCAATCGCTCACAAACTATAAAGCATCTCACGACAAGGCAGTGTCATTAGCGGCCACGCATGGATGGACATTATCCCGCCGTACAAAAAACGGCAACCTGGTTACTTTACAGGGAGTTAATAAATTAGGGTTCCCTATATATCTTATTACGCATAACAATACAACCGCGGCAGCCACCACAGGTACTAATACTCTGCAGCCAGGCGGTTCGTTGGGCTTAAATTTATCCGGCTCATCAGACTTTTTAACCAATAAACTGGCCATATGGGATGGCGGCGCGGTTTACAAAGCCCACCAGGAATTTGCAGGCAAAACCATCACACTAAAAACAACCGAACCAGTAAATGACCATTCATCACACGTGGCAGGTACCATGATTGCCAAAGGTATTTATGCACCGGCTAAGGGCATGTCGTTTGGAGCAACTACGCTTCAGTCATACGATTTTAATAATGATGAAACCACCATGAGTGCCGCTGCTGCCAATCTTCTACTTTCCAATCACTCATACGGGGTAGTAACGGGTTGGGATTATAATGATTCGGCCGGCCGCTGGGAATGGAATGGTTTACCAGGCGACACGGTAGATTATAACTTTGGCTTCTACGACTCAAAAACAGCCAACTGGGATAAGATAGCTTATACTGCCCCATATTACCTCATTGTTGAATCGGCAGGTAACGAGCGAACAAGTAACGGCCCCGCGGTAGGCGAAACCTACTATGGTTACAAAAGTAAAACCGATCAAACTTTTGTGAACAAAGGCGCCCGCCCTGCCGGGATCAGCAATAATGATAGTTATGATATTATCAGCACCAGCGGCAATGCCAAAAACATACTTACTGTAGGTGCAGTTTACCCGCTGTTGTATGGGCCAAAAAACCGGAGCGATGTAGCCATCGCACCTTTTAGCAGCTGGGGGCCAACGGATGATGGCCGTATCAAACCCGATATTGTAGGCGATGGTGTTAACTTACTTTCGGTGGGGGTTGATAACACTACCTCATATACCACTTTATCAGGCACCTCAATGGCTGCCCCTAATGTTACGGGCTCGCTTTATTTGCTGCAGGAATACTATGCTAAACAAAATGGAGGAACATTTATGCGGTCGGCCACATTGAAAGGGCTGGTTTGCCATACGGCCTTTGATGCCGGTAATGTAGGGCCTGATTATATTTATGGCTGGGGATTGCTTAACATGACCGAGGCCGCACAAGCTATAACTAATAATGGCAGTAAAAGCATAGTAAGTGAAAAAACACTTGCGCAAGGACAAACACAAACTTATAACGTAATAGCATCCGGTAACCGCCTACTGGCTGCAACCATATCTTGGACCGATCCGCAAGGTACGCCAACTACTGAGGGTGTGATCAACAGCCGAACTCCTAAATTGGTGAATGACCTTGATATCAGGGTGAGCGACGGCACAACAACTTTTACCCCCTGGGTGCTTGACCCTAATAAGCCCGGATTTGCTGCGACAAACGGTGATAACATCAGAGATAACATTGAACAGGTTTATATCCCTAATTCGGTTCCCGGCAGGGCTTATACTATTACAGTATCACATAAAGGAAGCTTATCATCCGGGTCGCAGGCATACTCGCTTATCGTTACCGGGGTTGGGGGGACTGCTTACTGTGCTTCGGCTCCGCTCTCAAATGCCGATTCAAAGATTGATAATTTAAAACTCGCTAATATTGATAATACCGCGACTGCAGGTTGCACAGGCTACTCGGACTATACCAACCTTACCGTACAGCTTGAGCAGGCTAAAACGTACCCTTTGAGCATCACCCTCGGCACTTGCGGTAACAATTTTAATAAAGCTGCAAAAGTGTTTATAGACTGGAATGCTAACGGCGTGTTTGAAGATAATGAACTTGCAGCAACAACCGGTATCATTAATGGAACAGGTACTTATAATACCAACATTGCCGTGCCGGGAACAGTAACTGCCGGGGCTTATAGTTTGATGCGGGTTGTGCTTACAGAGATCGGCGATGCATCAACCATTAAAGCATGCGGTAGTTATGCCAAAGGCGAAACCCAGGACTACCGGGTGCAATTTCTGCAAACCAGTATCGATGCAGGCATTATTTCCATTGTTAGCCCTGGCAGCAGCGGTTCGTGCTCGGCGAGCACGCCTGTTACGGTGAGGCTTAAAAATTTTGGCAACGCAGCTATAAACAATATCCCGGTAACAGTTACCATTACCAATGCCAATAATGTTACAACTACTTACAGCGAGATCTATAAGGCATCATTGCCCGCATTGGCCGAGGATAACTTTACCTTTAGCCAGGAGTTTAATGCGGTTGCAGGGGCATCCTACACTATTACCGCTACCAGTAAACTTACCGGCGATCCGGTTAGCAGCAATAACTCGGTTACGGCCAATATCGTCATTAATTCGCCGGCAACTATTGGCGATCTGAGTGCTTATTATTGCTCCACTACCAATCAATACGAGTTATTTGGCACTGGTGATGGTACTGTACTATGGTATCAGAATGCAACTGATGAATTGCCGATAGCGGCAGGCAGCGAAGCGTTAATAACCCAGGCGCCGGTTAATAACACTTACTATGCAGGCGTTAATGATTTTAGCGGGACAATTGGTCCTGCTACTAAAAGTGTATTTACGGCTGGGGGGTATAACCAATTTACCCCTTATGTAACTGTAAGCACTAAGGTGCCGGTATTAATTAAAAGCGCGCGTCTTTACATTGGCAATTCGGGTAAAATAACATTTAATGTATCCAACGCTAACGGGCAAATTGTATCGTCGGTTACTATAAATGCTGTTGCAACCCGTACCACCCCTCTGGCAGGCGCACAGCCCGATGATCCTAACGATCAGGGACAGGTGTATGATTTAAACCTATCGTTACCAGGCGCCGGCAATTACCAGATTTCGGTTGATTTTGCTGATCAGGCTACAATATATCGTAGCAACGGAGGGGTAACAGGTTATCCGTTTAAGATTGGTAATATATTTAGCATTACCGGTAACAGCGCCACTGCAACCAATGGCGATACAACTGCCTACAAAGGTTACTACTATTATTTTTACGATATGAAGGTGCAAAGCCTGGGCTGTGCATCGGCCGCGCGTAAAGCGGTAACGTTGAGCAAGCCGCTTATCACCCAAACCAATAACACCCTTAACTCAAACTTTACCGATGGTAACCAGTGGTTGTTAAATGGCAATGTAATAAGCGGAGCTACCGCCGCAACTTATAACCCTGTACAAAGTGGAAAATACCAGGTGCAGGTTACACTGGCCAATGGCTGTGTAGCGCAATCAGATAATTATGTTTACGCACGCGAAGGCAGGACCGGAAATAAAAATGAAATTGGGTTGAGCGTGTTCCCGGTACCGGTAAGTACCGACTTAAACGTAGTATTTGCGGCCAAAGAAGCCACCACCATGAAATTATCCCTCATTAACGCTTTAGGTGAAGCCGTTTACCAGGGCGGGCAGCAAAATATTGATCAGGGTAATTACAGCACTATTTTGAATGTAAGCAGGCAAACGCCGGGAGTATATGTGCTGAGGGTATTGCTTGGACAGAAGGTCTATTCGCAAAAAGTTATCATCACCCGTTAGGCAGGTGATGATAGCTCTTTTTATTTTTTAGAAGGTATATTTTATTCCCAGTCCGGGTGCGATATCAAAAAATGGCCCTCTTGCCAGTTCAAGTCGCGGATTAAGGTCAAGGCTGATCGCAATTGGCGCCGAAGGGATAACATATTCCAAACCGATAACAGCATCGGCACCTATCAGGATGTGTTTGCCGTTGTAGTATTCGTCGTCGCCGCCAAAACGTTTGTAATAACCATTGCCTACCGAACCAAGGTGACCACCAAAGCCATAAAAAAAGCTCAGTTTATCAACATTAAAAGCTTGCTGGTTTAATTCATACAGGCCGGTTAATACCACGCCATGATCGCGGATGCCCAGGATGCCTTCAAGCGCGGTGCCTTTATCCATAAAATATTTAACAGAGGGGCCAACTTCGTATGCGCCAAATTTTAAACCTACTGCTGTTTTATAGTCTTGGGCCTGTGAGTTTTTGCTGATCAATAAAAAGGATACGGAGAGTAATAAAAGGTACGTTAGTTTTTTCATGCAGATGAATTTAATGATTGACAATAATGTAGCTGTAACAAAAAAGTGACCAGCTTGTTTAGTTCAATTTTAAGCTTTTTTATTTCATGCAAATAAACGCCGGAACTGCGTTTTTATGCTATCTGAGTTAAAAAAACATTGTGCTTTGATTGGTATTGGATTGGTTTTCAACAGAAAAGAATGGTTTTGGATTGTTAAATTAAGCATCCAAATAAGTTATTTTAGTGAAAATTAATTGCTGTAATGACTATAAACCGTCTTGAAATAAATAATCCGAAATGCCATGTCCTGTTTTTATCCGTAATATTTTTTGTTTTGTCGGGATGTGCACCGGGGCAGCTCGGGCTCAATAACAGCGGTCAGTACCGCAATGGAATGGTAGTTTGCGCATATCCCGATGCCGCACAAGTGGGGCTTGATATATTGAAAAAAGGAGGTAATGCAGTTGATGCCGCCGTAGCGGTGCAATTTGCTTTGGCAGTCACTTTGCCCGAAGCCGGGAATATCGGCGGCGGCGGTTTCATGGTTTACCGTGCCGGTAACGGTAAAACAAGCACCCTCGATTTTAGGGAAAAAGGCCCGGGTGCAGCTAATGTTAATATATATCTTGATTCGGCCGGTAATGTAATCCCCAATATGAGTTTGTACACCCACAAAGCATCGGGCGTGCCGGGATCAGTTGATGGAATGATTGAGGCTCATCGTAAATACGGCAAACTGAAATGGGCCGATTTGATTGAACCCGCCATTAAACTTGCCCGCAACGGTTTTAAAATAACCAAACATTTGGCCAGCGACCTTAACCGTACCGCCGAACAATTTAAAAAACTAAATCCAGGTAAAAATTATTTGGTAAAGGAAGGGGAATGGAAGGAAGGTGATTTATTGATACAGGAAGATCTGGCCAAAACATTTGAACAGATCCGGGATAAAGGCCGTGACGGTTTTTATGACGGGCCTGTTGCGGATTTGATTGTTGATGAAATGAAATTGGGTAATGGCCTAATCACGAAAGATGATCTCAAAAACTATCATGCTGTTTGGCGTGATGCACTTGTTGGTAAATACAAGGATTACAAGATTATTACCATGCCGCCGCCTTCAAGTGGGGGGATTGCTTTATTGCAATTGCTGAAGTCGGTTGAGCCTTACCCGCTGAAAAGATGGGGCTACAATCAGGATTCTACCATCAGGCTTATCGTGGAGGCCGAGCGCCGGGTATACGCGGATCGTTCTAAATACCTGGGCGACCCGGATTTTTATAAAGTGCCGGTTGATAGCCTGCTCCAGCCGGCTTATATTACATCGCGCATGAAAAGCTTTAACTGGGACGCTGCTACGCCAAGTGCCAGTATCCAACCAGGCTCATTTGTTGGTTATGAAAGCGACCAGACCACGCATTATTCCATTGTGGACAGGGAAGGCAACGCGGTATCCGTTACTACTACGTTGAATGATAGCTTTGGCTCAAAGATCTTTGTAAGCGGTGCGGGCTTTTTGCTGAATAATGAAATGGACGATTTTAGCTCCAAGCCTGGTGTGCCAAACATGTATGGGCTGGTTGGTGGCAAGGCTAACAGCATCCAGCCTGGCAAGCGGATGTTATCATCCATGACACCCACCATTATTGAAAAGGACGGTAAACTGTTTATGATAGTAGGAACCCCCGGCGGTTCAACTATTATTACTTCTGTTTTCCAAACCATACTCAATGTAATTGAATTTAATCAGAACATGCAGCAGGCTGTTGCATCAAAACGTTTCCACAGCCAGTGGCTGCCCGACGAAGTAACTATTGAAAAGGACGGTGTTGACAGTACTACAGTTGGTAAGCTACAAAGCAAAGGATATAAGATTGTAACCACCCAATCCATTGGCCGTGTTGATGCTATCCTCAAAACTAAATGGGGCTATTACGAAGGCGGGGCCGACCCGAGAGGGGATGATACTAAGATGGGTTTTTAGTAGCAATAGCAGTTTTTAGTGGCTGGTATAATAGGCAGTAGCAGCAATTTTTAGTTGAAGGATAAATATCCAAAAGCATAATCGAAGCCTATAGTAAGAAGTCTCAACTATTACCGTCACCGCAACTATTAGTGACGCTGCAACTATCGCTGCTACTGCAACTAAATTTGCGTAATCAATAAGCATTTCTTACGTTTGGTATGCATGCATAATAATGTAAAACACCAGGAAACTATTGACTATTTTATAAAGATAGTATGGCAAACCATGGCTAACCGTTACAACCAGTTGGTGACGGAGTTTGGCTTTACACAATCAATAGGTTACCTGCTCATTAATATCGACGAAAAGGAAGGTACTACCGTATCGCAGGCTGCTGCCTTGCTGGGGCTTAAATCAACCAGCTTGTCGCGCATGCTTAGTCAACTGGAAACCACCGGGCTGATATATCGAGAAAGCAACGAAGGCGATAAGCGTTCGGTTAAAATTTACCTTACTGTGTTAGGTAAAGAAAAACGACACCAGGCCCGTGTAATAGTGCGCCAGTTCAATAATTACCTTGATGCTAACATCAGCGAAGCCGATAAACAACACCTCATCGAAACGCTTAAAAAGCTGAACAAGCTTACGGTTAACTATAAACCCTGATTAGTCATTTTGCTTCGCGTCATTGCGCTGCGCTGTCATTTACTCCGTGTCATTGCACTGTGTAGTCATTAAGTCATTTGCCGTATGTTATGGGGGAACAACAATGACTTAATCACATTAAATAAATGACTGTGCAGCAAAATGACATTAATACACTTTTACTTAAAATTGAACGTTTTACCTTCGAAATATCCTTTATGGGGTATTTTAAACGGTGCCTGCTTTTTATTAATTGTTAAAAAGTGTTAAGCTGCCGTTTTTCTCTTTTAAAAGAATAAATTTGCCTTTTGAATTGATGAACAGGATACTGATAGTTTTATTGCTTTTAGGCGTTATTGCAGGTGGTTGCGTAAAATCATCCGTCAGTCCCTTAGTTCAATACAACAAGCAAAAGGAAATTGACGATAAGATCATAAGCGACTACCTGGCTGCCAATACATCGTTAAATGCGAAGCGGGTGGATACAACAGGTGTTTATTACATAGTAAACGATGGAGAAGGGGGAACAGGTAATGTGCTTTATACCAGTTCGACACAAGTTACAGTTGGTTATACCGGCAAAATACTAACATCGGGCGTTGTATTTGCCCAAACGGATAAGTTTCATCCCACCTATGTATTGGGGAGTGTAATAAAAGGCTGGCAATTAGGCATCCCGCAGATCAAACCGGGAGGTAAGGTTCGGTTGTTGATCCCATCGCGTTATGCCTATGGGCCATATGCACAGGATTCGATACATTTGCCGGCTAATTCAGTGCTTGATTTTCAAATTCAGCTGTATAATGTAACCAATTAATAAAGCCAGATAAAAGGACAATATAGGCCGGCGAGCAAAAGCTTTAGGCGGTTAAAAAAGACAAATTATAATAAATGAAACAAACTATTTTTACGCTCTTAGTACTTATCTCTATAGGCCTTATATCATGCCGGAAAGACAGGAACGATCCGGACATTAAGCAATATGACGAAACCCAGATCAAGAATTATATAGCGGCAAACAGCATCACAGGCATGTTACGTGATACCACCGACGGTGATACAACCGGTATTTACTACAAGATCCTTTCACAAGGCCGCGGTACACCGATGGATTACTCAGATCAGATCTCATTTGTATTTACCGTCCGCACGCTCGATGGTAAGTTTGTATCTGTTGACTCGCTTAATACAAACCATTTTTACGGTTACCTGGGACATGTTAGCAACTCACTGCCCAAAGGTTTACAGACAGCTATCCACAACCTCATAAAATATAAAGGTACGGCGGCAAGGGTGATCATCCCATCGCATTTGGCTTATGGCGTTAACGGTTACGGATCGGGCAGCTCAAGTAATGCAAATACTCATATCGGCGGTAACCAAAGTTTGGATTATTATATTAATGTGGTTTCAAACCAGGAGCTGTATGATGACGCTGTTATTAAAAATTATATCAAAACTAAAGGGCTTACCGGGTTTACCAAAACGGCTGACGGAGTATATATAAAAGTAGCTACACCTGGTACCGGTTCTGATTTAATAGACCTCGATTCATACATAACTTGCACCTATTCGGGCAAATATTTAAATGATACAGTGTTTGACAGTACCTCCCTGCAAGGGACAACCTCTTCATCTTTTACAGTTAGCGGTTTGGTTAAAGGTGCCCAGGAGGGTTTAACCGGGCAAAAAGCTGGGTCTGCAGTATCTATTATAATACCTTCGAGATTTGGTTACGGCAACACTGGCAGTGGTTCATCAATAGCTGCAAATGTGGTGTTGTATTTTGACTTTACAGTAGCCACGGTTACTAATTGATGTAATTATTTAGCCAGCGCCTTTTTAAACGCTGCTAAACAACGGTCACGGGCTTTGCTGTGATCAACAATGGGTTTTGGATATTTGCTGAAGTCGGCATATTCCGGAACCCATTTTTTTATATATTGAAGCTCCGGGTCGAATTTTTTGGTTTGGGCATCGGGGTTAAAGATCCTGAAGTACGGTGCCGCATCGGTACCTGAACCTGCAGCCCATTGCCAGCCGCCTACATTGCTTGCCATTTCATAATCCAACAATTTGCGGGCAAAATACCGCTCGCCCCATCGCCAGTCAATCAGCAGGTCTTTGCTTAAAAAGCTGGCCACTATCATGCGCACGCGATTGTGCATAAAGCCGGTTGTATTCAGTTCGCGCATCCCTGCATCAATGATTGGGAAACCGGTTTCGCCTTTGCACCAGGCATCAAACTGTTTTTCATCGTTTATCCAATGGATGCGGTCATATTCCGGCCTGAAAGCATGGTCCATAGTATGAGGGAAATGATGTAATATCATCATATAAAATTCGCGCCAAATGAGCTCATTAAGCCAGGTTTTATCATCATGACTGTAGGCCGTACCTGCCAGTTCACGGATGCTTACGGTACCAAAGCGTAAATGCATGCCAATATGTGAGGTGCCTTTAACGGCTGGGAAATCGCGTTTATCTTTATAGTCTTTAATTACGCTTTCGTAATTTTTATTCGGCAGGGGGACGTCGCTTTTTTCAAAGCCCAGCTCTCTTAGGGCGGGAATGGGTAATGCTTCTGTTTTATATAGGTTTTTAAGATACTTTTTTGTTGGGTAGGCTTTTAAATAGAACGGCTTCAATGTGCTATACCATTTGCGCTGATAAGGGGTGTAAACAGTATAGGGTTTGCCGTCGTCCTTCAGCACTTCATCCTTTTCAAAAATTACCTGGTCTTTATAGGTTTTAAAGGGGATGCCATGCTCTTCAAGTTTTGCGCGTACCCTATCATCGCGTTTAGTGGCGTAGGGTTCATAGTCTTGATTGGTGTAAACTGCGGTAATGTTATGGTCTTTGATGAGCTTATCCCAGGCGTGTATTGCTTTATCATAAAGTATCAACATAGTGCTGCCATGCTTATGCAATACTGTACTTAAGCTTTCAATAGTTTGATAAATAAACGTAACGCGGGCATCGTCCTTATCTTCAAGCTTGTCAAGAATTTCTTTATCAAAAATAAATACGGGCAAAACAGGATTGCCGCTTTTAAGGGCATGGTAAAGGCCTGCATTATCATCAAGCCGTAAATCGCGGCGGAACCAGAATATGCTAACCGGTGTTTTATGATCCATAAATTTCACTCAATGCTGTATCTATATCAGCAAATTTAAAATTGAAACCGGCGTCTTCAATTTTTTGTGCCGATACTTTGGTACTGCCCAGTACTATACTGCTCATCTCGCCCAATAAAAGTTTGAGCACAAAGCCCGGCACATTTGGCGCCCACAGTGGTTTATGTAATTGTTTGGCAACGGCCTGGGTTAATTGCTTATTGGTGACAGGATTTGGTGCAACCATATTGTAAACGCCGCTAAGGTTCTTATTTTCGATCCCTAAAAGGTACATATCCACAACATCCTGCCAATGGATCCAGGGCACCCATTGTTTACCGCTCCCGATGGGTGAGCCAACAAATAATTTGATTGGTTGCGTGAGTGTTGGCAAAGCGCCGCCATCCTTATCCAGCACAACGCCGGTACGAAATTTCAAAACCTGCATGCCAAGCTTTTCGCCCTCATCAACAGCTGCTTCCCATAAAACGCAACATCGCGATATAAAATCGCCGGTAGGTGCATTGGTTTCATACATCAACTCATTACCCCGGTCGCTATAGTATCCAACTCCCGATGCCGAGATTACTGAAGTAACCTGGTGTTGTTGATGTCTCAGGACATCGTATATCATTCCAATTGATTTTACACGGCTATCTATAAGGTCTTTTTTGCGGGCATCGGTCCATCGTTTTTCGGCAATACCTGAGCCGGCAAGGTGCACGATGGTGTCAACCCCATCAATGCAATGCTCATCGATAGTCCCTTTATTAATATCCCATATAAAGGTTTTTACCTTATCATTATTACCTGCCTTGCGGCTTAAATGACTTACGGTATAACCTTTAGCCAATAAAGCTTTGGTAAGGTGTCCACCCAATAGGCCCGATCCGCCGGTTAGTAAGATACTTTTGCTCATAATTTTCAGTCCATGGTCGATGGACGATAGTCCATAGTGATTTTATTTAATAAGCTATTGCTATGGACTATGGTCTATTGTCCATGGTCCTCGGTTTTTCCTGGTAATTTACAATTTCCCTTGCCATCCCCTTAAATATGAACAGGTGAAAGGGCCACATGGCGTACCAGTAAAGCCGGCCCCACAAGCCGCTGGGCCTAAAGGTAGCTACCTGGCTTAAACTTTGCTTACCGTGGCGTTCAATTATTTTAAATTCAAGCCAGGCTTCGCCTGGTAGTTTCATTTCGGCGTATAACAGCAGGCGTTTATTTTCCCGATCAGTTAATAAAACCCGCCAAAAATCAATGACATCACCAGGGCTTATATCAATATTGCTTGTGCGCCCCCTGCGTAAGCCAACACCGCCGAAAACCTTATCCAGGAACCCGCGGATGTTCCAGATCCAGTCCCAATAATACCAGCCACGGTTACCCCCTATGGAGAGCACGTTGGCAAATACTTCAGCAGCCGGGCGTTCAAAAGGCATTTTTACTTTATACTCCTGCGTGCCGTTTTGGGGTACTTTGATCTGGTCCATAAATCCCGGATTAAGGTAGCCCTGGTTAAAGGCATCCTTCCAGCTTGATACAATAGAGTTTTGCTCTATCTTCACAAAGGCAAGCTCCAGGCACTCTTCATAAGTAAGGCATTTACGTGGCACTACATCATCAATGCTATGATCGTGCATTATCGTTTCGTTCTTCATGCTGTTCACCAGGTTTTGGGCAAGGGTATAGCTTGTTGAAGTAACAAAATAAAGCCAGTATGATGACAGTTTGGGCGACAGGAAAGGTATGGTGATCATGTACCTTTTCAGCTTACGTACTTTGGCATAGGTAAGCATCATTTGTTTAAAAGAAAGAATATCAGGCCCGCCAATATCGAAAGTGCGGTTGAACGATTTTTCGTTCAGCATTATCCCTTCCAGGTAACCCAGTACATCGCGGATGCCAATCGGCTGGCATTTAGTGTTCACCCAGCGCGGAACGGTCATAACAGGAAGCTTTTCGGTAAGATCACGAATGATCTCGAATGAGGCGCTGCCCGAACCGATGATAATTGCAGCTCGCAAAACAGTTAATGCGGCTTTGCCTTCTTTCAGCACATCCTCTACGTGCCGCCGGGATTCAAGATGGCGCGAAAGATTTTCGTCGTTGGTAATCCCGCTTAAAAAAATAACCTGTTTACAATTGGTTTTATCGAGTGCCTGTACAAAATTATGCGCCGAGAGGGCCTCGAGCGCTGCAAAATCCTGTGTTTGCGCCATGGAATGCACCAGGTAATAAGCAGCATCGAGATCTTCGGGAAATGCTTCGATATTTGATTCTTTAAGCAGATCACCGGTAATGAGGGTAACCTGCCCGCTGAAATCGCTGTGCTCATGAAAACGACGTTTATCACGTACCAGGCAAACTACGTCGTGACCGTTCTCCAGTAAAACCGGGATAAGCCGTGTACCTATATAGCCATTAGCACCAGCGAGTAAAACCTTCATGCATAGTGAAACAACAAAAAAGGCAGGCGGTTTTAAACAACAGTGCCTGCCTTATAATATGTCACCAATTAGTTAGAGCCTATAGGTTTACGCTGTCGACAACCACTACTTTGCTGCATAGCGGTTTTGCATATTCTTCGGCAAAGATGATATGGGTAGGGTCAACCTGGTAAGCCTCCTGGGCTTCGGGCGAATCAAATAAGATCAATAGTGATAAATCATATGAACGGTCGATCACATCGCGGTTGGTATTGGCCGGTACGCCGATATGTATATCGCGGATGTGCGGAATAGGAAGGAGGATGTTAAGCCCTTCAATCAGTTTATCTTTATCGGCTTTGTTGTTAAGCCAAAAATGTACGTGGTGGACGAATGTGTTTTGTAGTATTGGCATGGAGAAATAATGTGTTAAGTTGTAAAATTATTTTTAATGCATGCAGCCGGCGTAAACTCTTCCTTTAAAAACAAAGGCTGTTTTAAGCTTATTAATAACTTGTAAAGCGCTGTCGGCGCTGTTTTTGCTTTCGTAAATCCCGGCTACCAGAGCAATAGTTTTCGGACTTGTGTTATATTGGTAGGTATCAAGATATTCAAGGCTTAATGTTTTGGACGGAAATCTTCGGGGGTAATACTCGCCGGCATAAATTTCGTCTTCGTCTTTATCCGATAGCGCAATGAGGTCTTTAGCTTTGTTGTATCCCCGTTCCATCGTATCAATAGGAATATCGGATGATTTATTCAAGTCAAACATTATATCTCTGAGCGTATAATAATTGATACCGGTATCGGTAACTAAAATATAATAATTTGCATAAGCAGCCTCGTTATCGGTATTAGATGTATCAATAACTGTTGCTTTAATCTTAGTTGCACTTTTATAGGATGCTGGAAAAACTTTAAGTTTTTTGATTTTAGAAGAATTGATATCTGGTTTTGTATGCTTTGACTTGCAGGCAACTAATAAACACGCTATTAAAAGCAGGTATTGCACTTTCATAAATGGTGATAGGTTAATCCAAATATAGCTAATTACAAACTGGTTCAACTGCAAACCCAAAACTGCCAACTGCTTAATATTCCAATACCACATGCGGCTTAAAGGTATCCGTTTTAACCTCGGCCTTTAATTCATGTAAAATATTATACAACCCAAAATTGGTGCGGTTTACATAGATAAAATGTTTAACACCGCGGGCCTGTTTAAACTCGGGCATTTTTGATATACGCTCGCCAAAACCATATAACTGATCAAAAAATGCTGTTTGGCTAAAATCAAATGTGTCGGTAATATATGGTTGGGCAAACAGGCTTATCATCTCTTTATACTGAGTATAATAAAATTCAATCTGCGCCGGGGTATCACCCTTGTGGATCATATCCAGCTGGCGGAATGCCTTGATGGTTTCTTCCTTGTTATCCAGTAAATTGGTTGATGTAAGGGAAAAGAAGGGATAATAAAAATCCTCGGGCATTTCCTTAATGCAGCCAAAGTCAATGACCCCAAGTTTACCTGCTGGCGTGATCATAAAATTACCGGGATGCGGGTCGGCATGTACGGCGCGGAGCTCATGTTGTTGAAAGTTGTAAAAATCCCACAAAGCCTGACCTATCTGGTTGCGCAGCTCCTGCGATGGATTGGTGGCTAAAAACTCTTTCAGGTGTTTACCTTCCAGCCAGTCCATAGTGATAATTCGTTTACTACTTAGCTCCGGATAATATTTAGGGAAAACAACATTATTGAGATTGGCACAGGCATTGGAAAACTCAACAGACCGCCGAACTTCCAGTTCGTAGTCGGTTTCTTCCAGTAGGCGTTCTTCAACCTCTTTCATATATATATCCAGTTCTTTTTCGCTCATGCCCAGCATCCTGAAAGCAAAAGGCTTAACCAGTTTCAGGTCAGACGAGATAGAATCGCCTACACCAGGGTACTGGATCTTAACTGCAAGCTTTTTGCCATTTAGCTCTGCCTGGTGAACCTGGCCTATCGAAGCTGCATTGGTTGAGCGGATATTGAATTTATCAAAGATTTGATCGGGGTTTTTACCGAAATATTTCCTGAATGTTTGCACAATAAGCGGTCCCGAAAGCGGCGGCGCATTGTATTGCGATTGAGTAAACTTATCAACATAAGCCTGCGGCAGCAGGTTTTTATCCATGCTGAGCATTTGTGCTACCTTGAGCGCGCTGCCTTTAAGCTCGCTTAATGATTGATAGATATCAGCAGCATTATCCTCGTTCAACTCCGATTTATCCAGATCAGGATTGAATAGCTTTTTGGAGTAATGCTTAATATAGTTGCCGCCAATTTTAATGCCTGTTTTTACAAATTTGGCTGACCGCTGTACTTTGGTAGTGGGTATGCTATTTTGTTCGGGAGTGGCTCCCGGAGTTTCATCTGCCATAATTTTAAAATCCCATCTTATCCTTTATCCCGCCGTTTTGCACCAAAAACTTACCATATTCAAAAAGGTTGTCGATAGGCGAGCGCTGGAAAAGATCAAACGTTACATTTATTCCTTTTTCAATAGCCTCATCGGTTTTTTCAAAGCCGGCCGAATTATCGTTAATCCAGAAGTTAAGTACGAAAACGAACTGGATCCATAAGGCGTCTTTATACTTTTTGGAGAAATATTTACGATCGCTTAGTTCGGTGCTTTCAATTCCTTCCTTCAAAATCTCATCTGCAAAGCCCTCAAAAATGTCCTTCAGCGGACTGAATATCCTGGGTGTTGTAAAACCTTTAGGTTGCTTTTTAATGCTGTAAACCGCGAAGCTGCGGCTGCTTTTCAACAACTCAAAAAAACCGTAAAAAAATGATAAAGCTTTTTCACGTGCTGTATAGCCTTCCCAAACTTCCTGTGCACGGATCTCGGCTAATGTTTTGGTTGCAAAGCCTGCCCAGATCCCCTGCTCAACCGCTTCAAATGAACCGTAGAACTGGTAAAATTCGGCTTCGCTCATTTCATTTTGCTTTGCGAAGATATAAACCGATTTAGGCTGTTCGCCTTCGGTTAACACATAATCGATATACGCGGTCTGGATGCTTTCGATAGTTGCCATGTTGATTGGAATTTAAGCTTCACCTAAAACCTCTCCAAAGGAGGGGACTTTTGAGCTGATATGTTAAAATTGTAAAATCTCATAAATTATATAACTCCCTATCCATTTGAAGAGGGCTGGGGTGAAGTTATAAAAACTGCTCCACCACCTGTTGCAGCTGCCTGGCCTGTACCACACCGCTTTGGCGCCATTTGCTTTGCCCTTTTTGAAAGATCATAAGGGTAGGCACACTTTGAATACGGTACGCGCTGGCTGCCGCAGGATTTTTGTCGATATCTATTTTGATGATCTTTACCTTATCACCTAACGCTGTTTTAACATCGTGCAGTATAGGTGGCATCATTTTACAAGGGCTGCACCACTCGGCCGAAAAATCGACCAGTACCGGTGTTTCTGATGCTATTATTTCCTGGAAATTTGCCATAAGTATTTTATTAGTTGTTCATGGTTCATGGATGATAGTTCATAGTACGGGCATTATAGTGATGCCTGTTTTCTGTAGATAAGCTAATTGCTATGAACTATGATCCATGAACTAAATGCTATTCAAATTTAACCATTAACCCGCGTAAAAGTTTAGTGTTTTAATATCAAAGCATCGGCTATGAAGTATATTTACTTTATGCAAACAAAACTAAGCACTTACCTATTCCTGGTACTCTTTGCGCTCCCTTTTTCGGGTTTGGCCCAGGGCACTGTTGTACCGCTTTGGCAAAACGGAGCGCCGGGCTTCGAAAACCGCCGCAACGAGCCAGAGCAGGCTAAAGACTATTGGGTTAAAAATATCCATAATCCATCACTTACTGTTTTCCTGCCGCCGAAGGATAAAGCTAATGGCGCCGCGGTGGTGATATGCCCCGGCGGCGGCCATCGTTTGCTGGTATACACTGCCGAAGGTGTTGATCCTGCAAAATATCTTAATACTTTGGGTGTTACGGTTTTTGTGCTGAAATATCGTTTAGGCAGGGATACACTATCGCCATACAAAATTGATGTACATGCCAAACAGGACGGCTACCGGGCGATGCGGCTGGTACGCAGCAAAGCAGCTGAATATGGTTTGGATACAAACCGCATCGGGATGATGGGTTTTTCGGCAGGCGGCGAAGTAGTTGATATGGTTGCTTATGGCGAGAGTAAAGGTGACCCCGGAGCCTCCGATCCGATCGATAGGTTAAATGCCCGTCCCTCGTTTTTGATCCAGATCTATCCGGGACCGCTTTATATTCCCGATAAACTGCCCTATGATGCCCCGCCGGCATTTTTGTTAGCCGCTAATGATGATGTTTGCTGCTCGCCATCGGTAGTAAAACTACTGCAGCGTTACCGGGAAGCAAAAATACCGGTTGAAATACATATTTATACCCAGGGCGATCATGGCTTTAATATGGGTTACCGGTCAAAGCTGCAAGGCATCAGCACCTGGCCTCAACGCATGGCCGACTGGTTGAGCGATAATAATTACCTGCACCCGGCAACAGCCAAAAGGATGAAACTTCATTAAGTACAGTAAAAAAATAGGATTATAAAAAGAGAGGCATATGCATAACTTAACAGCATAGCCTCTTCTTTTAACAATAGCCCTTATTGTACCCCTACGTTCAGGACTAATGTATCTTGTAACAGCTTTCGGTGAAAGCTGTGCGTTTTGTAATGAATCTCCCCGGTTCGTATTAATTCATTTTTATACAATTTTCTACTACTTCGGTACGCCGGCCAAATGAATAAGTGGCGTCATTAACAAATTTGTAACTCAGCGTAGCTGTTTTTACTGTTGAAACCAATACCACGCCTGAAGCATTATCAACCACAAGTACACCATTCGTATTACTGTTTTGTTCAGGTGCTGATGATGTACTGGTAAGCATCAGGTTGGTATACTTGTCAGGCTGTGTTGATTGGTTTACTGTATAAGTAGTGTTTATCTTCTCATTACCCGAAGATATATTGCTCACCCAGCTTGCATCCGTTTTTAATGCTTCCGAGTTATCTGCAACCAGGTTTAAGCGTGTGCCGGTTATAAACTGATCCTGTTTAAAACCTGCGAATAATAACAGCGTGTCGGTAGCGTATCGCTCATCCGGATCATTTACATCGGTTATGATCCCATTTTTATCAATGCTGAGCGTTACCGATTTGCCTATAAGACTTTGCAGTGCCATCTGGATGTATGAGCTGGTATCGGCAGGCCTGTCTGAGCTGTATTCCATTTTTTTACCAAAGGCATCCATTGTATCGTCGATGTGACTTGTGGTAACAGTTAAAACAAACCCGCTACGGGTAATACCTGTAACCTTATAGCTTTTTGATATTGATGATGTTGTATTGATATTGAATGTTTGCTTCCCCCGCTGCAATATACTTGCCGCACTTATATAGGTTGTTTTATTGTACTCATCGCCCTGCTTAAACGTAAGTTCGCGGCGTTGAGCTTTGCTGAAGCAGGCTGCGAACAGCAATAAAGCCATTAATGCCGTTTTTATATTGAAGAGGTGTGTTTTCATTTTTTTAATCGATTTATATTATCCCCTGTTGGATTGAAAAGCTAAATATAGATCACTGTTTACTAATGGCTTGGCATATGGGTCGGTGGCGGCATATGGGTCGGTGGCGGCATATGGGTCGGTGGCGGCATATGCGTAGGTGGTGGCATATGGGTTGGTGGTGGCATATGGGTCGGTGGCGGCATATGAGTCGGTGGCGGCATATGAGTAGGCGGCGGCATATGGGTTGGCGGTGGCATATGTGGCCCCGGTCCCGGTGGCGGCGGAGTGGGCGGAATGTTAGGTGGTTTAATCGGTGGCACTGGTATTACCGGTTTATACGGCGGTGGAGGTAGTGGCGGCACTGTGGGTGGCGGAATTACCGGTGGTGGTGGCGTATAAGGAGGTAGCGGTGGTGGTACATTCCAATCTGATTGATTGTTTCTGCTTTGGGCAGAAGTCTGCTTAATGCTTATAACTAAAGTTGCGGACACGACTAATGCTGCTATGATTATCTTTTTCATAGATCTTATATGTTTTAATGAAATAATTAATTTTTTGCTGAGAAAGAATTATCGTCGGTTTAGGGAGAGGGGGTAACCGATGGAGAATACCATATTGGCTTTATTATTGGTATACCGGGTAAGGTTTGCAACCCCTACTGCTAAACTTAAAGGCACCGGGAGCGGTCGGATCCCCGCCGAGATACCGAGGTTCATGCCGGTCCATTCGGCATTTACGTTTACATGGTGTATAAGTTCGTAGGATACGCTGCCAAATACTGCCGTACCGTGTTTTCCTCTGCCGGCAGCAATATCTTTGGGGCTTTTTTCGTAAAACCGGCCACTGCCTATGCCTATTGTATAACTAAGCCTTGAGCAGCCCGGGGTTAATGATTTAATGGTTTGTATAGCATGGGTTACGGCAAGATAATAGGTTGAGCCGGAAGCGTCTGATTGCCTTGCATTGGCAAACATCTGCAATGCCCCGGCCGAGATACTTGTACCTGCAAATAGCTTACGGCTTATTATGAAGTTTCCTGAAAAATCCCTGAACCTGTGCACATCCGTCATGTTTAAACTGGCGGCAAAGTTTATTGCTTTTACAGGATTACCAACGCATGCCCCTGCAGAGGCGATCAGATCGGCTTTGTTGTCCCTGTACACTTCAGGGTAGGTAGCGCCAAGGCCTCCAAACAGGTAGGTGCCGTATCCCCCAAAGCCCGATGGAATTAATATGCCGCCGGGGGCATCGCTTGGGTACAGCTCATTTTGTGTTGATATTGTTTGCTGGTTGGTTTGAGGGACAGGGGCCAGAAAGTTGTCTATTTTTTGCGTGAGTTCTTTTTCAAACTGGTTTTGGCTATAAACAGCTTGTGTACTCAAACAAAATGCGCCGGTAATACAGCAAATAACTGCCCATATTTTGGTTTTGCAGATCATTTTAGTAAACGGATTAGGTGTGTTTTGATGATTGTGATGAACAGATCAACGCCAGCAGGCAATGATCTAATGTAGGTAATTTACCTGCAAAAAAACAACGGACAATCTTTTGTTTTTCAGATAAAATAACCTGTTGAACGGTGAGTTTGAGATGATTGTAATAATAAAATTTAACGTGCTGCTGTTAGCAGGCGTTATATCAGAGGTACATACTTGTGGCTTTTTCATTGTGATTTGGATTGTTTTTATATCACAAGTTTACGGAGCCCGGGGAGGGCACACAATACAAAGTAGTTTGTATTTTGAGCTGATGAGGGTTGGGAAAGTTTGATCGGAAGGTTTTTTACGAGAGATAAATCAATAACGCCTCCTTACATTTTTATGCAAAGAGGCGTTATTGATATTTTTAATGAATGGTCCGGGTTATTTTTTCTCATCCAATACAATCCACCTGTTTATGGTATTATTCAATCCTTCTATAGCAACTTTATAAAATTTAGAGGGTATATTTTTAACATCAACCAGCACATGCTCATTAGTAACCGGCACAGTAGCTAACAGCTTATAATCATCGGCTTTACCTTCTTTAAAAGTATTATCGGCTGCTACCCAAATCTTAACACTGCCTTTGGGATCAAGTGCTTTCCATGTGATATCCAATGAGCCCTGCAGATAGTTAGCGGCAGGCTCTGCCACTGATAGCGGACCGATAAGCGAGATCCCATCCATCTCACGTTGTTGTGCTTCGGGTACTTTTAAATTTAAAAAACTATTGATAGAGGGCGTTATATCAACAATACCCGGGGTATAGAATTTAGCATAGTTATTAAGCGGGCGGTAGCTGGTAACCATCCAGGTTGAGCGCTGGCGGGTGCTTTGACCACCGTGGTTTTTACCGGTTGCTTCGTCGCGGCCATGATCTGTTGTGATAAAAATCAGCCAGTCTTCTTTAAAATGTTGCCTCCTGTATTGTATTGCTGCCCAGATCTTGCCTACCTGTGCATCCATTTTTTCAATAGCATCATAATATAGCGGGCTATCGCCGTATTTATGCCCCATGTCATCGGTATATTCCAGGTATACCCATGAAAGGTCGGGAGCTTTATCTTTAATACAATCCGCTGCCGATGCTGCTACCTGCTCATCTATCAGGTGCATATAGTTCCCGGCTTTATCATGCGGAAATTTAACGGTATCCAGTTCATAACCATCATAAGCAAAATCAGGATGGATGTTACCTGCTGCGGATAACCGGTCCCCAATTAGCTTGGTGCGGTTATCTGTCCAACTGCTAAATACGGCTGTCTTTTTGTTGGGATAAGCATTTTTAAACATCCGGAATATATTCCAGTAATTATAGTTTGGTGCTTTGATGTCGTTGCCCCAAACGTTGTGTTTGTTAACCCAGGTAGCGGTAAGTAAGCTGTTGTAGCCATTTGCCGATATGGTTGGCGTTTGCGAATAACCACCTTTTTCGCCGCCAACATGCGCACGTAGGTAGGTGCCCTGCTTAGCTATCAGTTTCAGGTTAGGGGTATTCAATTTTTCAATAAGATCTGCAGGGATGCCATCTGCAATAATAAAGACTGCTTTGCGGATCTGGGCGGTGGTATTTAGCCCGGCCGATATCAGGAGGACAAAAGCTGCGGTTTTAAGTAGATTTCGCATCGATATAAGTAATGTTTTAAAAGACTAAATTACGGTGTTTTAAAAGTACAGGCGTTAAAAAATTGTTATGCTTTTTGGGCTGTTATATTTTTAACGTGTTGTAGCGTAAATGATTTACAAGGCGTAATGTAATTATAAACCTATCAGCCATGACGCGCAAACTAACCTTACTTTGTTTTGGAATTTTAGCTATAACCGCTTGTAAAAAGGGAGGTATCAGCCCAGTTAATAAAGATCCGGGTAAAGACCTGGTGCTTTCCGCAACCGAACAGCAACAGATTGGGCCTGGTAATGCTTTTACCTTAAAGCTTTTCAGCGCTAATGTAAATAGTCTTGACGCGGATAAAAACGTCATCATTTCGCCATTAAGCGTAAGCTTTGCCATAGGTATGACCAGTAATGGTGCCAGCGGGCAAACCCTTACAGATATCCGCAAAACCATGGAGTTTAGCAGTTTTACCGAAGAAAAGGTTAACAATTACTATCATAACCTCATCACAAACCTCCCCGATCTCGATCCAAATACTACGCTTAAAATAGCCAATTCCATTTGGTACGCTAATAATTTTACGGTGCTGCCTGCATTCCTGAAAACCAATACCGATTTTTATAATGCCGAGGTGAAATCCCTCGATTTTAGCAATGAATCAGCATCTCTAACTGCTATTAATGGTTGGGTAAGCCAGCAAACTAACAGCAAGATTCCAAAGATCCTCGATAAAATTTCGGATGGGGCCCGGATGTACCTCATCAATGCCATTTATTTTAGAAGCATATGGAAAACCCGTTTTGATGCAAAAGCAACATTCAAGGCGCCGTTTCGTTTGTCAAATGGCGGCACTGTACAAGCTGATTTTATGACCAATAGCCATGCTGACCTTAAAAGCGCATATTATAATGGTACAAACGTGGTTGAACTGCCTTATAGCAACAGTAAATACAGCATGATATTGATGATGCCTGATGAAGATATAAAAGCCTTTGCGCAGGGCCTTGATTCCGATAAATGGAATTTACTGATGGGTAAACTCACCGCCGGTAAATCGGACATTACCATGCCCCGGTTTAAATTTAGTTATGATATTACACTGAATTATATTTTAAAATCATTAGGGATGAGCATTGCCTTTAGCGATATGGCTGATTTTAGTCGCATTAACGCGGGTGGTGGACTTAGTATATCCGAGGTGAAACACAAAGCTTATATTGATGTGAATGAAGACGGTACCGAAGCCGCGGCAGTAACATCTGTTGGCATAGTGACCACGGCAGCCCCACCAACTCATGTTTTTAATAAACCTTTCATTTTTGCAATACGTGAAATGAAAACCGGGCTGATACTATTTGCAGGGATAGTGAGAAACCCAACGCTGAGTGAATAAAATGCTCTCCGGGTTTACCCAAAATAGTTTTAATCGCTTCAACATACTTATGATACCAACTTTAAGTATTCGGTGTTATTTTTAAGCATGGTAATGCCTTGTTTATAAGTCATGTAATTAATGCTTTTTTGTTGTTGTTTATCAGTTGTTTTTTGCGGATCTGAGCTGATGTTAATTCTGAAGCTTATCGATTTTGCCTTGAATAATGGCGTTATCAGCAGGTGTTTTTATCAGCGTTAGTGCTTTCTCAAAGTTTAGTTTTGCCTGTTCATTGTCAATGCCGGTGTATAGTTCGCCAAGCAGGGTATGGTAAAACTGGTTTCCGGTGAGTTTCAATTTTTCGGCCTCACTAATGGCTTCTTCGGGGCTGTTGGCTTTGGCAAGCGCAAAGGTGCGGTTGAGTGCCGCTATAGGGGAGTATGCTATTTTCAGCAGGCGATTATAAAGCTGCAATATGTTTTCCCATTTTTGCTTGGAATCGGTTTTTTGAGTATGCCAGTAGGCTATACTGGCTTCAATGTGATATTTTGATAATTGAGTACCGGTAGTGGCAAGGTTTAAATAAAAGGCACCTTTGGCTACCAGGTCATAGTTCCAGAGGTTGGTGTCCTGATCTTCATATAAAATTAGTCCGCCGTTTTGATCTATGCGGGCTTCAAACCTCGAGGCATGAAAATACATGAGCGAAAGCAATGCATTAACCGGCGGTTTGTTGGTGCCTTCGTTTTCAATAAGCATGTGGCAAAGGCGCATGGCCTCAAAGCAAAGATCTTTACGCAAAACCTGGTTATCACTAACAGAATAATAACCCTCGCTAAACAACAGATAAATAGTGGTGAGCACGTTTTCGAGCCGGTTATCAATTTCAGCCGGACCAGGCATTTCGATTCCTATTTTTTCATTGCGGATCTTTTCCTTAGCCCTGAACAGGCGTTTGTTAACGGTTTCTTTATTGGTCAGGAAAGCTTCAGCCACTTCATCAATTCCGAAACCGCAAAGGATGCGTAACGAAAGCCCGATCTGTGCCTCGGGCGGGATGGCGGGATGACAAATGGCAAACATCATTTGCAGTTGGCTGTCGCTGATGTTTTGAAGCGAAAGGTCGATTTCCGGTTCATAGGTCTCCGCGATTTGTATTTCCGGGGATACCTTGCTTTCAAAAATGGCATTACGCTGTAAATGATTTTTCGCCTTGTTTTTGGCTACGCTATAAAGCCAGGCGGTTGGGTTAGGCGGGATACCTTTATAACTCCAGGCCTGGGCTGCGGTAAGGAAGGTGTCGCTGGCGATATCCTCGGCAGTTTCCATCTGATCAAATCCAAAGCGGCGGCACAGCACCGATACTATTTTGCGGTATTCGGTGCGGAATAGATGGGGAATGATTTCGGGGCTTTGCATGGGGCAAATGAAAAAATATCATTGCGAGCGATTGCGCGGCAATCTCGTAGCTGTGCTTCGCCGTTTTGCATATCTCGCAGGCATAACTCCGGGATTGCCACGTTGCGCCGGATACTCTTTGCCCGAGCTGCTCCTCGCAATGACATGATTTATAAAATTATTTTAATGCACCCCATCATTCTTGGCAACCTTCCGCACTTCAACGGTATTGCCATCGCCCTGCAAAACAGGACAACCTTTGGCAAACTCCACAGCTTCTTCAACCGATTCGGCTTTTACAGTGATGAAACCGCCTATCGTTTCTTTGATCTCGCCGAAGGGACCGTTGGTAACTACGCCGCCATGGCCTACAATTTTGGCATCGGCAAAGGGCAAGCCAGTGCCGCTCACAAATTTGTTTTGAGCAGCTATGCCGCCAATCCAGTCCATAGTTTGTTTCATCCAGATTTGGATCTGTTCGGGAGAAGCTATTTTAGTGCCATCCTCGTGCCTGAAAATTAAAACGAATTCGTTCATCTTTTTAAATTTTAAAGGTTAATAAATATATGAATTACACCTCTATATCAAATGGAAATGGCTAAATAGGACAGGGCGGGTAATATTTATTTTGAATTTGAGATGTTCAATTTCGGAATTTTTCTGAACCCGGGTAATTTCAAAAATCAGAAAGTTCATATAATAATTAAATATAGGTTATACCCAACAAAAAAAGACCATCCGCTTACGCAAATGGTCTTTTTATTTTTTGATCCCACACCTTTCAGTGGGCCGGTCGTTTATCAAACTTTGATCTCAACCTCAACACCGCTTGGCAATTCAAGCTTCATCAAGGCATCTACAGTTTTTGAGTTAGAGCTGTAAATGTCTAATAAGCGTTTGTATGAGCAAAGTTGGAATTGCTCACGTGCTTTTTTGTTTACGTGTGGTGAACGTAATACGGTGAAGATTTTCTTTTCGGTTGGTAACGGAAGTGGTCCGCTAACTACAGCGCCTGTTGGCTTTACTGTTTTTACGATTTTCTCAGCAGATTTATCTACCAGGTTGTAATCGTAAGATTTTAATTTGATCCTGATTCTTTGGCTCATTTTTGTTTATTGTTATGGCTGATTATAAGAGCTATTAATTATAACCCGCCGGTTTATTATTTTGAAAAGCTGATTGGCAACTAATCTCTAATCACCAATCAACTATTCTCTAATTTTTAGTTATTACCGGCAGCTTTTTTACCTTTTGCTTTAGCTACTACTTCGTCCTGTACGTTACGTGGTGCTTCAGCATAGTGATCAAACTCCATGGTTGAAGTAGCACGGCCAGAAGTAATGGTACGTAACTGGGTTACATAACCAAACATTTCTGAAAGTGGTACAGTTGCTTTAATAACCTGTGCACCGGCACGTGAATCCATACCTAAAAGCTGGCCACGACGACGGTTCATGTCACCGATAACATCACCCATGTTTTCTTCAGGGGTAAGGATCTCGATTTTCATGATCGGCTCAAGCAATACTGGTTTACATTTTGGCAATGCCTCGCGGTAAGCCATCTTAGCAGCTAACTCGAAAGATAGCGCGTCTGAATCGACTGCGTGGAATGAACCATCAATTAAACGTACTTTTAAGCTTGTTAATGGATAACCGGCTAATACACCGTTTACCATTGAAGCTTCGAAGCCTTTTTGTACAGATGGGATAAACTCACGAGGGATTGAACCACCGCTAATTTCATTCACAAACTGTAAGCCTTCTTTACCTTCATCATTTGGAGAAAGGATAACCTGGATATCAGCAAATTTACCACGACCACCGGTTTGTTTCTTGTATGTTTCGCGGTGTTGGATAGTACCTGTGATAGATTCTTTGTAAGCTACCTGTGGAGCACCCTGGTTAACCTCAACTTTAAACTCACGTTTTAAGCGGTCCATGATGATATCTAAGTGAAGCTCGCCCATACCTGAAATTACAGTTTGGCCGGTTTCTTCGTCAGAGTTTACACGGAAGGTTGGATCCTCTTCGGCTAATTTACCTAAAGCCATGCCTAATTTATCAACGTCGGCCTGAGTTTTAGGCTCAATTGCCAAACCGATAACCGGCTCAGGGAAGTTCATTGACTCAAGGATGATCGGGTGTTTCTCATCGCAAAGGGTATCTCCAGTTTTAATATCTTTAAAGCCTACTACCGCAGCAATATCACCTGCACCTACGTTAGGGATAGGGTTTTGCTTGTTAGCGTGCATCTGGAAGATACGAGAGATACGCTCTTTGTTATCTGAACGCATGTTGTGAACGTATGAACCGGCTTCAAGGTTACCTGAGTAAACACGGATAAAGCACAAACGACCTACAAAAGGATCGGTTGCGATTTTAAATGCTAAAGCTGCAAATGGCTCTTTAACATCTGGTTTACGCAAGATTTCTTCGCCTGTATCAGGGTTAGTACCGATGATACCTTCAACATCCATAGGTGATGGCAATAATTCCATCACATAATCAAGCATGGTTTGTACGCCTTTGTTTTTGAATGATGAACCGCAAACCATAGGAACGATCTTAGCATCCAAAACTGCTTTACGTAAAGCGTCAAGCACTTCGCGCTCAGTAATAGTTTCAGGAGCCTCGAAGAATTTTTCCATCAGGCTTTCGTCATACTCAGCTACTGATTCAAGCAATTTCTCTCTCCACTCGGTAGCTTCTTCAACCATATCTTCAGGAATTGGCACTTCGGTAAAGGTCATACCTTTATCGTGCTCATTCCAAACGATACCTCTCCAGTTAATCAGGTCAACAACACCTTTAAAGTGTTCTTCGGCACCAATTGGTAATTGAAGTGGCACAGCGTTGCTGCCCAGCATGCTTTTAACTTGTTTAACAACGTTCAGGAAATCAGCACCAGAACGGTCCATCTTGTTAACGAAACCGATACGGGCAACGTTATAGTTGTTAGCAAGCCTCCAGTTGGTTTCAGATTGTGGCTCAACGCCATCAACCGCGCTAAAAAGGAACACCAAACCGTCAAGTACACGTAATGAACGGTTTACCTCTACAGTAAAGTCCACGTGACCCGGGGTATCAATGATGTTCATGTGATAGTTATGGCCTCTGTATTTCCAGTTAACGGTAGTTGCAGCCGATGTGATGGTAATACCACGTTCCTGCTCCTGTGCCATCCAGTCCATTGTAGCGGCACCTTCGTGTACCTCACCAATTTTGTGGCTTACACCAGCATAGTAAAGGATACGTTCGGTAGTGGTAGTTTTACCAGCATCAATGTGAGCGGCAATACCTATATTTCTTGTATATCTAAGATCTCTTGACATTTTTGTTTTTTTATGATTACACCGATTATGTTATGATTTCACTGATTTATTATGATTATACCTAAAAGGCGCAATCATAGTAAATCAATATAATCTTAATATATAATCGGTGTAATCCTTTTATATCGGTGTAATCCTTAATTAGAATCTGAAGTGTGAGAACGCTTTGTTAGCCTCAGCCATTTTGTGCGTATCTTCTTTCTTCTTAACAGCGGCACCTTCGCCTTTTGCAGCAGAGATGATTTCACCTGCTAATTTCTCCATCATGGTTTTTTCACCGCGACGACGGGCATAGCTGATTAACCATTTCATACCTAAAGCTACTTTACGCTCAGGACGAACCTCTGTAGGTACCTGAAAGTTAGCACCACCTACACGGCGGCTTTTTACTTCAACAGCAGGCATTACATTGTTTAAAGCTTTTTTCCAGGTTTCTAAGCCGTTTTCGCTTGTCTTTTTCTCAACAATTTCAACAGCGTTGTAAAAAATAGCGTATGCGGTTGATTTTTTACCATCATACATCATGTTGTTTACAAACCTTGTTACCAAAGTATCATTGAACTTTGGATCAGGAAGGATAATTCTCTTTTTTGGTTTTGACTTTCTCATTGCTTTCTATCCTCCTTAATTATTTCTTTTTACCTTTTGTTGGCGCTGCTGCTACCTGACCTGGTTTAGGACGTTTGGTACCATATTTTGAACGACGTTGGTTACGGCCAGCTACACCTGATGTATCCAGTGCACCACGGATGATGTGGTAACGTACACCTGGTAAGTCTTTAACACGACCACCGCGGATCAAAACGATAGAGTGCTCCTGTAAGTTGTGACCTTCACCTGGGATGTAAGCGTTTACTTCTTTACCGTTGGTTAAGCGCACACGGGCAACTTTACGCATTGCTGAGTTTGGTTTTTTAGGGGTAGTGGTATACACGCGTGTGCATACGCCTCTTCGCTGTGGACAGCTGTCCAACGCTGGTGACTTACTCTTGTCAACCAGAGCTACTCTACCTTTTCTAACTAATTGCTGAATAGTAGGCATTTCTTGCTTTTTTGTCTAATAATTTTATCCCGCATTTCGGGACTGCAAAAGTACGAACATTATTTTTGATTTTCAAGTAGTTGTGTGAAAGTTTTTTTGAGGGGAAGAAGTCACTGCAAAGTTAACCCGAAACGTCATTGCGAGGAACGAAGCAATCCCAAACCTACAGGGCGGACCTGCTAATAGGGGATTGCTTCGTTCCTCGCAATGACGCCTTTTTATAATTACTTTTAATAACAATCTGCAAAATCATCGTAATCATCTTTAATCAACGGCACAAAAAAGGGCCGGTTACCGATGTGACCTGGTTTAGGAAACAGCGGCCCGGCCCGTAATGCTTTATATAATGATTTAATTAGGGAACTTATTCTTTTACCCTGTTCCAGGTGTCACGATTAAAAGCCAATACCTTGGTAGGGGTGCCACTGGCATCTTTGCTGAACTTTAATGGAAAGCCAAAAGGTTGATTTAAAAACAGCACATCTGATAGTGGTTTAAAATTGATCTCCTTACCATCCCATGATTGTTTGAGTGTTAAACCATCGGGAATAGCGGTAATCGTTAAAAAAAGATCAGCCCGTTCGTCCGATTGATATTTGCCTGCTAAAACCTTTATTTGTTCGGGCTTTAGTTGTACTTCTCTGGGAGGGGTATAGCTTTTTATTTTCAAGAATATTTGTCTGCCACCTAACGAAACCTGGTTAATCTCTCCCGCCTCATTCTTTGAAAATACAACCGGGATCTTTTCATCGCCGTCATCGTCTAAAAGTTCAAACTCAAGATCCGATTTTCGGGTTAAGGTTAGTTTTTGATCTCCCCCCAATTGTTGGGCAATTAATTTATCGCCATCAACAATAAGCTTGTAAACCCTAAACTCGTTCTCTTTTAACTGGTAAATGCCCTCAAAGGCTTTGAGTTGGGTATCAGTAGTAATAGTTGTTGAATGTTTGGGGCTTTTGGCTATAGTTGTGACTGTGCTTGTCACAAGTAGTAAAGCGAATGTAGCTATAAATGCAAACCTGCATATATAGCCCGTAGTAGTTTTAATGCTGGTCATTTTTGATAGGTTTATAATGTTGAATCAAATCTACAAAAAATGATTTTGGAAAATCAAATTTTACAGAATTAAATTTTGTTAAATTTATTTTTATCGTTTTAAATTCTGATTTTAATGTATTTTTAATTTAAGGCCACAATAAAATTCGGTGTCGAATAAATCAGATGGACATAAAGAGAGCGCCGGTAAAAACCGGCGCCCTCTTTCATCACTCACTAAAACTACTTATATAGAAAACTTAAATTAACAATCTTAATAACCGCGGCCGTGATAATGGCCGTGATCGTCACCGTCATGGTAACCATTATTATAACCGTTGTTATATCCGTTACGGTACCTGTGGTGGTGACCATAATCTTCACGTACCACACAACCTGAGGTTACTGATATTACTGCTGATATTAATAGTGCCAAAGCAACAAATTTCCTTTTCATGGCGTAAATTCTTTAATCCATCATCTTTATTGAAGATGTACACCTATATGACTGATGGAAATAGAAAAGGATTAATGAGGAATTACTTATTGTAATTTTTTTGAGCGCCTGAGAACGGGCTTTTCAATTATAGTATAAAATAAAGCAGCAAAACATACACATGATAAAATGGTTAGCCCAAAAAGGATTATTGGATTTGATAAGTGGGCTTTAGCAAATTTCAGAAAGAAAAATATGGCTATGGTATGTGTGAGGTACAAAGAGTATGAGATATTACCCAAAAACAGGAACGGCCTGTAAGGTCTTTTGTTAAATAAAAGGATAATTAACGTAGTAACAAAGGGCAATACGCCTGTTATGATAGAAACTTTCCATGCAACAATGGCGCAAAAAACAGTAAGGTAGATTGTTGCTGTTTGAGGCCTGATCTTATTAATTAAACACATAAACCCAATGTAGCCCGCAGCAAAATCGTACCAATAGGTAAATACAAGATCACGTATATTAAGTTTAGCAAACACACATATTACACTTATGCTGCAAACTATTAAAATAGATACCGCAGGTTTACAACGCATTAACAACGAAAAAAACAGGCCTAACAAAATGTAATATTGAAATTCAATTGCTAATGTCCAGAAGATGGGTGAATACCAGCTGTAATTTTTAAACAGCGGAGCAATATGAAATATATTTACCGCAAATTGCCTGATATCAAAGCTTTGCCAAGGCACAATGCCCAATATAAAAAGCAGGGCAATAGCCGCCCAATAAGGAGGCTCGATCCTGAACAGCCTTTTTAATATGAAGTTTGGAAATTTGGCAAGGGTATAATTGATCTTACTCAACGAATAAGGAAGAACAAAACCGGATATCACAAAAAATATTGAAACGCCGAGTTGACCGCTCATAAACAGCTGTTTGATAAGTGGACTATATGTTTCTGCATTCATTATATAATAATGAGTGATACATACACCTAACGCAGCTAATCCTCTTAATAAAACGATACTATCTATCTTACTTTGATGTTTAAACACCCCCGAATATCTGATAAATATTTGTTTAATGAAATGGGGTGGTAACTATATTAAAAAAAGAAAGATTGCTTTTGATGGCGACGTTAAAAATTAATATGTTATGCAATGGAGGTTTATTGATTATCAATTATATTGATACTTTCCCTGTATTCCTGCTGAATAATGAGCAGGCAATTGGCGCACAAACACCCATCATACAACTCGCTCACGTATTGCACCTCGTTAATGGTAAGCTGTACAGTACTGCACTGGCACTTGGTGAATGAATTGGCTTTACATTCAAAAGGCGTTTCGCAACGTTCGCAACGGATGATCTCGTGTTTGTGCATTCTTTTAAGTCCGAAAGCCGGTAAAGTCCGCAAGTCCGGAAGATCGGTGCGGAAACGGTTAGTCAAAAGTATTAATTAAATGCAAGTAGAATGTCAACGAAATCCCACTAAAAGTAAAAGCCCATAAATCGAAGTTCATGGGCTTTGAAAGTTATCTTACGGACTTGCGTACTTTCCTACTTCCGGACTAATAAAAACCTACGCTGAACAAGTCACACAGCCCTCTTCCATTGAGCAGGTTGGGCCTGCAGGAATTTCGTCGGCAACGGCGTCAACAACGGCCGGGATAACTGGATCCATGTTTTTGCCGCCCTGGTTTTCAACCGTAAATTTAACCGCTTGCGACGCTGCTTGTGTACGCAGGTAATACATACCTGTTTTCAATCCTTTTTTCCATGCGTAGAAGTGCATTGAAGTCAATTTTGAAGCGTTTGGCGAGTTGATGAACAGGTTCAATGATTGCGACTGGCAAATGTACGCGCCCCTGTCGGCAGCCATATCAATAATGCTGCGCATCTTGATCTCCCAAACAGTTTTGTACAATGCTTTGATATCAGCAGGGATTTCAGCTATTTCCTGGATAGAGCCGTTTGCGCTAATGATTTTATCTTTCATGCTGGTGCTCCACAGGCCAAGGTTAACCAAATCGCGCAGCAGGTATTTGTTTACTACAATGAACTCACCGCTCAATACACGACGGGTGTATATGTTTGAAGTATATGGTTCAAAGCACTCGTTGTTACCCAATATTTGTGATGTAGAAGCAGTTGGCATCGGTGCAACCAATAATGAGTTACGTACACCATGGTTCATTACATCTAAACGCAGGTTTTCCCAATCCCAACGGCCGCTTTCCGGTTTTACACCCCACAGGTCAAACTGGAATTTACCTTGTGACAGCGGTGAGCCTTTGAAAGTTTCATAAGCGCCATCTTTTATCGCCATATCTTTTGAAGCTGTCATAGCTGCAAAGTAGATGGTTTCGAAGATCTCGATGTTTAGTTTTTTAGCTTCATCGCTTTCAAACGGCATACGCAGTTGAATGAAAGTATCAGCCAAGCCCTGTACACCTAAACCAATAGGACGGTGGCGCAGATTTGAGTATTCAGCTTCTTTAACCGGGTAGTAGTTACCATCAATGATCCGGTTAAGGTTGATGGTGGCCTGGTAAGTTACTTCATACAGTTTATCATGATCAAACGCGCCGTTACTGATGTAACGTGGCAACGCCAATGATGCAAGATTACAAACAGCTACTTCGTTTGCATCGGTATACTCGATGATCTCGGTGCAAAGGTTTGAGCTTTTAATGGTACCCAGGTTTTGCTGGTTTGATTTACCGTTGGCAGCATCTTTATATAATAAGTATGGCGTACCGGTTTCAACCTGTGCATCTAACACTGCAAACCAAAGTTCCTGCGCTTTTACAGTACGGCGCTGACGGCCTTCTTTTTCATATTTGGTGTACAGTTCTTCAAATTCTTTACCCCAGCAATCGGCTAAGCCCGGTGCTTCGTGCGGACAGAATAAGCTCCAGTCTTCATTGGCCTCAACACGCTGCATAAACAGGTCAGATACCCAAAGGGCATAAAACAAGTCGCGGGCACGCATTTCTTCTTTACCGTGGTTTTTACGCAGGTCAAGGAACTCAAAGATATCAGCATGCCATGGCTCTAAGTACACAGCAAAAGCGCCTTTACGTTTACCTCCGCCCTGATCAACATAACGTGCGGTATCATTAAATACACGCAGCATTGGGATGATACCGTTGCTGGTACCGTTAGTGCCGCTGATGTATGAACCTGTAGCCCTTACATTGTGGATGCTTAAACCAATACCACCCGCGCTTTGCGAAATTTTAGCGGTTTGTTTCAGTGTGTCATAAATGCCTTCGATGCTATCATCTTTCATGGTTAACAGGAAACATGACGACATTTGTGGTTTTGGCGTACCGGCATTAAACAAGGTTGGCGTAGCATGTGTAAACCAGCGCTCGCTCATTAAATGGTATGTTTTAATGGCACTTTCAATATCGTGTTTATGGATACCCACCGATACGCGCATGAATAAATGCTGCGGGCGCTCGGCGATTTTACCGTCGATCTTTAACAAGTATGATTTTTCAAGGGTTTTAAAACCAAAGTAGTCAAAACCAAAGTCGCGGTCATAAATGATCGTGCTGTCAAGTAACTCAGCATTTTCCTTGATCACTTCCCACACATCATCAGCGATAAGCGACGCGTCTTTACCGGTTTTCTTGTCAACATATTCATGCAGGAGGCGCATGGTTTCTGAAAACGATTTAATGGTGTTTTTATGCAGGTTTGATACCGCGATACGTGATGCCAGCAAAGCATAATCGGGGTGCTTGGTGGTTAGTGAAGCGGCGGTTTCTGCTGCCAGGTTATCCAGCTCGGAGGTGGTAACGCCGTCGAACAAACCTTCAATTACCTTTTTAGCCACATCAATTGGATCAACTAATTGAAACCCGTAGCACAGTTTTTCAATACGTGCGGTGATCTTATCAAATTTTACGGACTCTCTTCTCCCGTCTCTTTTTACTACGAACATTTTTGCCCCTCCTTGCCCCGTTAAAAGCGAAGCTTTTTTAGTTAATATTATTGTGATTTGATTGTTTTCCTGAACCTTGATTCTAAACCTTGATTTTCCTGATTTGAGGATTTCCTGATGCAAAGATTCAACCTAATCTCTGACCTCCAATCTCTAAATCTAAAAATCATCATCCAGCGAAAAGCTTTTGCTTTCGGCCGATGCGTTTAGCACACCACTTTTTTGATAGTCGCCTACGCGTTTTTCAAAGAAGTTTGTTTTACCCTGTAACGAGATCATTTCCATGAAATCGAACGGATTGGTTGCGTTATAAAATTTATCGTAACCCAATTCGCCCAACCATCTGTCGGCCACAAACTCAATGTACTGGCTCATTAGCTTGGCATTCATTCCTATCAGGTTAACCGGTAATGCCTCGGTTATAAATTCTTTTTCTATCTCTACCGCATCGGTAATGATCTTGGTAACCTGTTCCTGCGGTAGTTTGTTTTCAAGCATGCCATATAATAAGCAGGCGAATTCGCAATGCGAGCCTTCATCACGAGAGATCAGCTCGTTGCTGAAAGTTAAACCCGGCATCAGGCCACGTTTTTTAAGCCAGAATATAGAACAGAAGCTGCCTGAAAAGAAGATCCCTTCAACAGCTGCGAATGCAACCAAACGCTCGGCAAAGTTGCCGTTGTTGATCCACTTCAATGCCCACTCGGCTTTTTTGCCAACGCATGGCACAGTTTCGATAGCATGGAAAAGACGATCTTTCTCGGCGGGATCTTTTACGTAGGTGTCTATCAGCAGGGCATAGGTTTCAGAGTGAATGTTTTCCATCATGATCTGGAAACCGTAAAAGCAGCGTGCTTCGGGCAATTGTACTTCGCTCATGAAGTTTACCGCCAGGTTCTCGTTCACAATGCCATCGCTTGCGGCAAAAAAAGCGAGTACATGCGAGATAAAATGTTTCTCGCCCGAATTAAGACTTTCCCAATGTTTGATGTCGTCTGATAGGTCGATTTCCTCGGCGGTCCAGAAGCTGGCCTCCGCTTTTTTATACATCTCCCAAATTGCGGGATACTTGATGGGAAGGATAACAAACCGGTCCTTGTTTTCCCGTAGTAATAATTCGTTTTCCAAACTCATTGGTGTCTACTTTATTAGTTTCTTTCTTCAATCAGGTATTCAGACACGAAAGCAAGCCCTACTTTTCAATAAAGCTTTAAATTTTGATGCCTTCGGATCATTCCTTAGCAACTGTATTGTGTAACTTTCTGACAGTCAGTTATTTAATTAGAAGTTGACGAGTGCTTCTGGCCGCCGGCTGAATGCCTTTTTTATTACCTTGCTGAGCAAAGTTAATGTTTGAGTTGTGTAGTTGTGAATGATAGTTTTTCACAAACCCCCGAGTTATCCACACTTTATCGGCACTTGTTATATTGATGGAAAATTAACGGACTTGAAAACAGCCGATTAAAAATTTGATTGAAATTCGGAGGCCTTTATACTTGCGGATTACGATAATTTAACATTATAAATTACTTGACTTAACACCGACAATTATTGCCAATAATGAAATGCTTTTGCTTGCGGCAGGTATCAATATTTAAATGTGAAATTAAAAGGTCACTGCAGGCCGGTATGTGGAAAACAATTACGCCCGTTAATCATGAATCAACGGGCGTATTCCTGAAAGTTTTACGAATTATTTTGCGTCCTCAACCGGAACAAATTTCATCGACACTGAATTTACACAATGGCGGGTGTTTTTAGCGGTCATGTACTCACCCTCAAACACGTGGCCCAGGTGAGCGCCGCAATTTGCACACAGGATTTCTACCCTGCGGCCATCGGCGTCTACCTCGCGGCGTACAGCTCCTTCAATTTCGTCGTCAAAACTTGGCCAGCCGCAAAATGATTCAAACTTATCTTCCGATCGATACAGCGGCGCATCGCAGCGTTTGCAAACGTATAAACCTTGTGCCTTATTGTTCAGTAAAGAACCGGTGAACGGCCTTTCGGTACCTTTGTATAATATTACCCTTTCTTCTTCGGGCGTTAATTGATTGTACTCCATATTTTTTGTTGGGATTACACAGATTTTTCTTGATGATCTCACCGATCGGGAAACTCCATCTGGTGTTTTGATCTACCATAAAGATACGACAATTTAGGTCGATATAATGTTTTGCAGGCTGATGTTTACACTGGTTTGACGGGCGAGCTGCAGATGTGTTGATGTGCAGATTTCAGATATGCGGATTGCTGAAAACAAATAACTCCTGCGGGCTTAATATCCCGCGTCCAGTTTTTTTAATAATTCAAGGCCTTTATTCCATTCGCCATAACCTGCTGATACATTTATATGGCCGGCATCACCAATGTTCACAACTTCACTGCCCCAACTGTCTGCAAATAATGAAGCACGTTCCGGGCTCACGTAAAAATCATTGTTACTAACTACAGTTGTTGATTTGAATGGTAGTTTACCTAAGGGCACCGGCGTAAAGCCAATTGTGCCGGTTGGATAACTATCTGCCTCAGTATCGCTTGGCGCAACCAATAATGCACCTTTTATCTTGATGTTATATTCTGTGGCCCACCGGGCTATAGCAGCACAACCCAGGCTGTGACCAACTAAAATCACATTTGCCGGTTCAAGGCGCTTTACATAATCATTTATTGTTTTTACCCAATCGCTACAAACCGGGGTTTCCCAGTCCTGCTGTTCAATACCGGTAAAATTGAACTGTTTTTCCCAAATACTTTGCCAGTGTTGTGGTCCTGAATTACCCAATCCCGGGTGTATAAGAATATCAGAGTTGAAAGTCATAGTTTTAGTAAGATGTTTGAAATAATCTAATAATTGAAAGCTCAATATATCAATTTTTAAGCAGTTGCCCATGTTAGGCTAAAGCAGTTAAGCTCTCGCTTTAGGGAGCTTGGGTCCCTCTGCTATTTGTTTGATTACTTCATTTCGCTTTAATAGCAGACTCGTCATATAATTTGACAGAAACAAATAATTAACGGCATCGCCCCAAATCCCACCTGGCGATTCGAAGGTAAAAATATCCCGCATCATGGTTTGGTTAAGGATAGGATAAAAATAATGCTCATGAGTAAAGCTTTTGAAAGCGCCCTCAACCTGGATATCGGTAAAGTAATTTGGATATTCCATTTCAGTGATCTTTGAGGTAAGGTTTTGCCATATGCCGAAATGCTTTGCCCGCCAGGTAACAGTTTCGCCAAGCTCAATCAAGCCGGTTGTACGCCCGGCAATAGCTCGTTCGCCAGTATGTTTTGTCGATTCCACATGTACATCGATGTTACGGGCAATGTCAAATACTTTTTCAACAGGCGCATTAATATGGGTAGCAAGCAGAATTTGTGATGGCATATAGTATAAAAGAGCCTGTCGTTTAACGACAGCCCAAATATAGTGTTACGCATTACAAATAATCAGCGTAATCATTAAAATCAAAAAACAATCAACGGTTAAAACTCCGCATTCTTAGGAAACCTTGGGAAAGGAATCACATCGCGGATGTTGCTCATGCCGGTAACAAACAGCACCAAACGCTCAAAACCCAAACCAAAGCCGGCATGCGGACAAGAACCGAAACGGCGGGTATCCAAATACCACCAGAGCTCTTCGGTAGGGATACCCATTTCGTTCATGCGTTGTTCAAGCTTGTCTAAACGTTCTTCACGTTGTGAACCACCTACAATTTCGCCAATGCCCGGGAACAGGATGTCCATGGCGCGCACAGTTTTGCCATCGTCGTTCTGACGCATGTAAAACGCTTTGATCTCCTTTGGATAATCGGTCAGGATCACCGGCTTTTTAAAGTGTTTTTCGACCAGGTAACGCTCATGCTCGCTCTGCAGGTCGGTACCCCAGCCTTCAACAGGATAAACAAATTTTTTCTTTTTGTTCGGGGTAGATTCTTTCAGGATGTCGATCGCCTCGGTATAAGTTAGGCGCTCGAAATCGTTATTTAAGCAAAACTGCAGTTTTTCAAGCAGCGTCATTTCTGAGCGCTCATTTTGCGGTTTGGTTTTTTCCTCTTCAGTTAGGCGTTGGGTTAAAAATTCGATGTCATCGGCATTTTTATCCAAAGCGTATTTGATCACATATTTCAGCATGTCCTCGGCGAGGTCCATGTTGTCAACCAGATCGTTAAACGCTACTTCCGGCTCAATCATCCAAAACTCGGCCAGGTGGCGTGTGGTGTTTGAATTTTCGGCACGGAAAGTTGGGCCGAATGTATAAATATCACTCAGGGCCATAGCACCAAGTTCACCTTCCAGCTGACCGGATACCGTTAAGTTAGTAGCACGACCAAAAAAGTCTTGTTTAAAGTCAATCTCGCCGGTATCTGTTTTTGGGATGTTATCCAAATCGAAGTTGGTAACGTGAAAAGTTTCGCCCGCGCCTTCAGCATCTGAAGCCGTAATTACAGGGGTATGCAGGTAAACAAAACCACGTTCCTGGAAAAACTGGTGCACCGCGAATGCCAGGCTGTTACGCACCCTGAAAATAGCGCCAAACGTACTGGTACGGAAACGCAGGTGGGCGTTTTCCCTCAAAAACTCAAGGCTATGCTTTTTAGGCTGGATAGGATATTTTTCAGGATCGCTATCGCCTAAAATCTCAATCTCAGTTGCAACAACCTCAACTGTTTGGCCTTTACCTAAAGATGCTATCAATTTACCCTGAACACTAAGTGCTGCACCAACGGTGATGCGTTTAAGTAATGCCGGGTCGGTATTTTCAAAATCAACAACTACCTGGATGTTATTATTAGTTGAGCCATCATTCAAAGCAATAAAACGATTTGAACGGAATGCACGCACCCATCCTTTAACTGTTACATCAATTTCGGTTTGCTGGCTTTGCAGCAATGCTTTGATCTTAGTTCGCTGACTCATATCATGTATAATTTTTAGAGTCGCAAAAATACAATTAATTATGAAAGCGCACTTTGAAACATGAGCTAAAAAACATTAGCATGTTAACACGGAAAGATATATCCGGAGAAAGGGGGAAAGGGAAACCAGCGACTAATACATAGCCGGGAACGCGAAGTATCCCGGCTATTTCTTTTCGACGCTTACTTGTTTGTAACCATGATTGTGTCACGGAGCAACGTGTTTGTCGTCGCGCCGCCTACCATAATAGTGTCTTTGCTTTTATTCAATGACTGGTTGGTAATGCTTTTTTTTGCACTAACACTGTCTTGTTTTGGGGCTACGCCATTTTTTTGGCAGCCAGCAAATAACAGAAGTGATACTGAGGCGGTTAATAATAGAGCTTTTTTCATAAAACAAATTTACAACTAATACGAATGATAATTAAGCTTAGTTACAATTAATATAAAAGTTAATATTTGAGTTTAGCTTTAAACTTGCCCTCGCTAAAAGTAACCTTGTCCGGATGACTTTCGGTTTGGCTATCAATTACTTTCAGAAAACGTAATTCGAACAATCCCTGCAGTATTTTATCGGCCTGGTTGTACGAAATTATAGTTACCGAACTAAGATGGGTAGGGTCAGGTTTGTATCCGGCTAACGGGGAGCCGTTTTTTGTAATGTGGTAATAGTTTTCGTTTGCTTTGAGGGTATAATACCCAACACCATCAAACACAATTTTAAAACCTACCTGCTCTTCTTCACCTCCAATGGTGCTTTTTGCTGATATGGTAATGGTATCACCCATTATATTCGAACCGGAAGGATTAGCCTCCCATTTGATGTTGTTTTTTTGCGCAAGTATAAAATCGGGTATGACCGGAAAATTACAACAGTCCTTTTTTTTGCAGGCTGAAAAAAGCAGGGCCACGGCTATGGCTAATATCAAACAGGGATATTTCATTGCTTACTGATGACAGGTTAATAAATTGTACAGGAAATATAAAGATATTTAAAAGTAAGGCATATTATACGTGGTTTCAGTAAGTTTGCCGCTCATTTTGTTTTATCGCCTATGAATCCTAAAGTGAGCCTTGTTATTGGTATTTTATGTATTTCCTTTTCGCCGATATTTGTAAAGCTTGCCGGGGTATCACCTATAGGATCGGCATTTTACCGGGTGTTTATAGCCTGGATTTGTCTTGCTCCATTTTGTGTATTTAGGCAAAAACTAAAAATAGATAAAAAGCAATTGCTTATTTCCATAGCTGCGGGCATGGTTTTCGCCCTTGATATTGCAGTATGGAATATTTCGCTGTTAAAGATCAGCGCCACTGTATCAACCCTTATTGCCAACCTGGCCCCGGTTTGGGTGGGCCTGATGAGCTTCCTGTTTTTAAAAAAAGGATCAGGTCGGCTATTTTGGATAGGTACGCTCATTGCCATCGCCGGTATGGTTGTTTTGGTAGGTTATGAACATATTTTGCACATGGAACTTAATGCCGGCATACTGCTGGCTATACTCGCCAGTTTTTTTTATGCTACTTATATCATGATCACCAAAAATATTATGGCCGGTATTGATGTGTTTAGTTTTATGTTTTACAGTATGCTGAGCGCCAGTATTTTTTTGCTGGTAGTCAATGGATCTATGCATAACGATATTGTTCATCTTTCTTTAAAAGTTTGGCTTTGCTTTATAGGTATGGGGCTTATTTGCCAGTTAGCAGGCTGGCTAACCATCAATTACTCGTTACGTTATCTGGAACCAACCAGGGTTTCCATCGCTTTATTAAGCCAAACGGTTTTTGCCGGGCTGCTGGCTGCTTTTTTTCTGCATGAACGTTTAGGTTTTAATGAGATTGTTGGCAGCATAATTGTATTGGCGGGGATAGCGGTAACATTTTTAAAACCCCGAAATCAAAAAGCGAATACCTTGGTTTAAACGGGTTTAAGCGCAGTACAAATGAAGTTATATCATATCATGATGTTAATATCTTCAGTTCGCTTCGGTCGCAACGATTGAAGTACGATTTGTATAATTTTATTACTTTTCTAATACTTTAGCAGTATTTAATGTAACCCTATTGCTTTATTAAGTAATTGATTATAAGTTTTTTGTGTTTGTATTATTGAATTTATGTTAACCCTGTTAACCCCTGTCATCGCAGTAATGAAATTGGTATATATCTCAGGATCTTAACTCAAAGCGTTAACGGTAAACTTGTCTCTTAAGGAGATTGAATTTTAAACAGCTCGTTATCAAACAAAACCGTATTTTAACGTTTTCGAATTACGGGCAACGATCTATCTTCCCTACATTTGCATTTTAACTCATGATTCAAAAATCCACTATCGACCGTATTATGGAAGCCACCGACATTGTGGAGGTAATAGGGGAATTTGTGCAGTTAAAAAAGCGCGGGGCCAACTATGTAGGCCTTTCGCCTTTCGCGAATGAGCGTACCCCTTCGTTCACGGTTTCCCCGGCAAAAGGTATTTTTAAAGATTTCTCGACAGGAAAAGGTGGTTCGGCTGTTACGTTTTTAATGGAGCTGGAAAAGTTCAGTTATCCTGAAGCCTTGAAATGGCTTGCTAAAAAGTACGGCATCGAGGTTGAAGAAACTGTTGAAGCTCCCGAAAACCGCGAGGAGGATCTTCGCCGGGAAAGCCTCATGATCGTATCGGCATTTGCTGCTAAGTTTTTTCACGAGGCCATGCTCGAAACGGAGGAAGGGCAAAGCATCGGTCTCAGTTATTTTAAAGAACGCGGGTTCACCACCGAAACCATCAAAAAGTTTGAATTGGGTTACTCGCCCGATCAATGGGAAGCTTTTACAGGTGCCGCCATCAGGAACGGCTATAAAGAGCAGTTTCTGGTCGAGAGCGGTCTGTCGGTAAAGCGGGATAACGGGGCCTTGTTCGACAGGTACCGCGGTCGGGTAATGTTCCCGATCCATAGTTTTACTGGCAGGGTAATTGGTTTTGGCGGCCGTACACTAAAAAAAGATAAGAACGTAGCCAAGTATGTTAACTCGCCCGAGTCTGAGATTTACCATAAATCAAATGTACTTTACGGGCTTTACTTTGCTAAAAAGGCCATTCGTGAGCAGGATAACTGTTACCTGGTAGAGGGCTATGCCGACGTACTTTCGGTACACCAGGCAGGGGTTGAAAACGTGGTGGCTTCATCAGGCACATCACTCACAACCGAGCAGATTAAGCTCATTGCCCGTTTTACTAAAAACATCACCATATTATATGATGGCGACGCAGCCGGGATCAAAGCTTCACTGCGTGGTTTGGATATGATCCTGGAGGAAGGGCTTAATGTAAAAGTAGTGCTGTTTCCGGATGGACATGATCCTGATTCATTTGTACAATCGAAAGGGTCAAGTGCTTTTAAAAAGCACATCGAGGAAAATAAGAAGGACTTTATCCTGTATAAAACCCAGATCCTGCTTAAAGAAGTTGGTAACGACCCGATAAAAAAGGCTGATGTGATCCGTGAGGTGGTTGAAAGTATCGCCAAGATCCCGGATAGCATCAAGGCATCGGTATTTATAAAAGAGTGTAGCGGTTTATTGCAGATAGACGAGCGCGCCCTTTTATCCGAGCTCAATAAAATGCGCTCTGCCAAAGCCAAAAAGGAGGAGCAGCAGCGTCAGCAGCAAAACAACAGGTTTGCCGAAATGCCCGATGAACCCCACTTTTTTGATGAGCCTGTTGTACTTGAGCCACAAGTTGCTAAAGACGATGCTTTTCAGGAAAAGGAAATTGTGCGTTTATTGCTGCATTATGGAAGCCGTATGATTGACTGGGACGGCATTGCCAATACCTATATAGGCCCATTCATTATTGCCGAGTTGAGTGATGTTACTTTTGATCATCCGGTTTGTAAGCAGATTACCGAAATTTACCGTCGCGAAGTAGAAAACGGTGTACTGCCGGATGAGGCTTATTTTATTCACCATAAGGACAAAGCTATAGTTGATTTAACTATTAACATGTTAGCCAGTAAATATTCGCTCAGTGAAAACTGGTATGAAATGCATAAGATCACGGTGAACGATGAGCAGGTTAATATGAAGGCAACTATTCTCGGTGCGATATTTCACCTTAAAAAGCACAAGGTTGGTAAAATGCTGGAAGACCTGCGCACCCAGCTTCAAAAAGCCGATACTGAGGCCGACCAGGAAATACTGCTTAACCAGTACATGCGTATGAAAAAGGTAGAAAAATCAATATCTGACTTTTTGGGCTCCGTAATCATAAAATAATGGCCCAACACCTTGAACTTGGCCGCATCGGCGAAGCATTAGCCAAAACCCACCTCGAAAAAGCAGGCTACGAAATTCTTGATGAAAACTGGACTTACGGAAAAGCTGAGATAGATATAATTGCTTATAAAGACAAGGTTATTATATTTACCGAAGTAAAAACTCGCACGGGCAATGGCTTTGGAGAACCCGAAGATTTTGTAGATAACCGTAAGCAAAAACTGCTGGCCGAAGCCGCTGATGAATACATCTACCTCATGAACCACCAGGGCGAAGTGCGGTTTGATATCATCGCTATTTTGTTTGACCGCAGTGGAAATTATATACTAAACCATATAGAAGATGCGTTTTGGCCTTCGGCCACATAACACTTATGAATAATAAACTAAAGCTATTTTTTGCCGCCCTTGCCCTAATGGCCTTCGGCTGCAGCTGTAACCATAAACCTGATAGCTCGGCTACAGATTATACTATCACCCCCGACGCCGGTGCAAACTACAAAGCCGGCGATAAGATCGACATCAAAGTAGGCTATCCTACAGGCAGTAAAGTTGATTCGGTAGTTTACCTGCTCGATTCGGTAAAGATTGCTTCCAGCAAAGATACTGCAGGCATCAGCCTTAAAACAGATACCATTGGCTTGGGTATCAGGATGATCACGGCTAAGGTTTATGAAGGCGGTAAAAGCAATGAGGTATCAACCAATGTCCTGTTATTAGCGGCAAAAGCCCCTGCCAGGTACACTTATAAGGTTGAAAAAGTTTTCCCTCATGATACCGCTGCATATACCGAAGGCCTGCAATATGTTGATGGTGTTTTATACGAAAGTACCGGAGACTATAAACACTCATCCATCCGCAAGGTTGATTTGAATACAGGTAAGGTTTTACAGGAAACCAAGCTTGATGAGAAATACTTTGGCGAAGGTTTATCGGTTATTGGTGATAAAGTAGTGCAGCTTACCTGGAAGGAAAAGGTAGGGTTTGTGTACGATAAAAATACATTGAAGTTGCTTAACAACTTCACCAACAACGTTGGCCCCGAAGGTTGGGGGATGTGCTATGACGGAACAAAATTATACATGGATGATAGCACCAACCGGATCTGGTTCCTGGATAAAAATGATTACCATCAGATAGGCCACATTGATGTGTGTGACGATAAACAACAGATAGATTCAATAAACGAACTGGAATACATCAACGGTAAGATCTATGCTAATGTTTATCAAACCGATAACATATTGGTGATCAATCCTAAAACCGGTGCGGTGGAGCAGATAATTGATTTGAAAGAGATTTACCCGGTGGCAAGCCGTCCGCAGGACAGGGACTGGAATAATAACGTGCTAAACGGAATTGCCTGGGATGCCAAAGGTGAACGCCTGTTTGTTACCGGTAAAAAATGGCCGCATTTGTACCAGGTAAAGTTTGTGCCGGTTCCCTAAGCCTCGCCCCCTAACCCCCTGAAGGGGGAACCATAGTTTGAAAGACTATTTTTATAAACATGAAACGCCCGGATTACCCGGGCGTTTCATGTTTTAGTTATTGAGCAGTTGCCAGCCATATCGGTTCATAAATTCTTCAACTTCATCACTGAATGATTTCTTTTGATGATGATTTTCCTGATTGTTAATATAGCTAATGACAGTTGATACCTGTGATTCACTTACTGATACCGCAAAATAATCGTCCTGCCAGCCAAATTGTTGGTCTATCAGCTTGTTCTTATTTATCCAAAGGGATGATTCGCCTTTAATTAGCTGGCTTATTTTAGCGATACTTTGATCTTTTCCTAAAGAAATAAAGCAATGGATATGATCGGTATAGCCATTAATCGCTTGTAAGAATATCCCTTTCTCTTTGCAGTTCTCTATGATGTGTTTATTTATCTGGTATCTTATGTTTTGGGTAAGCAAAGGTTGTCTGTCTTTAGTTGCAAATACTAAATGGATCCAGATTTTTACAAATGACATAGTTTAGAAAGTTGTTCTTTCCTTAAAGGTATGGTTTATTTTGGCTAAAGCCCTTTAAATGTTGATGATCTTATCCGTTGGTTAAAACCAACGGCAATGATGAGAGAAATCTGTGTATTCGTTAGGTTTTCCTATTCGAAAGGTATGGTTTATTTTAGCTAAAGCCGTTGTATTGCCTTAATTTTATCTGTTGGTTAAAACCAATTGCAATGAAAGAGCATTTGCTTGGCCGACATTAATCATTATTTATTCCGGCTGATTTATGTCTATAAAAAGTTAATTAACGAGCTGTTAAAATTCATTGCCGTTGGTTTTAACCAACGGAACAGTAGGAATTGCAAACCGGCTTTAGCCGAAATCGCCGGAAAAATTTCTGCTATAAGTTTAAGCTTTTTAAAAACAACAAACGCCAGGAGAATCCGGGCATTTGTTGTTTAAACTATAAACCTCCCCCCTTTAGGAGGCTGGGGGCATTACCTCCAGGCTTTATATTGATTGATCAAGCCGTTGGTTGATGAATCATGGCTGTTGATCTCTGCATTATCTTTCAATTCAGGAAGGATCTTGCCGGCAAGTTGTTTACCAAGCTCAACACCCCATTGGTCAAAGCTGTATATGTTCCAGATGATGCCCTGGGTAAAGATCTTGTGCTCATACATAGCAATCAGCGCGCCTAAAGTGTATGGGGTGATTTTTTTAATCAGGAATGAGTTTGTTGGACGGTTGCCTTCAAATACCTTAAACGGAGCAATTTGAGCAATTTCCTCGTCAGATTTTCCGGCTGCTTTAAGTTCTTCAATAACTACCTCTTCGGTTTTGCCATTCATTAACGCTTCGGTTTGAGCAAAGAAGTTTGAAAGCAACATGTTATGGTGCTCACCCAGCGGGTTGTGCGATTGTGCCGGAGCAATAAAATCGGCAGGGATCAGTTTGGTACCCTGGTGGATCAATTGGTAAAACGCGTGCTGGCCGTTTGTTCCCGGTTCACCCCAGATGATCGGACCAGTAGAGTAGTCAACATCTTTACCATTACGGTCAACATGTTTGCCATTACTTTCCATATCGCCTTGTTGGAAATAGGCAGAGAAACGGTGCAGGTATTGATCATAAGGTAAAATAACATTGGTTTCGGCCTCAAAGAAGTTATTATACCAGATACCGATCAGTCCCATAATAACCGGGATGTTTTGGTCAAATTCGGCAGTTTTGAAATGATTGTCAGTCGCGTGGGCACCGGCAAGCAAATCGGCAAAGTTTTCAAAACCAATGCTTAGGGCAATTGACAAACCGATAGCGCTCCATAAAGAGTAACGGCCACCAACCCAATCCCAAAACTCAAACATGTTTTTGGTATCGATACCAAATTTTTCAACAGCTGCTGCATTGGTTGAAAGAGCGGCGAAATGTTTAGCCACATCAGCTTCAGTAGCACCGCTGGCCAGGAACCAGTCGCGGGCGCTGTGGGCGTTGCCCATAGTTTCCTGGGTAGTGAAAGTTTTTGAAGCCACCAGGAACAGCGTAGTTTCAGGATTAACTGCTTTCAGGGTTTCAACTATATGTGTGCCGTCTACGTTACTTACAAAGTGGAGGTTCAAATGATTTTTGTATGCTTTTAAAGCTTCAGTAACCATTACCGGGCCAAGGTCTGAGCCGCCGATACCGATATTAACTACATCGGTAATAGCTTTGCCGGTATAGCCTTTCCACTCGCCTAAAATGATGGCTTCACTGAAGGCTTTCATTTGGTCAAGCACTTTATTTACATCGGGCATAACATCTTTACCATCAACATAAATAGGAGTGTTGCTGCGGTTACGTAATGCGATGTGTAATACCGGACGGCCTTCCGTAACGTTAATTTTTTCGCCGGAATACATGGCGTCTATCGCCTCTTTTAATGAACATTCTTTGGCCAGTTGGATCAATAAAGCGATAGTTTCATCATCGATACGGTTCTTTGAATAATCAAGCAGGATATCCTCAAACTGGATCGAGAACTTATTAAAACGCTGGTCGTCAGCATCAAACATTTCCTTCAGGTTTTTTGATACAATATCAATGTAATGGTCTGTAAGATATTTGTAAGCCTGGGTTGTTGTAAAATCAGTAGTTGGCAGCATAATTGTGTTGTTTTTCAACAAAAGTAAAAAGTTAATTGTTAGATAGTCATTAAATAAATTATTAGCCTGTCTTAGTGTTGTTTAAACACGGCTGGCATAGTGTTGATTTTACACTTGAAAATTATGAGAATTACAAAATAATTACAAATATATTTTGAAGTTTAAAATTTTTATTTAATATATTTGTATCGATGGTAATCAAATCAGGTATTTATCATCAATTTGTAAATTTACTTTAAAAGCACGTATTACTATGTTCGAAAAACTGTTTTTGCTTGTAAAAGATAACGCCGGGACGGCTGTTATCAACAATCCGGTGATTCCTGCTAAATATCATGAGGCGGTGATCAATGAAGCTTCAAGTTCAATCATTGAAGTTTTAAAAGGCCAGCTTGAAAGCGGCAAGGTGAAGGAACTTATAAAGTACTTCCAGTTCTCGGGTAGTTACAACAATTCATTAGTATCGAGCATAACCAACCGCTTTGCAAATAAGCTTAACACTTTTTACAGTATCGACCCGGCACATGCGTTAACAGTTGCAAAGGCTTTGATCCCAACTGTAATGAATGAACTGATTAAGGAAACAAAAAGCGGTGAAGCCAAAGAATTTGCTTTGGGTACTATGTTAACTAAGCTAAACGGTAACCGTACCGATCTGAACCCGCTTGTGAACAACCTGATGGTTGCCTAACATACTATTACATCTGCCTAATGAACAGGCCTGCCGATTGTTAAACAATTTGCAGGCCTTTTTATTTATGGCAATTTTTCAAATTATATATATTTGCCGCATGACTAAAGAACAAGTTCAGGATTTAAGGGATAGAGTAACTTCCCTGAGGAGGCATCTTTGACATTGATAAGAAGCTGGAACTATTAAAAGAGGAACAGGAAATAACCGTTGGTCCACATTTTTGGGATCACCCCAAAGAGGCCGAAAAGGTACTGGCATCCATCAAAGTAAAAAAAGTATGGACGGATGCTTTTCAGAAGGTAGTATCGGTTGTTGATGACGCCGGCGTACTTTTTGAATTTTACCAGGGCGGCGACGCCACCGAGGCCGAAATGCAGGAACAATATAATGCAGCTATAAAAGCCGTTGAAGAGCTTGAGTTTAAAAACATGCTCTCGGCCGAAGAAGATCAGCTAAACGCGGTGCTTCAGATCACAGCGGGTGCCGGCGGCACCGAAAGCTGCGACTGGGCCGGCATGCTCATGCGTATGTATATTATGTGGGGCGAAAAAAACGGCTATAAAGTAACCGAGCAAGATTACCAGGAAGGCGACGTGGCCGGCGTAAAAACCGTTACCCTGCAACTGGAAGGCGAGTTTGCCTACGGCTATCTGAAAGGTGAAAATGGGGTACACCGCTTGGTGCGCGTATCGCCTTTTGATGCTAACGCCAAACGCCATACTTCCTTTGCTTCGGTATATGTTTATCCCTTGGTTGATGATACTATTGAAATTGAGGTAAATCCGGCAGATATCGAGTTTGAAACTTTCCGCTCGGGCGGTGCCGGCGGGCAAAACGTGAATAAGGTGGAAACTGCCGTACGTTTGTACCACAAACCGTCGGGTATCATCATTAAAAACCAGGAGTCGCGCTCGCAATTACAGAACAAGGACAATGCCATCCGCTTGCTTAAATCACAGTTATACGAAATTGAAATGCGCAAACGTATGGAACTGACCAATGCTATTGAGGGCAATAAAAAGAAGATAGAGTGGGGCTCACAGATCCGTAACTATGTTTTACATCCCTATAAATTGGTGAAAGACCTGCGTACCGATCATGAAACTTCAAACGCGGCAGCAGTGCTTGATGGCGATCTGGATGATTTCCTGAAAGCCTACCTCATGGAGTTTGGCGGGCCAAAGACGTAAAAAAAATAGATAAAAAAGGCGTCATTGCGCGGTACGAAGCAATCCCCGATTAGCAGGCCCGCCCTGTATAGTTGACGTTGTTTTAGAAATTATAAAAGCGGAGTATCATTTCTGATGCCCCGCTTTTGTTTTCGGGAGATTAATTGTATTTTGGACACATCCAATTTTCCTTAAATAAGTATGAAAACCATTTTATCAGCCTTTGTATTGACCGCTATTACTTTTGTATCCCTTGCACAGGAAAAACCCATGCCACTTTATCCCAAAGGGGTGCCAAATTCTAAAAAGGCGCCTGCTACCTATACAGAAAAAACTAATAACGGAAGCTGGATCACCATGGTTACAGAACCAACGCTAACGCCGTATCTTCCGGAAAAAGGGAAAGCCAACGGTGCAGCGATAGTTGTTTGCCCCGGCGGTGCATATGCCGGACTTGCATCGGATCATGAAGGAAAGGCCGTAGCACAGGCTTTTGCCAATATTGGTGTTACTGCGTTTTTGCTAAAATACCGCTTGCCAAGCGATGATATTATGACAGATAAATCTATCGGTCCGTTACAGGATGCGCAAATGGCCATATACACCGTGCGTAAAAATGCTGCCGAATGGAATATTAACCCTTCAAAGATAGGAATTATCGGTTTTTCGGCAGGCGGGCACCTGGTTTCAACAGAAGGTACGCATTTTGATAAACCGGTTATTGAAGATAAAGAAAACATCAGCGTACGCCCTGATTTTATGATGCTGATCTATCCTGTAATTTCTTTTGGTGAATATGCCCATGTTGGCTCGAGGGAAAACCTGATAGGTAAAAACCCATCGGCAGCGCAGTTAGATCTGTATTCGAACGAGAAACAAGTGACTGCCAACACCCCGCCAACATTTTTAGTGCACGCCGAGGATGACAACGTAGTGCCTGTGCAAAACAGTCTGTTATTTTATGATGCGCTGTTAAAAAATAAAGTGAAGGCCGAAATGCACCTGTTCCAGGAAGGTGGCCACGGCTTTGGAATGTATAACTCTAAAAATAAAGGCAAATGGTTTGAATGGGCTGCCGCGTGGCTGGAGGAGAATGGTTTTTTGAGCGGAAAATAAATAATTAAGTATAAATGAAACGATACTTTTTCCTGTTTTTAGTTTTCAGTTTTTTAGCTTTTTATGTAAAAGCACAAGCAATCAACGAGCAATTGTACAAAGCTGTAAATGCAAATGATACAACATTGGCTGAAACTTTAATTAATAAAGGTGCTGATGTTAACTTCAAACGGAAAACCATGAATTTTGAAATGAGCTTGCTGATATTATCAATCCAACAAGACCAATTTAAAATGGTTAAGCTTTTAGTTGATCATAAAGTCGAAATCAACTGGAAAGACTGGTTTGGCAGCACCGCTTTAATGTATGCAGCACATAAAGGCAACATAGCTATTATTAGCTATCTGTTAAAAAATGGAGCTGATATTCATTTCAAAGACAAAGAGGGAAATACCGTGTTGTCTGCTGCGAAAGAAGGTAATCATCCCGACGCAATAAAATTCATAGAGGACAACCTGAAATAAGAATAATGATTTTTAACTGAATCGATAAAACAGTAAGCATATTTTATTGTTGAGGTAAACAGTCTTTTTTTGAAAGCCCGAAGTTCGACCTTAATGAAGATTGTATGTTGAAAAAAATACTGTTAGCGGTGTTGCTCGTTGCCGGTGCCTGCTTTAATGTTATCGCCCAAGCTATTAAATACAAAAGCGTATCCAACCAGGACCTCACCTATGTTTTAAATAACCTGCAAAAACGCTATGTATACACCGATCATAAAACGCTTAACATAGCGGTGTACCTGGTGGCTGACCAACAGGGTGATACGGATGCCCCGGCAGATTGTAAATCGCCCTGTTCTATCTACATAGCCGTATCTGAGGTTAAGCCTCAACCCCAACAATACGTTTATAAGCTGAACGGGGTGTGCGATCCAAAGTTTATTAATTGGATCAAATCGAAAAAGATGTATAAGATCGCATTCAGTTATGGAACTGCGGTGAAAAGGAAAACAGCAACAATTGGGATTACGTTGAAAAAGTTGGTGGTGGAGTAAATAAAATTCGCGTCATTGCGAGTAACCATCAGGGGAACCCTGAAAAAAAATGTAATGACATGTAAAATATATTTTAACGGTGTTCGGGTGGGCCGCGTTAGGGATTGCAGTGTAAAGCCCGGAGCGCGTAAAGGGTTTGCGGGCGGGAAAGGCGAGGACTTGCAACGGAAAGCCCGGGCCGCAGGCAACGCCCATGTTATAAAATCCATCAAAAAAAATATACCTAATAATCAATAACTTACAATCATGTCATTGTTGAGGTACGAAGCAATCCCCGACTTTACAGGGCGAATATGCATAGCTACTCTGCTTATTAGGGATTGCTTCGTACCTCAACAATGACGTGATGGAAAAGTAATAGCCCCTTCAAAATCCAAATCCAGGGACACGCGTTTTTAAACTTATTCCCGAAATCAACTAATATCCATTATCCCAACAATTTTATCTCCGTCAAAAGTGAAAATTGAATGCCCTTTCAGATTTAACTCATCACCTTTTTTTAATCCATTTGGCAGGTCGGCGGCTAAAATTGCGTTATAGTCAATAGCTATTTCGGTTTTGTTGCCGGTGTGTTTAAAAGACCGGATAACTTGTTCGCGGCGTTCAAAAAGCTTAGTTGCCTGTTCTACCTGACTCCTGAACGCTTCTATACCATCAAGCTCCATATCCACATCACCGTTTGATATGTTTTGAAATTTAACGGATGGTGCGAGGTTTTTAAGCATGTTTTCAACATCAAAGTTGTTATAGGCCTTTACATAATTGCTGATGATAAGTTCACGTTGCTGCATACGCTAAAGATAATGATTATGCCAACGTATAAACGATCTGTAAGGGATTATTTAATCATTCCCAAATTCGGCACATAAGCACCCCCTACAGGTAGCAAAAATCCATTTACTGTTACTTGATGGCGTTCTATCTTATCAATTTTATTTACCGCGGCAATAAATGACCGGTGGATCCTGATAAATTTCTCGTCAGGGAGCAGGGCTTCAACTTCGGTTATGGTCATGCGGGTGAGCACCTTGCTATCTTTCAAGATAAAATTTACGTAATTACCGGTAGCCTCTAAATGATAAATGTCATCAAAATTAACACGTACCTGTTCGTACCCGGTTTTCAGAAAAATGTAATCCTTAACGTCGACAGTGTTCCTAAAACTGTAAAGTTCATAGGCTTTGTTGCAGGCTTTTATGAATCGGGTAAGGGCGAAAGGTTTCAATAAATAATCTACCGCGTCCAGCTCAAAGCTGGTAACAGCGTGTTCGGTGTAGGCGGTGGTAAATATTACCAGCGGTTTTTTATTGAGACATGTCAACAGATCGATGCCCGAAATATCGGGCATCTTAATATCCAGGAACAACAAATCCACAGGTTCGCGCCGCAGATAGTCCATTGCTTTAAAGGCATCGGTAAATTCAGCCTTGAGGTCAACAAAAGGCACCTTTGCAGCGTGTGAGCGGATCACATCAAGCGCTATAGGTTCGTCATCAATGGCTATTGCTGTAATCAAAGCTTATTGCAGTTGTATAGTTAAATGTATAAAAAAATCTTTGGCACTTTCGCGGATCACCAATTCGTGTTTGTCAGGATATAAAAGTGCCAGCCGTTGTTTAACATTCTCCAGCCCTATACCATTGTTATATTTTTCGGTATCGTTAACTACTTTGGGATGGATGCTGTTATGCACATCAAAGTAAAGTGTATTTTCCTTGGTTTGCAGGCTGATATTGATATGTGAAGGTTCGCGCAGGCTGATGCCGTGTTTAAATGCGTTCTCAATAAAAGGGATCAGCAACATTGGGGCTATCTGCAGGGCATTAACATGCTCTTCAATTTGCAGCACGATGCTGATGTCCGGCGAGGTTTGAGTGCGCAATTTTTGCAGGGCGATATAGTTATTAAGATAATCGATCTCGCGTACCAGCAGTATTTTTTCCTGCATGTTTTCTTGTAGCATAAAACGCATCATATCGCCCAGTCGTTGCACACCTTCGGCGGTACGTTCGGCATCTTCCTGTAAAGCTGTTCCGTAAAGTGTGTTTAATGCGTTAAACAGGAAATGCGGATTGATTTGTGAGCGAAGGAAATCCAGATCGGCAGTGGAGCGGCCGAGGGCCGTTTTGAGATGTACAATCTCCTGTTTTCCGGCAAGATTGCGCTTATAAATCATCCAGCTTATAGGAGCAACCAATAATATCTGGATGCCACAGTTAAAGGCACCTATGATAAACACAGGTTCTATATTTACCTTGTTAAAAATAACTGCTGTTAAAAATCCTATCGGCACACTGATCACCAGCATTATGCCTGTAACCTTAAACAGGTAGTTAAAGAAACCCCTATTTTTGGCAAATGTTGCTGGTATAAGGCTATAGAACGAAAAACTAACATTCCCAATGCCTGTCAGCGCTATAATCACAAACGTAACTATCAATTCATACTGGGCTTCGGAAAGCGCTAGCAAGAATGTTGTGATCATACAAATAACCAGGGCTATAACACAGCCACGGGTAATTACCTGGTATTTGGCGTTTATTTTATCAACGTTACTCAATAAAAACCGGGTAGCAAATTTGATCATGCTATAAAAAGTAAGCATCATTATTACCCACAAAGCGTATAATACATTTGTTTTAAAAACGATGTTATACACATAATCGGCCGATTTATGGTAAAATAGATATCCCTTAAGCCAGGTATCGGTAATGCCGAATAGGCCCCAAAGGGCAACAAGCAAGGCCAAACCCAAAATGATATGCCATGCTACCCGCCTTTTTTGTGCTAAGGCCGGTACTATAATAAAATTCCAGAGCAGGTAGGCGCCGTAATAACCAGTGTACCTAAACACCTGCGGGAAAAAGAAATATTTAGAGTAGGAGTAGTGTAGGTGGTAATTGTTGAACATGTACCGGTATGGGGTCCATATTTCATTATCGACACTGTTAGACACTTTGGCTAACAGAAGGAGCAGGCCAAAAACATAAATAGTGGTTGCGGCCCAAAATTCAATTTTGCCAAGGTTAAGGTTTTTTTTCAGGAGATCGTTCATCGTGTTTTGAATTATGCCCGCAAGGTATAATTCACAATACTACTGAATAAATAAATGGGATGAAACCGGTTCCTCGTGTGATAGGTTAGGATTTTAGAGCAGTTGTTTTTTAGTTGCAGTGGCAGTTTTTAGTAGCAGTTGTTTTTTAAGATGAGCTTGGTCTAAACTACTGTTGCTGCAACTGCCACTAAAATCACTCCCCGGGGGCATCGTCCATGATTTGGAGCAGCTCATTCAGCTCCCTTACCTTTTCGGCCGAGCCAAGATTTTCATAGGCACTGATGAGGTTGCGAAGCACACGCTTAATAATATCTGTATTAGAGCATGGCTCGTAAAACTGTTTGTCAAATTTGAGGTTAAGTTGTTTCAGGAACATATCTACATCGCGCCTGCCAAACAGGAAGCCTTTATTAAAGGCGTTGATATAAAACAGGATCCCGCTTTCAAACTCGCTTTGCATGCTCTCGTCAAGATAGGCGAGGATAAAATGCTGGGGAAGGTTTACACCGTAAACAGGGATATCCAGTTTTTGTGCGATGATAGAGTAGATGATCGCCAATGAGATCTGGTTGCCTTTTTTAGTTTCCAGCACCTGGCTCAGATAGCTGTTTTGCGGATCGAGGTGATTGGCGGTATTACCGCTGAAACCGTAGATGTTGTAAAACACATGGTTGATCAACTTAACCTGCTCTTTCGGGCTGGCCTCGTTCATCATCTGGATCCAGATATCGCGTTTAATGGCCTCTATTTGGTTAATTACCTTTTGTTCATCAAGGTCGGGGTATTGATAACGATTAATAATCAGGATGCCTTGCAGCAAATCGAACGCGCCGCTTTGATTCCAAAGTTTCAGATCGGTTTTAAGATTGTTGAACTGAATTTCATGTACCAGGTTGGCTATACGTTCCTGTTGAATTGGGTCAAAAGCCTGTTCAAAGGCCGACTCGAGATAAGTAATAGCCTCTGCTCCATATGAAAACAATTTGTTATACACGTGCTCAAAGATCTCGCTGTCCGGATCATCCAGCAGGCGGATCAATGAATTTACTTCGGTTGGATTTATCATACGCTGTAATGCTAAAATACTAAACCTTTTCTATTTTTACAGCGATGTACAATATAAGGTATAGGCTTGATTACCTGCGGCACCGTTTTATGGCCAACAACAGGCACGGCATACACTCTCCATTTGTTTACAAGCTGATTGATACGGTTATTTACGATTATCGCGACCAAAAAGTGTACCGCGAAATTAAAGAAACCTGCAGCAAACAACATTCTGACAGGAACGTGATAAATACACTGCCGTTAAAATTTTACCTTTTACTTTATCGATTTTGTGTTTATTTTAAGCCGGCCATTATTCTTTTTGCCGATAATAAAGATGGCAACATAAAATATGTATTGGCTAAAGCGTGCCCGAGGGGGCAAATCTCCAGTATAAAAGATCTCACTGAATCCCGACAGGCTGACATCATTTTGATAGATGCTGCCAGGCACAATCCAACGGGATATCTGGAAAACCTAATAACTAATATTCATGACGATACTGTGCTGATATTTTTAGGCACCCACCGTACACAAAATACAAAGCAAGCGTGGGAGCAGGTAAAGGCTGATGAACGGGTAAGGGTAACTGTCGATCTGTTTTATTTAGGTCTGGTGTTTTTTAAACCGGGGATGAGCAAGGAGGATTTTAGGGTGAGGTATTGATGGCTTATGTTGGTGGTTCATGGATCATGACCAAAGCATGGGTTTTTTATGTCATCAATTATTTACCACGATCTATGAACCATCAACCATGAACCCAAAAATCAAAACGACTGCCCCAATCCTATATAAAAGCCTGTTAATCTTTTTTCGTTAGGGATCTTCTGGCCAACACCATAATCAATACGTACGGCAAGTCCTTTTTCCACATCAAAAAAGTAGCGGAGGCCACCGCCATAGTTTGGTTTAAGTTCGGAAGTTGCAAAGCTGCTTTTAAAAACTTCGCCGGCACCTGCGAAACCCGCAAAGCCTATGCGGTCGCTAAGGCGGTAACGCAGTTCGGCCTGCCCGGCTAACATATTTCGGTCGCGGAAACGGCCATTGTAATAACCGCGCATCAGTTCGTCGCTTCCCAGGCCGGGTAGTAAATAAAATGGCGAAGTGCTGCCGGTAAGGCTTTGTTCCTGCACATCGAGGCCGAGTACCCATTTAGGTGCCAGCAAAAAAAACTGCGAGTATTCGATATTAAAGAATCCGCCTTTATAGTCATTATTGCCAAACATGCCGTGTATAGCCTGGAAATAGGCGTTTACGATGAGCCCTTTGGTGGTGTATGTATTATTGTTCCTGTTATCGAATGTGATGGTTGGGCCTATATAGGCACTTGGACCGCCGCCATGGTCTTCAACGCGAGGATCGGTATAAAATATACCTGTCTTATCATCATCTCTGAATTTGTAATCCCAGGCACCGCCTGTTATGCCGGCGTACAGGTTATTGGAGATCTTTTTTTCGGCGGTAAAATTAACCTTGAACCGTTTTTGACCAATCCTGTCGGAATTGGCCTTTAATGTATTGTTGCCGATGCCATAAAAGTTGAAAGGGAAATTGATGTAACTGACGCCGGCTGTAAGGTGATAGTTGTTTCCGGGTGTCCAGTAGCTGGTAGTAAGGCTTAAGCGGCTCTGGCCTTTAGTAGTAATGGAGGCATAGCCAAAAACATTGGATACCCTTGTATTGAGTTTTGAAGTATCGGTATAAAAAGAGAGGAGGCCCGCGCCGCCAACTTCAAGCCCTGTTTCCGGAGCCGAACTTAATACAGGTAATATAACAAAGCTACTTTTGCGTGTGGTGTCTTTATCAAAATACATACGCTTTATAACCCGGGATATTTGTGAAAAGGCATTGGTTGAAAAAGCACAGAAAAGTATTAATATGGCAAGTTTTTTCATAGATATTTAGGTGGCTAATATAACCCATTTTGTTAGATAAGGTTTTGTAGGGGCGTATTTTAAAATTATGATGACAATAATGGAGGGGGTAGGGGATAAGTAATGATGATTAAGATACTAAATGGTTATAAAAAGATAAAGGTTCATTTAAAATTCAATTTAACTAAAATGTCTACTTTTGCGGCTGAAATTTTATTGAAATATTATGAGCACTACAAGAGGACCTATTTCGCAGTTTATTGAAAGAAATTATCTGCACTTTAACGCCGCGGCATTAATGGATGCAGCTAAAGGCTATGAAACACACCTTGAAGAAGGCGGTAAAATGATGGTAACTTTAGCTGGTGCCATGAGTACAGCTGAGCTGGGTATTTCACTGGCCGAAATGATCCGCCAGGATAAAATTGCTATTATATCATGTACAGGTGCTAACCTTGAAGAGGATATCATGAACCTTGTGGCGCACTCACACTATAAAAGAGTGCCTAACTACCGCGACCTGAGCCCCCAGGAGGAGTGGGACCTGCTCGAAAATCACTATAACCGTGTTACCGATACCTGTATTCCTGAAGAAGAAGCTTTCCGCCGTTTGCAAAAACACATTCATAAAATTTGGAAAGATGCTGATGACAGTGGCGAGCGCTATTTTCCACATGAATATATGTACAAAATATTGTTGAGCGGCGAGCTGGAGCAATACTATGAAATTGATCCTAAAAACTCATGGATGCTGGCTGCTGCCGAAAAGAACCTGCCTATCGTAGTACCAGGCTGGGAAGACTCAACCATGGGCAACATCTTTGCTTCATACGTAATTAAAGGTGAGCTTAAAGCTTCAACCATGAAAAGCGGTATCGAATACATGGCATGGCTGGCCGACTGGTATACTAAAAATTCATCTGGCAAAGGCATCGGCTTTTTCCAGATAGGTGGTGGTATAGCCGGCGACTTCCCGATATGTGTTGTGCCGATGCTTTACCAGGATATGGAAATGCATGATGTACCATTCTGGAGCTATTTCTGCCAGATCTCAGATTCAACTACTTCGTATGGTTCGTACTCGGGCGCAGTTCCGAACGAAAAAATAACCTGGGGCAAGCTTGACATCCACACACCTAAGTTTATTGTAGAGAGCGATGCTACGATTGTTGCACCACTTATTTTTGCCTGGTTATTAAAACAATAGATAAAATTTTATAATTAAAGTTGGATAATAATTATTCCCTAAAAATGTCAAATGACATTAATATGCATTTAGCAGCGTTTAAACGCAGTTTTTTGTCTATTTAGAACGATTATAAATTATAGGTTGGTGTCATTTATGTGTCACCGATAGTGTATAAAATTATACTTTTGTGCCTGTAATTATCCGATGAAACATACATCTTACAACAGTTTCAATCATTAATATAAAAATTATTTAGCATAAATACACTGTATGAGAAGTTTCTCATTGATTCTTAAACAATTCTCAAAGTCGGTTTTACTGATTGCCGGGTTTGCTTTTTGGAGTTTATCAACTGCGTACGCGCAAACTGACGCTGCTAAAGGCGAGGCCATTTTCAAATCAAAATGTACTACCTGTCACAAAATCGACACCCGTTTAATTGGTCCGGCATTAGGCCCGCAGCTTACTCAAGAAACCGACGATAAATATCTTATCCAGTGGATTCAGAATAACCAGGCGCTGATTGCTGCTAAAAACCCTAAGGCACTCAAAATTTATAATGAGTATAACCAGTCGGGCATGACCGTATTCGCTGATCTTAGCGATGCTGATGTAGGCAATATCATAACCTATGTACGTACTACATGGAAAGATATGAAAGTTGCGCCGGCCGCCGGTGCTGCTGCTCCGGGTGCGAAAGTTGAAAGCGGCCCGAGCGATATGGTTGTTTACGGTTTGATCGGTATCATTATTATCGCTTTCATCGTTATCCTGGTACTAAACAGGGTAGTAGGTTCTTTAGAGCGCATTTTGCTTAAAAACAAAGATCTTATTATTGAGGACGAGGTTATTACTCCGGAAGGTGCCGTAGCGGTTGATGCTAAAAAGGAATTTATCACTAAGATCCTTAAAAACAAAAAACTGGTATTCTTTATATTGGTTGCCGGTACTGTTGCAATGTGCAGCTGGGGTTGGGTTACTTTATGGAACACCAACGTTCACCAGGGTTACCAGCCGGTGCAACCTATTAAATACTCACACGAATTACACGCCGGTATCATGAAAATTGATTGCCAGTACTGTCACTCAGGTGCATACAAGTCAAAAAATGCTTCTATCCCTTCATTAAACGTGTGTATGAACTGCCACAAGGTTGTTAAAACCGAATCAGAAGAAATTCACAAGATTTATGACGCTCTGGGTTACGATCCAAAAACACAGAAGTATGACAGCACCGCGGCCAAACCAATTCAATGGGTACGTATCCACAACCTGCCCGACCTGGCTTACTTTAACCACTCACAACACGTAAAAGTTGGTGGTATTAAATGTCAGCAGTGCCATGGTCCGGTGCAAACGATGAAAGAGGTTTACCAATACTCTCCGCTTACCATGAAATGGTGTATCCAATGCCACAAACGTACCGAAGTTAACGGTAAAGGCAATGCTTACTATGACAGCATCCTGGCTGCACACGATAAGATCAAGAAAGGTGAGAAAGTTACAGCCGCCGTGTTAGGTGGTATCGAGTGCGGTAAATGTCACTATTAATAAAAAGAATTTAGCATTACAGTTTATACAGCTTAAATGGACAGCAATAAAAAATACTGGAAAGGTTTAGAAGAACTAAACAGAACACCAGAATTTGTTGAGAAAAATAAGAACGAATTTGCAGAGCCAATTCCTATCGAGGAAGTGCTTAGCGGATCTGGTTTATCAGCTAAAACTCCACGCCGCGACTTTTTAAAAGCGCTTGGCTTTGGTGTTGGTGCGGTTACATTGGCAGCTTGTCAGAAAGTGCCGGTGCATAAATCAATTCCGTACCTGATTAAACCTGAAGAGGTTACCCCGGGTGTGGCTAACTATTACTCTTCAAGCTATGAAGGTCAGGCTATTTTGGTTAAAACCCGCGAAGGCCGTCCTATCAAGGTAGAAGGTAACCCTAACGACGTGTTTTCAAAAGGCGGTTTAAGTGCGCAGGCCCAGGCTTCGGTACTTGACCTGTATGATGTTAACCGTTTAAAAGACCCTAAGCTAAAAGGTACCGAAGCCGGTTGGGCCGAGGTTGATGCTTATGTAATGAAAGAGCTTGCGGCTGTTGCTGCAGCAGGTAAAGGTATCCGTTTGGTTACTTCAACTGTACACAGCCCTTCAACCTTAGCAGTTATTGCTGAGTTCATCGCTAAATACCCTACTACTAAACATATTAATTATGATGCGGTTTCCTACACCGGCATCATTCAGGCTAATCAAAACAGTTTTGGTAAAGCAGTATTGCCTCACTACAATTTTGATAAAGCCGATGTCATTGTAAGCTTTGGTGCTGATTTCTTAGGTACATGGATCTCTGGCGAAGAATTTACCCGCCAGTATGTTTCAAACCGTAACAGCAAATCGCTGGCAAACAAAAAAATGTCGCGCCACATTCAGTTTGAAACTGGTATGAGCATGACCGGTACTAACGCCGATGCCCGTATCACTACCAAGCCATCAGAAATTGGCGTTGCATTAATAAACCTTTACAACGCAATCTCTGGCACCACTTTACCTGGTTCAAAAGCAACCGGCAGCAAAAAAGTTGACACCGCTATCCAGTTAGCTGCTAAAGAATTAGTTGCTGCCAAAGGCAAAGCATTAGTTGTTTCGGGTTCAAACGATGTTGCTACGCAAGTATTGGTGAATGCTATCAACTCCTTATTAGGTAGCTACGGTACTACTATCGATTTGGATAACCCATCAAAACAATACGCCGGTAACGATGCTGCATTTGTTGAATTTGTAAGCGAAGTAAAACGTGGTGATATTGGTGCAGTATTATTTTTGAATGCTAACCCTGCTTATGATTACTACAAAAATGATGAGTTTAAAGCAGCGTTGAAAAATGTTCGTTTAACGGTATCATTTGCTGATCATGCTGATGAAACAGCTTTATTAGCTACAGTTAATGCTCCAAATCACCATTACCTGGAAACATGGGGTGATGCTAACGCTGTTGAAGGTTACTACACTGTGATTCAGCCAACGATAAACCCCGTTTACAATACCCGCCAGGCCGAGCACAGCTTACTGGTTTGGATGGATAACCCAATAAAAGATTACTACACTTACGTACGCAAAACCTGGGATTCAGGTTTGTTGGCAAAAGGTGGCTTATCCGGTCAAAAAGGATGGGAAACCCTGTTACAAACAGGTATGGTGATTGTTGCTCCTGTAGCAACTTCTGCTTATAGCTTTAGCCTTGATCTTGCCGGTGTAACTCAAAAAATATTAACCCAGAGCAAAGCTGTTGCCGCTGATGGTGACAAATTTGAATTGCAGCTTTACGTTAGCCAGGCTATAGGTGATGGTAAACGTGCTAACAACCCATGGTTACAGGAGCTTCCTGACCCGGTTTCAAAAGTTACCTGGGATAACTTTGCTGCCATGTCGATTTCTGATATGAAGAAATTGAAACTGGAAGAAGGGGATGTAATTAAGATCGAAGCCAACGGTTATTCAGTTGAGTTGCCGGTATTAGCCCAGCCTGGTCAAACTCAAGGAACTTTATCTGTTGCTGTAGGCTATGGCCGTACAAATGCTGGCCCAGTTGGTAACAACGTTGGTAAAAATGCCTTCCCATTCTTTAGCTTAAGTAATGGTACTTTCCAAACTGCTGCTGTAGCTTCATTTAAATCAGCCGGTTACAAATCACCGCTTGCACAAACACAAACCCACCACTCATACGAGGGCAGGAGCGTGATTCGCGAGGCTACTTTTGTTGAATACAAAAAGAACCCTGCAGCAGGTAGCGGTAATGAGCATGGCCGTAAAGATTACAATGCCGAATCGCTTTGGGATAACCATGACCGCCCTGTTTATGACTGGGTAATGGCAATCGACCTTAACGCTTGTACCGGTTGCGGTGCCTGTGTGGTTGCATGTTCTGCAGAAAATAACATTCCGGTTGTAGGTAAAGATGAAGTTTCACGTCGTCGTGAAATGCACTGGATCCGTATCGACCGCTACTATAGCTACAATGACCATGGCAACAGCGAAGAAGCAGTTACCAAAGAAAAGGAAATTGATAAGCTTGAGAACTTTGACAATGTATCGGTTGTTCACCAGCCAATGCTTTGTCAGCACTGTGACCACGCACCTTGCGAAACTGTGTGCCCGGTATTAGCTACCGTTCACTCGTCTGAAGGTTTAAATCACATGGCTTACAATCGTTGCGTAGGTACACGTTACTGCGCTAACAACTGTCCGTTTAAAGTACGCCGCTTTAACTGGTTCAACTACTGGAACGACGCGCGTTTTGACAACTACCTGCAAGGCGAACATACACAATTAGTACTTAACCCGGATGTGGTAACACGTTTCCGTGGTGTTATGGAAAAATGTTCAATGTGTATCCAACGTATCCAGGCTGGTAAACTGAAAGCTAAAATTGAAAAACGCCCGCTTAAAGACGGCGAAATCAAAATGGCTTGTCAGCAAACATGTTCTGCCAACGCTATCGTGTTCGGTAACAGGAATGACCCTAACTCTGAAGTTTCAAAAGCACTTGCAAGTGAAAGAACTTACTACGTACTTGAAGAACTTAACGTACAGCCAGGTATTGGTTACCAGACAAAAGTTAGAAATATAATAGAAACTGAAGCTCAGGCATAAATTTTTATATACAGAGATTAAGATATATGGCATCTCATAGTGAATCAATAATAAGGGAACCGTTAATTACGGGTAAGGACATCACGTATAAGAAAATTACGGATGATGTATTACGCCCTGTAGAAAATATGCCGGGTAAAGCCTGGTGGATCGGTTTTAGTGTAGCCTCGCTTGGCGCCTCGCTTTGGGTTTTCGCAATCAGCTGGACTTTTTGGTTTGGTTTGGGCGAATGGGGCCTGAACAAAACAGTAGGATGGGCGTGGGACATTACCGGTTTCGTATGGTGGGTGGGTATCGGTCACGCTGGTACGCTTATCTCGGCGGTATTGTTACTGTTCCGTCAAAACTGGCGTAACTCAATCAACCGCTCGGCCGAGGCGATGACCATCTTCGCGGTAATTTGCGCGGCTACTTATATCGCGGCTCACATGGGGCGCCCATGGATGGCTGTTTATTCATTGCCATTGCCAAACCAGTACGGTTCATTATGGGTAAACTGGAACTCACCGCTTATTTGGGACGTATTTGCGATCTCAACTTACTTCTCGGTTTCACTGGTGTTCTGGTATACAGGGCTGTTGCCTGATATCGCTACCATCCGTGACCGTGCACAAGGTATCCGCCGCCGTATTTATTCGGTATTGTCATTCGGTTGGACGGGTTCAGTTAAAACCTGGCAGCGTTTTGAAACAGTATCATTGATTCTGGCAGGTGTTTCAACCCCACTGGTACTTTCGGTACACACCATCGTATCAATGGACTTCGCAACTTCACTGGAACCAGGATGGCACACTACCATCTTCCCTCCATACTTCGTTGCAGGTGCGATCTTCTCAGGTTTCGCCATGGTACAAACCCTGTTGCTTATTGCACGTAAGGTTTTGGGCCTGGAAAACTACATTACCATGTTCCACATCGAATCGATGAACAAGATCATCATGTTAACCGGTTCGATAGTAGGTGTAGCTTATTTAACAGAATTGTTCATCGCTTTCTACTCACAAAACGAGTATGAGCAATATGCTTTTGCAAACCGTATCGCCGGTCCGTACTGGTGGGCTTACTGGAGCATGATGACCTGTAACGTAATTACCCCGCAGTTGTTCTGGTTCAAAAAGATTCGTACCAACATTCCGTTGTCATGGGTACTGTCGATCGTGGTTAACATCGGTATGTGGTTTGAGCGTTTCGTAATTATCGTTACCTCACTGCACCGCGACTTTATACCATCAAGCTGGGCCATGTTCTATCCAACCTGGGTTGACGTAAGCGTGTTCATCGGTTCAATAGGTGTATTCTTTACCATGTTCCTGTTGTTCATCAGGGTATTACCTTCAGTGGCTATGGCCGAGGTTAAATTACTGTTGAAGAGCTCAAGCGAGCAGGCTAAGAAGAAACTCATGGACGAAGGCCATGTTGTACCGGCCGAAGCAGAATTTTACATCGCTTCGCTGGAGAAATTTGATAGTGTTGAACAGTCTGAATACTTAAAAGCATAATACTAATGAGTAGCACTAAATATATATTAGGCGTTTTTGATGATCCCGATGATATGATGCATGGGATTGATAAGCTGCAAAAAAACAGCGTACCTATTTATGACGTTTATACGCCTATGCCTATCCACGGTATCGAGGCTAAATTGAACATTAAGGATTCGCGTTTAGGTTATGCAGCATTTATGTTCGGTTGTTTGGGCGGCACCATTATGTTCAGCATGGTTTATTATATGCTGGTTCATGACTGGCCTATCAACATCGGTGGTAAAAACTTTTTTGCTATCCCCGATTTTATCCCGGTTACATTTGAGTGGACTGTATTGTGGACCTCATTCGGTATGACATTTACCTTCTTCTTTGCAAGTCACTTGTTCCCGGGCCGCGCGCCAAGGGTAATGGACTTGCGTGCGACTGATGATAAATTTGTAATTGCAATTAATGCTAAAGGAAACATTCCTCACGACGATATAACTAATTTACTAAAAGAGGCGGGCGCTACAGAAGTTAAGCATAACGACAGAAAATATGTTAGCTATGAATAAAATTAAAATATTAGGAACAATTGTTACTATTATCGCTGCTTCGATAGTTTTTACGTCGTGCAAGGATAAGAGAAGTACCGGCTGGGAGTATGCACCTAATATGTACGAGCATTTGGCATACGATCCGGATCAGAAAAATAACAACTTTAAAGATGGTAAAACAGCTCAGCTGCCACCTGCCGGAACTATCCCGGTTGGCTTTACCAAATTTGATTATCCAAATACCAAAGAGGGTTATGAATTAGCCAGTGTTGAGGTTAAATCTGTCTTGGCTCAAACCCAGGCTAACTATGCTGAAGGTAAGATTTTGTTTGAGCATTTTTGCTCTCCTTGCCACGGTGTTAATGGCCAGGGTGATGGCTTGGTGGTACAGCACGGTTATCCGGCTCCTCCATCATATTCAAAAGGCCAGTCATCACGCGGTGGTAACATGAAAGACCTTACAGACGGTAAAATTTATCATACCATTACTTACGGTGTAAATGCTATGGGTTCATACGCTTCTCAGCTTGCTCCCGAAGAACGCTGGAAAGTGATCATGTATGTTCACCATTTACAAACCTTATAAGAAAAAGATATTAATGAAGACTCATAATAATTTTGACGGGCAATACGAATTTGTCGGCAAAGCCAAAACATGGAGCTTGATATGCATCGTGATTGGTTTGGTTGCCATACTTGGTGGCTTTGCGCTTGGCTACACTGAGCGTACATTTGCCAACCTGTTGCTGATGACCTATTACTTTGCTGCGGTTTGTATGTGCGGTATTTTCTTTTGTGCCGTACAATATGCAGCGCAAGCTGGTTGGTCTGCATCGATGATCAGGATCCCCCAGGCTTTTGGTAAAGTTTTGCCAATTGCTGCAATTACGCTAATTGTGGTGGTGATAGCCGGGTTTTCATTAACCCATACAATTACCAGCGAAGAAGGTAAGCAAGTGGTTGCCCCTTATTTATATAAAATTTGGGCAGCTGTTGGTGTTACTGACCCTCATAGTGAAAACTACAATGCTGTTATAGCAGGTAAAGCGGGATATATGAACAAGGTTGGTTTCATAATCCGGTTGATTTGTTTCCTTGGGTCATATTGCATATTTGGTCGGTTACTGGCCAAATATTCAGAAGCAGAAGACGAAGTTGGTGGTATGTTCTACTACAAGAAAAGCTTCAATATGTCATGCCTGTTCCTGGTGATCTTTGGGTTCACCACGCCGATATATGCTTTTGATACCATCATGTCATTAGAAGCTGAGTGGTTTTCAACCATGTTTGGCTGGTATAACTTTGCTGCTATGTGGGTAGCCGGATTATCGGTTATCACCCTTACACTGATCCGTTTAAAACGTATTGGTTATTTTGAATGGGTAACTGAAGACCATATGCATAGCCTAACCAAGTTCATTTTCGGGTTCTCGATTTTCTGGACTTACGTTTGGTTTGCTCAGTTCTTGTTGATCTACTACGCTAACATACCTGAAGAAACGGTTTACTTCTTTAAACGTTGGGAACCTGAATTTAAACCGTGGTTTTGGATTAACATTGTTGTTAACTTCCTTGCTCCATTATTGGTATTCATGTCTCGCGATTCTAAACGTGTTTACCGCACAGTTGAGATTATGTGTGTTATCCTGATTGTTGGTCACTGGTTAGATTACTTTATGATGATCATGCCCGGCACAGTTGGGCCAACTTCATCATGGTTAACAGAGATTGGCCCGATCGAGATAGGTGTATTCTTAGGTTTCGGAGGTTTATTTACCTTTACCGCGATGACTGCTTTAACCAAGTTCAAATCGTTGGTTCCTAAAAAACACCCTTTCTTGCAGGAAAGCCTTCATCATCACATATAATAATTATTACATTTGCACCAAAATACAGAATACCAAACAGCTTACTAAAATGGGATTCAGAAAATTAATAAATTCTAAAAAATTACTATCGTTCTTCGCTGCGTTTATGCTCTTGGGCACAAACCTGCTGATGGCGCAAACTGAGGCCGCCGGTGCGGCTCCGGGCCAGGAAGAGGCCCCTAAGGTTGACTGGACCGGGGTGGCATATTATGTGGCTATCTTTTTCCTGATCTGCTTAGGTGTTGCTATCGTTGGCAAAATCCTTAAGATCTACGATCTTACTTTAAAGATGCAAGGCAAAAAAGGCATTAAGTGGAATACCGTGATGGCTGTAATTTGTATTGTTTTCCTTTTAGTAGGTTTATACGGCGCTTACTGGTCATTTACCGAACAGGGCAGTATGACATTGCCGGAAGCCGCTTCGGCTCATGGCGTTAAAATAGATGAGATGTTTACCGTCACTACTGTTTTAACAATGATAGTATTTTTTGTTACCCAAATCCTGCTGTTTACATTCCTGTTCCAATACCGTCATTCTGATAAACGCCGTGCGCACTTCCTGCCACACAATAATACCATCGAAAAAGTTTGGACAATTGCCCCTGCTATCGTGCTGACTATCCTGGTTGTGTTTGGTTTCTTTACCTGGCAGAAAATCATGAACAGTGAAAATCTTAAAGACGATATCAATATAGATGTAACCGGTCACCAGTTTGCCTGGGAATTGCGTTACCCTGGTAAAGATGGTGTATTAGGTCCTAAAGATTTCCGTTTGGTTACAGGCGCTAACTTGTTGGGTGTTAACTTTAAAAAGAAAAGTAGTTTTGATGACTTAAAGGTTGATACTATGTATCTGCCGGTTAACAAATCAATCAGGCTGAATATCCTTGCACAGGACGTGATCCATAGTGTTTATATGCCTCACTTCAGGGTTCAGTTAAACGCAGTACCTGGTTTACCCACCTTCTTTAAATTTACCCCGACTATTACTACCGCAGAAATGCGTACCAAATTAGACGACCCTAAATTTGAATATACCCTTTACTGTAACAAAATATGCGGTGGAAGCCACTACAACATGCAAAAAGTTGTACGTGTTGTTTCTGAAGCCGAATATCAGTCATGGCTGTCAAGGCAAAAGCCTTACCTCAACGATGCTTTAAGAAAAGAGCTTCATTTTGCGGCAGCAAACAACGAGCAAAGCGGTGCTTCAACAAATAGGTTAGCGTTAAATAATTAATAAAGATAAGAAATAGAGATATGTCAACATTAGCAGTTCACGACCACGCAGGAGCCCACCACGACGAACACGGTCACGAACACCATCATGACCAATCATTCCTGTCTAAATATGTATTTAGCATGGACCATAAGATGATTGCCAAGCAATTCCTGATCACAGGTATTACGATGGCGGTTATCGCAATGATTTTGTCAATCCTGTTTAGGATCCAGCTTGCTTACCCTGATAAAACATTCCCGCTGTTAACAACTTTGTTAGGTCGCTTTGCACCTAACGGCCGTATCAGCCCCGATTTTTACCTTGCTTTGGTTACCATACACGGTACCATCATGGTATTCTTCGTACTAACTGCCGGCTTGAGCGGTACTTTTGCCAACTTATTAATTCCATTGCAGGTAGGTGCACGTGATATGGCTTCGCCGTTCATGAACATGCTTTCATACTGGTTCTTCTTTTTGGCCAGTGTTATCATGTTGTCATCGTTCTTTGTACAAAAAGGCCCCGCCAGCGGTGGTTGGACAATCTACCCTCCATTATCTGCCTTACCAAAGGCAATGCCGGGTTCTGGCGAAGGTATGACCCTTTGGCTGATCAGTATGGTACTGTTCGTAGCATCATCGTTAATGGGTGGTATCAACTACGTAAGTACTGTATTAAACATGCGTACAAAAGGTATGGACCTTTGGAAAATGCCTTTAACTATCTGGGCTTTATTCCTTACTGCTATATTAGGTATCCTTGCTTTCCCGGTTTTAGTTGCTGGTGTAGTGTTGTTGATATTTGACCGTAGCGTTGGTACAAGCTTCTATTTATCTGATATCGTTTTAAACGGCGTACAGCAACCATTTGAAGGTGGTAGCCCGATCCTGTTCCAGCACTTATTCTGGTTCCTTGGTCACCCGGAAGTATATATCGTTATTATGCCTGCGATGGGTATCTCATCTGAAGTAATGTCGGTAAACTCACGTAAACCAATCTTTGGTTACCATGCAATGGTTTACTCTCTGATCGGTATCACAGTATTATCGTTCATCGTTTGGGGCCACCACATGTTTGTTACCGGTATGAATCCGTTCCTTGGTGGTGTGTTTATGATTACTACTTTGATCATTGCGGTACCATCGGCGGTAAAAACATTTAACTGGTTAGCTACACTTTGGCGTGGTAACATCAGGTTTACACCTGCTATGTTGTTCGCTATCGGCATGGTGTCGTTCTTTATCTCTGGTGGTTTGACAGGTATCTTCCTGGGTAATGCTGCTTTGGATATCAACTTACATGATACTTACTTCGTAGTTGCTCACTTCCACCTTGTAATGGGTTCGGCAGCTATATTTGGTATGCTTGCTGGTGTTTACCACTGGTTCCCTAAAATGTTCGGTCGTATGATGGACGAGAAATTAGGTTACTTGCACTTCTGGTTAACATTTATCTGTGCTTACCTGGTATTTTTCCCTATGCACTTTATGGGCCTTGACGGCGTGCCACGTAGGTATTATGCGTTCACCGAATTTGCTTCAATGCAGAAATGGTTAACTATCAATACATTTGTTACCTGGGCTGCTATTATCGCCGCACTTACCCAGTTTGGTTTCCTTTATAACTTCTTTGTATCAATCTTCAAAGGACAAAAAGCAACTCAAAACCCATGGGAGTCAAACACACTTGAATGGACTACTCCTGTTGAACACTTACACGGCAACTGGCCGGGTGAAATTCCAACCGTTTACCGTTGGCCATATGATTACAGCAAACCAGGTGCGGAAGAGGATTATATCCCTCAAACTGTTCCTTACTCGCAAACTATGAGCTCAAACCTTCCGCACGATTTTGAAGATAATCCTGCAGGTTTGGAAGAACTTAATAAGTTTACAAGTACGCTGAAAGCAAACGAACAAGTAAAATAATTAATACTTATCTGATCTTTTAGGGTACCGGTTAAGTCTTAAGTCGGAAGTTTTGAGTCCCAAGTTGAGCAGCTTTGAACTTGAAACTTAGAACTTCCGACTTAACAAGGTACCCTAATTTTTTAGAACTATTTAGATGAGCACAGCCGGAAAAAATAGGTTTCAAAAGATCAATATTACAACCATTGTTCTGCTCTTTGTTTTGATTCTTGCCGGTGGTGTTGTGCGTAGCTCAGGTTCAGGCATGGGATGTCCCGACTGGCCAAAATGTTTCGGAAGGTACATTCCGCCTACTGATATCAGTGATCTGCCTAAAGATTATAAACAGAAATACGTAGCCAAACGGGTTGAAAAGAACCAGCGTTTTGCAAAAACACTTGATGTGTTTGGTTACAGTGATCTGGCAAAACGAATCCGCGAAGATCGTTCTATCCTTGTGCCTGAGGAGTTTAATGCAGGCAAAACATGGACTGAGTATATCAACCGCCTTATTGGTGCTTTATCTGGCTTTTTTCTTTTGCTTTCTGTTGTTTTTTCATTCAGCTACTGGAAAACGGATAAGAGGATAGCAATCTTGAGTATTTTTAATCTGGTGCTTGTGGGGTTTCAGGCGTGGTTAGGCTCAATCGTGGTATCTACCAATTTGATTGCCTGGATTGTTACCGTACACATGCTTTTAGCGCTGGCTATCTTAGCTATTTGTATTTATACTTATCACGTAGCGCGGATTTCGGGTAGAAGTACTTCAGGGTCGTCACCTTTGGTTTACGTTATAACGCTTGCTGCACTGTTTGTAAGTATTCTGCAAATTGCTTTCGGAACCGAGGTAAGGGAGAAGATAGATGCGGTTGCCAACCACTTTCAAGGAGGTTATCGTAAAGATTGGATCACCAATGCCGGCGAAATATTTCAGCATCACAGGGACATTGCTATTTTGGTGCTGGTGTTGAACGTTGCTTTATTTGCTTTGATCCGTAAAGGCTTTAGCAGGCACTCTATTCAGCAGCAGTTGATGAGTTTTACGTTTTTGATGATCACGATGCAGATAGTTACCGGGATCTTATTATCATATCTCGCTTTACCACCGGTTGCCCAGGCAGCACACATCGTATTGGCGAGTTTAATATTTGGGGCACAATTTTATTTGCTTTTGAATTTATTTCAAGGTGTTAAGGGTAGGGAGGTAAGCAGATGAAATGGGCTGATTTTTCAAAACTGATTAAAACGAGACTTACCTCATTGGTAGTGTTTTCGGCATCCATATCATTTTTAATAGGAAGCCGCGCCAATGGCCATATCATCTGGATTGATTGGGTAAAACTAATCGTTGGTGGTTTCCTGGTGACTTCGGCAGCTAATGCTTTTAACGAGATCATCGAAAAAGATCTTGATAAGCTAATGAAGCGTACAATGGACAGGCCGATTCCTTCAGGTAAGATGACTACCGGGCAGGCATTGGTATTGGGTTTGGGCATGGGTATGGCAGGGACTTATTTGTTAGGCAGTTTAAACCTGTTAACAGGGTTGTTGTCCGTGTTCTCAATTTTATTGTATGCGTTTGCCTATACACCTTTAAAGCGTAAATCGCCTATTGCAGTATTTGTTGGTGCGATTCCGGGTGCTTTACCACCGCTTATTGGGTATGTGGCTGCACAGGTGCATGGCAGGATAGACGAGATAGCGATAATCTTATTTTCAATCCAGTTTATCTGGCAGTTTGTTCATTTCTGGGCTATTGCCTGGGTTTTGGATGATGATTATAAGCTTGCAGGTTTTAGGTTATTGCCATCGGGCAAAAGAGATTTAACAAGTGCGGTAATTACCTTTATATTTGCAGTTGTTTTAGTCCCTGTAAGTTTATTACCAACTTTTTATGGTTATGGCGGTTACTGGGTAGGCGGTGTATCACTGATATGCAGCCTGATATTTTTATACCAGTCATTTATGCTGTTGCGTACCCGTCAAATACCAGAGGCACGTAAGTTAATGTTCGGCTCGTTTTTTTACCTGCCGGTAGTTCAGATAATGTTTTTAGTAGATTTTATAGTTAAGTGAGATGATGGCAAGGATAGAACAAGATAACGACAGGCTTAACCTTGGTGCCAAAAAGTTTAATATGTGGATCTTTATATTCACATCATTTATGCTTTTTGCGGCTTTTACCAGCGGCTTTATCGTTTATTCGGGAGGTAGCGGGCACGGTTTAAACGTGATCATGCCTCAGTCGTTTTTGTATAGCACTATTGTTATAGTATTAAGCAGCGGCACATTGTTTTTGGCGTCGAAAGCTGCTAAAGCATTGCAGTTTGACAAACAGAAGCTGTATTTATGGATCACATTGGGCCTGGGTTTAGCATTTTTTGCCTTGCAAATTTATGCCTGCTATGTGTTAACCTTCAAAATGCAGATCTATTTTGTTGATCCTAATGCTTCGCGCTCCTTTGTTTATGTTTTTGTTGGCGCGCATTTGGTACACATTTTTGCGGCGCTGTTATTGCTAATAAATACACTTATAGGTACATACCGTAATATCCCCCAGGTAAGGAATATGTTTAAGATGGAATTAACTTCCATTTTCTGGCATTTTCTCGATATTATATGGATTTATCTCTATGTTTTTTTACTTTTGAATCATAATTAATACACCCATAGATTAGTACAGATGAGTACAACAGTTTCACAAATTGACGAAGTAAAAACTTCGCCCTGGTCGGGAGGAAGATCCCCGTTCAACGTGGAGTACGGAAAAATAATGATGTGGTTTTTCCTCCTTTCGGATGCATTTACCTTTTCATCATTATTGATAGCTTACGGTTCATTGCGTTTCAGCGCAAGCGTATGGCCAGGTGCGGATAAAGTTTTCCAATCAGTTCCCGGATTAGTTGATCACGGCGCACCATTGGTGTTTGTGGGTTTAATGACCTTCATCCTCATTGCAAGTTCTGTTACTATGGTATTGGCTGTAGAGGCGGGCCATCGTAATGCTAAAAAAGAGGTTGTAGGCTGGATGATAGCTACTGTTATAGGTGGTTTCATGTTCCTTGGTTGCCAGGCTTTGGAATGGGGACATTTACACCATGAAGGTTTCTGGTGGGGAAGTGTTCCGCCTGCCGAAGAACTTAAAAAGTTATTTACCGGCGGTACCGAAGCCGTGCAACATATGACTTCGCAGGAGTTTGCTAACTTGTTCTTTACCATCACAGGTTTCCACGGTTTCCACGTATTTACAGGTGTTATTATCAACATTATTATTACAGTAAACGTGTTAATGGGCACATACGAAAAACGCGGCAGTTATTTAATGGTTGAAAAGGTTGGTTTGTACTGGCACTTTGTAGACCTTGTTTGGGTATTCGTATTTACATTCTTTTACTTAGTTTAAAAATATTTATAATATGTCAGCAGAATCGCACGAAATTCATCACGATGGTGATCATGAAACCATGAGCAGAAAGCGGATATGGCAGGTTGCAGGTATCTTAACTGTTATTACCTGTATCGAATTCTTTATCGCGCTTGTATGTGTGCCTAAAGGAATTCTTCCAATACAGTATGCCAACCCTGTATATATCGTTTTAACCTTGCTTAAAGCATTTTATATAGTTGCATATTTCATGCACTTGAAGTTTGAGAAAATGGGTCTCATATTGTCAATAGCAATTCCGGTAATATTTATAATCGGTTTAATCCTGGTACTTACAAACGAAAGCCACCACTGGGTTGACCTGAGGTAATGAACAAGGCTTCTATATTAAAAAAGATCCTGATCCTGGTGCTCATCTTAGCAGTACCAGGATTTTTATATTATTTACTTACCGCTAAAGGTAAAAACAGGTATAAGCCCCTCGCTGTTTTTGGGCCAAAGGTGGTTGCCAAAACAGGGCATAAATTTCACGGCAAGTACATTCCTGATACCATCTACCACACCATTCCTGATTTTAAATTGACCGATCAGGAAGGAAAGCCGGTTACCCTGGCTACCCTGAAAGGAAAGATTTTTGTAATAAACTTCTTTTATAAAAATTGCCCTACAGTTTGCCAGACTATCAACAAAAATATGAGCTGGCTGGTAGGTACGTATTACAAAAACAAGATGGTTTACTTTTTAACCATCACAGTTGATCCGGAACATGATACCCAGGATGTGCTAAACAAATACCTGCAAACCTTTAAGCCCGAATCAAACCGTTGGCTGATGTGCAGTGGCGATACTTCATCGGTTTACAGCTTTGCCCGTAATGGGCTGTTTGTAAATGCTGCAAAAGCCGGTAGCGACTTTGTTTACAGCGATGACTTTGTACTGGTTGATCAGGAACACCGGATTCGTGGATATTACAAAGCAGCGGTAACACCAGAGGTAAACCGCCTTAACGATGAGATAAAAGTGTTGATAGCCGAAGAGCTTCGTAAAGTTGATAAGCCGTTATATTAATTTGCCATGAGTGATAAATTTATAATCCGCTTTGTTGCGGGTGTTACCATATTTGTAATTGCAGTAGTTGTTTTGTTAAACAGGCACCTGATACCGGGTCCGGCTGTAGCTCCCGCTTTTACACCCTACCTGCCGATGCTTAATGCTGTACTTAACGGCACTTGTACCTTATTGCTTCTTTTGTCGTTATATCAAATTAAACAAGGGAATATAACACTACATAAACGACTTAACATTGTTACGTTCTGTTTATCGTCGTTATTCCTTGTATCGTATATCCTGTTTCATTACCTGATGCGTAACGAGATCGTTTACGGAGATCTCAACGGCGATGGGCAGTTGTCAGCAGCAGAAAGGGTATCTGCCGGTTTTTTGAGGACTATATACTTAACCATTTTGACGCCTCATATTATACTTGCAGCAGCTGTTTTACCGTTAATATTATTGAGTTTTTACCGCGGGCTGCAAATGCAGGTTGAAAAGCACCGTAAGCTGGTGCGCTGGGCATTCCCGATATGGCTGTACGTTACCGCGAGCGGTGTGGTGGTTTACTTAATGATCCGCCCGTTTTATCATTTTTAATTTATAATTGGTTAAATTTGTACTTATGAAACAAGGTTTTAAAGTTATCCTTTTTGTAATGGCCCTTGGCCTTATGCTGATTGCACGCGAACCAGTAAAAGCTCAGTGCGCACAGTGCGCTGCTACTGTTGAAACCAACGCTCAAAGCGGTAGTTCAAAAACAAGGGGTTTAAATAACGGGATCCTGTTTTTATTGGGCGCTCCTTATTTTGCTGTAGCATTGGGGGGGTACATCTGGTATAAAAAATACCGTCGTAAAGATGTTAAGCTTGAGATGCGCGGCGAAAAACTTAATCTGAATTAATAAGCAAATGCGGGTATTATTTGTCGCTTTTGTAACCTTATAAGATACTTATCGTGTCGCAAACACCAAAGTCATGGGCTATGCTTAAATGTAAATGTCCGCGCTGCAGGCGCGGCGATATGTTTAAGGGTAGCCCTTACAGTTTCTCCAATAAAATAAATCTTAACTGCCCTCATTGCAACCTCTTTTTTGAGATAGAGCCTGGCTATTTTTATGCCGCCATGTACGTTAGCTATGCACTGAATGTTGGCGAGGCCCTCGGCATTGCGTGGCTTACTTATTTGGTTACCCATAACCAGGATTCGCCGTGGTTATATCTTGGCGCTATAATTTTGGGCTGTTTTGTACTTGCTCCTGTAAATTTCAGATATTCGCGTGTGTTTTTGTTGTATTGGTTATCACCCAAGATACATTACCAAAGCTATTTAGATACCGATGATATACCAGGAAAGTATTGATTTTTTAAAAGATCTCGCCGAAAATAATAACCGCGAATGGTTTGCCGCCAATAAAGAGCGCTACGATAAAGCCCGCGAAAATGTAATTGATTTTACAACGAAAGTACTTGATAGCGTACGCAAAATAGAAGCAGGCATGGACGAGAACCTTGATGCCAAAAAATGTGTGATGCGCATTTACCGCGACATTCGCTTCAGTAAAAATAAAGCGCCCTATAAAAATAACTTTGGGGTAAGCTTGCCAACCTCGGGTTTAAAAGGTGGAGGTGTTGAGTATTACCTGCATATCCAGCCCGGCAATTCATTTATCGGCGGCGGATACTGGATGCCTGAAGCTCCGCATCTGAAAGCCATTCGTCAGGAAATTGATTATAATGCTGCCGATCTGAAAAAGATCATCGATGATAAGGCGTTTGTTAAGCTATTCGGCGATTTCAGGAAGCAGGAGCAGCTTAAATCTGTGCCTAAAGGATATGAACCCGACAATGAAAATATCGATCTGCTGAAGCTTAAAAGCTTTGTGGCCTGGCATAAGCTGGAAGATAGAGAACTTACAACGGCTGGTGCTGAAAAGCTGGTTACTGATGTGTGCGCTATGATCCATCCGCTTAATGTATTTTTGAAGAACGCCCTTTCTTAATTCGATATAAACCCCTTAATAACTATGAAAATTAGATATGCATTTTTAGCCGCTGCTGTATGTTTCACAATGTACTCGTGCAAGGTAATGTCCCCAAAAGCATACAAAACCCTTGTTGCCGAACGTGACTCTTTAGCTAACCGCACAACAAACCTTGAAGGAGAGCTTGCACAGCTGCAGGCAGATACAGCCCGCCTGCACAACCAACTTGCCGATCTGCGCAAAAACAACAGTGTATTAAACAGCAACCTGGATGCAACATCATCAAAAGCTAACGAATTGGCCGCCCAAACCTCAAGACTGGCCGCTGATTTGAAAAAACGTGAGGCTCGTTTAAAGGAAGTAGAAGATATTTTAAAGAAACGTGATGAGGCTACCAACGCATTGAAAGATAAATTGCAAAAGGCATTATTAGGCTTTCAACAAAGCGGTTTAACGGTAGATATCAGAAATGGCAAGGTTTATGTATCGTTAGCTGATAAGTTATTGTTCCCTTCGGGCAGTATTATTATTGACGAGAAGGGTAAGGCGGCATTGAAACAACTTGCCGTAGTAGTTAACAAGGAAGCAGATATCAATATGGCGGTTGAAGGCCATACAGATGATAAGAAAGTAAAGAACCTTGGCCAGATCAAGGATAACTGGGATTTAAGCGTTCTACGTGCTACCTCGGTAACCCGTTACCTCACCGAAACTGAAGGTGTTGACCCGCACAGGCTTACCGCGACAGGTAAGAGCGAGTTCCAGCCGATAGATGCCTCCGGTACTGATGAAGCCCGCGCAAAGAACAGGCGAATAGAGATCGTGCTTACCCCTAAGCTCGATGAGTTATACAACCTGATCACTAAGTAATAAATGAAAGCTCCCGGATAACCGCCGGGAGCTTTTTTGTTTTAAGTGGATTCCCTCCGGGGGCAAATGAATAAAATAAAATTTGCAATTATATAAGCGCTTATATAAATTGCATAATGAATTTATATCAAAGTCTCGGTCATTTGGTTTTGGGTAGCCGTTTGAGGCGGCTGAGCGAAGCTTTTTTGTCTGAAATTAATCGTGCTTATCAAACTGCAGGTATCGATTTTGATGCCAGCTGGTTTCCCGTATTTTATCTGCTGTCAAAAAATGATGCGCTATCCATTAAGGAATTAAGCGAACAGATAGAGGTATCACATCCGGCTGCCAGTCAGCTGATCACTAACCTGAAAAAACGTGGACTTGTAAGCACCGATACCTGTACCGACGACGGCAGACGGCAACTGGTTACACTCACTGCGGATGGGCGTGAGTTGCTGAAGCAGGTTATACCTGTTTGGGATGCCATCAGCCTGTCGATGGCTGAACTCGTTGCCAAAGACGAAACAGCAAAACAATTACTGCCGGCAATAAGCGCACTTGAAAGCACTTTCAGGCAAACTAAACTGGCCGATAATATCGTTGAAAAACTGAATACCAATTTAAAACCAGCCGGCAATGATTAAAATATTTAATTACGGCACCGACCACCTTACTATAGGTATCTGCCTTGATATAGCAGCAGGTAAAACCAAAGGTATCATTAATAATGAAGCTGCGGACATGATCAAATCTTCTTGGCGCGAGGTTGAAAAGATTGTGCATAGCCACCATCCGGTTTACGGGATTAATACCGGATTCGGCCCGCTTTGTGATACCCGGATCTCGGAAGAAGATACCAGTTTGCTGCAAAGCAATATCCTCAAAAGTCACAGCGTAGGCGTAGGGAAACCTATCCCACAGGAAATTGCTAAATTGATGATGATTACCAAAGTGCAGGCTTTGGCACAAGGCTATTCGGGCATCGCACTTACAACGCTTGAGCGGATCATCTGGCATATCGACAACGATATCATTCCGGTAGTTCCGGAAAAAGGTTCGGTAGGAGCTTCCGGTGATCTGGCGCCTTTATCGCACCTGTTTTTACCATTAATTGGTTTGGGAGAGGTGTTTGAAAATGGTGAAAGGGTGCCTGCTGGAAAGCTTTTAAACAAGCACGGTTTACAGCCATTATCGCTTGGCCCTAAAGAAGGGCTTGCCCTCATCAATGGCACACAGTTTATCCTGGCCTTTGCTGTTAAAGCTGTACAGCGGCTGGATGATGCCCTGAACCGCGCAGACCTGATCGGAGCCATGTCGTTAGAGGGATTGATGGGCTCTATCCGCCCTTTTGATAAGCGATTGCACCAGATCAGGCCTTTTAAGGGCACAAGGATGGTAGCACATCGCTTGTTTACTTTGCTTGATGGGTCAGAAATCAATTCGTCGCACATAAACTGCGATAGGGTACAGGACCCATATTCGTTACGTTGTATGCCGCAGGTGCATGGTGCATCGCGCAATGCATGGCTGCACCTGAAAGAGCTTACTGAAATTGAGCTCAATTCGGTTACCGATAACCCGGTTATTTTCAACGCCGACGATACCATTAGCGGGGGGAATTTCCATGGGCAACCACTGGCTTTGCCGCTTGATTATGCAACCACAGCAGCGGCCGAAACTGGTAACATTGCCGACAGGCGCTGCTACCTGATGAGCGAAGGCCGTTACGGTTTGCCCAAACTGCTTACGCATGATGCCGGGCTTAATTCGGGCTTAATGATCCCGCAGTATACCACCGCCGCCCTCGTTACCGAAAATAAAACCCTGTGTTTCCCGGCCAGTGCCGATAGTGTGCCAACCTCGCTTGGACAGGAAGACCATGTGTCTATGGGCTCTATTAGCGGGCGCAAGTTACACCAGGTGATAGATAATATTGAATACATCCAGGCTATTGAGTTGCTTTACGCAGCCCAGGCTATGGATTTCCGCAGGCCGTTAAAATCAACCCCGGTTATTGAAGCTTGCCATCTGTTGGTAAGGCAACATGTTGATTTTATACAGGATGACCGCGTTTTTGCTATTGATATTAACAGTCTTCACAAACTGATTACGGATGGCTCCCTGCTGAAAACTGCAGGTGATGCTGCTATTGCTCACCAAATAGATTTAAGTCATGACGAGTTCGGAATTTATTAAAACCTACGCCAACCACCCGGTATACAAAGCGCCGCGTGGTATGCAGCTTCATGCCAAAAGCTGGCAAACCGAGGCCCCGCTCAGGATGCTGCTTAACAACCTTGACGGCCAGGTAGCTGAAAATCCTGGCGAGTTGGTAGTTTACGGTGGCATTGGCCAGGCCGCCCGCAATCCTGATGCGCTTCGTAAAATTATTGAGTTGCTGCTGGAGTTGGACGAATATCACTCGTTGCTTATCCAGTCGGGCAAGCCGGTTGGTATTATCCGTAGCCACCCGGAAGCGCCGAGGGTTTTGATTGCCAATAGTAACCTGGTTCCTGCCTGGGCCAACTGGGAGCATTTTAATGAGCTGCGCGAAAAAGGATTGATGATGTATGGTCAAATGACAGCCGGCAGCTGGATCTATATTGGTACGCAAGGCATTTTGCAGGGCACCTATGAAACTTTTGTAGAATGCGGCAATCAGCATTTCAATGGTGACCTGGCCGGAAAACTCATTGTAAGTGCCGGTTTAGGAGGAATGGGCGGCGCTCAGCCATTGGCTGCAACCATGGCCGGTGCCGTGTTTTTAGGCGCCGATGTGGATGCGTCACGGATCCAAAAGCGGGTTGATACGAAATATATCGACAGGATGACGGATTCGTATCATGAAGCTATCGCCTGGGTAAAAGAAGCCATCGCCAAAAAGGAGCCGCTTTCGGTGGGATTAGTAAGCGATGCCGGTGATTTGCTCGAAAAACTATTGAAAGATAATATCATCCCTGATATGCTTACCGACCAAACTTCGGCACATGATCCATTGAATGGTTATATTCCAAATGATCTCTCATTAAATGAAGCTGCTGCTTTGAGAAAAAGCGATGCGGTTGAATATAAACGACTTTCGCTAAAAAGTATGGCAAGGCATGTGAGCTTGATGCTGGAACTACAAAAAAGAGGTGCCATAACATTTGATTATGGCAACAACTTGCGCGAGTTTGCGCGGCAGGGTGGCGAAGCTGATGCTTTTAATTTTCCGGGTTTTACGCCGGCTTATATCCGTCCGCTGTTTTGCGAGGGTAAAGGACCGTTCAGATGGGTAGCACTATCCGGGGATCCGGAGGATATTTACGCTACCGATCAAGCCTTGATCGAGGCGTTCCCCGAAAATAAACCATTAATTACCTGGCTTAAAAAAGCTCGGGAGAAAATTGCTTTTCAGGGCCTGCCTGCCCGCATCTGCTGGCTTGGGATGGGCGAACGTGAAAAAGCCGGACTGATATTTAACGAACTGGTGGCATCCGGCAAAGTAAAAGGCCCAATAGTGATCGGTCGCGACCACCTGGACTGCGGTTCAGTAGCATCGCCCAACCGCGAAACTGAAGCCATGTTAGATGGCTCGGATGCCGTATCCGACTGGCCGCTGCTCAACCTGATGGCCAATGCATCAGGTGGTGCAACCTGGATCTCGTTTCATCATGGCGGCGGGGTAGGTATGGGGTATTCCCAGCACGCGGGCATGGTGGTACTCGCCGACGGCAGCCATCGCGCGGCAACCTGCCTGAAACGGGTACTGTATAATGACCCGGCTATGGGTATCTTTAGGCATACTGATGCGGGATATGATAAAGCTGCGGAATGGGCGGATAAGTTTGGGTTGAGAGTGTGGTAAAGCATAAAATATAAAAGCGTCATCACCGTCCCATCAGGGTCTCTCGCAGAGGACCCTGATGGGACGTAATACATAAAAAACGCGTCATTGCGAGGTACGAAGCAATCCCGAACTGTACAGAGGGATTTGTATGGCAGCTCTGCTGATCGGGGATTGCTTCGTCCCTCGCAATGACGGACGGAAGAATAAAATGAAAAAACTAACAGGTCCGTTTACACAAATACTGCCTTTAACAGGCTTATCGCTTAAAGGTGCCCTGAAAGATGAGCAATTGCACATTATTACCAATGGCGGTATGCTGATTGAAGACGGCGTTATATTGGCGGTTGATGATTTTGAGAAGCTCCGCAAAAGCTATCCATCGGCGCAAATAGAAGAAATTAGCGGCGATCATATCCTGTTACCTGGTTTTATAGATTGCCATACGCACATCTGTTTTGCAGGAAGCAGGGCAAAGGATTATGCCATGCGCAACGCAGGCAAAAGTTATTTGGAAATCGCAGCATCGGGAGGTGGTATCTGGGATTCTGTTAGGCAAACCCGTTCGGCCACTGAAATCGAATTAAGCAATTTACTGTCGAAACGGATAGCCCGGCATTTAGCAGAAGGGGTAACGACTATTGAGATAAAAAGCGGTTACGGTTTGTCTGTGGCAGAGGAACTAAAACAACTTAAAGCCATTCATCAGGCTGCTAACAAAACTCGCGCTCATATTATACCAACCTGCCTTGCCGCGCACATTAAACCCAAAGATTTTGATGGTGACGGAAATGAATACCTGAAATATTTGCTGAATGATCTGTTACCGAAGATAAAGCAACAGGATTTGGCAAACCGTGTTGACATTTTTATTGAGCAAAGCGCTTTTAATACCAGCGATGCGCTGTTTTATTTAAGCAGGGCCAAGCAAATGGGTTTTGAGGCTACCGTTCATGCCGATCAGTTTACAACAGGTGGCAGCGAAGTAGCTGTTAAAGCCAGAGCTGCTTCGGCCGATCATCTGGAAGCGAGTGGCGATTATGAGATAAAATTATTAGCCAATTCAGATACTGTTGCTGTAACTTTACCCGGTGCATCGCTTGGTTTGGGAATGGGATATGCCCCTGCCCGTAAGCTGCTTGATGCCGGAGCCTGCCTTGCCATCGCCAGCGATTGGAACCCTGGATCGGCCCCAATGGGCGATCTGCTGATGCAGGCATCGGTAATGGCGGCAGCTGAAAAGTTAAGCACGGCCGAAGTTTTCGCGGGTTTAACTTATCGCGCGGCACAGGCATTAAAACTAAATGATCGCGGTGTATTAACCAAAGGTAAGCTTGCCGATATGCAGGCCTATCCATGTAATGATTACCGTGAGATCTTATACCAACAGGGAAAACTAAAACCGAATCATGTATGGACAGCCAACCATTGATATAAAAATTATTTTTGCTGATTACTCAAGAACACTAAAAACTAACCTCTGATCTCTAACCTCCAATCTCTCAAATGAAATTAATAGAATGCGTACCCAATTTTAGCGAAGGTGTTAACCTCGATATCATTAAACAAATAACAGACGCAGTTGAATCTGTTGAGGGAGTAAGCCTGCTTAATGTTGATCCGGGAAAGGCCACTAACCGAACTGTAGTGACCTTCGTAGGCGAACCGGAGAAAGTGATTGAAGCCGCTTATCGCGCCATAAAAAAAGCCGGCGAGCTGATTGATATGAGCAGGCAAAAAGGCGAGCACCCAAGGATGGGCGCAACGGATGTTTGTCCGCTGATCCCGATTAGTAATATCACCATGGAGGAAACTGCTGAATATGCAACGCAGCTTGCCAAACGCGTTGGCGAGGAGTTACAGATCCCGGTTTATTTGTATGAGGCTGCGCAGCCTAACAAAAGCCGGAGCAACCTATCGGTGATCCGTGCAGGTGAGTATGAGGGCTTTTTTAAGAAGATCAAACAACCGGAATGGGCACCCGATTTCGGTCCGGCGGAGAACGATGTTAAGCGCGGGGCAACTGTAATTGGTGCCCGTGATTTTTTGGTAGCCTATAATGTTAACCTGAATACTACATCCGTCCGCAGGGCAAATTCTATCGCTTTTGACGTGCGTGAAGCCGGCCGTACCCTGCGCGAGGGGGACCCAATCAATGGTAAAATAGTATATGACGAACATGGCAAAGCCAAAACCATTCCGGGTTCGTTGAAATCTGTAAAAGCTATCGGCTGGTACATTGAGGAATATGGCGTTGCCCAGATCTCGATGAATTTGACCAATATCAATGTTACCCCGGTTCATAAAGCTTTTGACGAAGTGTGCGATAAAGCTGCTGCACGCGGCATCAGGGTAACCGGCAGTGAGCTGGTGGGATTGATCCCATTGAAAGCGATGCTTGATGCAGGCAAATACTTTTTAGAGAAACAGCAGCGATCTACAGGAGTAAGCGAAAAAGAACTTATCAGGATAGCCATCAAATCAATGGGGCTTGATGAACTTTCACCCTTTAAACCCGAACAACGGATCATTGAATATTTGCTGAAAGATAAAGCCGACAGCAAACTTATTAACATGAGCCTTACCGATCTGGCCGATGAAACTGCCAGCGAAAGCCCGGCACCGGGTGGTGGCTCAATCTCGGCAGTTGTTGGTGCTTTAGGAGCGTCGCTGGCTACTATGGTGGCTAACCTGAGCTCGCATAAAAAAGGATGGGACAACCGCTGGCAGGAGTTTAGCGACTGGGCGCAAAAAGGCCAGCAATTTAAAAATGAGCTGTTAGCATTGGTTGACCAGGATACCACAGCCTTTAACCAGATCATGCAGGCGTTCTCTCTGCCAAAATCAAACGATGAGGAAAAGGCAGTTCGTGATAAAGCCATACAGGATGCTACCCGCTATGCTATTGAAATTCCTTTTAAAGTAATGGAGGCAGCTTTAGACAGCATGGAGGTGATTAAAGCAATGACACTAACAGGTAACCCCAATTCCATAACCGATGCAGGAGTGGCCGCCCTTTGCGCCCGTACTGCGGTATTAGGTGCATTCATGAATGTAAAGATCAATGCTTCGGGTTATAAAGATAAAAGCTATGTAGTTGACGTTATTTATCGTGGCAATGAAATTGAGCGGAAAGCGATTGCGCTGGAAGCGGAGATCATTGAGTTGGTGAATGAGAAAATAGGGTTGAAGTAGTCGAAGCTGCTTCCAAAACGTCATTGCGAGGAACGAAGCAATCGCGAGCTTTACAGGGCGAACCTGCTAATCGGGGATTGCTTCGTACCTCGCAATGACGGTAGTTTGAGATTTGCGATCACACCAAATACTCAAACAAAGTCTGGTCTTTATTCAGTTCGATAACATTAAAACGGTGCGCGTGCATTCGTTGCAACAAAGCCGGATAATCTTCTGCATTCTTTAGTTCGATACCTACCAGTGCCGGGCCGTTTTCTTTTTCATTCTTTTTGATGAATTCGAAACGGGTAATATCATCACCAGGGCCTAATACGCTATTCACAAACAGTTTCAAAGCTCCCGGACGTTGCGGGAAACGTACTATGAAGTAATGTTTCAGGCCTTCATACAGCAGCGATTTTTCTTTGATCTCCTGCATGCGGGCAATATCGTTATTACCACCACTGATGATGCAAACTACTTTTTTGCCTTTGATCTGCTCTTTGCAGGCATCAAGCGCGGCTACTGACAGGGCACCTGCGGGTTCAACCACAATGGCATCCTCGTTGTAAAGTTTGAGTATGGTAGTGCAGATTTTACCTTCTGGCACCAATAACATATCATTCAGGATCTCTTTACAGATGTTGTAAGTTAAGGCCCCAACACGTTTAACGGCGGCACCGTCAACAAATCGGTCTATCTCATCTAACGTAATGGGTTTGCCGTGATTGATGGCACCCAGCATTGATGGGGCACCTTCAGGCTCAACGCCTATCAGGTGGATATCAGGATTGTTGTTTTTAAGATAAGTGCCCGTTCCAGATGCAAAGCCACCGCCACCGATGGGCATAATAGCCACTTCAACATCGGGCAGGTCCTGTAGTATTTCAACGCCTACGGTTCCCTGGCCTTCAATAACGCGGTAGTCATCGAAAGGAGGGATGAAGGTCATTTGATTTTTTTCGGTGTAGGCAAGGGCTTCGGCCAGGCAATCGTCAAAAGTATCACCGGTGAGTACAATCTCTATATTACCGTTGCCAAACATGGCCGTTTGTTTAACCTTTTGTTTGGGGGTAATCTCCGGCATAAAAATTACGCCCTTAATATTCTTTTTATTGCACGAAAAGGCTACGCCCTGGGCATGGTTGCCTGCACTGGCGCAAACCACGCCGCGGCTCAACTCATCATCATTTAACTGACTGATCATGTTGTATGCGCCGCGCAACTTATAGGAGCGAACAACCTGCAGGTCTTCGCGTTTTAAATAAACCTCACACTCGTATTTTGCCGAAAGACCGGCGTTATATTGCAGCGGAGTACGTTTCACAACGTCCTTTATCCGCTGGTATGCCGCTTCAAAATCAAGCTGGCTTTTTGTATCAGTTTCCATTGTTAATTTTTTACCAGTCGGTGCGCCATAAGGCCTTGCAAATCCTGGTCATTTATGTCAAGCTTGCTATCGGCAAGCGTTAAAAAGTTATTGTAAACAAAAGCAAGTTCTTCCTTATCCAGCGTATATCCTAAACGCTCCAGATGGAATTTCAGAGCATGCCTGCCGCTGCGCGCGGTTAGCACTATTGTGGCGCTCGGAAAGCCTACATCTTCAGGGCGAATTATCTCGTAATTTTCACGCATTTTCAGGAAGCCGTCCTGGTGAATACCTGAGCTGTGTGCAAAGGCATTGGCACCTACAATAGCTTTATTAGGCTGTACCGGCATACGCATTTGCGTACGGATCATCTGGCTCAATTCATAGAATTTTTTAGAGTCGATTTGAGTATGCAGGCCCAGGGTATGGTGTGTTTTCAGGATCATCACCACTTCTTCAATAGAAGTATTACCTGCACGCTCGCCGATACCGTTGATGGTACCTTCAATTTGGCGGGCACCGTTCTGTAAACCGGCTATTGAGTTGGCAGTAGCCAGGCCAAGGTCGTTATGGCAATGTACTGAAATGATAGCTTTATCAATATTTTTAACGTTTTCTTTCAAAAACTTGATCTTAGCACCGTATTGGTCTGGTAAGCAGTAACCGTTGGTGTCCGGAATGTTCACCACAGTTGCACCGGCTGCGATAACAGCCTCAACCATTTGAGCCAGGTAAACTACATCGGCCCTGCCTGCATCTTCGGCGTAAAACTCGATATCCTCAACCGATTTTTTTGCGTATTTAACGGCTTCAACAGCGCGCTCCAAAATCTCTTCGCGGGTGCTGTTGAATTTATGCTTGATATGCATGTCAGACGAACCGATACCTGTATGGATCCGCGGACGTTTAGCATACTGCAGAGATGCTACAGCGGCGTCAATATCGCCTTTGTTGGCACGGGTAAGCGCGCAAACGGTAGGTTCTTTAACAGCTTTTGAAATTTCAACAACGCTTTGGAAGTCGCCCGGACTTGAAACCGGGAAACCTGCTTCAATAATATCCACGCCCAGTAGTTCCAGTTCCTTAGCTATCTCAATCTTTTCGGGGGTTGTTAACTGGCAACCCGGTACCTGCTCGCCATCGCGGAGCGTGGTATCAAAAACATAAACGCGGTTGGGATCGTGTAACATATCTTTTTTAGATTTGAGATGTTAGATATGAGATTTGAGGCTCATGCCTAATCATCTATATTGTTATTTTTTGTTTCTTTTATTTTTTGTTAGAGGTATAATTTGAGATATAAAGAATCTCATATCTCAAATCTCACGTCTCATATCTCTTTGAAGAAGCGAGTATTCAAGTTAGAGAAAAAAATCTCATATCTCAAATCTCACGTCTCCTATCTACTTTTTTATCGCAATAAATCTTAACCTTTTGTAATCGGCGTACCATTGGCCGTTGTCATTGTAAAAAGGTTCAAGCTTTTTAGTGATCTCGGCCAGAATTTGATCTTTCTCATCCTCGGGAATGCCTTCTAAAAACTGTGCGCCAAACATGGTAATCCATTTGGCTACACCCTGTTCACCGTCCTGCAGTTCGGTTCTGCGATCATAATGAATCATGTAGGTCACTCTGAAACCATGCTCTTCCAGTTTGGTAGCATACTCGCCAACTGATGGAAAATACCATATTTTACTATCTGCCTGTTCATTATAACCATGGTTATGCAGTACAAGTTTGGTAGCCTCAATCAAACGTTCAACATTATCCTTGCCGCCCATTTCGGCAACAAACCGGCCTCCTTTTTTAAGGCTGTTGGCTACGCTGTGAATAGCTCCGTTGGCATCAAGCACCCAATGCAGGGCCGCATTTGAAAACACAGCATCGTACTTTTCTACCGTGTGAAAATCAGCTGCATTTTCTACCGCGAAATCAACATCAGGATAAAGCTGTTTAGCCTGGGCTATCATTTCGGGCGAGTAATCTGTGCCTTTTACAATGGCTCCTTTATCTTGTATTTGTTTAGTTAAATGGCCTGTGCCACAACCCAGGTCAAGGATGCGCTCACCTTGTTTCACATCCAGAAACTCCAGCACATCCTCTCCGTATTTGAATACGAAGGCATGCTTTTGGTCGTATAAATCAGCGTTCCATTTCATTTTTTTCTTTGATTACACCGATGATTTTTTGATTACACCGATTTTATTTTTTTTTGATTACACCGATTAGTAGATGATTTCACCGATTTTTTTCTTGGATAAACTTCAACTTTAAAAGCGTTGGAATTGTGCGATTCCCCTCTTGAGAGGGGGGAGGGGTGTGTTTCTACTTTTTGCTTATCCCTTGTATAACACACCCCTGCTCTCGCTCGTTTCCTCCGCGCCCCCTCTCAATAGGGGAACTTAAAAAGGCTTATCTAATGCCTTCCTGCACTTTTATCTTGTTTTTAAAGTACGTAATCACGTAAGCCACTGCAGCTGCAAGGAAAAAGCCATTAACCCAAATCACCTTGCCAATGGCATCTGCCGAAGCTGCGGTAACAACTATTACTACCAGGCTGAGGGCTATAATCACCCATAACATCAGCCTGCTGTTTGAGCGGATGATGGCATAAACCCCGGCTATCTGACCTGTTATCGCAAATAATAAAACCAGGTTTTCAAGCTTTTCGTTATCATCCATGCTCATGGCCATCAGCACCTCAATGAAAGCGAATGTCCCTCCTCCGTTATTGGCTCCATAGCCGCAGAAGAGGAACAATATCATCATGAAGATGCTAAACTTAGTCATCATGATATCAATTGTTAATTGAGGTTATCGGATTTCACGTTAAACTCAATTTTTCGTTCTTTCACTTGTTTAAGATACCTCACCACATAAATGACGGCCATCACCAAGAAAGTTCCATTTGTCCAGATTACAAGGCTTAGTGCCCCGCGCGACATAATTGTTGCCGCTATGACTACTAAACTCAGCAAAATGGTTACCCAAAGCGTTAGCTTATTAAGAGATCGCCTTATAGCTATAAAGCCCGTTATGTGTAAAGCGATTATCGGTAACATCAACAAAATCTCCTTGTCTAAAGCTCCTACAAAAGGTGCTATTATTAGCTCTGCCATTATAAAAGGGCCACCACTATGCCCCGCTGCAAACATGCAGAACAGGAACAATATCATGATGACTATCTTTAACCTGGCCATGTACTAATCTATAAATATTCAAGCACTTTTTGGCCCATTGCCGTAGTACCTAAAATTTTGGCTTTGTCGGTATGGGCATCAGCAATATCGCCGGTGCGGTAACCGTCTTTCAGCGCTTTATCAATAGCGTCTGTTATCTTTTTAGCTTCCTCTTTCAGACCGAAGCTTATTTCAAGCATCAGCGCAACAGATAGGATAGAGGCCAGCGGATTTGCTTTATCCTGACCGGCAATATCGTGTGCCGAACCGTGGATGGGTTCAAAAAATCCGGTACCATCACCTACCGAAGCAGAAGCCAGCATACCCATTGAACCTGCAATTTGCGATGCTTCGTCGGTAAGGATATCACCGAATAAGTTGGCGGTTAATACCACATCAAACTTTTTAGGGTTTTTAACCAACTGCATGGCCGCGTTGTCGATAAACATGTGTTCGGTTTCAACATCGGGATATTGTTTGGCAATTTCCTGTACAACCTCGCGCCATAAGCGTGAAGCCTCAAGCACGTTTGCTTTATCAACAGAGCATAACCTTTTACCACGTACACGGGCTGCTTCGTAAGCTTTGATAGCGATACGCTCAACTTCATAACGTGAGTAGATCATCAGGTCGGAAGCTGTATTGCGGTCTTCACTACGTTTTTTCTCGCCGAAATAAACGTCGCCGGTTAGTTCGCGGAAGAAAAGGATATCGGTACCTTTCAGAATTTCAGGCTTAAGGCTTGATGCATCCAGAAGCTCATCAAACAGCATAATAGGGCGCAGGTTGGCGTATAAACCAAGTTCCTTACGGATCTTTAATAATCCCTGCTCCGGGCGTACTTTAGCCGACGGATCATTATCATATTTGATGTGACCGATAGCGCCAAACAGGATAGCGTCGCTTGCTTTAGCTTTAGCCAATGTTTCATCGGGTAGCGGATTGCCGGTTGCCTCGATGCCGGCGTGGCCCATCAGGGCTTCGTCGAACGTAAATTCGTGGCCAAAATCCTGACCGATTTTTTCTAAAACTGCTTTACCCCAGGTAGTAACCTCCGGGCCTATCCCGTCGCCGGGTATTACTAATATGTGTTTTTTAATTCCCATAACCCTAATCTCTGCCTGTGGCAGCGGTTTTTTGTTTTATAGATTTTTATTTCATTCGGGTTTTATACCGCGTACTTCTTTTAGTTTCATCACCATTTGCTCGGCCTCGTTTTCTACCCAGTGGGTATACTCGTCAATGGCCTGCAAGCGCGATTCATCGTCGATGTAGCCTTCCTCAACCATTTGCTTTGATTGAGCTACTTTTGCCCAAATGCCTGCTTTGCCTTCAAAGTTATATTCGCCTTTTTGGTAAACCTCATCGGCATTAAATACTTCGATATTGGTAAAACCGGCTTCCTGCAAATATTCGGGCAGATCTTCGGCGATATGATTGTTCATGCCCGCATCTCCCCGCCACCTTAAAAAGGTAGCATAAAAGCGTTGCATACTTGCCGGCGGCTGCGGCTGCCATTGCAAAGCCTCGTGGTTATAATCCAAAATGGATACTGTACCACCAGGTTTTAACAACGAATACATTTTCTTCAAAGCCTCAACCGGATTGCTCAGCCATTGTAAAACGCGGGCGGATACAATCAGGTCATACTTTTCTCCGGGTTCAAAGCTGAACAGATCGGTATAGATGAGCTCCATATTTTGAACCGAAGCGTAAGTTTCCTTACCGCTCTGGATAAAATACTCTGTATTATCAATGCCCGTAACATGACCGCTTTCACCAACCAATGCGGCAATATCCTTAGAAATAGCGCCGGTCCCACAACCCACATCCAGCACCTTCAAGCCAGGCCTGAGCAGGGGGGCAAGGGTAGCATAATCATTCGCTAAACTCCGTTCGTCGAATAATTTGGCGGTACCTTTACCTTCTCGCTGAATATGTTTTTGTTGGTTCATTTGCTTTGGTTTATTAAGCTCCGCTGTCATTAGGTCATTGAGTCATTTTTTTGACCTTCCACCTTTCGCCTTTAACCTTTTACTTCGCAGATTCGAACTCCTCAATTTTGCCTTTCTGGCTCAGGATATAATCAATATCATCGTAGCCGTTTATCAGGCAGGCCTTTTTGTAGGGGTTGATCTCGAAAGTCTCGGATTCGCCGGTAGATGAAATTTTGATGGTCTGACTCTCCAGATCGATCTCAATTTCTGCTTTATTATCACCGTAAACCTCGTCAAAGATCTTTTTCAGGAAATCATCGCTCACCTGTACCGGTAACAAACCGTTGTTAAGCGCGTTGCCTTTAAAAATATCGGCAAAAAAACTGCTGACTACAGCATCAAAACCATAATCAGAGATGGCCCAGGCAGCGTGCTCACGGCTGCTGCCGCAGCCAAAGTTTTTACCGGCTACCAGCACTTTACCGCTAAAGTTTGGATCATTAAGCACGAAATCAGCTTTAGGAGCGCCGTCGCCATCATAACGCCAATCGCGGAATAAGTTATTGCCAAAACCATCGCGGGTAGTAGCCTTCAAAAACCTTGCAGGGATGATTTGATCAGTATCGATGTTCTCGATAGGCAAAGGCACTACAGTGGTTTGAATGTGTTTAAATATTTTAGTTGCCATCTTTTTTAGATTTGAGATGTTAGATATGAGATGTGAGATCTTGTATCTCCCTACTCAATATCAGTATAATGTTCAACAGTTGGGAAAGGATCATAAAAATGATGTAATAAACCTTTCCATTCCTCGTATTCTTTTGATCCTCTGAAGCCTTCTGTATGGTCGGTAAGTTTTTCCCACTCAACCAATAAAACAAACTGGCTTGTATTTTCTATACACGTTTTTAACTGGTGCGAAATGTAGTCTTTCATTTTTGATATGATGCCCTGTGCTTTTGAAAATGCTTCGATGAAAGCATCTTCCTTTCCGGCGATCACATTAAGTACGGCTACTTCGAGTATCATTTATTTATAGACTTGAGCTGTTAGAAGTGAGATATGAGAGAGCGTGATTGAGGCTTTGTCTCATATCTCAAATCTCACGTCTTATATCTAATTAAACCAATTCCTCTTCCTTCAAAAACTCGCGTATATCCGTAACCACACCCGTTATAGCACTTGCTGCCGCGGTAAGCGGGCTTGCAAGGAATGTACGGCTGTTTGGTCCTTGTCTTCCTTCAAAGTTGCGGTTTGAGGTTGATACGCAGTATTTACCTGCCGGGATCTTGTCCTCGTTCATACCAAGGCATGCGCTGCAGCCCGGTTCGCGAAGCGGGAAGCCTGCGGCATCAAATATTTTGTCCAGTCCTTCGGCAATAGCCTGCTGCTGTACTTGTTTTGAGCCGGGAACTACCCATACAGTAACATTATCGGCTTTGTGTTTGCCTTTTACAAACTCGGCAACCTGACGGAGGTCTTCAATGCGAGAGTTGGTGCAGCTGCCGATGAATACATAATCAATTGGTTTGCCCAATAGCGTTTCATCATCGTGCAGACCCATGTAATCAAGGGCTTTTTTATATGATCCCTGCTCTTTGGCTTCAAATGAAGCAGTTTCAGGAACATGTTGTGTAACACCGATGCCCATACCCGGATTGGTTCCGTAGGTGATCATCGGTTCAATATCTTCGGCTTTAAAGGATAATACTTCGTCAAAAGATGCATCAGCATCCGAGTATAAAGTTTTCCAGTAAGCAACCGCTTTATCCCAGTCTTCGCCTTTAGGCGCAAATTCGCGGCCTTTTACGTAGTTGATGGTGGTTTCGTCGGGAGCGATCAGTCCGCAACGGGCACCCATCTCAATACTCATATTACAGATGGTCATGCGGCCCTCCATGCTCAGTGAGCGGATGGTATCGCCGGCATATTCAACAGCATAACCGGTACCACCGGCAGCTGAGATCTGCGCAATGATGTAAAGGATAATATCTTTGGCACCAACGCCTTTTTGTAATTTACCGTTCACTTCAATTTTCATGCGTTTTGGACGCGACTGAAGTAAGCACTGGGTAGCCAACACCTGCTCAACCTGCGATGTGCCTATACCAAAGGCAATAGCACCAAAAGCGCCGTGGGTTGAAGTATGGCTGTCGCCGCAAACATAAGTACCACCCGGACGGGTGATGCCCAGCTCGGGGCCTATAACGTGAACGATACCCTGGTACGGGTGGCCTAAGCCATATAGCTCAATACCAAACTCTTTACAGTTTTTGGTGAGCATATCTACCTGATAGCGTGAAAGTTCTTCTTTAATGGGTAAGTGCTGATCAATGGTTGGAACGTTGTGATCGGCAGTGGCCACAGTTTGTTTTGGCCTGAAAACGGGTAAGCCTCGCTGACGCAAACCATCAAATGCCTGCGGACTGGTTACCTCGTGAATGAAATGTGTATCGATATACAAAATATCCGGGAACCCCTCGCTGCTGCTGACGACGTGCGCATCCCAGATCTTATCAAATAATGTTTGTCCCATTTTATTAAAGTTTTAAGTGGCAGTAGCAGTTGCAGTTTTTGATTCGCTGCTTGCCCTTAGTTTTAAGTGGCAGTAGCAGCAGTGTTTTACTGCTCCTGCCACTAATATATTAAAAGTAAACAGTAGCCAATCACAGCAGCTTAACTGCCACTAAAAACTGCTACTACCACTAATATTAAGCTTCTACAACCTGGTTTTCAGGGCGTAAGCTGCGTACGGTTTTGCCTGCTTGCCATAATTCGCTTTCGCGTAATTCTTTCAGTTCGGCATCCAGTTTTTCGCGGTAATCTGGCTGGCTGTTTGAATCGATAGAACGTTGTGACTCTTTACCGGTAGCAACGCTTTCGTAAAGCTCTTCAAATACCGGTTTAGTAGCATCACGGAATTTTTTCCACCAGTCAAGGGCACCACGTTGAGCGGTAGTTGAACAGTTTGCATACATCCAGTCCATACCGTTTTCAGCAACAAGCGGCATTAATGATTGAGTTAACTCTTCAACGGTTTCGTTAAATGCTTCAGATGGAGAGTGACCATGGCTACGCAATACATCGTACTGAGCAGCAAAGATACCCTGAACGCAACCCATCAAAGTACCTCGCTCGCCGGTTAAATCGCTGTATACTTCTTTTTTGAAGTTAGTTTCGAATAAGTAACCGCTACCTACAGCGATACCTAATGCGATAACACGATCAAAAGCTTTACCTGTAGCATCCTGGAAGATGGCATAGCTTGAGTTTAAGCCACGGCCTTGCAGGAACATACGGCGTAATGAAGTACCTGAACCTTTAGGAGCAACCAGGAACACGTCAACATCAGCAGGAGGTACGATGCCAGTTTGCTCGTTGAAAGTGATACCAAAGCCATGAGAGAAATATAAAGCTTTGCCTGGGGTTAAGTGTTTTTTAACAGTTGGCCATAACGCAATCTGGGCTGCATCGCTCAATAAGTAGCAAATCACAGTTCCCCTTTGCAAGGCTTCTTCAATTTCAAAAAGTGTTTCGCCGGGTACAAAACCATCGCTGATAGCTTTATCCCAAGTTTTAGTGCCTTTACGCTGACCAACAATTACGTTGATACCATTGTCTTTTTGGTTCAGGGCCTGGCCCGGACCTTGTACACCGTAGCCAATTACCGCTACTACTTCATCTTTTAATACTTCCTGAGCTTTTGATAAAGGGAACTCTTCGCGGGTTACTACGTTTTCTTCAGTGCCGCCGAAATTTAGTTTTGCCATTGTTTTTTGATTTTTGTGATTTCACCGAACATTGGTGATCTCACCGATTTTATTTGTATTGAGTAATTTAAGTTTTTGTTCTCTTTATTAATCCCGTCATTGCGAGGTACAAAGCAATCCCCTGTATAGTTTGGGGTTGCTTTGTACCTCGCAATGACGTTTTTTTTTAGCTTTCGGCTTTCAGCCTTAAGCCTTAAGCTCTGTGCTCTACATCGTAAACACCTTCTCGCCCTGGTTCAGATATTCATTTTCAATCACATCTTCGCCTGGTTCAAGCCTTTCAAACTCACGCAGTTTGCTGTTAAAGCCCTCGCTGTCTTTAATGATAGCAACACGGGCGCTGCGCACAAACTCTATCAGGCCGTAGGGTTGTAATATATTGATCAGGTTATCGGTTTCCTCGCGATGACCGGTGGTTTCAAACACAGTGTAATCTTTACGGATCACTACCGCGCGTGCACCATTTTCGCGCAATAAACGTTCTACACTAACCTTCTCTGCAATTACATCGGTTGATACCTTATATAACGCTAATTCCTGCCAAATCACATCTTCATTGGTATGATAGTATGCTTTTAATACCTCAACCTGTTTTTCAATCTGGCGGGTTAGTTTACGCACTACTTCTTCATACTCGTTAATTACAATATTGAAGCGGTGAATGCTTTCAATCTCCGACGGAGAAGTGTTCAGGCTATCGATATTGATTTTACGGCGTGTAAATATAATAGCTATCCTGCTTAATAAACCAATTTGGTTTTCGGTATATATGGTAATGTTAAATTCCTGTTTTTTTTCTGCTTCGCTCATGATTTTGTTTTTTTAGAAGGCTTACTTTAACCTGATTTCGCTTACACTGCATCCCTGTGGTACCATTGGGAACACGTTGTTCTCTTTGGTAACCATTACTTCTAAAAGGAATGATCCCGGAGTGTTCAGCATTTCATTTAATGCTGCATTTAAATCGGCGCGGTCATCAACCAGTTTGCCGGGGATACGGTATGCCGCAGCTAATGCTACAAAATCCGGGCTTTGAATATCAACAAATGAGTAACGGCGTGAATTGAACAGTTCCTGCCACTGCCTTACCATGCCCAGGAAACGGTTATTAAGGATCACGATTTTTACGTCAACACCGCTTTGCATAATGGTACCCAGTTCCTGGCAGGTCATCTGGAAGCCGCCATCGCCAATAATAGCTACCACAGTGCGGTTTGGTGCACCAAATTTAGCACCTATAGCAGCCGGAAGTGCAAAGCCCATGGTACCTAAACCGCCGCTGGTTACGTTGCTGCGGGTGTTATTGAACTGCGCGTAACGGCAGGCTACCATCTGGTGCTGGCCTACATCTGTAACAATAACAGCTTCGCCTTTGGTGATCTCGTTAAGCTGTTTGATCACCTCGCCCATGGTCATTTCAGGGGTGGTTGGATTAAGCTCGTTATGGATAACCGCTTCAACTTCCTGGCGGGTATAATCGTTAAATTTAGCCACCCATTCAGGATACTCTTTCTTTTCGATGGCTTTGGTCAACAATGGAAGGGTTTCCTTGCAATCGCCCCAAACCGGTACGGTTGATTTTACGTTTTTATCGATCTCAGCAGGATCAATATCCAGGTGAATAACTTTGGCCTGTTTAGCATATTTATCCAGGCGACCGGTTACACGGTCGTCAAAACGCATACCTATGGCGATCAAAACATCGCACTCGTTGGTTAACACGTTAGGGCCGTAGTTGCCGTGCATGCCCAACATACCTACGTTCAACGGGTGATCTGAAGGGATAGCGCCTGCGCCAAGTACTGTCCATGCTGCAGGGATGCCACTTTTTTCAACAAAGGCTTTAAATTCCTGCTCGGCGCTGCCCAAAATAACACCCTGACCAAACAGGATGAAAGGTTTTTGAGCGCTATTGATCAATTCGGCAGCTTGCTCAATATATTGCGGGCGAACAATTGGTTTCGGCCTGTAGCTGCGGATATGATCACAAGGTTTGTAGCCTGCAAAATCAAACAGCTGGATCTGCGCGTTTTTAGTGATGTCGATTAATACCGGGCCTGGCCTGCCGCTGCGGGCAATGTAAAATGCTTTGGCAATAACTTCAGGAATTTCGGTAGCGTCAGTTATCTGGTAGTTCCATTTGGTAACCGGAGTGGTAATGTTGATCACATCGGTTTCCTGGAAAGCATCGGTACCTAAAAGGTGAGCGAAAACCTGGCCGGTGATACAAACCAGTGGAGTACTGTCAATCTGGGCGTCGGCCAAACCTGTTACCAGGTTAGTAGCACCCGGACCGCTGGTAGCGAATACCACACCCACTTTGCCCGATGTACGCGCGTAACCCTGGCCGGCGTGAATGCCGCCCTGTTCATGGCGCACCAATATGTGGTTCAGTTTATCATTGTAATCAAACAAAGCATCATAAATGGGCATGATGGCGCCGCCCGGGTAACCAAAAATGGTATCGGTACCTTCGGCTATCAATGCTTCTAATAATGCTACCGATCCTGAAACGTTTACGGTTTCGGTGGCGGCTGGCGCGGTTAAGGTTTCTTGTGCAGTTTCCATACCTGTATTTTTTATATTTATAGCACTTTTCGGGGTGCTAAACTGATTTTACTCTATCTGTCTCTAATTTGCTAAAATGAACATACTTAGCTTGTGTTCACTTTATTCATGGCTTTTTTTAACAAGCCATTTTGTTCATTAATTATTCGTCGGTAACGCAGCCTTCGGCAGCGGTAGTTACGTTTTTAGCGTAACGGTATAACACACCCTTGGTAACCTTCAGCGCCGGTTTTTGCCATGCGGCACGGCGTGCGGCTATTTCTTCTTGCGGCAGCGAAACGTTTATAGTATTGGCAACAGCATCAATATTAATGATATCATCATCTTTTACCATCGCTATAAACCCGCCATCGTAAGCCTCGGGTGTGATGTGACCGACGACGAAGCCATGCGTACCGCCGCTAAAGCGTCCATCTGTAATTAATGCAACTGAACTACCCAAACCGGCACCGAATATGGCTGAGGTTGGTTTTAGCATCTCCGGCATGCCTGGCGCGCCTTTAGGGCCTACATTGCGGATCACCACAACATCACCTTTTTTAACACGGCCGCTCTGGATCCCTGCAATCAGTTCAAACTCGCCATCGAACACACGGGCAGGGCCGGTGAAACGCTCACCTTCTTTACCGGTGATCTTAGCAACACTGCCGCCTTCGGCAAGGTTTCCGTACAAAATTTGCAGGTGACCGGTAACTTTAATGGGGTTTTCAACAGGTTTGATGATCTTTTGATTTTCAAACTCCAGCGCAGGTACATCCGCAAGGTTTTCGGCTATGGTTTTACCGGTAACTGTAAGGCAATCGCCATGCAGCCAGCCCTGCTCCAAACAGTATTTCATTACAGCCGGAACACCGCCAATGTTATGCAGGTCTTCCATCATGTATTTACCGCTTGGTTTCATATCGGCCAGCACCGGGATCCGGTTACTTACCGCCTGGAAATCATCCTGGGTTAACTTAACGTCAACGCTTTTTGCCATTGCAATCAGGTGTAATACCGCGTTGGTTGAGCCTCCTAATACCATGATCACGACGATAGCATTTTCAAATGCCTCGCGGGTCATGATGTCTGAAGGTTTAATATCTTTTTCTAACAGTACCTTGATGGCTTTACCGGCTGCAAGGCATTCGGCTTTTTTATCTTCACTCAATGCGGGGTTTGACGACGAATATGGCAAACTCATACCCAATGCCTCAATAGCGGCAGCCATAGTATTAGCTGTATAGATACCACCGCAGGCACCGGCGCTTGGGCAGGCATTTTTAATAACACCCATGAAATCAACATCATCTATCTGGCCGGCAATCTTTTTGCCCAACGCCTCAAATGCTGATACTATGTTCAAATCTTCACCTTTCCAGTGGCCAGGTTTAATAGTACCACCGTAAATCATGATAGAAGGGCGGTTTAAACGGCCCATTGCCATGATAGAGCCCGGCATATTTTTATCGCAACCCGGCAGGGTGATCAGGCCATCATAATACTGAGCACCGGTTACAGCTTCAATTGAATCGGCAATGATATCACGGCTTACTAATGAATAACGCATACCTTCGGTACCGTTGCTCATGCCATCGCTTACGCCAATCGTGTGGAATATCAGGCCCACCATATCTTCGTCCCAGATACCCTGTTTAACCAGCTTTGCCAGATCGTTCAAGTGCATGTTACAAGTATTGCCATCGTAACCCATGCTGGCGACGCCGACCTGTGCTTTACGCATATCGTCGTCGGTTAAGCCAATTCCGTAAAGCATGGCCTGCGCGGCAGGCTGCGTTGGGTCCTGGGTAAATGTTTTGCTATACTTGTTCAATTCTATAGCGTTGGTGGTATCTGATGATGAACTCATTTTATTAGATATGTAGACAGTTTTAGTAATTAATTTTTGTTGATGATACTGGTTTACTTGGTATCGAAAATCAATATATGTAAGGTAGCCATCGCATCAGGCAATAGCAATAGTCATTGCTGATTTTTTGAAATAAGTATTTTATTTTGATTTATTATATTTGTTAGAATTAAATTCTGTAATATTTATTTACAAAGATATAAAATATTTTACAAAATAGACCAAAGTTTAAAACGGTATTCGGTATGTTTTTTATGCATGCATAGTAAGTTGCCGATTTTCTGCCTGAAATGGGTGGAAGGTCGATTACGATTGAAAATAGAGGCCCATTTATAAAGGTGTGTACACCATTAAGACTGGACGCTTAAACCTGTGTCTGCAATTAAAATCACCCCACAAAAAAAGCGCCCGGATAAACTACCCGGGCGCTTTATGTAAATTTATAAAGTAGCGCCTATTTATGCTGAATACCTTCAGCTAAAACAGTTACTTTATTGTTTAATGCTTCAACAACACCACCTTTTATAAAAAATACTTCTTCTTTAGCTGCGCCACCGCGTACGGTAAGTTTGCCATCCTGAAGGGTGGAAATAATAGGAGCGTGGTTGTTCAGTATTTCAAATAATCCCAAAGCACCAGGTAAGGTTACCGAGGTGGCCTCGCCTTCGTAAACTTTTTTATCGGGAGTAAGAATTTCTAATGTCATGCTTTTTGAGATTCAAGATTTAAGAACCAAGAGCCAGGGTTTTTCCTGTTCTTGATTCTTGAATCTTATTTTCTTGCTTCTTATTAAGCGTTAGCTTCAGCCAACAGCTTTTTGCCTTTTTCAATAGCGTCGTCGATGTTACCAACTAAGTTGAAAGCTGCTTCAGGGTATTCGTCAACTTCACCGTCCATGATCATGTTGAAACCTTTGATGGTATCTTTAATGTCAACCAGTACACCTTTTAAGCCGGTGAACTGCTCAGCAACGTGGAATGGTTGTGACAAGAAACGCTGAACACGACGGGCGCGTGATACAACTAACTTATCTTCTTCAGAAAGTTCGTCCATACCAAGGATGGCAATGATATCCTGAAGCTCTTTGTAGCGTTGTAAAGTCTCTTTAACGCGTTGAGCTGTATTGTAGTGCTCATCACCTAAAACAGCTGGGCTAAGGATACGTGAGGTTGAATCCAATGGATCCACCGCAGGATAAATACCAAGCTCGGCAATTTTACGTGAAAGTACGGTAGTAGCATCTAAGTGGGCGAAGGTTGTAGCCGGCGCCGGGTCAGTCAAGTCATCCGCAGGTACGTAAACGGCCTGTACTGAAGTGATTGAACCACGTTTAGTTGAAGTGATACGCTCCTGCATAGTACCCATCTCAGTTGCCAGCGTTGGCTGGTAACCTACTGCTGATGGCATACGACCTAAAAGCGCTGATACTTCTGAACCTGCCTGTGTAAAACGGAAGATGTTATCGATAAAGAAAAGGATATCACGGCCTTTACCATCTTCATCACCGTCACGGAAGTACTCGGCAATAGTTAAGCCTGAAAGGGCCACACGTGCACGTGCACCCGGCGGCTCGTTCATCTGACCGAACACGAAGGTTGCTTTTGAATCTTTCATGGCTTCGGTATCTACTTTAGACAGGTCCCAGCCGCCTTCTTCCATTGAATGCATGAAAGCGTCGCCGTATTTTATAATGCCTGATTCAAGCATCTCACGTAAAAGGTCATTACCTTCACGTGTACGCTCACCAACACCGGCAAATACAGATAAACCTGCATAAGCTTTTGCGATGTTGTTGATCAGTTCCTGAATTAATACAGTTTTACCTACACCGGCACCACCAAACAAACCAATTTTACCACCTTTTGCATAAGGCTCTAAAAGGTCGATAACTTTAATACCTGTAAAAAGTACTTCAGTTTCGGTAGATAGGTCTTCAAACCTTGGAGGGGTAGCGTGAATAGGGCGGCCATTTACTTTATCAAGGTTAGGGATACCATCGATAGCGTCACCTACCACATTAAATACACGGCCTTTAATATTATCGCCTACAGGCATTTTGATAGCAGCTTCGGTATCTAAAACTTTCATACCGCGTAATAAGCCGTCGGTCGAGTCCATCGCGATAGCACGTACACGGTCTTCGCCTAAGTGCTGCTGAACCTCTAAAATAACTTTTTGGCCATTGTCTTTCGTGATCTCTAACGCGTCATAAATTTTAGGAAGATGAGCGTCATCAGCGAAACTTACGTCAACTACCGGACCAATGATCCTTGAAATTTTTCCAATGTTTGGCATATATAACCTGGTGTTTTTTAAAAAATACTTTTACTGAACAGCAACATACATCATTTGTAACAGGAATGTATAAGATGCTATTTCAGAGGCGCAAAGTTAAGATTTCTATCGAAATATTTACATAGTGTTTTAAGATTTTTGGAGGATAATTTCAACATTGCTAATTGTTTGCTTTTATTGCACGAAAGTCAATACAATTTTGCCTGTATGAGTACTGCTTTCCATAAGCTTATGAGCTTCGACGGCCTCGCTGGCATCAAAAGTTTTGTACACTATGGGCCTGATTTTTCCTGACGATAACAGTGGCCAAATTTTTTGTTCAAGGTTTTGGGCGATGGCTGCTTTGAAAGCTGTGTCCCTACTGCGTAGCATCGATCCGGTAATGATCAGTCTTTTTGCCATTACTTTGCCCAAATCAAGCTGTACTTCGCGGCCATTCATTGCGTTGATCATGACCAGCCGCCCCTCAACAGCCAGCGAATCAATATTGCCAGGCATGTAATCGCCGCCTATCATATCCAATATCACATTAACACCAGCGCCATTGGTGAGTGCTTTGATCTCTTCTTTAAAATCAGCGTTTTTATAGTTAATGGCTTTATTAGCTCCAAGCTGCTCACAAAAGCTGCATTTATCGTCGGAACCAGCCGTTGTGTAAACGGTACTGCCTAAAGCTTTGGCCATTTGAATAGCTGCAACGCCAATGCCGCTTGAGCCACCGTGTACCAATAATGATTCGCCGGGTTGAAGGCTGCCGCGATCAAAAACATTGCTCCAAACGGTAAAAAAAGTTTCAGGGAGCGAAGCTGCTTCGGGGAAACTTAAACTGGCAGGAACAGGCAGGCACTGGCCCTCGGGCGCTTTACAATATTCGGCATAACCACCGCCGGCAACCAAAGCGCAAACCCTGTCGCCGGGTTTCCAGCGGGTAACGGCTTTGCCAACTTCAATAACAGTACCGGCCACTTCCAGGCCAAGGATATCCGCCGGCGCACCTGCCGGCGGCGGATAGTTTCCTTTGCGTTGAAAAACATCAGGTCGGTTAATACCCGCGGCTATTACTTTTATCAGCACTTCATCGTTGGCGATAACGGGTTTTGGCCTATCGGTTAGCTGCAAAACTTCGGGCCCGCCGGGTTGGGTGATCACTATTGCTTTCATAGATTGTGTAGTTGAAAGCTAAGTTAGCGCTAAAATGTTTGCCCGGAAAGTTTTCGTTCTTCAACGATACAAGCAGAAATATCACAAGTAGCCATTGCCCTCTTCCCGCTCCTCATACTTGCGCCAGTCGATATTTTTGACCTTTATCCTTTTACCTTTCGCCTTTAACCTAATAAAACTAATCACCATCCCTCAAACTCTCAACCGGGTTGGCCGCGGCGGCCCTGAATGATTGTAAACTGATAGTAGCTAAGGCAATAAATACAGCCCCCGAACCGGCCAACATCACCACCCACCATTGGATATTTTGGCGGTAGGCAAAGCCCTGAAGCCATTTATTCATGGTAAGCCAGGCTAAGGGGGCGGCTATTGCAAATGATATGATTACCAGCCTTACAAAATCTTTCGACAACATGGTTACAATGGCAGTGATACTTGCTCCAAGCACTTTCCTAATGCCTATCTCCCGGTTGCGCTGCTCGGCGGCATAAGCGGCAAGACCAAACAAGCCAAGGCAAGCAATGGCTATAGCGAGGCCGGTAAACAGAATGAAAAGCTGCCCCATTCGCTGTTCTGTACGGTATAGGGCATCAAAATCGGCATCCATAAACGAATAATCGAAGTGTTCATTTGGAGCGATGGTTTTCCATGTCTTTTCTAACCGGGTCATTAGAGACGGCAGATTATGCGTATTTACCCGGACGCTTAAACGCGCCAGCCAATCGTTGTCTAAAGTCATGACCAATGGGGTCACATTATCGCGCAGCGAACTGAAATTGAAATCTTTTACCACGCCTATTACATGATATTTTTTTAGGTTGGTTGCGGCACCTGTGGTTATTGTTTTGCCAATGGCATCATTGTCGTAGCCGAATACCTTCGCCGCTGTTTCATTAATAACCATGGCTGTAGAATCGGTTCTAAACTCCCCGGAAAATCCGCGACCGGTCTTCATCTGCATCCCCATCGTACTAATGTAATCTTCATCTATTTTCCAGAACTGGGTTGACTGGCCCTCTTTGCCGCCGGGCGACACGTAGTTTAAAACTTTGTTATTGGCGGTAGGCAAAAAGCTGGTAAGCGTGGCATTAACAACGCCGGGTAACTTTTTAATCTCCTGTTTCAGTAGTTCCGGGTGCTCAAGTGTGTTTACGTTATTGAGGATGAGCACCTGGTTGCGGTTAAAGCCCAGATCTTTATTTTGAATATAATTAAGCTGATTGTAAATTACCAGGGTGCCTATCACTAAAAATATCGAAATAGAAAACTGAAAAACCACCAACGTGCTACGGAAAGCGGCGCCTTTAAAACCGGTTGAAACTTTTCCTTTTAACACATTAATGGGCTGAAAAGCCGATAAAAAGAAAGCAGGGTAGGAGCCAGCTAAAATCCCTACCACCATAACGATACTTAACAAAGCCGGAAACAGCCAGATTAATGTTTGCCCATTGATGGCTAATTGTTTATTTGACAGATGATTGAACAATGGCAGCAAAGCCCATGCTGCCAGTACGGCTATAATGGCTGCCACGAAGGTTACGATCAGTGATTCAGCCAGGAACTGAAAAATAAGGTGACTACGGGATGAGCCCAATACTTTACGCACCCCAACCTCACGGGCCCGGTTGGCCGAACGCGCCGTAGACAGGTTCATGAAATTAATGCAAGCCAGCAGCAGGATGAAAACTGCCACCGCTGTAAAAATGTAAACATATTGGCCATTGCCGTTGGCGCCCAGTTCCATAACCCGGTTTGATTTGAGGTGAATATCAGTTACCGGCATCAGGCTTAGCTTGAAATAATTGCCACCTGCTGCGAATTTGCTATAATTCATTGTGCTTGAGCTTTTAAGGCCGTTTTGCATATCGGTGTTAAGTTTAGTTTCGAGCTGGCTGATACTTGCGTTAGTTTTAAGCAGCGCATAGGTGGCAAAGGGGGTTAACTGGTTCCATGCGGCGGCGTTATTGATTGGGTGGTCTCTTGCCAGTAAAAAGTTAGCCCTAAAATGTGATTGAGGGGGCATGTCCTTCATTACTCCTGTTATCTTAAGCGATGTGCCGCTCGTTACTAAAAACAAAGTTTGGCCAACCACATTGATGCGGTTAAAATATTTTTTTGCCATTGATTCGGCAATTACCACCGAGTTTGATTCCTTTAAAGCCGTTTTTGTATCGCCCGAAAGCAGGGGCAATGTAAATACATCAAAAACATTGGGTTCACTGTAAAAAGTTGTGCCGTCTTCGCGCACAATTTCATCGCCTTTTTTAAAGCGGATGTTTAGGGCCGGGCTTATACGAACTGCCGTTTCAACTTCAGGAAACTCCGTTTTTAAAACGTTGGCAACCGGAATGGCAGCAGTGGCATATTCAGTAAGTGTGCCGCTATATTTCAGGACGGTGTTTACCCGGTAAACCCTTTCATGTTTGATATTGTACCGATCATAGCTTAGCTCATCAATTACATAAAATGTAATGAGCAGGCAAATGGCCAGCCCTAATGCCAGGCCTAAAATATTAATGAAAGTAAAGCCTTTGTTTTTTAATAGACTTCGCAAGGCGGTTTTAAAGTAATTCCGGATCATAGCATAAAAGGTTTATGCCATAAAGTTAAAACTAAGTTTTTAGTTATAAAGGGAAGATTAACTAATTTTTTAGTTTAATAATTATTGGATAGTATTCTTTAAACATCTCAATGTTAAAAAAGAAAGAGAATTATATTTACTCCTTTTATTTTTATTCATTTGCCTAAAACAAATACGTATGTCAATACAGATTGGCCAGCCGGCTCCTCAGTTCATTTTAATATCATCGGCCTTAAAAAGCGTTTCATTAGCCGATTTTAAAGGCCGTAAAGTGGTTATTCACTTTTTTCCTTTAGCTTTTACAGGCGTTTGTACCACGCAGCTTTGCACCATGCGCGACAGCTTTGGCTATTATGACGGCTTAAACGCGACGATTTTAGGCATCTCTGTCGATTCGCCTTTTACTTTAGCTAGGTTTAAAGAAGAGAACAATTATCAGTTCGATCTGCTTTCTGATTTTAACAAAGAAGTATCTACGGCTTATGGTGCTATTTATGATCAGTTTGTTATGGGGCTTAAGGGTGTTTCAAAGCGTGCAGCCTTTGTAATTGACGAAGAGCAGAATATCATTTATGCGGAGGTACTTGAAGATGCCGGCCAACTGCCAAATTTTGAAGCTATTGCCGAAATTGTAAAATAATTTGAATAAAAGTTTGCAGCGAAAGTTTAAAAATCTATCTTTGCATTCCATTTCGGAAAGCACTCGTAGCTCAATTGGATAGAGCATCTGACTACGGATCAGAAGGTTAGGGGTTCGACTCCCTTCGAGTGCACAACAAAGCACTGCAGTCCGGAATTTTTCCACCGCTGGTGCAAATTAACTGTAAGCCTTTCTGTTGTATTACCGAAAGGCTTTTAATTTATCAAGAGCATGCTAAATCTGGTTTTGTTTGGCCCTCCGGGAGCCGGGAAAGGTACTCAGTCGAAAAAACTTATTGAGAAATACGATTTGATCCACCTTTCAACCGGAGATTTGTTACGTGGTGAAATTTCGCAGGGTACAGCCCTCGGTTTGGAAGCTAAAAAGCTGATGGATGACGGTAAACTGGTTCCTGATGAAGTAGTAATCGGCATGATCAGTAATAAGCTTGATGCCAACAAAGATGCCAAAGGTTTTATTTTCGATGGTTTTCCACGCACAGTTGCACAAGCCGAAGCTTTGGATCAGTTACTTGAATCAAAACAATCGGCAATTTCGGGCATGATCGCCCTTGAAGTTGGTGATGATGAACTGGAGCGCCGTTTATTAGAGCGAGGTAAAGAATCTGGAAGACCGGATGATGCCAACCCCGAGGTGATCCGCAAACGCATTAAAGAATACAATGATAAAACTGCTCCGGTAGCAGGTTTTTATCAGCAGCAAGATAAGTTTACAAGCATTAATGGTGTGGGCTCGGTTGATGAGATCTTCGACGCTATAGTCGGTGTAAACGAATCATATAACTAATAGTCCGTCCGAAGTCTTTAGTCCGGAAGTCAGTAAAGTCCGCAGGTTAGGAAGATTAAAATTCTTAACCTGCGGACTTTACTGACTTCCGGACTTTTAGTCTAAATAAAAAATTATGTCACAGGGTTCTAATTTTGTTGATTATGTGAAGATCTGTTGCCGTTCAGGCCACGGAGGTGCTGGTTCTGCCCATTTGCATCGTGATATATTAACTTCAAAAGGCGGTCCCGACGGCGGTGACGGCGGCAGGGGAGGCCATGTTATTGTAAAAGGTAACGCCCAGCTGTGGACCATGCTACACCTTAAATACCGTAAACACGTTATTGCCGGCGATGGTGATTCGGGCGGCAGTTCTTTGCGTACAGGCAAAACCGGGCGCGACGAAATATTGGAAGTGCCCCTTGGTACTACCGTGAAAAATGCTGAAACCGGTGAAGTACTTTTTGAAATAACCAAAGATGGCGAAACCAGGATCCTTACTCCCGGTGGCCGCGGTGGTTTGGGTAACTGGCATTTTAAAACATCAACCCAACAAACCCCTCGCTTTGCCCAACCCGGGGAAGATGGCCGTGAGGACTGGAATATCCTGGAACTAAAAGTGCTGGCTGATGTTGGTTTGGTAGGTTTCCCTAACGCGGGTAAATCCACCCTGCTTTCGGTGGTATCGGCTGCCAAGCCCGAAATTGCCGATTACGCTTTTACCACGCTGGTGCCTAATTTAGGTATCGTATCATACCGTGGTGGCCGTTCATTTGTAATGGCCGATATTCCGGGCATTATTGAAGGAGCATCACAGGGCAAAGGTTTAGGATTTAGGTTTTTGAGACATATTGAACGCAATTCAGTATTGCTATTTATGGTGCCTGCCGATACATCGCGCAGTATAAAAGAAGAATACAGCATCCTGCTGCATGAACTGGAAGAATATAATCCGGAACTGATGCACAAGCCTCGTGTATTGGCCATAACCAAAACCGATATGCTCGACGACGAACTCCAGGCTGAAATGAAAAAGGAGATCCCCGATGGGATTCCCTCTATATTTATATCATCTGTAGCCCAGAAAAATATCGATCAGCTAAAAGACCTGCTCTGGAAAGAGATCAACGCCAGCGTTATTTAGCCTCCCACAAAATGTAGTCATTACTAAGCATCGTCATTTTAAAGCCGGTATAGCCAGGAAAACATTTGCGCATAATAGTTGATTTTGGACCGATGTAATCGGCGGGCAAAACTATGTACAGTGGTCCGGCGTGCCCATTATATACGTAGTCATCGTAATCGATAGCCACTTCAGCGCCAATGGTTTCAACGGTTATAGTGCGGTTGCGTTCAATTTCCAGGCTTAGATCAGGGCTGTTAAATACAAAAATGGCGTTGTTGTTTTGCTTATCCAGGTTGCGGATATAGTTTAGCGATGGCTGATCAATAAATAACTGTGATATCCCCGAATATCCCCTTGCGCCGATATTTTTATTTTGAAAGTAGCTTGGCACAAAGTATTTGTAGCTGGAGTAAGCTATTACAAAACATATAAAATAAAACAGGTATTTATAACCAGATTGCAATCTGCTTACCAGGTAAACGATGCCGGGTGCAGCGATAAGCCCGATGAGCCTCAAATGCCTTGCTTCATATGAAATATTGGCCTGTCTCAAAAACGACTGTCCGAAAAATAATACCGATACCACATAAAAAACCACCAGTAGCAGCGCATAATTTTTGTGAGGCACCTTTTTTACAGTAAACCACATGAGTAAAATACTTAATGCAGCACAGATCAGCACAATTATCACCCCCCAAAAGTAAGTAAACAAGGGAGGGTCATCATGAAACAAAAGGCCGTTTGTAAGGTCATCTATCGAAAAAGCGGTTAATATTGGCGAGGCCAAAGGAAAGCCAAAAGTTTCCCAAACCAGCTTCATACTTCCGGTTATCGATGAGGGGTTAGCACCTTTTGAAAGATAAAAATGATAGACCATAAATAAGGATAATACCGCGGGGACTCCTATCCATATACCATTTTTTATCCACCCCATGATGTCTTTTGTTCCCATAGAAAACCTGAGCCATAAAAAACAGCAAGTGGCGGCATACATCCATAAAAATGACGATTTGCAAATGAAGCCTAATATTCCACCTATAAAGAGGAATACAGCCAGTTTCCAGTTAGTTTTTTCAATGGCTATGCATCCGTATAAAAACCAGCCGGTGTAGCCGAAAAGCAGTACCTCGCCGCCATTGTAAAATACATACGGCGTAAAAAAGGACAACTGAATTACGATGAACAGTACGCTTAAAACCGAGATCATTGGCGTAAAGCCAGCCTTTTTAAAGAAGTAATAAAAGCCGAAAATGCCCGATAACGAAAATAGCAGGGTTACTATTGAAGAAGCGCGACCTGTATTGACGCCAAAAATCAGTTTGAAAAAGTAAGGTAACAGGTATTGCCCCGGAGACCACCAGGCAAGAAATTCTGACGTGTTTTTGCTGATATCATTTTGATCTGGTTTAACCATGACATTAAATGCTGAACCCTGTTCCATTGAACGCATTACCTGGAAACCCTTGCTGGGGTCGGGGTAAATGGCGGCTGGGGCTATGATCAGCATAATGCCCATAATGAAAACAATCCCGCTAATAACCAATAAAATGATTTGGTGGGTTTGTAGTTTCTGTTTCAGCATATAATTATTTTAAGCAGATGATGTTTAAGTTTTAACTGATTTCCCGTTCTCTGATCTTTACCGCCGGGTTGCCTTGATAGATGCTGTACGCGTCCATGTTTTTTGTAGCGATAGAACCACTGGTCAATACAGCGTGCGACGCGACCCTTACGCCCGGATTTACCATTGCCCCGGCACAGATCCACACGCCGTCTTCCAAAATTATGCCTTTGGTTATCAAATCAAAGGATGTTTTTTTGTAATTGTGGCTACCCGTTAACAGCACAGCCCCCTGCGACAGGCAAACATGCGCGCCGATTTGAATGAGCACTAAACTGTCTATCCATACATTTTCACCTATCCAGCTTTCATCGCCGATATTCAGGTTCCATGGATATTTGATGTTTACACAAGGCTTAACAGTTACATTTTTACCCACCTTGGCGCTAAATAGCTTCAGCAAAAATACTTTGAACGCACTTGAGGGTATAATGCTTGTTTTAAAGAATATGGCATTACAGTAGTACCACAAAATGCGTTTTAAAACGTTGCCGCCCGGATGATAAGGATAATTATTATAAGTTGAAAGGTCAGTTCTGAACATCAGCGCCGGTAAGCTTATCATTACGTTTAATCCAAATATACAGGCTAAACGCTATAATAATGTAAAGAAGTATGTTAAAAATGGTATGGTGATCAACTATCCGGTTTGCCTTTTTTGACCAAAAGATGGCCAGCAAAACAAAACGAATCACGTTTAAAAATTCGATGACTAAAATGCCTGAAATCAGGAATATCAATTTTGATCGCAACGGAGACGGATAGGCCAGCACAAAGGCGGAAAAAAAGCTGATCAATCCTAAACCCAGGCAGCTGTAAACTATGGCCAGTGTTCCTTTGCCCGCAACCAGTAATTCGTAGTTGTTATCTATAGCTACATAGCCCAACCACTTTAATATCACTACACTGCAATCTAATAAAACCTGTCTTAAAGCCGCAATATAATTCAGGTGTTCGGCCAAAAAAGCGTTATAATTCCCGCCGGGATTAGTAATGCCGAAAAAGAAAATGTTAAAGCTGTAAAATATGGCAAACAGCAATACAAACAACAGCACGAACCGTATCGCCGGGTTATTTAAAAAAGCAGGTAGTTTCATTGTTTTTTGCTCTCCTTTCGTAACTCATAAATTTTGGCATCAATCAAAAACCTGAACCAAAAACCTTGTAAAAAATGGAATACTAGTCCGGTTTTTCCATCTAAAAACCCCAATTTTATAAAGTATCTTATGGTAAAGTAAATTACAGGCCTTACGAATAAAGGAAACGCCTCGTATCGTTTTTTCATATACCGGCGGCGCTCCATCGGATTACCAAATAACTGTGGGTGTACCAGCTTACCATTATCGTCAATAACCGGGGCGTTTTGCTGCCTAACAAGGTATTGCGCCTCCAGCGTTGCCCAATGATTATGCCGGGCAATGAAACTGGTAAGCGAATCGGTTATTACGTCAATGATATCAGTTTTAAGTACCTGCGTTTTACCGGTAACTTTAAAATGCTGATCATACAATTTTTCTTCGCAATGCCCGAAGCCGCGCCTGAACAGGTTGGCGTGGTATGTTGGATAGTGGCCGCCATGTTTGATCCATTTGCCCATAAACATAGTACGGCGGCTAATCAGGAAACCATTAACTTCCGAATCTACAGACGTGCTGAAAATATTGTTCAATTGCGCGGCAAGCTCTGGTGTTACCCGGTGATCGGCATCAAGATTAAGAATCCAGGTGCCGGTTAAAGGAAGATTGTCCAGTGCCCAGTTACGCTGGGTTGCATAATTTTCAAACGGATGGCTGAAGATGTTTTGCGTATACCTTTGGCAAATGGTTAGCGTGGTATCCGTTGAACCTGAATCAACAATATAGACATTGGCTTTTAGCGCCGCCGCGCTTTGCAGGCAGTCACCAATGTTCTTTTCCTCGTTAAAAGTTAAGATAATGATATCCAGGCTCTCGCTCACTTGAGTTTGGCTTTAATGATCATGCTCATCCAAAAATAAGGGAACCTGCCGCAGCCCCTGAATGCCGTTACCTCAAATCCATGTTCGTTAAGAATTTGCGTAAGCGTTTTAACCGACCAGAATTTGATATGCCCGCCCTGCCACAAAGGGCTGATATGGTTATCCCATTTATTTAAAATACTCAAAAACAGATTTTTTAAATAACCATGATAAGGCGTTGAGATGATGAGCTCGCCTTTTGATTTGCTTAAAACGTCCCGGCAAAGGCGTGTAAACGCATAGGGGTCGTACAAGTGCTCAATAACCTCAGTTGATATAATGGTATTAAACTGCATATCTCGTAATGGCTCCGGTAACCCTTCAACCGAAAGATCATGAACGAAAAACCTGCCGGGATTCATTTTATCGGCAATGGCAATGCCTGGTTTGGATGCATCGATACCATAAGCGTTAAACCCTCTTGCCAATAAATAATTTACCAGGTGACCGTTGCCGCAACCAAGGTCGAGAATGCTGCTGTTAGTATCCTTATTTAATAACGACATAAGCGGTTTCTCGAGCTCCTTAAATACATGGCAAGGGCTTGCATCGGGATAATCGTAATCTTTATAAGCGCTCATGCGGTGGTTATTTGCGGATCCATATTTTTGTATTTTTCATTAAGGCAACTCTTTCAAAATCATATTGATCGGCTGCGTAATTCAAATCTCTTTTAAAATTTTAGAACTTAACAATGCCTTATGAATGAGCAGCATACTGATATAGCTCCAGAAGATGGTATTGAACAGGAACTCAAAACTGATGCCGCGCCACATGATCTGAAACAGGCCTGAAAATATAAGTGCTGTGCCTAATATATATCCCCCAAAAAGTTTTTCGGCTTTAACAGCTATTAGCTGTGCGAGGGCGCCATAAGCGAAAAGGAAAATAAAGATACCCCAATCACCTCCTGAAAGATACGCATCAACGATGTAGGCGGGTTTGGCTGATACGGTAGAGTTACGGTTAACCACCCCGGCATCATAAACGCGCTGCATGATCATGGCTTCGGTAATTGGTTTGGAAGGCCAGAAGACCCGCGGCACCAAAGCAATAGCCGATTGTTTAACAATATCCAATCCATAAAAATCCACATTTTTAGGTGTCGACTGCACAAAGCGGGTGAACATATCGATCTCGCTTAGGCGGTATACCAAAAAATCCCAGTTAGTTTCGTCAACATCGCTGTTATCACTATTTAATGCTGCGTCAAGGGCCAGTTGTGAAGCTTCGTCGCTATCGGCATCTCCATTCCATGCATTGGCCCGGAAAATATGGTTATATGTTGGTAAAACCGTAAATAATAAAACGATGATAGGTACAAAAGTAATGGTTACTAATTTTTTATAGGTAGGATATAAGAAAATCCCTAAAACCAGTATGCTGATAATAATAGGTTCTTTAAACCCTGATGTAAGCGCCTGGTAAAAGTTAAAGGCATATAATAACAGGCAGATAAGCGTATTAGCCCCTTTTTTTAGTGGTATGGCAAAGGCCAGTGCTAATGTACCTGCAATAAAGCTCAATGAGCTAAACTGGTAATAAAATTGGGAAAGACCAGGTATCTTAAGAAATAACAACGAAAGCGGGAAACTGATAATTGCCGATGTCATGAGCAGATTCGCCAGCCTTTCGGTTTCGATATGGTATTTTTTAGTTACCGGATAATTCATGAAAATAAGTATGCCCATCACAAATGAAGCATGCCCAAGGCAATAATAGCGCTGGCATTGGGCAATTAAGCCAAGGGCATCTTTATCATTTAACGTATGAATAAACACTTGCTTGAAATTTTCATAGCCGAGGGTATTCATAAAATAAAAGATGGACGTGCTGCACATATACCCCGCAAAAATTATCTGGATAATAAATAAGGGTCTCATCAACTGTTCGGCCATGGGGCGGTCGTTGGGGATCGGACGTACCCAACCGGTAAGTGTGATCAGGAATATAAAAAATGAGCCTCCCCATGCAATAAAATAGGATAACACATTATCACTTTTACATGCCAATGCCAGCAGCCATGGTATAAACAACACAATATACCGTTCTATCGATTTGCTGTTTTGCATTTATTAACTAATGTTGTGTTTTTTATAAATTGGCCTTAGTTTTTAGTCAGTTATCAATAAATGGAGAAAGAAACCTCACTCATGACTTCCGACATGATACTATTAACTTAACACCAATTGTTCTATTGCTTCAACCTGTTTGACAAAGCTCCACTCCTCAATTATCTGTTTGGAATGTTGCCCCATTGTAAATAAAGCGGTTTTATTATGTAGAAGCAATGTTTTTAATTTGCTTTTAAGATCGGTATTATCACCGGCATTAAAGATCAAACCGTTTTTTTTGTCTTTTACCAGATCGGTGCCCGCGCCCACTTTGCTTGATATCAATATGGCCTTGCTACAGACCATAGCTTCGTTTACGGCCAGCCCCCAGGTTTCACCGGGGCCTTTTGAAGGGAGGCAAAAAATGTCACATGCCTGATAAACCACTGGCATATAAAGCTGGTTTTGGAAATCAATAAAGTGGATGTTTTTATGCCGGCTTGCTTTATTTTTCAGTTCTATCTCCAAAATACCATTTCCTGCAAACAGCAGGTGGGTGCCTGGCTGGTTTACGTCAATAAAAACATTAAGCAGTAATAGCGGATCTTTTTTACTTTCAAATTTGCCTGCAAAAAGCAGTAGCTTTTCATCATTAGCTATTCCTAACTGTTTGCGCAACGCTTGGGCCTCATCTGTCCTGTTGATAGCGAAGCGACTGTTATCTACCGCATGAGGCGCAAAAAACAACTGCGTTTCTTTTAAACCACATTTTTTAAAATAAGCCTTATTGTTTGATCCGGTATACAGCGCATAATCAATACGGCGGTAGATCCGCTTTAAGAACATGCTTCGCAATACGGATTTGATACCACCTGTATCATCAAGTAAAGTTGAATCGCCCCGGAAAATAACAGGTACCCTGCCTTTAAAATATTTGAGGATTTTGCGATGGCTTTTGTAAAACCAGCCGTACACCATAATGACGTCGGGTTGCCAGCTATTTATTTGACTGATAAGATCAGGATTGTCGATCCCTTTTGAATGATGCGAGCCGGGATCGGCCGAAATGTTTTTTACCCACTCATAAGGATAACCCTCAAGAAGCGGAAGGTTCCAAGTGATAGTTTTACCAAAGCCTGGATCAAATTTTTGCGCACCGCCCTCGCCCCAGGTATAAAATACCATGACGTTTATTTTTTGCCGTTCATACAGCAACTTAAATACCGGTGCGTAATACTGTATGGGATGAGTGATAACTATGGCTAAATTTTTCATTCAGATGGCCTCGCCCATTATATTAACACTTTTTGCATTTTTAAGGCGATAGTTTATCAATTCAATGTCTCTGCAGTAAATAGTATTATATGCTCCGAAAGTATCCAACCCGGTTAAAACGCGTTTGAAAGGATCATAGGCGACGGCCTTAAAACCTTTTGACAGTAATAACTTGTGAATATCATGATCGCTAAAACCGTACCGGCCGCCGCTACCGTTAAGCTCAATGATAATGGCCTTCAGCAGGGGCGAATCAAGGGTAGATCCCATGCCTTTAAGCACTTCGGTCTCAAACCCTTCCACGTCTATCTTGATAAGAGCGGGTTTGTATGTTTCCAATAATGAATCAATAGTGATTATAGGTACGATAATAGTGTTTTTGCCTTTCTCATATTTAGTAATAACATGGTTCCCGGTATCTTCATCGGCCGAAAACCTGATTTCGCCAGTTGTTGCACCGGCGCCGGCATTAATAAGCGTTACCTTGTTCTGCAAATAATTAAGTCCGATATTGCTATTTAAAATATCAAAAGTTGCTTTAACAGGTTCAAGTGTAACACTATTGGCTTTGGCTATACCGGAAGCCAGCAGCGTATATGAACCTACATTCGCGCCAATGTCAAAAAAGGTATCGTCCGGCGTTAAAAAATGAAGCAGAAAGGCCATGTCATTAAATTCATGTAAACCGGTGTATATATTACCGGTAATACCGCTCATGCCCTTTGTTGCATAAAACTTAACATCACCAACAAAAGGTTTTATAATGAACTTCGACCTTGAAAGCCTTGACTGTACCTGCCACCAGGCAAACCGCCATAAGGCTTTTGCCGGATGCTTTTTTCCCAACGGGTGTTTTAAAATAAAGCCGACAGTTCGTTTAATGGCGTGCATAAAGAATTTTATCAAATAACCGGCACTGCGCCAGTGTCATTTCATGTGCCGAATATTTTTTCACGGTTTCAGCATTATATTCAACAGCCTGGAAATTACCCTTAATTAATTGCTCAAAAAATATAAATAGGTTTTCGGAGGTAACGTCATCATAGTTATAAACGTGTTCTACACCGTACTGCTGCATGATGGGTATAGCAGAGCTTGCGGCATTAAATACGGCCAAAACGGGCTTTTCTGTGAGCAGGTAGGGGAATATTTTTGATGCTGTGTATTTAGGATCATCTGACCCAGGTATAAAAAGCGCATTAGCCTGCTGCAGTGTGAACAAAGTTTGATAGTAACTGATGCGGTCGGCAATTTCAACAATATGTTCTTCCACATTATATTGTTTTGCCAGAGGAAGTATAGTAGTGATCCCCTGCCCGGCAGGGGCATAACTGGTACCGATGAAGTAGAGTTTGATTTTATCAAACTGCTTTTTATTTGTATTCAAGCCGGTTCGTAATGCCTCGAACACCGGGCTAATGGCTTTGTGAAGGTCCTTCCCGCCGCGGCCGATATATACCACATTGATAAAGCCGTCGTCAAGCAACGCTGCAAAAAGCTTTTGGTTAGTTTTAGCTATTTGCAGGTCGGGTTCAAATGCTCCGAAGGTTATAGTAGCGGCCGGAAGCTTTTGAATTACGGGATAGCGAGATTGGAGTTCATCAATGTAACCGGCAGATACGCTGATCAACCCCGCTGCATTTTTTATGGCGATGGGCTCCAGGTATTTATTTAAACGGTAGGCAAACCAATATTTTGGTGGCTGCTCACTTTTAGGTTTTTTGATATAATAATCGGAATGCCAGGGATCCTGCATGTCAATGACGTAGGGGATTCCGAAGCGTTTTTCCCAGTAGGCCCCCAGTATACAAACCGGGAACTGCGTGGTTGAAAAATAAATGAGATCGAATTTATTGTGTTTAACCAGGCGGTTAACTGTTTTGCGGTAATACCATAACGAGCGGATGGCAATACTGCCCAATCCAATTTTTGAAGTGAGTGCCTTGCTGAGCGCTTTTACTTTGTGAACTTTAATGCCCGGAGGGAGAGTTTGCAACAGCAATTCGTCTTTTGCCAGGTCGACATACTGGTCATCAATGGTCACCACTTCGGCATCCCAGCCGCAGGCTGCAAAGTATGGGAGGCTCATCCTCACACGCTGCATATCCGCTGCATTTACCGGTGGGAAGTATGGTGAAATAATGAGCAGCTTTTTATTCAATTGTTATACTTTTTGAACAAGACTTAAAAAGGTACGGCTTTCGGTTTCCCAGTTTAATGCTGTTTGGCCAAGATGGTAATTTTGTAAGCGGGTCTGATATAAAGCATTCGGGTTTTGAAGATAAAAGCTGATGCAATCCGTTAGCGATTGCAGGTTATTTTTTTTGTATAATTTTCCGGTATCCGGGTACTGTTCCATAAACAGCGTTTGCGCCTGCGTATCGCTCACAATCATTGCCAGACCGCATTGTATATAGGTAAAGATCTTATTGGTAAGGCAGATGTCCCTGTTTAAAGGAATGCCTGTTTCAGTAGCTATGCCAATATCAAACTGGTTCGCGAAATCGAAAATCTCGCCTGCACCAATAGGCTCATGAAACCAAAGCTGATCTGCATTTAATTTAAATTCTTTGGCGAGGTTCAACAATGCAGATCTGTAAGTTTCATTGCTACTGCCTAACAAGTGTAACCGAACATGCCCATTGGTAGCAGCCATGACTTTAATTACATCTTCCAATCCTCGTTTGGGGCCTACCGTTTGCGAAAACCAAAACAGTTTTAATGGTTCGTGAGCCCTATAATTAGGGCTGATTTGCAGCGCTGTTTTAGGAAACACGTTGTTTATTACAACAGGTTTTAGATAGCGGTATTCGCGTTGATAAAATTCTGCAATGAGCGGGCTGGCGGCAGTAAAATAATCAACATGGGGAAAGTATTTTTCTTCAATGTATTTATTGAGCTTGTACCCTTCATTATGAGTTGATGCAAACTGTCCCGAATGCAAATCTTCCGCATCGTAGCCAACTTTTACGTTGTAATGTTTTGCTGCCTGTATGGCTGCGGGCAAGGCGCCGAGGTTATGGGCGATATAAAGATCTGTTTTTATTTTTTTAGCTATAGACAATGCTTCGGTATGTGTGCGGCTGATAGCGTTCTCAGGTATATCGAAATGCCGGGTATATTTAAACAGCAGCGTACTTAACTTTTGGCGAATGCGGGTTTTAAGGTAAGTTGCTTTTTGTATCACCGGATCACCACCGCAATAAATGTACATACCGGGATATTTGCCCGTTAAAGCTTCATCGGCTTTTTGGGCCCATTGCTGGTAAAAACAGCAGATCACTTTAACACTATAACCAAGCTTGTGCAAAGTTTCGGCTTCCTTCACGAGGCGAGGGTTAGTAGTTGGCTGGCCGGTAGTTATAAAAGTAACGTTCTTCAATCTTTGTCCCGTGCCAGTTGGTATAATTCTTCGTATTGTTTGGCCAGTACACCGGCACTAAATTTTTGTTCCGCTACCTTCCGGCAGATGGCCCTGCTGATTGAGTCAATGCTGTTAATCGCCGTTATCATGTCGGCTTCTGTGGCGCATACAAAGCCATTTGACCCGTCAATGACTATCTCAGGTATGGCGCCGCGATTAAAACCGATAACGGGTGTACCGCAGGCCAGGGCTTCGGCCATTACAATACCAAAGGGCTCATCCCAGGTTACCGGCATCAGGAAAGCTTTTGAGTTACGGAGCAAGTGATTTTTCTGACTGTTATTAACCGGGCCTATGTATTTGATCTGCTTGCCATCAATATGGGGTTTTACCTGTTCATTAAAATATTGCTGGTGTATTGGCTCGTTGGGTACATTACCTGCTATCACCAGTTTTTGATTTGTTTGTTTTGCAGTGTGTATGGCAATAGCTGTCCCTTTTTCCTGTTGAATTCGGCCTAAAAAAGTAAGAGGGGCGTCATCGGCAACATTAGCGTTGAAATGATAATCGTTAATATCAACACCGTTATAAATAGTAGTTACATCAGCAAACGCATTGATTTGATTGGCTATGTAATTGCTACATGCCGTAAACCGCAACGAGCTTTTATGAGCGATGCTTACTGCTTTTTTTACCTGCGATACGGTAGGGGGCAACTGGTAAGATACGATTTTTGGAATACGGCTTAGCATCAACAAAGCAATATTGCTCATACGACCGAAGGTATGTACAATATCAAAATGCTGAAAAGCAATTTTTGACGTAAGCCGGTTAATTTTTACCAGATCTTTTACGCCATAATGAGCCGATTCACGGTAACCGATGAGTTTACAGCCCGGCTGCGAATGTTCATTGGCATACAGGGTAATATCGTGGCCTTTTTTTTTAAGCTCCTGGATCAGCATAAAAACAATGCGTTCGATGCCGCCGTATTGCTCGGGAGGCACAGGGATCAGCGGATTTACTATAACGGCTATTTTCAATTTCAATTTGTTGGGTACACCGACCTAACTGTAAGCTTAGGTGCCAAAAATGGCCTTCTTTATTTTTTTTAGCGATGACGGAATGGCGTGGTCGTTCAAGACTCTTTGCTGCCCGTTGATCCTTAGTTTATCCCTTTTTTCTTTATTGCCGAGCAGCTCTGTACCTTTTTGTACCAGTTCATCAACCGTGCGGTAAACGTTAATTTCGTTCTCGGTATCATAAAGCTGCTCAATGCCTTCGCAATATTCGGTAAGGTAGCAGGCGCCAAGCATGGGCGCTTCTATATCCCGCAAGCGTGAGTAGGTTAGTGGGTTATTATGTGTACGTTTAAACGTTGGTACCCGATTAATACCTAAAGTAACCATACTATGTTGAGTGATGTTGATGTACTCATCAAAATCCGGGCTCAGGAATATATGATCGTCGTTAACCGGGATAAACGGAAGTTTATTTAATTGCTGAAGACCTTTAATTGCCAATGCGGAAACCCCCTGCTGTTTTACAAAGTTAACCTGGTTAATAAGTTTTTGATAAGCAGAACCAGGAACAAATACCGGAGCTGCACTCTGTGCTAACCATCCGGCTCCACGAACGCTTACCGGCAAACCTTTTTGAATGGCCTGGCCTAACAGGTTTTCCCGCAGGATGTCTTTTGAACCGATAAATGATACCCCTGGTATTTCATGAAGCAGGGTACGACATCTTAATTGGGGTTCAACCCACATCGGCATCGGTAAGTTGATATGTTTGACCCTTGCCTTCCTGTACAGAGGTAAAGCCTCATACTCAGGCACCCAGATCAGATCAAAGATCCTGAACTTTGCCGGTACTGTTTTAAATTCCCGCACGCTATCGCAATAAAAATTAACACATGGAATGCCCATTTTCCTGATTTGTTCTATTGCTTTTGCAAGTATTTGTTTGGGATACAGGTAGCTTAAAAAAATGTCTATATTTTGCCGGTTGACTTTGATATAATTGATTGTTGCCTGCCAGCTCCGTTCCTGCCAGTTTTGCAAAGCAACCGAACCTTCCTCATAAACCAGTCCTTCGGCCCAGTCAACCTCCGGTACTTCAATATAGCTCATCCCTGCCTCAGCAATACCGTTTTTAATGTAATGCTGCCAAAAACGGTAGGAGGGCACGGGGTGGGGCTTGCTTACTTGATCCTGTAAAAATGAAAGAAGTATGCGCATGGAAAAACTATCGGCCAAGTAAGGCTTTAAATTTTTGTGTTAATTTCCAGCCGATAATCCGGTTTAGCATTTTTGTGTAACCGCCTGCCGGATATTTAGCTGCTGAACCGCCTAACTCATCAATACGTTGTTGGGCTTTGTTTATAATATCGGGATAATGAGGATAATACGCATAAACAAAGTTTTGCAGGCAATCGGCAACGGCAGTTCTTACTCTTGGGCTATTTTCATGCTTAAGCATGTATGTTGTACCTTCATAAATAGAAGTAAAGGCCGACTCAATTCCTGGCCTGGAAGTTAACGCAGACAACGAATTGCTTATACCGCTCCGGTAATGCAACACGGCGTTTTGAGCAAAGCGAATCTCACTTGCTTGTAACAACACGCGTGTAATAAATTCAAAATCATTTACAAGGCTTAACCGTTCGTCCCATAAACCCGATTTTTCAAGCACGGCCCTTGGAATTAGCCACAGAGCGCATTGCATCATGGCTTGTTTGCCATCCATGGACGATACCAGCCAGTCAATGGGTTTACAATCCCCCCTAATGAGATCTTCATTTACTTTAAAGGTGCTAACGTCATTGTGATAAAAACGGCCCCAGGCAGCTGAAGCTACTACATCATCATTATCTCCAATCCGTTTAACCTGTTCTGCAATATAACCGGGCGAGATAACATCATCAGCATCCATAAACTTAATAAGCCTGCCTTTTGAAAGGCTGAAGGCTTTATTCGCAGCCGCGCATTGCCCGTTGTTTTCCTGGTGGTAAATGCCGATGCGGGGATTTGTAAGTTGCTTGAGTACAAAGGATGTATCATCTGTAGAACCATCGTTAACAATAATAAGCTCCCAATTAGTGTAGGTTTGTTCGGCTATAGACCGAACGGCTTCGGCAATATATTTGCCCGCGTTATATGCCGGCATGCAAACAGAAACTAAAGGATTGCTTTTTTCCACTCTGAAGTAAAATAGGGCAGTTTGGCTTTGAAAATATAATGGCGAACTACATCGGGCCTGTCAAGGTTGGGCTTGTCGTCGTAAAAGATGCAGTATAATTTTTCATCAAGTGCCACGGCGGTTTGATGATACAACACATAACTCATGAGTGTTTGTTCAACTTGTGCCGGGCCTGCATTAGGATAATGCAACAGCAACAGTTTGGCTTTTTCTTCAAGATCGGCATAGTCAACCTTGTTATTGTCATAAGCAACAATGCCGCCGTTTACTTTTTTAATACAGTTAATACCATATTTATCACGCAACACATCCTCGCTGTCTACAAAATAGGAGTCTGCCAGCTGCTCTTTCATGTAAACCGCCGTTTTGTGTTGATAGGCCTCCATGATTTGAACAGGTTTGCCGAAAAAAATCATATCGCTATCCATGTGGATTGTCCATGAGGGTGAAGTATGAATATCAATCAACCGGCGAAAAAACGGATGCCAGTTACGCAAATGCCGTAACGTTGGAAATGTGTGTTGTGGTAAAACAAGGTTGAGATGTTGTAACACCTGTTGCTCTGATATGGTTTCAATACCTGGCAATACATGGTTGATAAAACCGATATGCCCGTCGGTAAGTGTTCCGTCTGAATATAACCTGATCCCTATCTCGCCATCCGAAAAGCGAGCAAGTGTGTAAGCACAAAAAATGGTTTGGTGCCAGTAGTTTGCCCCTGTGAGGAAACTTACGTTCAGGATTTTGTGTTTTGACAGATTAAGCGGCGGTAACTTTAAGGCAGCTTTTTTCATTTGCTTCTCGCGCCGATGCATATTCAGCCAGCCCTTTAGCCCAAAATGACTGATATGATACCTTATCGAAAAGGTTGGTTTAAAAAAATACTTGTATGCTATTTTACCTAATGACACGGGCTATAAAAAATGTTTCCAGGCTTGTTTAAGATAACCTTCTTTTGAAAGGTCTACATAGTGATGAAGGATGCCTGTTTTGTTTTTTATCTGATCCGGGCCGGGGTTAACAATATAATCTCCGGCTTTTAAAACAGCAGCATCAGTGTCGGCTATCATCATGGCCGATAACGCCTGCTCTAAATAGTAAGAAGTTCCTTCCTGCTCCTCCAGTGCTTTAACCCAGTTTTCCAGCTTGTTCCAGTCAACAGCCTCGCTTTTTAAACCGATAGCCCCTACATTAAGCAAGGGTTTTACAGGTGCACCGGTCAGTTGATCCATCAATTGCTGCGAATATCCATAAGCTTCTGTACAATCAATCATGTGCAAAGGTTGTTGCGGGGCGTAAAGCCAGGTAATTATGTCCTTGGGTTCGTGCCAAAAAAGCATGTCCGAATCCAGTACCAGTTTCCAGTCATCGCCTGGAATGGTGTGCACATCGGTTAGTTTTTTAATGTGAGGATATACTGCCCTTTTTTTATGCAGGTACGGATAACGTGCTTGGGGCAACGTGTTTTGCAGGTTTTCGCTGATTTGCTCCACTGTAATTACCTGTGCGCCGGGCAGCTGTTTTGCTACCCTTTCCATCAGTGCAGCATTAAAACTGCCGTCATCAACCAATATGAATTTAAATTGCGCAGCAGATGACTTAATTAACGATTGGATGCAGTAAAGCGTTTGGTACAGGTAGTTTTTACCTGTTAAAAAGTAAATTGGCAACCCATTGGTATGTGAAACTACGGGGGGCAACTCAACCGAACGCTGTTCCATCTCCCTACGCCCGTTCATTATGTTTCGGTAATTGAAATAGCCACCAAAACGCCTGAATTTTTGTAATTGTGAACGCGGATTGCGGTATAAAAAATTAATGACTTGTTGTAACAAGGAAAGCTATAAATTAAACAACGAGTCGCGCCAGAATAAATGTCGGACGTTTGCAGTATAGTGCCGGCCCACGATGCCTTTTTTTTTCATAGGTTTAATCTGTTGGCTATCCTGGTGATCATTTTTTATAATCTCGGTTGTCCAGGGTATTCCAATTGATGAACTTGCTATATGAGCAAAAATAGTTTGTTCGGTAAAATAATGCACATAGTTACTTACGTGAAACAATAATTCCTCCAGCCGAAAGTCTTCGTAAATTCTGGGTCCATAAATAATTAATAAGCCCGAACTGAAGGTATAAGTATCATAGAGGTTATTACCATAGAAATTCAAAACGCGGTCATCATAAGTTGAGTGTCCCTCCTGGCTTCCGCCGCAAACAAACCCGTTATGTTGGGGAATATATTTTTTAAAATCCTCGTAAAAAAGTATGTCACTGTCTATCCATATTACAGGTTGGATCTCGGCCTGGTGAAGTATCACAGCCAATTTTTTGCCAAGCACATGGCTCTCGGCATAGTTTAAAAGATTGATCCTGTTTTTATCCTGATGATATACCGCGCTTTGTTGCCAGTGGTTAACAATAAGCTCACCCGGCCAAAACTTGAATTTACTTCTGATTTCTTCCGGAGATAGTGATCCGTCGGATGCGATGATCAATTTAGGAATCTCTTCCCAATATTTTGCAATAGAATATACGGCCAGGCGCGTCATATCTATAATGCTTTTGCCGGTCATCATAAGTACAGTATAAGCCGATGATGCTTTGGGCTGCCCTACAGCAAGCGGCTTATATTTAAGTAAGCTCCTGTAAAGTAATGGTAAGCGATAAGCCAGTGAGTTGCTTATTTTATTGATCACGGTTGTTCTTTATAAGCCCGTCATACATACCGCAGGCGCCCTGCCATTTTATATATGTCGCAGCGTTTTTCCAGGCTTTATAGGTAAACCAGGCTTTAGCTTTTCTAAATGCGGCCCCTGATTTTGTTATCTGTTGCCAGGGGTTTATGTCATGGCTTTGCAGCAGCTGCACCCATGACTTATTGGTATTATTAAGCAGGCGGGCAAGATATGCTGTTTGCATGCGCTGAACTGGGATAATATGCTGTAACATCAGTTCCGGAAAGTAACCAACCTGCCAGCCACTTTTAAGGACCTCGATCACCATATCATTATCACCGCCAGAACTTAAGGAGTTACCTGTGCGGTCGCTGATGTTACTTTTACCCGATGTTATTTTTTTAATATAGGATGTAAGCGCTTCCCGCTTTATTGCCATTCCTGCACCAATGGGAGAACAGGCCGGGTATTGATTATTCCATATCGCGGTGAGCGTTTTATCGCCCAGGTTGCGCAGGGCCAGGCTTCCGTAAAATTCGTTCAACCATTCGGGCGGAGTGGTTTCAAACAAGGGTACAGATTTTCCGCCTATAGCCCCCATTTTAGAGTTTTTTTCGAATATGTGCAAAGCCTTTTCAAGATAACCGGCCTCAAGGATATTATCATCATCAACCATTATAATGATATCACCTGTTGATTCATTAAAGCCCTTAAGTCGTGCATAGGTGAGGCCCTGTTTTGTTTCCCTTAAAACTTCAGCAGCGGGATGCCAGCTTAAGTTAAGTTGCTGCTCAAATTTGTTTGATGAATTATTATCGATGATAATTAATTCCCATTTGCCAGTAGGCAACGATTGGTTTTTTAAGGCTGAAAGTGTTTGCCCCAGTTTTACCGTATCCGGATTATGAGTAGGGATGATTACACTTAACTTAGTCATTATATAAGATATCGGCAGGCAAAGGTTCGTTAATTAAAGCAAGTTGTTCTATTACAGCCGCCTCAACTGTGCCGGGCAAAATCATTTGCATGCACTTTTTATCGTAATGACAGGTATTATGTAACCAGCATGGTGAGCATTCAACTGCAGAATATACGTTTTTAAAACTGATATACCCCGATTGGTCTGGCCTTTCGCGCCCACCATATATGATTACCGACCGGCAGTCGACTGAGCGCGCCAAATGCATCATAAATCCTACGTGCGATACCAAAAGAGCAGCATTACTTAATATGGCTGCTGTTTGCCGGATAGTAGTTTTCCCGCGCAGGTCGATAACGGTTTTCAGCGGCGCATCTGTTTGAGAGCCTAACTGGATGAATTTGTGGGTTTGACAAAGCAAATCAACAACCTGTTGATATTTTTTAACGTCCCATTCTTTGTTACCCATTGGATACAATGCTGCTGAGCTGGATGTTGTTACTACGATATGGTTTTTTGCCCATTTCGCTGCTTCCCGTTCATTATCCGTTAAAACTAAAACAGGCTTAAGGTTTATTTGCCCTTTGAGCTGTAAATCATCAGCCATTTTTAAAACGATATGCTTTTGGGGTATTTCGTCGCCGTCGGTTTCGGGATGATAAACTGTGTATTTTGGAAAAACAGTTTTTACGTTGAAGGCTTTAAGAAGCAAACCGGATAGTAATGCCCCAAAAGGTAAAATAAGTTTGATATCCGGATTATGCTCAAAGAGTTGTTGTTGGTTACTTTTTACCCAGATATTTTTATGTCTGCGCCCGTAGAGCTCCCGGCTTAATACAGTGAGCAGTAGATTATCGCCCAGCGATTCGCCAAAAGCAATGATATAGGATGGTATACCGTATTTATAAAAGTAAAACAGCGTTGATTTTATAGTTTTAATTCGGTTTATTATCATCTCACTTTTTCAGGCTCCAGTATATCATCCTTAAAAAAGTTTTAACCCTGAATGAGATACTGAGTCCGTTTAAGCCGGTTATGTAGTATAAAATGTTGAGCCAGGCAAAAGTTATGCTTTGTTTTTCCTTCGCCAGCCACAGGCAGCAGTAAATTGATTGCTGCAGGCATGTAGCTTTATCATTGATTTTGCCGAGGGCCTTATGGGTTGACAGAAACTTATAATGATAACTGAAAAAACGATAATCATAAGTTGATGAGCTTAAACCAGTCTCGCCAAAACGCGCGATATCCAGATCGATGTATTTGATTTTAAATGCGGGGTTGCAAAATACTTTCAACGTTAAATGGTAGTCAGCAGCCACCTTAAACTTTATGTTGTATTTACCGGTGTAATTAAATATCCCGAGGTTATAAAAAATGCCCTGGTGATGGATGCCGCGTGATAATACCTTATTAATAGTATCATCCGCATATTTTGTTTTTGATGTAGCACCTGTTACATTACCATATACAAGATCGGCAGGTTCATTTTGGATGGCCTGATAAACCTGACCCAACACTGTGGAACTGCTGAAAGTGTCATCGCCACCCATAAAGTAAAGCCATTGACCGCTCGCCATATCAATTCCTTTGTTCATAGCATCATAAATGCCCCTGTCGGGTTCAGAAATGAACTGGACATTAACCTCACCTGTTTTTTTAAAATTGTTGACAATATACTGTGTATTATCATTTGAGCCGCCATCAACCAAAACCAGCTCGTAGCTTTTGAAAAATTGGCCTGTGATGCTATCAAGAGCTTGCTGTAAAGTGCTTTCACAGTTATACAGCGGCATAATGATGGAAAAGAATGGCTTCAATTAAGGTTTGCTGTTAACACCTTGTTGGCTTCATTTACCCAGGTATCCAAGCCCTGGGGGTTCCAGTGCGAATCGCTGCGATAGAATAGATTGCGTTTGTCGGCTTTGAAAGCTTTATATAATGGTATTACAGGAAGATCAGTTTTTTGTTCAACTCTTTCCAACAAGTGATTGTAAGGCATTCGTTTATCATCATAAACAGATACCGCATTGGGGATCACTGAAAGAAAAACTTTTTTAAAGCCAATAGCCCGATAATAATCACGTGCAATATCCAGGTTGCGGACTATAGAATCTAAGGCATGCTCAGTCTTATATCTAAAGGCCGATTGTATATTATTGGTGTCGACGGTGGTATAAAAAAGTAGCCTTTTTTTATCAGAGCTTATGACTACCTCATTTGCTATACGATCAAAAAGCGTATAATTTAATGATGCTTTTGCCTCTTTAAACGGGGTTGTCAGTTTGTTATCAAAAAGCATGAGCTCGAGGTTACGGCTTAAGTCTTTATGAAAGATGATTCTGCCTAACCGAGCAAAGATAGATTCGGGGACAAACGGGATACCTCCGGGAAGCGGCGCATTACTGAAGTTTACACCGTTTTTAATATTGTCGGTTGTCCAGCGATTTTCAAAGGTTTTATTAATATCATAGTTGTTAAGGTTGCGCTCGGCAAACTCCATCACCATGTAATTTTTTTTAGTACTATCCAGTTTAATCGGGCCGAAAGAGAACCGACGATCGAGGAAAACCACGTTATCAAATGCATCAAAAGCACCGGAAAGTATTTTATCAGCCAAAAAGCTATCTCCTATTATGTATAATACTCTATTGGTGTTTTGCCTGCCGGGTTTGTGGCCGTATTGTTTAAACGGTTCGAGTTCAAGTTTGTACTGTGGCAGATAGCAAACACCATACAAGTCACCGTAGCGCCACCTATCTGAATGTACCAATGCGGCTTTGTACAAAGCGTTTTCCTGTATCATTTGTGGATTCAGGTGATCAAAATATTTTTCAAATTTTATTTTATTTATGAACGCCTGGTTCATGGAACTAAGCAGCAACACAACACTAATAAACAAAATGAACAAACCGGTAACTTTACGCATCAAAACTGGAAATAAATAAATTGGGCTTCGTTAAAGATTCCTAAAAAGTAGCAGACAAATACTAAACCACATATGAGTAATAGCTTGCTGGTGTTTGAATAATCTTTCGCCTTTCGCAAATAACGTTCGCCTAAAAGCAGGGTAATGATAATAAAAGTACAATACCAAAGCTCATGGACAGACATCAGATTACTTGCTGAATAGGTAAAACCATTGCCCCTGAATATTTTATTTAAGATATAAAAAGCATCGGTTACCGTACCGGCCCTGAAAAATACCCAGGCAAGGCAAACCAGGTTAAAGGTGAAAAGCCATTTCAGGAAGGTAAAGCCTTTGATGCCGATAATGTACTTGTTGAACAACTGGTAAACAACGAGCAGTAAACCATGAATCAGGCCCCAAACAAGATATTTCCAGTTGGCGCCATGCCACAGGCCGCTTATCATAAATACAATAAGCAGGTTAATGCAGGTTACCCGGAAATTAATCTTGCTGCCTCCCAACGGGATATACAAATAATCACGAAACCAGGTGGAAAGTGAGATATGCCAGCGTTTCCAAAAATCAGAAACATTGGAGGCAAGATAGGGAAAGTTAAAATTCTGCATTAGCTCGATACCCAAAACGAGAGCCGTGCCAATGGCGATATCCGAATACCCGCTAAAGTCGCAATAGATCTGGAATGCAAAAAAATAGGTAGCTACGAGCAGTTCAAGTGCCGAATGACCATGCGGATTGTTGAAAACAGGGTCGACGTAAAGGCCCAGTCTATCGGCAATCACCACTTTTTTAAACAGGCCCATCGCCATAAAAAATAAACCAGTTATCAAGTTACTGCTTCGGAAATTGTTCACCCTGTTTAACTGAGGCAAAATATGCTGGGGCCGTTCAATTGGGCCTGCTACCATTTGCGGGTAAAACATTACATACAAGGCATAAAGGCCAAAGTGACGCTCGGCGGGTTGATTGCCCCGGTAAACCTCAATGGTATAACTCATAGCTTGGAATGTATGGAACGATAAGCCAATGGGCAATATAAAATCAAGCAATGGTAATTGCGGGCCATGGAATGTGTCAGATAGCAAATTCAGGTTCGCGGCCAAAAAGTTGAAATATTTATAAAAAGCCAGTACACCAATATTCGTGACCAGGCTTAAAATGAGATAAAACCTGCGGGTTTTGCCTGTGGATTTTTCTATCAGGATGCCGGCACAATAGTCAACAATAATGGTGAAAAGAATGATGAGGATGTATACCGGCTTAAAGTACATGTAAAAATAGCTGCTTGCGGCTAAAAGCCACAACCATCTTAATTTATGCGGCAGCAGGTAATATGTAATGGTTACAATTACAAAAAATACAAGGAACAACAGGGAGTTAAAAAGCATTTAAAAAAAGCAGATATATAATTTAGTTTGCAATAATTTTGACGTCAGCACCTGATTTAGCTGCATTATTAAGAATTGATATCGCCTTATTACTGATGATTATAGGATCGACATTATTGATATTCAGGTTGGAGCCGCACTTGTACAAATCGTTCAGTAACGCATAATTATCTTTATTGTTAAACTCTTCAGAAGGATAAAACGTGTGTATATTGTTTGCTATGCTTAAGGGATAGGGAACAAAACGACCGAAATGGTTGCCATTGGAGATACAAATTGCGGTAGTTTGTGTACATGCAGCAATATGTATAGCACTGGTATCATTTGAAATTAGTAAATCTGCATTGTTAATCAGTTCAATTAATTCAACAAGGTTAGTTTTACCGGTTTTATCTTCAATTTTTTCTTTGTTTTTTGATTGTGATATTATTTCAGCAGCCAGGCATGAATCTGCAGATGAGCCCGCAATTGTAACAGTAATTTTAAATGTTGAATTTGCCATTATGGAATCAATTGCTGTTGCAAATAAATTTGTTCCCCATCGTCTATACTCCTGGCCCGCACCGGGAAATATTACCAATTGCAAAGCCCCTTTTTCGATTAGCTTACTTTTGGTTGGCAAATTTAAGGAGGTGTCAATTCTTTGACCTGTAAGGGTTTCAATAAATTTGCGATTTCTCAGGTATTCAAAATAATCAGTTCCGGGCACATCTATAATACTGTCATAAAATTTATAAGAGCGTTTTAATTCTTCGAATGATTCCATATTAGTATAATCGCCGCTGCTGCAAATCTTTTGTTTGGCTCCAAGTTGGGATATAAACTCGTCAGTGTGAAAAACCCTTGAATGAACCGGATTGATTAAGATATCAAATGCCTTTTTTTTAATGGCTAATGATAACCTTATTTTTTTGTTTATATCATAAATTATTGATGGCGTTATCCAGATAAATTCATCGATGACATTTTTATCATATGCCTCGGCTATATCTTTAAATGCTATATTCCCAAGGAGCGTCAGTTTATAGCCTTTAAATTTTGGTGCTTGTTTGATACATTTTATATAGTTTCTGAAAAGAATGTAATCTCCAAGAGCATCAAGTCTTACAATTAAAATCCGGTTACTTTTAAAAGGAAGGGACGTTTGGTTAAAGAAATGGAATAAGATCCTCCGGATCTTGTTTATACTTCTTTTTAGCAACATCATGAATAATATCCAAATACCTTATATAATTTGATCCTAATCCTGTTAAAAAAAATAATTTTCTTCCATTCATAAACAGTGCCGTGAGCATCTGCCGCCCATATTTTCTGATGATCGGCCTCCCATTGCGCCTTCATTTTTGGCGAATGGGTTTTGGCCTGGTCATGCACGTTGGCAACGGAAAGCGGCTCTTTGATCAATGCCCTGCTGTGTCCTTTTACCAGCCTGAGCCATAATTCAAAATCAAGGGAGCAATGAAGCTCCTCCCAAACGGGTTCATGAATGGAGGCACTCCAAAAAGTGGAGGGCTGTACGAGACTCGGAATCTTGATAAAATAATCAATAAAAGGCAATACCCGCGTTGTGGTTGTTTTGCCGGACACCACATTGTAGTCGTTCCCGTAACCGTATATAAAATCTGCATTGGTGCTCATAAATTTATTTAACACCTTATGGAAAACGCCTTTAAGATAGTAATCATCACTATTGATCCAGGCGTGGTACCGGCCCGATGAAAGACTGAACCCCTGATTAATGGCATTGCTTTGGCCATTATCTTTTTCGCTTTGATAATAGCTAAGCCACGGGGCATACTTTTCAATAATCTGTTTGGATTGGTCGGTGCTGCCGCCATCGATGATGATATACTCCAGGTTGGGATAGTTTTGCAGAAGCACAGCTCTGATGGTTTGCTCCAGAAAACCGGCCTGGTTATATGACGGGGTTACGATGGTAAGCTTAGGCCAGCTTATTTTATTATCATAAACCGTTTGTGCAACCTGCTCGTCCCAGGGCCAGCCGGTTTTGCCGGACGGAGGTAGGGGTAACTGGTGCAATAATCCGTTTTCGGTACCGGCTACTATGGGCAGGGGTAATTGAACGCCTTTATTTATAAAGTTTGAACGGTATGACTGAAGATCGGGAAGGTTCATGTTTTGGTCAGCCAATTATCTGTAGAAATGTTCGGCCAAATTTTTTAACGCTTTCATGATAAGTGTTGTTTTCAAAGAGCAGGGGAGAGGTTTGATGTTCACTGAACTGCTGAAGCAGTTGCGCTAACTGGTTAACATTATATGGATCAAAAAAGTGTGCCGAACTGTTAACCAACTGCTCCCTGTGGATCTCAATATCCGAAACCAGTAAAAATTTATTCATTAGCTTAGCATCCTCCACAACAGTGCTCCAGCCTTCAAACAATGATGGCTGTATAATGGCGATGGCATTATTTATCAATTGAAGCTGATCACGCCGGTCGATAAAACCCAGGAATTTAATGTTGTTACCGATGTTATTGTCTTCAACAAACGCTTTCATCTCTGTAAAATAATGTGGGTTTCGGTAGTCGGTGGTATTACCGGTAAAAGCTACAGTAATTTCAATGCCTTTCGCCTTTAGTTCTTTAACTGCTTTTAAAACTGCCAGCTGATTTTTATGTTTCCAGAACTGGTTAGGGCAGATAAAATAACGTGCGGACAACTGATATTTTTCAAGCAGTAATTTGATGTTAATATCCTGATACGGAGGATGCGCTACTGCGAAAGGCAGAACGTTTACGTTAACCGTATGCTGAGGGAAAATGGATTTGAAATGTCCGAGCGCAGTATTGCTGCTCACAATTAAATGCCCGGCCGAGGCTTGAATTTCCTGCTGGTTTTGCAGGCGCGAGGCAATATCGTCTTTACTGAAAAATTCAGGGGCAAAATGTTCCTGGAAATCAGCTACCCAATATATTTTCTTTTTAGCAGCCGATTGTTGCTCACTTTTATAATAAGGAAAAACAGCATCAAGGGCTTTAATTTTCTGGCTAAACAGACGGATTTTAAACAGCCGGTTTGTTATCCTGTTTAGTAATTGGAAACCTTTGTTTGCTTCACCCGAACCAAGCTGAAAGCTGATATAAGGATAGTTGAATTTTTGCTGCGCAGCCCTGAAGCTTTCGTAACTATCAGTAAGTAAAACAATATGCGGCTTTTCCTCATCATTAAGGACGTTTAACGCATTTACCAGGTTTTCGATATAGTAAGTGCCGCCTATCCAGTTTTCGTTATAGATGTAGCTTAGTCCTATTCTTTTCCTTTTAGCCATTTACAATAGGTATTAACACCATCCTCAAAATTTACTTTTTGTTGGTAGCCCAGGCTAATTAGCAGGCTGTTATCGGCTTGCCAGTATAACGGATCGCCAACGCGGTTGGTGCCTGTAAATGACAAACGGCCGCTAAAGCCTATATATTTCAAAAAAATTTCGGCTGCTGTTGTTATAGTGATGGTATTATTATTAGCAATGTTTGTAATGCTGAACCCGGGCTTGTCGGCATTGATAAACAGGTTCATGGCGTTTACAATATCGATAACATGAATAAATTCGCGTGTTTCGTTACCGGTACCAAACAATGTGATATTTGTTTGAGTCTGCGATTTTTTGTAAAGATCCCAAAACAACTGCTTTTTCAAACCGGCTCCATATGCGGAAAACACACGGAAGATATGAACATTTAAGCTAAAATGATCGTGATATAGCTGGCAGAGCTCTTCGGCTTGTTTTTTATGTACACCATAGGGTGAAAGCGGATTAAGCGCATGAGATTCTGCAATAGGTAGCATTTGCGGATTACCGTAAACTGCTGCGCTCGACAACTGGATGAGCTTGCAATTGCCATTACCTTCTTTTATGGCATTGAGGATGCTCACGACGTGATGAACGTTTAGCAGGTAATCGCGCTCAGGGTTATTGAATGATTCGGGCACTGACGCAGCCCCTGCACAGTTAATACACCAATTGAACTGTTGCTTATGAAATACCTTCTTAAAATCGGCGTTGATAGCATCAATTAAAAAGTAGTTGGGATCGTCATATTCTACCACCACATCAGCGCCATAAACTTCATAGCCTGGCTGATTTTTAAAATAGTTGTAACAGGCTGAACCGATAAATCCTTTGGAGCCTATGACAAGTATTTTCATTGCTGTGGTAATGCTTTTATGAATTGTGCCGGGTTGCCGGCAACCATGGTAAATGGTTCAACGTCCTTGGTAACTACCGAGCCTGCTGCAACAATAGCGCCTTTGCCAATGGTAACGCCTTTTAAAATACAGCAATTATAACTTATCCAAACATGATCATGAATGTAAACAGGCTTAATCTTTACATTGCCAATTTTGGCAGGGTGGCCATATTGAGTCAATTTTTTAAATGATGCTGCACGTTCCCCGTTATCAATTTCATGGCTATCGGTATCCATAATAGTTACATTATGTGATATAAGTACATTGTCACCGATGATAAGTTCATCGCCAGCACGAATAATAGTATTTTTGCCGATGTAACAATCACTGCCTATTTGTAACTTGCGGGCATAAGGATAAACAAATAGCTCAGCGCGGCAATGGGTATTTTTGCCGATGATAAGTTTACTTTTATCATTAGTAAGATTTGAAACTTCGGCTTCATGGTAAAACAGACCGCCATTATTAGTTATGGAAGCATTGATGTGTTTGAGCTTTTTATCCTGTTTAACCTGCTCAATATAATGCGGCATATTGGTTAAATTAATAAGCCGTACCAGCAAGTTTTTTATTATCCCTTTCATTAGCGGTTCAATAATATCTTTTTTAACCTTAACCCAATTCTTTTTATAACAGGTGGGCGCGGAACAGGAGCAAAGTAATTAAGCAGATTAGCATAATATGTCATATTGATGGAGACTTGCTGCACAACCGGTATTGGCGATAAATAAAGCTCCTGGTTTAAATTTTCGTTTCCAACATGGGTACCGCTGTTATCAAAGCCTATATTCTTTATCAGTGAACGGGTAGGGAAAAGGCCCAAGGCGTTATTAATAAAAGCTGTATAATACCACCTTATATCCCATGTGTTCATGTTTTTTAACATGTGGGAATAGTCGACACCTGCAAAATTGAAACGATTGGTTAAAAAGGGGTTGTCGGCTATGATATTGATCTGTTCTGGGTTTATCTCCAGCTTGCTCCATCTATCGGCCCAGGTTGCCCATCCCCATGAGCTTGTAGCGAGGGGGCATAAAAAAGTATCGGGTTCAGTATAGGAATCCATATTGTGCATGAACCCGTTAATGGAGAACACCCGTTTATCATCAGCGTAAACTTCGAGTGCTTCATTACAGTACTTTAAAAAATATGGAGAAGTGATAAGGTCATCCTCCAGTATAATTGCCCTGCCATATTTGCTGATAATTTCAGTAATGCCATCAATAACATTATCCTCCAGGTTCATGTTTTTTTCGCGGGCAATCAGTTCCACTTTTTTGCACCATTGCTTTTCGCCGATCACCGCCCGGGTTTCGGTTACTTTCTGCAGTTCACCGGGAGTTGCCTTGGGTTTGGCGCCATCCGCAAATACAAACAGATCTGATTGTTTGGCATGTTCATTTTTGGCAAGGGCTTCCAATGTATTGCGCGTATGTAAAGGCCTGTTGTAAATAAATAATATAATAGGGGCCAACTTAGCGCTCATTTAGTCAGGATACAGGCTGATAAGTTTTATTTGAGTTTGAAGCTGCAGTTTGCACCAGCATTGCTTTAAGTTTTTTGTGATGAGCAAGCACCTTAAACATGTTTTGCCTTAGCGAGTTAAAGATACCAAGCCTTGATTGCAAAGCCAGCTGCTGGTTTAAATCAACCGGTTTTCCCGACAGTTTTTGATAAAATAATCTTATTCGTTGTTTGCTTAATGATAATCCTAACCTGAGCATCCATTTTGTGAATACGATTTGCAAATTGCGTTGGTCATTGCTCAAAATTGTAAAATAACTGTTGAGTAAAAACTCTGAATAGCCAAGCCAATACGAAAGGTTGGTAATATAACTTATAGTTTGTCTTTTAAGGGGTGCAAAATGTTTAAACTTCAGATCATCATTTGCAATTACTTTGTATCCGCTTAAATATATTGCCAGGCAAATTTCAACATCTTCACCGCAAATTAAACTGGTACCAGTGCGGCCTGAAGTAATTTGTTGCCAGCCATTGTCAAACAGGTTAACAATAACAGCCTTTTTATAAATTGATCCTGCACCGTAAACCCAATGCTGACTTTCAACCCATGTTTGAGGGCCATGTACAAAGTATCCGGTTAGATTATTCAGCTCGGTATTAAAAGGCTGCTCGGGTTCAAAAATAGCATAACCTCCAAGCGCACCTATTTTATTATCAGCCTGCATAATTGAATAGGCTGTTGCAATATAATCGGAAGAAAGCCAGTTGTCATCGTCACAAGTTAAAATGTAATTATATTCGGCATTGGCCATCCCGGTTTTGAAGGCAAAGTTTTTCCCTGGCTTTTCCTCGTTTAAAACTTTAAAACCTGTGTTGCTGATATTATATTGCTGCCATTCTGTATTAGCAACCTTAAGCGTGTCATCTGTTGAGGCGTTGTTGATCACAATGATTTCCCAATTAAGATCATGTGGAACCGCCTGTAATGCGAGATGACGGAGTGTTTCGGGCAGGCGACCGGCACTGTTATAACAACATACTAAAACTGAAATTCCAGAATTTTCCTGTTTATTCACCGGGTTTCATTAATGATCGTAGCAATGAGGCTTCGTGCGTATTCAATAAAAATGAAGCTTTCATAAGCTGGTTATTAACTACAATTTGTTTGTCAACAGCTCCAGCATCTTCATGAATAAGCGTGATAAAATTAATGGCCGAGTCAAGATCAGGGCAAACATTACAATAAGGATACAGCTCATTTTTCAGACGATTATCGGCATTGCAGAATATGGTTTTAAACCCAAGATTAATACTATCAACTGATGAATACCCCATGAAACTACCTACTGTAAAATTGAAAAAATACCCGTTTTTAATATCGTCGGGCAAATTTGCCATAGGGATAGATTTCCTGGTGAAGTCAATTTTATTAGCAACACCAAGCAGTTCGGCCATGCGCGTGATATTCTGGTATATAGATACATTATCGATAACACCGATAAAAGTTATCATGAAATCTTCAATGTTGCTTTGTTTGAGTTTATGGGCAACATAAACCAGGTCAAGAAATGAATTTTTATCGCCGGCAATGCGGGCAACCAAATTAATCCTAATCATTGGTGAACAATTTTGAAAGAACCATTTTTGCTTTTATCGCTTCACCGTATTGCTGGTAAAGTTCAGTTTCCTGGTATTTATTGATATTAACAATGGTATCACTGCTGTTGCTGAAGATACCCTGGCTGTAGGTGTATTCCATGTTAAAGTATTGAATGCTGTTGTTTACATTCCAAAAAAAGCGATTGGGGTGAATGATAGTATCATAAACCTTCTCCACATTGTACAAACCAATGGTATGCACACTCTTAAAATATTTCTGCGCAAAATACTTAAGTTTGATAACCCACCAAACTGAACGTATCATTTTACGTGGCGCCCTCAAATGTTTGATATGCCTGATACGGGTGTGTACCACTTCAATATCTTTATTTTTTAATATTTCGTCGTAATACTCATAATCGTAATTATCAAGGATGAGCACTATTGGCTGCATATTGTTTTTTTTAGCAAATACAGCCAGTTCAACCAGTAATTTTTCGGCACCGCCTATGCTTAGCTTATTGCCAACTATTAAAACCTTATTCATAAAACCGGCGGATGATTTTGCATGTATACTCAATTTCCTCGTCGTCCATGCCCGGGTTTAGCGGAAGGCTCAGGCTGGTTTCTGCCAATTCCTCCGCTATGGTGAAGTCATCTTTTTGGTAACCGAGGTGCTTATACGCTTTTTGTAAATGGGCAGGTACAGGATAATGGATCCCGGTGCCTATTCCATTGTTGTTTAAATGTTGCTCCAGCTCATTTCGTTTTGCAGTACGGATTACATATAAATGGTATACATGTGATGATCCTGAGGCGGTGGCTGGTAAGATAAGGCCGTCGATTCCGTTAAGTTGGCGGGTATAGGCAGAAGCTATGGTCTGCCGTTCAGTTGCCCATCCATTCAGATATTTCAACTTTACCGAAAGAAAAGCAGCCTGCAGTTCATCAAGCCTTGAGTTTACACCGATAACCTCATTGTAATATTTTCTTTCCGAGCCATAATTACGCAGCAGGCTTGCTTTTTGTGCGAGGCCGGTATCGTTGGTGGTTAAAGCCCCTGCATCGCCATACGCGCCCAGGTTTTTTGTTGGATAAAAACTGGTAGCGTTAATGTGGCCGAAGCTGCCGGTAAGCTTGTTGTTGTATGTGCTGCCCTGCGCCTGTGCGTTATCTTCTATCACAAAAATATTATGCTTATGGGCTATCTGCATAATAGCGTCCATTTGGCAGGCTTGCCCGTAAAGGTGTACGGGTATGATCACTTTTGTTTTTGGGGTGATGGCTGCCTCAATCAAACGTGGGTCTAAATTATAAGTATCCTTATCGGGCTCAACCGGTACAATGGTAGCCCTTGCCTGCGATATGGCGAGCCAGGTGGCTATAAAGGTATTTGAAGGTACGATGACTTCATCGCCTTCACCAACTTCAAGCACCCGTAGCGCAATGCACAGGGCATCAAGTCCGTTGCCTACCCCAATGCAGTGTTGTACGTTATTGAAGGCAGCGTAAGCATTTTCGAAATCGCTTACTTCTTTACCAAGTATGTACCATTTATTTTGAAAAACACGCTCAAACGCCGCGCGAATCTCTGCTTCAACTAAATTATTCTGACTGGTTAAAGATAAAAACGGAATATTCATCGGGTTCAACTTTGAGCCTTAGGCTTTTTGCTTTTATATAAATGTTATTACGGTTCCGGCCCATGAGTAGCCAACACCAAAGCCGGCCAAAAGCCATTTTGTTTGCGGAGTAACCTGTTTTTCTTTCATGGCTTCATCAAGTGCAATGGGTACCGATGATGATACCGTGTTACCAATAGCGGCCATATAGATATAAAAGTTTTCGGAAGCTATATCCATCTTTTTACGCAGGTGCTCCAGCATGTACCGGTTGGCCTGGTGCAGGATAAACTGCCCGATTTCGTCTTTGCGCACACCGTTTTTTTTTAGGGTATCTGTTATTAAAGCAGGAATCTCTTTAGATGTAAAAGCAAATATTTCGGGCCCATTCATATATAAATTTCCTGGTGATTGCTCATTCCCATAGTCATCATGTACGGTATCAACACTTTTTTCAGGGTAACGGATGGCTCCCTGCTTTACCATCAGATTTTCAGCACCCTTACCATCCGTACCTAATTCAAAGTCGCCTATGGCTGCAAAGCCTTCGGTGCTGATGAGGGTAGCGGCGGCGGCATCACCAAAAATGGTACGGTTTCCCTTGTCTTTAGGATGTACGAATTTTGAATAGGTTTCGGCCGTGAGCAGCAAGATATTGGTGGCTATGCCTGCCGCTATAAGGCCCTTGGCTAAAGCAAGGCCGTACACGTAGCCCGAACAGCCCAGGTTAAAATCAAGTGCGCCTGCTTTAACCGGGATACCCAGCTTATCCTGTATGATACAGGCTGTTGAAGGCAAAAAATAGTCTGGGCTTTGGGTGCAGTATAATATAAAATCTATTTCAGTTGGATTGATGTTATGCGAGGAAAAAAGTTTTTGTGCCGCGGCTATCGCCATATCTGACGCAAACTCATCCTCGGCGGCAATGTGACGGGTGCTGATACCTATTTTGTTGGCTATCTTCTCTACTCCCCATTCGGGAAACAGGGCCGAAAGATCAGCATTGGTAAGCTGATTTTGAGGTAAGTGGTATGAAATAGCTTTTATAAAGGCCTGCATTTACTGTATGGTGAATCCCCCGTCTATTATCAGGGTGCTTCCGGTTACCCACTTACTGGCATCAGATAACAGGTAAATAACCGCGTTGGCAACATCAATTGGTTCGCCAAATCCTAAGGGGTATTTTTTTTCATCGTCTTTCAGCTGCTCCTCTGTAAATATGGGGTCGTAGATGAGTTCGGTTTTTATCATGCCCGGAGAGATATTATTGACCCTGATCCTTTGGGCGGAAAGTTCAATAGCTAATACCTTTTGCATAGCATTTATGGCGCCTTTTGAGGCACTGTACATCGCGTTACCAACGGTTCCAACAAAGTTGCCGGCAATGGATGATATAAATACTACCGATCCATTTTTGTTTAGCTTTTTAGTTTTTAACAACTTATTGATCAAAATAGCGGGTGAGAAAAAATTTGTTTCGAAGATCGAATCCAAGTCTTTCCTGTTTATAAATTTAAAAGGCAAAGTTTTTACAATCCCGGCAGATAGCACGACGCCATCTAAATTCGGCATTAACTCAATCAGGCTGTCCTGTTCCTTCTCAATATCAAGATCGGCAGCATATTGTGTGCCGGGTACCTCCAGCAAGTTAAAAACGTTTGACAGTCTTTGCTCGTTTCTGCCGGTAATAAAAGTTTCGGCTCCCATTCCTGAAACGCTTATAGCAATTTGCCTGCCTATACCTGATGAGGCGCCGGTAACCAAAATTTTTTTACCTTTTAAAGAGAAAGGGTTATCCATAGGATATTAACGTCAGTGCTTGGGTTTACGAATTTGATTTTTTCAATACAATATCGTAGATGTCCTGAATAACTTTTGAGTTGCGGATGTCATCGCCTGTTAGTCTGACTGCGTAAACGTCATCTACCATGGCAATTACTGAAAGTGCTGTCATGGAGCTCCACTCATCGTTCTCTTTAAATAATGTTTCGGCAGCAAAAGCACTTGTATCTAAGTCATCAAACTGATCAGCAAATTCCCTTACAAATTTTTCAATATTCATAGCTTAAATATTAGGTTGTATTATGCTTGTTAAAAATTTGATCTTTTGTTTAGCGCTCTCTTCATCTATTGTAAAATAATAGTTGAGCTCATCTTCACCTGTTATTTTTGCAAACATTTTATGAAACCGCAACACTTTTTTATTGTCTTTCCTTACATCAAATACACATCTTTTATTTTTTAATTCACTGGCTGCAAATTCAGAAATAAACAGATCTGATTTTATGCTTACAAATTCGTCGCATCCGGGTTTTACAATCCAGCTGCCACTGGTGTAGGTATCAGCCGTTATGTTATACAATCTTATAACTCCGAGTGGCTGATGGTTATGGTCAGAAAATAAAAAGTAATATTCCTGCCGTTTTTTTTCCCGCTTTTTATATGTCCTGATCCATTCAATTTGCTTTTGCAAATTATTGTCGGTATGTGTCAGGTACCGGGCGTGTACCGGGTCAGTTCTTAAACTTAAAATAAATTCGGCATCGCTTTCCTCAACCAATCTAAACATTAGGTCAAATTTATAAAAAGGAGACTCCACTTATAATGATTTGTAATTTTTAAACTGTTTGTACTCTCTTAGATAATCGGCCTCTGTATACAACATGGAAGCTAATACAAGGCAAATAGCCCCCGACGAAAAATTTGAAATATCGCGCCAGATGCCAGGCTGGACATGCAACCCTATGTACGGGCGGTTTAACTGTACCGTTTTTTTGTTGATACCGTCGTCAATAGTGATATCAAAGCTGCCACTGGCTGCTACGATAAATTGTTCAAGCTCCTTATGTCCGTGCGCCGCGCGTGATTCGCCGCCCGGGATATCATATAAATAATATACCCGTTTAACAGCAAACGGAATATGGACATTGTTTTCAACAGGTGTAATATTACCTGCGCGGTTGTGGATTCGGTTAAGGTGGATGATGTTACAGTCAAAAACAGTTGACGATTTACCTTCCATGTTTGCTGTTTATAAATTGATCAAAGTCCCTGATATACTCGTTTACATCGTATTTGCCGTTGGTAAGGATCAGGGCCAACGAATTGGTCGAGAAATTTTCGATTTCGCGCCACATCATTTTTGGTACATACAGCCCGTAATATGAACGGTTAAGGCTATATCGCATTTCCTTTGCGCCATCATGAAGCACAACGTCGAAGCTGCCACTAATAGCGACAATAAATTCCTGCAGGTGTAAATAAGCGTGACCGCCCCGCCGTTCGCCGCCGGGTACATCATAAATCCAATAGGTACGCTCAATTTTAAAGGGGATATGGTTGTTTTCTTCAATGAAAGAAAGGTTCCCCCGATCGTCTAAAAGCTTGGGCAATTGTATGATGTGCGGGGTTTCCATATGCTGTTATGCCTGGTAACTAATATTAAAATCAAGTTTGGGATGAATTACACCCGGAGCTAAAGCGCTGTTACTTCCTTTACTTTCGTTTTCAACCTCAAACCCGATAAAATCATCAGCACCAAATAGTTGGTAACGTTGATTTTCGCCAAAAATTAACTTGAATGAATAATTGCCAGCATTCAACAGGTTAGGCGGGATAGTACACTTAACTGTATAAAACCCGGTTTTTGAATCATTATCGGTTGATATAAGTACGCCGTTATGAAATACTGGGATTTCGTCGCTATTTTTTAACTCAAACGTTGCATCGAGATTAATGCCCGTTTTTTGATTAAAAAAGATCATCTCAAAGCTAACGCCTGTCGAAATGGCGATGCTGTCGCCGGTAAGCGGTCGGATGACAAATTTAAGCACTCTTATATTTTCATTCCCTGGTGCTGAGCTCAAATCGCCCTGGTGTTCAAACGTTGACCGGGTATTGTTATTAGTTTGATAAAAGTTAACTGCTTCGAGCTGTTTGTTGTCATATATCAGCTGCCCGTTTGCAAGCACAATGCCCCGGTTACATAATGTTTTCACAGCGGCCATGTTGTGGCTTACAAACAAAACCGTGCGCCCTTCGTTCATGCTTACCTGTCCCATTTTACCGAGGCATTTTTTCTGAAACTCGGCATCGCCAACTGCTAGTACTTCATCTACTATCAAAATTTCGCTTTCAAGGTGCGCAGCCACCGCAAAGGCCAACCGTACATACATTCCCGACGAGTAACGCTTAACCGGCGTATCGATATACCTTTCAACCCCCGAGAAACTCACGATCTCATCAAACTTCTGTTTGATCTCGGCCTTGCGCATCCCCAGGATGGCCCCATTGAGATAAATATTTTCCCGTCCGCTCAGTTCCGGGTGGAAACCTGTGCCCACTTCAAGTAAACTGGCTATCCGGCCTCTTAGTTTTATTGAGCCGGTGGTAGGAGAGGTAACACGGCTTAAAATTTTAAGCAGGGTACTTTTACCCGCTCCGTTGCGGCCTACAATGCCAACAGCATCGCCCTGTTCAACTTCAAAATTAATATCGTTCAAGCTCCATACCACATCACTTTCGCCTTTGATGGTACGATCATTCACTTCGCCTATTTTTAAAAAAGGATCTTCCTTACCCCGCAGACGTGCCCAAAAGCGCTCCAGGTCGCGGGAGATAGTGCCCGTGCCAAAATCGCCTAATTGATAGGCTTTTGATAAGTTTTCAACTTTTATTGCCCTGCTCATTTATACGGTATCAACAAAAGTTTTTTCAACCTTATTAAATATTACTATACCTGCCAACAGTATTAAAACAGTGCTGATAATGCTGTAAGTTAACAGCTCCCAGTTAAAGCTGCCCTTGCCTAAACAGCCGTATCTGAACGTTTCAATTATGGCTGTAATGGGGTTAAACTTAATAAGCCAGCTGTATTTAGGATATTTAGCCTGTGCCACCGATAAAGGGTATATAACAGTTGTTGCATACATTAAAAGTGGTACGCCAAAGGCCACGATAAACGCTATATCCCTGTATTTTGTGGTAACAGCTGATATGATCATACCTAAGCCTAAACCAAGTGATGCTATCATGATAATGAGTAATGGCAGCAGCAAGGCTACTATATTGGGAACAATATGTTCGCCCTTTAAGATAAATATGATGTACAGGATTATGAAAAGTAGGAACTGAACCGCGAAACGGATCAAGTTTGAAAGCACAATACTTAAGGGCATAATAAGTCTTGGAAAATATACCTTGCCAAGTATACCGGCATTATCTTTAAAAACAGTTGACGTTTTGTTCAGGCAATCGGCAAAATAGTTCCAAATGATGGTGCCGGCCAGGTAAAAGAGGGGCTTGGGCAGGCCATCAACCGGGATACCGGCCAAATTGCCAAATATCAGGGTATAAAACAGGATAGTAATAACCGGCTGAACAAAAAACCATATTGGGCCCAAAATGGTTTGCTTATAAAAGGAAATAAAATCGCGCCTAACGAGTAGCACAAGCAGGTCACGATAATGCCACACCTCTTTAAGCTTAAGGTCGAGCAGGCTGCCTTTGGCATTTATTTCGATGTCCCACTTTTCCGGATGCAAATCAGTCATTTATTAGCTGCTCAAGTTTGGTCATATAATCGTGCTCGTTAAAATGACTTATACATTTTTTCTGTAAGCTTTTGCGGGTATCAGCAGCTAAGTGTTTTTGCAAATGTTTTGTTATTGCCCTGTTAAGTTCGGTAAGGTCGTCCGGATCAATGGCTTCTCCCAATTCGCCGTTCCGGATGGCATCAATACTACCATCGGCATTGCCGCAAATAACAGGTAAGCCGCATGCAAGGGCTTCAATAAATACAATACCAAAGCCCTCCTTTTTGCTTGGTAAAACAAACAGGTCGGCCAGCAGGAAATGGTCGGTAAGTTCGGCTTCATCAATAAACCCGGTTAAAATTACCTGTTCACTTACATCATGCTCCGCAATTAATTCTTTTATACGGATATATTCGTGATCATCATATTTGCCCGAAAGTATATATTTTATTTGCGGGAATTTTGACTTAAGGCTGCCCAGCACATTAATCACCTGGTCATATCCTTTGTATAGCTCGGTAGATGCCATGCGGGTTAACGAAAATATGATAAAATCATCGTTATTTAAACCATAACGCCGTAACAGTTTTTGGGGCTTCGCGAAGGTCTCGGGCAAATGCATAAAAGGGTCAACGGCATTATTCAGCACAATACATTTATCTGCATTGAGGTTATGCCGTTTTATCATTTGCTGTTTGGTATAATTGCTTACACAAATTACGCTGTCGCAATGTTTAAGCATCACGCGCTTTAAAAACGAAAGCGGACGCCAAACCTCAATACCGTGTGCTACAAGCCATAACCGGCATTTAGGATTAATCAGTTTAATTACCAGACCAATGATAGCCAGGTTAATATGACTTAATATAGCAACATGGGGCGTTGCGGAATGGCCGATGGTTTCTAAAACAAAACTTGCCCGGTGTACGCCAAATCCTTTGAAATTTGCAGAAGGCAGATATTGCGTCATCAGGTCATCCTGCTTATCATAGGCCGACCAAAGCTTAAAATTCCAATTGTTTTTTAGGGCCGCACGATGCAAGGAATGACCAAGTGTGCGCGTCATTTTCTGGATGCCACCGGTAGTGCTAAATGTTTGTAAAGTAAAAAGAATTACATTTTTAGCCATCATTTTGAACCTGGTACAAGGCAAAAGCTTTTGACCAATGGACGGCATCGTTTTTAAACTGTTTTATAACATTTTGTGCCGCTTTCCCTTTGTAATTATCAGTATCGCTAATTAGCTGGTGCCCCTTCATCCATTTTTGTAAGGGGAATGTGAAACCCATTTTAGGCCTGTTCCAAACTTCAGGCGGAATAAGGTTGTCGAAACTTTCAATAAGAAGTTTTTTCGGCTGGTGCTTATTAAATCTGATGCCTGGTGCGATATTTCGGGCTGCACGGTTAAAATCTTCATCCAAAAACGGGACCCTGACTTCAAGTCCATGGTTCATGCTCATTATGTCGGTATCCCTAAGCAATTGGTTTTGCATATAGAAATGCGTTTCAAACCATTCTGCGTGCTCCTTATTATATCCGTGTGGTGCTGGCGGCAAAGCTGTGCCGAACAACACATCATTAATATGATCAATGCTTGTATCCAGTAAAGCAGAAACATCAGCCAATGAAAACAATCCACGCAAAGCTAGGTAATCAGCTACGGGATGGTTAACAGCGAGGAATGCCAATCTCTTATAATGATCAGGCAAAAAATGACCGGATATTTTTAACATCCATGATGGCAGTTTACGCAGATAGCCAAGATATTTTATGCGGTTAAATGAGGGATAACCTCCAAAAAGCTCATCGGCGCCCACACCTGATAATACGGCCTTCAAACCATCGTCATGGGCATATTTGCTTATAAACCAGCTGTTAATGCCATCGGTGGTAGGCATATCCATAGCACTTATGATTTGCAAAAAAAACGCTTCAAAATCTGATTGTTTTACCAGGTGTGAAAAGTTTTGGCCGTTTATTTTATTGTTGATGATGTTTTGATAGCTCCGTTCATCATAACTTTTTTCATCAAAAAATATAGAAATGGTTTTAAGTTGCTCTTTTTTTTGCTGATTGGCCAGCATTGTGAGCAGGCTTGAATCAATCCCCCCGCTTAAAAATACACCTATGGGTGCATCGGCAATCAATTGCCTTTTCACGCCCATGCTAAGTGCATTGTAGATTATCCGATGGGCTTCGTTTTTATCAGTTATTATATCTTGCAAACCATCAACGTGATATTTGCTTAAAGTATAATCTGCACTCCGGTGATCCCAACATAAAAAATGTCCTTTGGGCAAGCTAAATACATTTTTTAATGTGGTATAGGGTTCAGGAATATGGCCAAATGCCAATAGCCTTATTGGCCAGTCTGGATCTTTTTCGATATTCAGTCCCGATTGTTTAAATGCCCGTACTTCAGATGCAAAAAAAAGCCCGTTGTTTACAGTCGAATAATATAGCGGTTTTATACCGGTGGTGTCACGTACAAGGTAGGTAAGGGCTTTGCCAACATCATACAAGGCAAAAGCAAACATGCCTCTGAACCTTTCAAAAGCTGCAGTGCCCCAATTAAGATAGGCCTGGAGGATAACTTCGGTATCAGTGCCTGATTTAAATTGTGCTCCCGATCTCAGCAATTCCTGTTTTAATTCAGGATAGTTGTAAATTTCGCCATTGAAGGTGATCCAGGCATTTTGGCCCACATCTGCCATAGGCTGATGCCCGTTGCTGCCAAGGTCAATAATTGATAACCTGCGGTGGCCGAAAACAAGGCAGGCTTTTTCATCTTCAAATACGCCCTCATCATCCGGCCCGCCATGCTGTAACGCACGGCACATTAATTTTATGCTGTTCCTGATCTCGTCTTGGGATATTTTTTCAGAAACGATACCTGCTATACGGCACATTGTTCATTAAATTTCATAGCTTCGCCCCGTAAGTTACATTTGTATCTTATAACTAATTAACTATTAGTCACTTGTGTTTCAAGGCACAAGCTGTTTATTTATTGAATTTTCGGCGCAAATAATGAAATATTATCTGTTGTCCAAAACAATTCCTTCTATTTTAAAACCGCTCAATGAGCGATGCAGCAACATTAACGATAATGGAATAACCAATACTTTCCAGGCGTAATATCAGTTGTTTTTGCGATCTGCGTGATACAACTTCGCCTGTCATGCCCTTTAGCGCACCTGCCCGGATGATAATCTTCTCGCCCGGTTGCAGGTCTTCTTCTGTTACCTCCAGTTCATATGGACTTGCCAAGAGTAATTTAAGTTCATGGATCTGCTTATCAGGCATAACAGCAGGCTTGCCCGAAAAATAAAGGAACCGCGCAATGCCTTTGGTCATTAACACTTCGGCCTGGTCTTGTTCAGCGATATTTACAAACAGGTATGATTTTAAAAATGGTTCCTCAACCCATTTTCTGCGGTCGCTCCATTGTTTAAGCTGACGGTGCAGGGGCAGGTAAACATTAATGCCTTTGCTCATTAATGCTTCATATGCCTTTTTTTCGGCTCGTGGGTTGGTGTAAACCGGGTACCATTTGTTTACTGCCATATTGATTTTAGTAACAATCTTTTTAGATAAACAAGCTTATTTAAACCATCGTTTTAAATTCCACCATTTTTTCTTTTCATCATCAAGATAATAGCCCGAGCCTTCGTAGCCGCTGTAATCTGAATAATAATAATATCGTGTGCCTGCATTTTCGCCGGTAAACTTGGTGGTGTAATATCTTGAATGAAGCAAATCTTCTTCGAACGCATTTAAAATTATCACGGTATTATCCAGGTGATATTCCTGCGCTATGCGCTGTGGCACAGTTGCGGCATAATATTTTGATTTGCCCGACCGGATCACAAAAACATTGATATCACTTATCCTGATAAGCGGGATAGCATCTGATACCAGTCCAATCGGAGCGGTATCAATCAGCACTATATCATACATTGTTTTAAGTGTTTCAATTAAAGCGTTCATCCTTTTGCTGTGTAATAGCTCTGATGGGTTAGGCGGTACGGGCCCCGACACTATAAAATCAAGGTTTTCCTGTTCAGAGTGATGAATGATATCATCAATTTCAGTTTGGTGGGCAAGGTAATTGGTCAAGCCAATATCATTTGCCACATGAAAAGTTTTATGTAGCCTTGAACGCCGTAAATCTGCTCCTATTAATATCACTTTTTTATCAATAAGTGAAAGCGTGCTTGACAAATTTACGGCAACAAATGATTTGCCTTCGCCGGCTACTTCGGAGGTTATACAAATAACTTTGCTTGCTTTTTCTGACGAAAGGAAACTAAGGTTAGTACGTACAGAACGGACCGATTCGGCAAAAATTGATTTGGGTTTGCTAACAGCAAGGATCTGTTCGCTGCTTTCGTCAAGGGCATACGGAAATTTTCGGATAACGCCCAGGATAGGTATGCTGGTTAGACTTTCAATGGTTTCCTTATCATAAATATAGGGGTTTAATATCCTGATGAGAATGATAAGCCCCAGGCCTATAGCCAGTCCTAATATAGTAGCAGTACGGTGGATATTATGTTCATTGGGCGAAACCGGATTAAAGTTTGGCTGAGCCAGCTCAATAATAGTTGCGCCTGGCAAAATCCCGGCACGGTTGATCTGCGCTTCAAGTTTTTTTTCGGACAGAAAAGAGTATACTTTATCATTAATATCAAAATCACGCTGTAGGCTTACCATATCACGCTGGGCGGCAGGCAGTGCCGCTATAGTTGAGTTAACCTGGCCAAGTTGATTATCAAGATATTGAATGTTTTTTTCAATGCCAGCCCGGATCTGTTTTATATTGTTTAAAGCGGTGGTTTTAATTTGAATAATGCTTTGGTTAATGTTTTGAATAGGCTGTGAATCGGCATTATAGGTAGTTAATAAACTTGCCCGTTCTGTAATCAGGTTGTCCAGGCGGTTTACCATAACTTCTAACGAGGGTAGATTAGCGCTGCCTACATTAAAGTTTAATGTTACATTGTTTTTTTCCTTGGCTATTTCGCTGCTAAGCTGGTCGAGTGCTATTAATTGTATTTTTAGTAACGATTTGTTTGATTCAAGCTCGGTTGCCTTGGTTACAGAAGTAGTTGATGCGGATGTAACGTCAAGGATCTTGGATTTTTTCCTGTATTTTTCTATCGAGTTTTCAGAGCCTTTTACTTCAGTCGACAGATAATCCAGCTGACTGTCAATAAAATCGATCATTTGTGAAGCTGACTGCGCCTTTTGGTTCCGGTCAAAAATCACATAATTGTTCATGATCGCATTAAGTACATCTGCTGCAAACTGCGGATTGGAATCTGTTTGCTGAATGGCAATTATGTTTGAGTTTTTTGCTGTTTCGCCAGCATATAAATTACCCTGTACCCGGCCGATAAAATCTTCGGGGATATTGAACTTAAATAAATAAATTGTTTTGGATGGAATTAACCCCGGGTATTTAATTCTGAAACTGGTATTGCCAATGGTTACAATATCGCCGTATTTGTAGTTGTTTTGAATCTCCTTACCGTTTATGCTATAGGTAAGATTGAAATTTTGAGCACTGATCGGCTTAAAAGTTATCAGGCTATGGAAAAAATTAAGGCTATCAAACTTTACCAGAGTAATACCGAGAGGCTTTTGCGGATAGGTTTCGGAGGTACGTACCCTGCCCGAGATATAAAAGCTGATACGATAGTCGAGGTCTTTTATTGCTGTTAGGATGAGGCTACGGCTGGTTAATACTGAAGTTATACTCTGAATTTTTGACGGGCCGCGTTCGGGCGTGGTCATTACACTGATAATGTCAGAAATCTCTGATTTTTTTTCTTCTACCTTAAGCGTCCCCCCGGTAGCATATGTTTTAGGTGTATACCATAAATAAGTGTACGAGATAGCTGATGTAATAACAACGGATGCCAATATCCAGTACCAGCGGCTGAGGAGTATTTTGCCGATCTTAAAATAGTCAATTTCCTGGTTGGGCAGCTTTCTTTGTACTTTTTCTAACTCTTCCATTTACCGATGAGAAAGCGTAAAAATAATTAAGGCAGTATTAAGCAACAGTAAAACCGGCTGCGTTATTACTGAAAGGTTTTGCAATTTATCATTGCGTACGGTGCGCTTGTTTTGTGCTATATAAATAACATCTCCACTTTGAAGTATAGCACGGGGATCATTTATTGATTGGATATCCCTCAGGTTAATTTCAGTAACCTGGGGATTTTTTTGATCGCCTCTTATTATTTTTACATTTGCTTCATTAGCCTTATCTGTCAGGCCTCCTGCTTCTCCAATCATTTCAACTAAAGTGGTCCTGTCTTTTGTTAACGTATAATTTCCCTGCCCTTTTATTTCGCCAAGCATGGTAACCTTTAGGTTAATTATCTTTAGTTCAATGATGGGGTCTTTCAACAGGTTTGTACGGTAAAGCCCCTCAATTTGTTTTGCTGCTTCTGGCCTGGTAAGGCCTGCAACTTTTACATGGCCAATAACAGGCAGCGCAACAGTGCCGTCGTCTTCAACCTGGAACGTTTGTCCGGCAGTGCCTCCTCCTCCCCCTCCTCCCGCATTAGTGGAAGGCGCTTCATCTACTATATATTTTATGCTTTGCAGGTTCCTGATCTGCAGTATGTCCTGTGTTTTAATGCGGTACGGGCTTATTGCGACATCGCTTGCTTTTGATATGGTATCAGTAACACTATTCTTTTGTTCAAAAAGATATTGATATTGTTTGCTTGAGCAGGAGGTTAACAAAAAAAGTATCCCGGTTATCAGGCAGATAAATGTATAGTTGCGCATGTTCAGCTATAAAGTTCCAAGTTATATTTAATATAATTAGGCTTCAAAGTCAAAATTACATAATTTCGGGGTATTAATACGTTGTATTTTTCCCAAAGTTGCAAGGTTGAAGATCTCGGTTATCACTGTTGTTTACAATGCCCAGGATACTATTAAAAGATGTATCGAATCTGTTATCGGCCAGAATTACAACAACATTGAGTATATTATAATTGATGGCGGCTCAACAGATAATTCCCTGCAAATAATTAACCAATATAAATCGCACATCAAAGTTTTGATATCTGAGCCTGACCAAGGCATTTATGATGCAATTAATAAGGGGATCCGTTTAGCAACAGGCGAAATAATAGGTATGCTTAATGCCGATGATTTTTTTGCAGACCAGGAAGTTTTATCAGCAGTGGCACAGGCTTTTTCAAACAGTGATACAGAAATCATTTACGGAAACCTTGATTATATAAATTCTGCAGGGAAAATTACCCGTAAATGGAAAAGTCACGCTTGTGGAAAAAATTCCTTTAACCGTGGTTTTATGCCCCCACATCCTACCTTTTACTGTAAACGATATTTGTTTGAAAAACACGGCTTTTACAGTCTTGAATACGGTTCTGCAGGCGATTATGAATTAATGGCGAGGTTTCTGCATAAAGGGCAGGTAAGGAGCTTTTATCTTAACAAAGTTATGGTTAAAATGCAGGTAGGGGGTATAAGCAACAGCAATTTAATGAACAGGTTTAAGGCGTGGTCATTTGATTTGAAAGCAATGCGTAAAAATAAAGTGTTTTTACCTGTTTTGGCAATTGTGTTGAAGCCCATAAGGAAGATTTTTCAATTTCTTTAATTTTTAGTTAACCTTTTGGGTTGCGCTTCGTATAAGTACTCATAAATGAATAAGCCGGTCACTAACATATTTGTAGCATATGCTTGAATTTCTACGCTCTTATCATTTTGTTTATAATGTGCTAATAGTTGTATTTTCAACCCTTATAACATTATTATGTATCCCTTCGATTTTACATGTTGCACGTGCCCGCCATTTATATGATGATGTTGGTCATTTCAGGAAACAGCATGATCATGGTATTCCCCGCTTAGGAGGTGTTGCTATTTTTGTGAGCTTTACTATTACAGTTTTGTTATTCAGTATTATCGACAAATCGTTGCCGATTAGTTACCTGCTTACCGCATGTATTATTTTGTTTGCAATGGGGCTGAAGGATGACCTTTCGGGGGTTAATTCAAGTACTAAGTTTATGATCCAGTTTGTGGTTGCAGCCATACTTGTTATCCCCGGAGATATCCGGATCAGCAGCATGTATGGGGTGTTTGATATTGCAGCGTTGCCATATATTCCCAGTGTAATATTGTCAATACTTGTTATTATGCTTATCATTAATTCGTTTAACCTTATTGATGGTATTGATGGGCTGGCTGCAACTACAGGGATTATTGCCAACAGCGCTTTTGCGGCGCTTTTTATTTATATGAACCAGTACGAGCTTGCAGCAATTTCGCTTGCTATGGTTGGGGCTGTGGTTGGTTTTTTGCGTTTTAACATAACTCCTGCTAAAATATTTATGGGCGATACGGGCGCCATGCTCATTGGCCTGGTATCGGCAGTAATGGCTATTAAATTTATTGAGTTAAGTAAAGTTTCGACGGTCAAACTGCCTTTCATATATACAGCACCGGCATTAATCGTAGCGATACTTATAGGCCCTGTTTTTGATACACTCAGGGTTTTCACTATCCGGATCTTAAATAAAAAATCCCCTTTTGATGCAGACCGCAACCATATCCACCACCGTATGTTAAAAATGGGTTTAACGCATTTGCAAACGACTTTTGTTTTAGGATGCCTGAACCTTGTTTCGATAGTAATGGTACTGGTGTTTAATAATTTAAATAACTCCTGGCTTATTGTCCTTATATTTTTATTGTCGATATCCTTTAACGGGATGATCACTTATTTTATCCGTTCAAAAAAAGACGAAGCTCTGGTAGTCCGGAATTTTAGCGACTAATAACCAATTGTAACCTGCAAGTAGTAATACCGTAAATAAACAAATTAACCATCCATCTTCATTAACTTTGATGCTTTATTTATCAGCATACCATGAAGATAGCTATAAACGGGTTTGGCCGCATTGGCCGCATATTTTTAAGGAATATTTTATTGCATCCCGAAATACGGGTGGTAGCTATAAATGATCTTACCGATACGCAAACCCTCGCGCATTTATTTAAGTATGACTCTGTTCATCGGGGGTTTAAAGGTACGGTGAGTTTTGACGATAACAGCCTTATTATTAACGGTAACCACATACAGGTATTTGCCGAGCGCGACCCTCTTAAACTGCCCTGGAAAACGCTGGATATTGATATTGTAATAGAATCTACAGGTAAATTCACTTCCAAAACTGGTGCTGAAGCTCATTTAACCGCCGGGGCACGACAGGTTATCATATCTGCACCATCAACCGATAAAAATGTACCAACTGTAGTGCTTGGCGTTAACGACCGGGAGGTTGACCTACAATCTTCTGTGCTGTCAAACGCGTCATGTACAACTAATAATGTTGCCGCAATGGTAAAAATATTAGATGAAAACTGGGGCATCATTGATGGTTACATTACCACCGTTCACTCCATGACCGGCGATCAAAGCCTGCATGACGCACCTCATAAAGATCTTAGGCGGGCAAGGGCCGCATCGGCCTCTATTATACCCACCACTACGGGCGCTGCTAAAGCAATAACAGCTATATTTCCTCATTTGGACGGCCATTTGGGCGGAGCAGGGATTCGTGTACCGGTACTTAATGGTTCATTAACTGATTTTACCTGCAGCCTCAAAAAGCAACCAACCATAGTTCAAATTAATGAAGCATTTAAACAAGCTGCAAACGGGCCAATGAAAAATGTACTGGAATATACGGAAGATCCTGTTGTATCAACCGACATATTGGATAATCCGCACAGCTGCATTTTTGACGCCCAACTAACGTCAATAGTGGGTGGCCTTGTAAAAGTTGTTGGCTGGTATGATAATGAAATGGGATACAGCAGCCGGCTGGCCGATTTGGTAGTACGAATAGCAGAACTTAAAAAACAGCCTGCCTAAGCGGTAGCATAAAGGTATTTTCTGTATAATTTGAGTAGCTCCCGGTATACGCAAAATAAGCGTTGCTGCTTTAATTTTAGTGGAATTAAAATTTCCTGTTCCATGAATTTTTTCAATTCTGTTGTATGATCAAGTTTATAAAAGTTGATGAGCTGCTGCATGTGCGTAATGAGGTACTGCGCGAAGGTAGGCTGACCCTTGATGAATGCCGTTTCCCATCAGATAATAATGAAGGCAATTTTCACCTTGGCTATTTTGTTAATGATGAGCTGGCTTGTATTGCTTCATTTCACCCGCAAAGTTATGGCGAATTTAACGGTACCGGATACCAGCTCAGGGGTATGGCCACTATCGAAAAATATAGAGGGCAGGGCTTCGGCAATCAGTTGGTTAACTTTGCTTTGGTATGCCTGAGAGGGCAAAAGGCCGATTATCTGTGGTGCAATGCCCGTAAAAAAGCAGTGCACTTTTATAACAGCCTTGGTTTTGAGGTCGTTTCGCCCGAATTTGAGGTGCGGGGTATTGGTCCTCATTATGTAATGTATGTTAAAATAAGATGAAATTTTGGCCGATTAAAACAGCTTTTTTCGTTTTTCGTTCAGTATTTTGAATTAAAATGCTCAATTTGCGGCCGTTCATAACAAATGACCCTTTAATAGATATGAAAACAGTAGATCAAATTAGTTTTGCAGGTAAAAAAGCCCTCATCAGGGTTGATTTTAACGTGCCTCTTGATGAAAATTATAATATTACCGACGATAACCGTATGACGGCAGCTTTGCCAACCATAAAAAAAATATTGAAAGATGGCGGTAAAGTTATTCTGATGTCGCACTTAGGCAGACCGAAAGATGGTCCTACAGAAAAATATTCATTAAAACATATCGTATCTCATTTGTCTGATCTGCTTGGTCAGCAGGTACAGTTTGCTGATGATTGTATCGGCGACCAGGCTGTTGAAAAAGCAAAAGCACTTGGCAATGGCGAAGTTTTATTATTAGAAAACCTTCGTTTTTATAAAGAAGAAGAAAAAGGCGATGTTGCCTTTGCAGAAAAGCTTTCAAAGTTAGGTGATGTATATGTGAACGATGCATTCGGTACCGCTCACCGTGCACACGCTTCAACCGCTATCATCGCTCAGTTTTTCCCTGACGCCAAATACTTTGGCTACCTGATGGCAGCCGAATTAAACAATGCCGAAAAGATCCTGAACAATGCGCCAAAGCCTTTCACAGCTATTATGGGCGGTTCAAAGGTTTCTGACAAAATTGAGCTTATTGAAAAATTGCTTGAGAAAGTCGATAATCTGATCATCGGCGGCGGTATGGCTTATACATTTGCTAAAGCTGATGGTGGTAACATTGGTACCTCTCTGGTTGAGATGGACAAGCTTGATCTGGCAATCAGTCTAAGGCAAAAAGCTAAAGAAAAAGGCGTAAACCTGTTATTGCCTTTAGATAACATCATTGCTGACGCATTTTCAAATGATGCTAACACTGATGTTGCCAAAACCGGCGAAATAAAAGACAACTGGATGGGCCTTGATATCGGCCCTGAAACTGTTGCTTTATTCAGCAAAGTAGTTGAAGAATCAAAAACCATTTTATGGAACGGCCCGATGGGGGTTTTTGAAATGGAGAAATTTTTAGGCGGTACCAAAGCAATTGCCGAAGCTGTAGCTAAAGCGACAGAGAACGGCGCTTTCTCCTTGATTGGTGGTGGTGACTCTGCTGCGGCCGTAGCTAAATTTGGCATGACCGATGAGGTAAGCTACGTATCAACCGGCGGCGGTGCTTTGCTTGAATACATGGAAGGTAAAGAATTGCCAGGTGTAAAAGCAATCAACGACTAATAAGAATTAAAATAGACAAAAAAGCTCCGGTAACGGGGCTTTTTTTGTTTAAATCCGTTGCTGATCAATTTATTCCCTGATAATTATCTTAACTTCAAATTGAGTTTTGCATTGTTGTTTAAGCCAATTATGAAATATGATCAACATTAATTCAGGAGGAGAGGCTCAGCACACGTTTGACGCCATCGTGATTGGATCGGGCATCAGTGGCGGATGGGCTGCCAAAGAGCTGTGCGAAAAAGGGCTGAAAACATTGGTGCTGGAACGTGGCCGGAATGTTACTCATTTAAAAGATTATCCAACTGCTACTAAAAATCCCTGGGATTTCCCCCATCGGGGACATTTACCTAATACCATAAAAAGCGAAAATCCGATTGCCGAAAAGTGTTATGCTTTTAGCGAGGCCACAACTCATTTTTTTGTTAAAGATAAAGAGCATCCATATGTTCAGGAAAAACCGTTCGACTGGATCCGTGGGTACCAGGTAGGCGGTAAGTCGTTGTTATGGGCCAGGCAAACCCAGCGCTGGAGCAGGTTTGATTTTGAAGGGCCGGCAAGGGATGGATTTGCAACAGCGTGGCCTGTAAGTTACAACGATATTGCACCCTGGTATAGCCATGTAGAGCTGTTTGCAGGGATTGCCGGCAACAGGGATGGGCTGGAAACGCTGCCCGATGGCGAGTTTTTGCCGCCATGGGAAATGAATGTGGTTGAAAAGCAGATTCAAAAAAGAATCATGGATGCATACCATGACAGGCATGTTGTTATTGGCAGGTGCGCGCATTTAACCAAACCGCAACCAATTCATTTACAACAGGGCCGGGGGCAATGCCAGGCCAGGAGTTTATGTGAGCGGGGGTGCCCTTTTGGAGGGTACTTTAGCTCTAATTCATCAACCTTGCCATGGGCGGCCAAAACGGGGAATCTTACCCTCCGGCCCGATGCCGTAGTACATTCAATTATTTACGATGAAAAAAAGGGAAAGGCAACAGGTGTCAGGGTAATAGATGCACACACTAAATCGGTTACAGAATATTATGCCCGCGTTATTTTTGTAAACGCTGCTACGTTAAACTCTAACCTCATTTTACTCAATTCAAAATCAGGCAGGTTTCCAAACGGTTTAGGAAACGATAATGATTTGCTTGGCAGGTATATTGCATTTCATAATTATCGCGGGTCGTTAACGGCAACCATTGATGGTTACCTGGATACCTATTACTATGGCCGGAGGCCTGCCGCGGTTATGATGCCGAATTTCAGAAATGTTTATAAGCAGGAAACCGACTTTTTAAGAGGGTATATGACGTTTTATAGCGCTACAAGGAGCAGTTGGGGGCATGCTGTTGATGGCGATCAGATTGGGGCTAACTATAAGGAAAATATCTCCGAACCGGGCAACTGGAATGTATATATGATGATGCAGGGCGAAACCATTCCCAAGGCCGAAAATAGGGTAAGCCTGAGTAAAGACCGAACAGATGAATGGGGAATACCACTATTATCCGTTTCTGTAGATTATGATGATAACGATGTAAAATCCCTGAACGATTTTTTGCAGCAGGGTGTCGGGATGCTTGATAAGGCAGGGTGTAAAAACATCGTCCCTAACGATAGCAAGCAAGCGCCTGGTTTAGATATCCATGAAGTAGGAGGGATAAGGATGGGAACTGATCCTAAAAACTCATTGCTAAATAAATGGAACCAGCTGCATGCATGCCCCAATGTATTTGTGACCGATGGGGCTTGTATGACATCTACCGGTACGCAAAACCCGTCTTTAACTTTCATGGCCCTCACTGCAAGGGCTGCAAATTATGCGGCAGATGAATTGCGGAAAAACAACATATGATTTTGCTTCGATTGGTTTCGAAAATGATAATTTAAAGGAACTGTTTGCAATCGCAAAGTCAAACAATTAATGAATCGTATCGTAACTGTATTGAAATCAACTAACTTACTTATCCATCCAATTAATGAAGCAGATCGTGATAAGCTTAGGGAAATCTACCTGCTTTGTCGCAGACAGGCATTTTATTGGATGGACAGCAATTTGTTTACATTAAATGATTTTGATGCTCATACGCACGATGAAGATATATGGGCAGCAACCTGGGATGATGAGACAGTTGGGTTTATGGCTGTATGGCCTCCTGATGCTTTTGTTCATCATTTATATGTGCACGTTGCATACAGAGGAAAAGGCATCGGAAAAGCCCTGTTGGCTTTGGCCGCTCAAAATTACCCCTCTCCGCTTAGGTTAAAGTGTCTTGTTAAAAATGAAGCGGCGTTTCAATTTTATCAAGCAGTGGGTTGGGAAATTATGGAAGAAGGCAGTGATGCGTTAGGTGATTATTTTTTAATGAAGAATATATAAGAGGGGGCGGGACATCAATAATATCCCGCCCCGTTGTTTTATTGGATCTTAACCGAAGTTACCACATCATTTGCATTTGGAAATAGGGTGGTAAAATTAGCTGTGTTTGATGTTCGTGTCCAGGACGTACCGGTAGAGTTATCGTTTGCATACATGGTCACTTTCCAGCCGGTTGGGATTTTTACAGATGAAGCCCAGTTATCTACAAAGCCATAAGCCTGCAGTTGTGCCAGGGTATAAGTGCCTTTAGGTATGGCGCTGGTAACTGTGCCTCCGTAATTGATGTCCTGGTAAAAAGTTACCCCCGTAGTACTGGTTCCTGTATATACTGTAGATTTGCCGTATAACGCGTTTGATACGCTCGAAAGGTAAGTATGAACGTCGCTATTGGGCAAATTGTAATACAGATAAATACCGTAGTTGTTATTTACTGTTTGAGTAGCCAGCGACGCCGCGGTTGATGAGCTGGTGCTTTGAATATCAATAGCGGCCGGGCCGAGGTTGGCTGCGGTTAATCCCGGAACATTTGGAACAGAATAAGTGCCATAAATAGCGTTCCAGCTATAGTTAACTTTTGAGCCCACGGTTACACCATTGTAGCTAAGGCGCGACGCTGCCGGGCCATAAAAGTAAAACGAAATTATTTTAGTAGGCATCAGGTTGCGTAAGGCAGTAACGAGGTAAACAAATGAGCTGTCATTTGGCTGACCGGTACCATTGGTACCATAATCGGCATATTCATCGTCAAAGTCAATACCGTCCAGGCCGTAAGTGGTAACGGCGTTGCTTAATTGCTGTGCAAAATCATTTGCGGCAGCCTGAGAAGGAAAATTAGAGATCCCTGCGCCCTGGTGATTGCCCAAAATAGATAACAATACTTTAATACCTTTAGCCTGCAGGCTTTGAATGTAAGTGGCTTTATTGTTGAGTACGTTGGTTACCTGCGGGTTAAAGTACAACACTGCTTTTTGCGTGCCCGTGTCATAGTTGATGTTGGCCGCAAATATAATAGCAATATCAAAAAGCTGCTCCCCGGTTGAAAGGGTATAGTTACCCACATTGCGGATATCATTATTATTTACCTCCACATAGCAAACACCCTTAGGTCCGGCTACACCTATGGCGTTGGTGCTTAACTTTGACGGAGTGTTGCCGGCATCAGTAGGCAATGCCGCTTTTTCCTTTTTACAGGCGGATGTGAGGAGGACGACTACGCCAAATAAGCCGGTTAGCGTTTTTGCAAAGGGCAGATTAAGGTTTGTTCTCATAATTGTTGTTTTTTGTTAAATGGTTATAAAAAGATAAATTGTTTTAGCATAATTGGTTTGCGTAAAGGCGGCCCATGGCATAGCCAAGGGATAGTCACTATCTTTTAAAAAAACTGTTTAAATATTTTTAGGCTACCGGGCGTTTAGGTCCTCGCTCCGGTGTTATTTGGTTCAAAGTAATAGACCATTAAACGTGTATAATTGCCTACAGGTTTTAATTATTATTTTATAAAAATATTATTATGGTTAATAAAGGTGCTTATTACACTTAATTTTAACTATAGCAAAAACCTTTGTTCTGTAACAAAAAAGAGGCTTTTTGTAAATTGCCGTATGGTTAGTTGTCCTTTTTATTTTATTCGGCTACATTTGATTGACTGACAAAAATTTTATGAAGAAAAATTTACTTTTCATTTTCTGCCTTTTGCTTTCGGCATCAGGCCTGTATGCGCAGCCCAAAGCGCCCGATGCTGATTACATTAAAGCCAATTACCAGAAATATGAATACCAGATCCCGATGAGGGATGGTAAAAAGCTGTTTACCTCGGTATATGTACCTAAGGACCAGTCAAAAAAATATCCTTTCATGATGGACAGGACCCCATATAGCGTGGCGCCCTATGGTACGGAACTGTATAAAGGCAGCCTTGGGCCATCATCATTATTCGCTCACGATGGTTACATCTTTGTTTACCAGGATGTACGTGGCCGTTGGATGAGCGAAGGGATTTACGAAGAGATGACCCCAGAAAAGGAAGATCATAAAACCAATAAAGATGTTGATGAAGGCACGGATACTTACGATACTATCGATTGGTTACTGAAAAACATCCCCAATAACAATGGCAAGGTTGGTGTGTGGGGTATTTCGTATCCGGGCTTTTATACCACAACAGCTTTGTTAAGCCGTCACCCGGCCCTGGTAGCCGCATCGCCGCAGGCTCCAATTGCCGACCTGTATCGCGATGACGCATTTCATAACGGTGCCTTTATGCTGGTAGCAAACTTTGGTTTTTATCCGGGCTTTACCAACAGGCAGGACGATAAACCAACCCAGCGTCGCGGCAAAGGTTTTGATGCAGGCACCGAAGATGGATATGACTTTTTCCTGAAGATGGGATCGGTAAAAAATTCAAACACTAAATACTATAAGGATACTATCCGTTTATGGAACGAAATGCTTGATCACCCTAACTATGATCAGCATTGGAAAGACCGTAATGTGCTTTACCATCTTCATGATATAAAAACAGCGGTACTGGTAACCGGCGGCTGGTACGATGCCGAAGATTTATACGGAGCTATCAATACCTATAAAACGCTGGTTAAAGACAACCCTAAAACCCCGGTTTACTTTACTATGGGCCCTTGGGTGCACGGGGGCTGGGCACGAGGTGACGGGGATCATCTGGGCGATGTGGGGTTCGGCGGCCCTACCGGCCCTTTCTACCGTGAAAAAATTGAGTTCGCCTTTTTTAGCCACTATTTAAAAGGTACTGCTGACTTTGACCTGAAGCCGGTATCAACGTTTGAAACCGGTGTTAATCAGTGGAAAACCTATAATACCTGGCCTCCAAAAGAAGCTACAGAAAAAAATCTATACCTGCTTCCCGGTGGCAAGTTGTCTTTCGCAACCCCTGTAGCAGTTGCAAATACTTTTGATGAGTTTATATCCGACCCTAACAAACCGGTGCCTTTCATCAATAGTATTGATATGGATATGAAGCGCGAATACATGACCGCCGATCAACGTTTTGCATCGCAACGCCCTGATGTGCTTACTTACGAAACTGATATTTTAGATAAGGATGTAACCATCGCAGGTAATATCTGGGCCAATCTTAAAGTATCAACTACCAGCACAGATGCTGATTGGGTGGTTAAAGTGATTGATGTTTATCCCGACTCTACCAAAAATACCAAATGGGCGGGCAAGGAGGTGTACCTGAGTGGCTACCAGCAAATGGTACGCAGCGAGGCCATGCGCGGCAAGTTCCGCAACGGTTTTGATAAGCCCGAACCTTTTGTGCCTGGAAAAGTAACGCCGGTAAATTTTGAATTACAGGATGTGCTGCACACCTTCAAAAAAGGGCACCGCATGATGGTTCAGGTACAAAGTACCTGGTTCCCGCTTATTGATAGGAACACACAGCAGTTTCAGGATATTATGAAGGCAAAAGATACCGATTTTAAAAAGGCTACACATAAAGTTTATACATCCAAAACAAACCCAAGTTACTTAAAGGTTAGGGTTATGGAATAAAATACTTGCAATGCAAGTACGACAGCCTCATGTATTTACATGGGGCTGTCGCATTTTATACCATAATGTCGTAAAGGTTATTAATTAAACCTATAGCCATGTATAAATATATCATCCTTTTTATGATAGCTTCAGTCTTATTGGGCTGTAAAAAACATAATCAGCAAACCGGCTGTCCAAGCCAGGCCTGCACGCTGAACTTCGCATCGCTATATGTAAATTTTGTTGATAAGGATGGCCAAATAGCGTTTGGAAAAGATGTAAAGGTGGTGAATCTACGTACCAAACAAACCATAATAGCTAAAGGAGACCCGGGGCCTCCTTCAACAACCGTTGGGCCGCATTTGTACACCATCGCTACAGATAATAATAAAAACGAGTTCTCGACCGAGGGCGATGACGTAGAACTTACTGTAACCAATATCCAAACAGGTGCCACCCAAACAGCGCTGTTTAAAATTTCAGGTGGATGTAATTGCCATATATCTAAAGTATTGGGCCCTAATCAAATAGTGCTTAATTAGAACTTTCCACATCAAATAAAAACTCACGCAACTTCGGTTTGCGTGAGTTTTTATTTTCTTTCTTATTTAAACTAATTATAAATAAAACTTGCAGAAAGAAAGTCTTTTTATACTTTTGCGCTTAATTAGACTTAATCTAAATAGAATGGCAAGCAACCTTTACTCTTCTCTGCGTATACTCACTCTTTTAATTTTATTCTTGTTTTCAAATACCCTAATTCTGAAAGCTGATGACGAAGGCAATAACGGCAAAATTACCGGTGTTGTTAAAACCAGCGATGATAAGCCGGCTTCATTTGTAAATGTTGCCATTAAAGGATTAAATAAAAGTACCACCACAACCGATAACGGATCATTTGCTTTCCATAACGTAAAACCGGGTACATATACCCTGGTTACTTCATATGTTGGTACAAAAACTGAAGAGCAAACCGTGACAGTTTTCGCAAATAAAACAACCGAAGTATCCTTTAAACTTAATGAAAGCTCGGCCCAGTTAGATGAGGTGGTAGTTTCTTCAACAAAAACTATCAACCGTAAAAAGTTAACCATCGGCAAAATGAACGTATCGCCAATGGACTTGCCGCAAAGCGTTACTGTAATAGGCCGCGATGTGCTTGATCAGCAGCAGTCATTGCGTTTAAGCGATGTTATCAAAAACGTAAATGGCGTGTACCTGTACAGTGGAAGGGGCAATACCCAGGAAACATTTGGCGCCCGTGGTTATAATTTTGGAAGCAATAACATTTTTAAAAACGGGTTCAGGGTTAACTCGGGCGTTGTGCCGGAAATCAGTTCACTGGAGCGTGTTGAAATATTGAAAGGCAGTGCCGCGTTATTATACGGAAACGTTGCACCCGGCGGTATCCTGAATATGGTAACTAAAAAACCTTTATTTACGCAGGGCGGCCAGGTATCAATGATCTACGGCAGCTATGATCTTTACCGTCCGTCGTTTGACGTTTACGGCCCTATATCTTCCAAATTAGCATATCGCGTAAATGGTACCTATGAAAATGCCAAAAGCTTCCGCGATAATGTAAAATCAGAAAAAGAATACATCAATCCTTCATTCCTGTACAAAATAAGTGATAAAACAACTTTAATTGTTGAAGGCGATTACCTTAACTATGATTTTACCCCCGATTTCGGAACCGGTCAAATCAATAACGTTATTGCCAAAGTTCCGCGTAACAGGTATTTGGGCGCGTCATGGTCAACCGGTAATACCAAACAAACTACAGCCACAGCAACTATTAACCATCAGTTCAATAGCCTTTGGAAGTTAAGCGGCGGTTTTTCATACCAACATTTTAACCGTTCATACCAAACTACCGAGCGTGTATTACCAGATGCCAATGGCGACTGGGGCCGTACCCTGAACAGAGCCAGGACGCTTGAAGATTATTACACAGGACAATTTAATATTACAGGCCAATTTAATACCGGCGTCATTAAGCATAATATTTTGGCCGGCGTTGATGCAGATTGGTATCGTAATAATGCCTATACCTACGTTGCTACCGTAAATAAAGTATCAAGCTATCTTGACCAAAACGGCGCCGTGCAAAACGCTATTTATGATAAGATCAATATTTTCGACCTGGATAAATACACGCTCCGTACCGATAAACCGCAGATGAACCCGTTTTATAGCATTTTAACGGCTACCAATCGATTTGGCGCTTATGCTAATGACCTTATTAGTTTGTCTGAAAAAGTTAAAGTACTTGCCGGGATCCGCTGGTCATATCAATATGTATCACCAACATCGGTTAGCAATTATAATACACTTGCTACCGCAACCCAGGCAGCAGGTAAAGAAGATAAAGCATTTTCGCCACGTGTGGGTGTAGTTTACAAGCCAATAGCCAATACCGCCCTGTTTGCAAGTTACTCCAACTCTTTTGTAACTAATACCGGTACTGATATAAATAACAACCCGCTTGATCCCTCGCTGATTGACCAGTATGAAGTTGGCGTTAAAAACGATTTCCTGAACGGTAATTTGTCGGTAAACATTACGGCCTACCGCATTAAAAATAATAACCTGGCTCAAACTGCGCCATTTCAGGCTGATGGGGTTACACCTAATATCAACACCAATATCAAAGTGCTAAGCGGTGAAACAAGAAGCGATGGTGTCGAGCTTGATATCGCGGGTCACCCGGTAAAAGGTTTGGATGTATTGGCGGGCTATAGCTATACCAACGCCAAATACACCAAAACAGGTACTGCAGTTGGAAGCAACATTGCAGGGCAGCCGCTATTAAATACACCAAAGCATACCGCTAACACCAGTGTATTTTACACTTTTTATACCGGCGATTTAAAAGGGTTTAAGGTAGGTGCATCGGTTTATTACCTGGGCAACCGTACCGCGGGTAATGCCAATACAGTTGGCCAAACCCAAACTATATCAAGATTGGTTAATGTACCGGGCTTTACCACGGTTGATGCTTCGGTAGGTTATACTTATAAAAAGATCTCTATCATTGGTAAGATCTCTAATATTGGCAACGTGCTTAATTACAATGTGCACGAAAACTATAGCATTAACCCTATACCGCCAAGGCAGTTCCTGACCACATTGAGTTATAAATTTTAATTGATTAAACTAACCGGGTATGTTTCATACCCGGTTTTTATGCTTATAACAACCGATGAAAGCATTTTTCCGCACCATACACCTTTATTTAAGCCTGGCAGCCGGGGTGATTATTTTCTGTTCGTGTTTAACAGGTACAATGCTGGTTTTTGAAAAGGAAATTCAGCAGGCGCTTTATCCTCAGCGCTACTTCGTAAAGCCGCAGGAAAAGAGGTTGCCGCTGGCTGATTTAACAGCAGGGGTATTAAAACAGATCCCTAAATCAAAGCTGACAACGGTTATAGTTTATGATGATCCTGCGCGTGCGGTAGAAGTGGGACTTATTGTGCCCGAAAAAAAGGGAAAGAAACCCGCGGATGCGCCTAAAACAGAAAAGCACGCCGGAGCGCATGCAAAAAAGGATGCTAAACCGAAAGATGTCGAGCGTTCAAACCTTACTGCTTTTGTAAACCCATATACCGGGCAAATAATTGACCAGTTTAACCGCAGGCAGACGTTCCTGTACTCGGTAGAAATGTTTCACCGTTTTTTGTTAGGCGGGAAGAATAGTATAGGCGACTGGGTGATCAGTATTTCAACCCTGTTTTTCCTGATAATACTGATTACAGGTGTGGTACTTTGGTGGCCTAAAACCAAAGCCATTATGAAGCAACGGCTTAAAATAAAATGGGATGGAAGCGGCAAGCGCCTTACACACGACCTGCATATTGTTACAGGTTTTTATACCTCAATATTTTTGATCATCATTTCTGCCTCGGGTTTGGTAATGACCTTTAAATGGGCAAACAACACTTTGTTTTTCCTTACAGGTTCAAAGGTTGTCGCCAAAGAAGATCTCAAAGCCCCGCTTTCGGTTTATCAGCCGGGCATTACCGCCATCTCGCCAGATGCTGCTGTTAGCGCATTAGGCAACAAAATAACAGATGTCGAAAATTACACTATCCGTTATCCGCGCGATACAGCAGCAGTTTACACTTTTAACGTGTTAAAAAAGGGTTCTGTTGAACTGGCTACCGATACTTATTATATAGATCAGTATAGCGGTAAGATTACCGGAGTTGTTTTATATGCTGATAAAAGTCTTGGTCAGCGCATCAGAGGGGTTATCAAGCCAATTCATACAGGCTCCATTTATGGTTGGCCTACCCAGGTTTTAGCTTTTTTGATCACGCTGGTTTCGCTTATTTTTCCGGTAACGGGCGTTATGATGTGGCTTAACCGTACCCGGAAGAAGGAAAAACCGGTTCGCGGCAGAATGAGAGTGGTACCTGCTGAGGCAACGGTATAATACAATGTCATAAGGGATTTATCATCGGCCTTATAAAGGGATTCTCTTCTTTACGACGTCATTATAAGTAGAAAGCGCTGACGTGGTGGTGAGGGCGCTACAAGTTCGTAATGTAAGTCGATGAATTTTTCGCACCTTGCAATCATGGATGAGGTATCAATACTTACTATTCATCTTACCGCTCACCCCCAAATCTTGCTCCAAGGCCGGTAAAGGCTCCCATACTTTAATATATCCCATCAATATCCCTGCTTTTCCCGCTTACTGCCCGGGATGTTCTGTAACAATTCTACATAAAAAGGGCCGGGAATAAGGGCTTCATATAACGCTAAAGCCAGGTCTTTATATTTATAGGTGTACATGAAGTTTATGGAGTTCAACAGCTTAATATACAAAATATTAGTACCTGCGACTGGTGGAATAATTGTGGTTTATCAAAGCCAATGCCTTGCAATAAAAGGTTTTTCCTCTGGCTTTTAGTATTTAAAAATTTATAGTTGAAATGAGTTGTAACTACTTGTTTGTTAGAGGTTTTTGGTAGGGCTGCGATTCTGAAAAATCTTCAAAAAATATAAAACAGACCCACCTAAAAATTGTTGAAAACTTTTAGTGGGGGAAAGTGGTAAGAAGTGGTAAAAGTATTTACTTTTACGTTACAAAATTGCCCAAGTCATACAATGTCGTTTTTAACCGGTGAATTTGAGTGTAAGCTTGATCCTAAATTTAGGATGATGATACCGGCTGGCCTTAAAAAAAAGCTTCCTGAACTGGAAGCTGAAGGCCTGGTGATCAATCGCGGGTTCGAAAAGTACCTTGTCATATACACTAAAAAGGAATGGGATAAACGGCTTGAAGAACTGAGCAAACTTAATGAATACGAAGAGGATAATATAGCCTTTATACGATATTTTACCCGTGGCGCCACTGAGCTTATGCCTGATGCCGCCGGGCGGGTATTATTGCCGAAATTCTTGTTGGAGTATGCGGGTATAAAAGGTGATGTGGTGCTGGCTTGCCAGTTAAATAAAATTGAGGTTTGGGATGCCGAAGCTCACCGTAAGCTGATGGATGACGAGCCAAAAAGCTTTAGTGCGCTGGCAAAAAAGGTAATGGGTGGTAAAAATAAGGAGCAGGAATGAGTGAGTACCATGTACCGGTAATGCTGAAGGAATGCATTGATGGGCTGAATATTGATCCGGACGGTACTTATGTTGATGTGACTTTTGGCGGTGGGGGGCATTCGCGCGAGATTTTGAAGCATTTAGGCCCTAAAGGAAGGCTAATTGCTTTTGATCAGGATGCTGATGCACAAAGGAATATAATTGATGATGAGCGTTTTATTTTTGTAGATCAAAATTTCAGGTATCTCAAAAACTTTTGCCGTTTACACGGGGCTATTCCGGTAAGCGGGATCCTGGCCGATTTGGGTGTGTCATCGCATCAGTTTGATGAGGCCGACAGGGGGTTTTCGATCCGGTTTGATGCCGAGTTGGATATGCGTATGAACCAGTTGGGCGAGCTAACTGCAAAGGATGTGGTAAATAACTATTCGGTTGCCGACCTGCACCGGATTTTTGGCATTTACGGAGAAATTCAAAATGCGAAATCGCTGGCCGAAACCATTGCAACGGCAAGGCTAAATACATCGATAGTGACTATCGCTGATTTGAAAAATGTGATCAGTAACCGCATCCCGAAAGGAAAAGAAAATAAATACCTGGCACAAGTGTTCCAGGCGTTAAGAATAGAGGTTAACCAGGAGCTGGAGGCATTGAAAGATTTTTTGATACAGTCGGCCGAGGTTTTAGGTGTTGGCGGCAGGCTGGTGGTCATGTCATACCACTCGCTGGAAGACAGGCTGGTAAAAAACTTCATCGCTAAAGGCAAGTTTAGCGGTGAGGTGGAGAAAGACCTTTATGGAAATGATAATAAACCGCTTGATGCTGTAAGCCGCGGGGCTATAACAGCATCGGCAGAGGAGATAACCAATAATAATAGGGCACGGAGCGCTAAATTAAGAATAGCTGTAAAAAAATGACCAATCGTTTACGTACAGAAATTCAGGAGGAAGAAGAAGTTGAGGAAGTAATTGAGGAAAGGCCTGCAAGGGAATTGCCTGATAACTTTTTTACGCAGCTTTTTACCAAAGGCTTTCTCACTACCGAGAGGGCTACCAGCGCTTTGCCTTTTGTTTTGTTTTTGGCTTTTTTGGGTATGGTGTACATTGGTAATATGCACTATGCCGAAAAATCAGTACGTGAAATTGACGCGCTTACCAAAGAGGTTAAAGAGCTGGGCTGGGATTATAAATCGACTAAGGCCGATATGGCATATAAAAGTACGCTTACCGAAGTGGCTAAGCGTGCGGATACATTGGGCCTGAGTCAATCGGTTGACCCGCCCGGAAAAATAACAGTGAAGGAGGTTGAAGATGGGAATTAGAACCAACATACTCGCCAGGGTTTATTTAGCCTTTGGGCTTGTTTTGCTTTTGGCTATTGCCGTTGTGGTTCAGCTTTGCCGCCTGCAGTTTGTACAAGGTGATAAATGGAAGGCTATGGCTTCTGATCTTTCGGCGCAATATCAAACTGTTGAGGCTGCAAGGGGTAATATATTTTCTGTTGATGGGAGTTTGCTGGCTACCTCGGTACCGGAATATGAGCTGCACATGGATATGCTGGCCGGCGGTATAGCTTCTGATACGGCATTCAATAATAATATCGATCTGCTGGCTGCAAAGCTATCGGGTATGTTTGGTGACAGATCGGCAAGGGAATATTCGCGCATTTTGCGTGAAGCCCGCAGGGATAGCTCACGTTATTTGCTGATCAGACGTAAAGTATCATACCAGGACCTGAAAAAGATTCGCCAGTTCCCGGTATTTAACATGGGTAAATACAAAGGTGGTTTAATCGTTATTCAAAAAAATAAACGGATCCTGCCGTTCCAATCGCTGGCTGCCCGTACTATCGGTTACAAAAACGAAAACGTGAAGAACGCGGTAGGTTTGGAAGGCGCTTATGCATCGTACATTAATGGGGAAAGCGGCAGGCGTTTGATGCAGCGGATCCCCGGCGGGATCTGGATGCCGGTTGACGATGATGATGAAATAGCGCCTAAAGATGGTGCTGATATTATTTCAACCATCAACGTAAACTTCCAGGATGTGGCTCAGGATGCATTAAAAAAACAACTGGTTAAGAGCGCGGCCGATCATGGCTGCGTTGTGCTTATGGAGGTATCTACCGGCGAGATCAGGGCTATTGCTAATTACACCCGCACTAAAGATGGTGATTACAGGGAACAGATGAACTACGCTATCAGCAACGCTATCGACCCGGGGTCGACCTTTAAGCTGGCATCGTACATGACCATGCTCGATCAGCATAAGATTGACACCAGCACCATAATTAATGCCGAAGGCGGCAGGTATAAATTTCCGAAAGGGCCAACCATTACCGATACCGAGCATGATAATTATGAAATGTCGGTTAAGCGTGCTTTTGAAGAATCATCAAATGTGGCTGCGGCAAAATTGGTTGATAAATTTTACCATAATAACCCATGGCAGTATATCAATAAATTGTACAGCTATCATTTGAATGAAAAGCTTCAGTTACAAATTCCCGGGGAAGGCAGGCCGGTGATCAAAAATCCATCAAACCGCAGCTGGAACAAAAATTACAGTTTGCCTGAGATGGCTTATGGTTATGAAATGAATATTACGCCACTGCAGATGCTGGCTTACTATAATTCGGTGGCTAACAATGGCAAAATGATTGCGCCGCTGCTGGTTCGTGAGATCAGAAGATTGGGTAACCCTATCGAGCAATTCCAGGCCCGGGTGATCAATGAGCAGGTGTGTTCGGAAGCTACACTGGGTAAGGTACGTGGTATGCTTGAAGGTGTAGTCCTTAATGGTACCGGCAAAAATGTTATTAAAAATAAACTTTACAGCGTGGCCGGTAAAACTGGTACGGCGCAGGTAGCAAACGGCACCAAGGGTTATAAGGATAAAAAATATCAGGCATCATTTTGCGGTTATTTCCCGGCCGACCGTCCTAAGTATTCGATGATTGTGGTGATCAATAACCCGACGCAAGGCGATTATTTGGCTGCCAAAGTAGCCGGTCCGGTGTTCAGAGAGGTGGCAGACAGGGTTTATGCCAATGACCTTGATATTAATCAAACCTCGCAGGCGCATTATGTAGGTAATACGGTAATGCCGCAGGTAAAACAGGGCAATATGAAAGCCCTGAAAAAGGTTTATTCAAAACTGGGTGTTAAACCTTTGTACGCATCGGCCAATAGCACGGTTGATACCAGCAACGGGATCCCGTTTGAGGAAGTAAAATATAAAAACGGCACCGTGCCATCGGTAACAGGCATGGGACTTAGCGATGCATTATATGTAATAGGTAACGCCGGCTATAAAGTAACTGTGCGCGGAAGCGGCATAGTTACCAATCAATCGGTTACCGGAGGAAGTGCAATACCAAAAGGATCACGAATTTTAATAGAACTGCAATGAGGTATTTAAGCGATGTAATTGATGGACTGGCCTTCACTGAGTTGCAGGGAAGCGCTGATGTGGAGATAACGGCAATTGCTTTTGATTCGAGGAAGGTGATTCCCGGGTCGATGTTTGTTGCTGTAAAGGGAACTCTTGTAGACGGGCACGATTATATTGACCAGGCCATTAAAAAGGGTGCGGTAGCGGTAATTTGTGAAGATCTTCCGGCTCATACAACCGGTGAAGTTGATTTCCTGATGGTTGCCGATTCGGCTGTGGCCTTAGGCATTGTAGCCGCCAATTTTTATGATAACCCATCGGCTAAGTTAAAGTTGGTAGGTGTAACAGGTACTAATGGCAAAACAACTATTGCTACGTTGCTTTACCAATTATTCCGCGATTTGGGTTATAAATGCGGTCTGCTGTCAACCGTCGAAAATCAGATTAATGGCAAAGTGATCCCATCAACTCATACCACACCCGACCCGGTGGAGTTGAACAGCCTGCTTGCCGAAATGGTGGACAGCGGTTGTGATTATTGTTTTATGGAAGTTAGCTCACATGCTATTTCACAAAAACGTATCGAAAGTTTGATGTTTGCGGGAGGAGTATTTACCAATTTAACGCATGATCATTTAGATTATCATAAAACTTTCCTGAGGTATTTGAATGCCAAGAAGGAATTTTTTGACGGCCTGTCTAAAGATGCTTTCGCACTTACCAACAGTGATGATAAGAATGGTAATGTAATGCTGCAAAATACAGCAGCACATAAAAAAAGCTATGGCCTTAAAACCATGGCCGATTATAAAGCCCGCATCCTCGAAAATCAATTCAGTGGATTATTGCTGCAAATTGATGGTGAGGAAGTATGGTTTAAAATGGTGGGCACATTCAATGCTTATAACCTGTTAGGGGTTTATGCTACCGCGATGTTGTTGGAACAGGATAAAGCCAAGGTGCTTACCAGCCTCAGCAAGCTAACCGGTGCCGAAGGTCGCTTTGAATATATAACTGCACCCAATAAAGTAGTAGGGATAGTTGACTATGCTCACACACCAGATGCTGTGCAAAACGTATTGAGTACTATCCACGATATCCGTAAAGGAAACGAAAAGGTGATCACAGTAATCGGCTGTGGTGGAGACAGGGACAAGACCAAACGCCCTATCATGGCCAAAACAGCTTGCGAATGGAGCGATAAAGTGATCTTGACATCAGATAATCCGCGTACTGAAGATCCGGCGCAGATCATCAAAGAGATGGAAGAAGGTGTTGACCCGGCATTTAAGCGTCATACGGTAAGCATCATCGACAGGCGTGAGGCTATTAAAACAGCTTGTATGCTGGCTAATCCTGGTGATATTATCCTGGTAGCAGGCAAAGGCCACGAAAAGTACCAGGAAATAAATGGAGTGAAAAATCACTTCGATGATATGGAAGAATTGGAAAACCGGTTCAAAGATTTGATATAGAAGATACTATATAGTAAAAGAGAAGAGCAATGTTGTATTACCTGTTTAACTATTTAAGCAAAAATTACAGTATCCCTGGGATAGGTGTATTTCAATACATCACTTTCCGGATGGCGATGGCTGTAATCACATCATTGCTGGTCACTACGGTTTACGGCCGGCGCCTGATAGATTATCTGCGCTTTAAGCAAGTGGGCGAAACCGTAAGGAATTTGGGTTTGGAAGGCCAGATGCAAAAATCAGGTACCCCAACAATGGGTGGTATCATCATTTTGCTGGGTATTTTAATACCAACGCTACTTTTTGCTAAACTGGAAAATGTATACGTGATCCTGATGATCATTACCACCGTTTGGTTGGGCGCTATTGGTTTTTTAGATGATTATATTAAAGTATTTAAAAAGAATAAAGAAGGCTTAGCGGGTAGATTCAAGATTATTGGTCAGGTAGGTTTATCACTCATTGTTGGGTGGACAATGTATTTCAACAGTAATATCATCATCCGGCAGGAGGTTGTATTACCCGTTAAGGACGATGCCCCGGTTGAGTTTCACATGAAGCGTAGCACCCCGGTTTATACCCAGGATGTGCACTCCACCAAAACAACCATGCCATTCTACAAAAATAACGAGTTTGATTATGCCAAGGTTTTGAAGTTTTTAGGGAAAGGTTACGAACAATACGCACTGGTGGTATTCCTGTTTTTTGTAATACTCATTATCACGTTCATATCCAACGGGGCTAATATTACGGATGGCATTGATGGCCTGGCGACGGGCACCTCGGCTATTATCGGTATTACATTGGCTATCCTGGCCTATGTATCGGGTAACACGGTTATTGCCGATTACCTGAACATTATGTATATCCCCAATTCGGGCGAGCTGGTGATTTTTGCCGGTGCCTTTGTGGGGGCGTGCGTAGGCTTTTTATGGTACAACTCATACCCGGCACAGGTGTTCATGGGTGATACCGGCAGTTTGGCCATTGGCGGCATCATAGCGGTGTTCGCTATCATGATCCGCAAAGAACTGATGCTCCCATTGCTATGCGGTATTTTCCTGATAGAGAATTTTTCGGTGATTGTACAGGTATCATGGTTTAAATACACCAAAAAGAGATTTGGCGAAGGCAGGCGGGTATTTTTGATGGCGCCGCTACACCATCACTACCAGAAAAAAGGGTTCCATGAAGCAAAGATAGTTACCCGCTTCTGGATCATTTGTATCATACTGGCCATAGTGACGGTGATAACATTAAAGCTGCGTTAAGGCGAGAAGCAAGAAGTCAAGAGTCAGGAGACAAGAAGCGAATAGAGTCAAGAATAAAGAGGCAAGGAAGAGAAAAAATCGGTGAAATCATCGAATAATCGATGAAATCCCAAAAGAAAATAAAAATGAACCACAACAATAACAAAGACGCTAATCAAAAGCACCCCCTTCAGGGGGCGGGGGGGGCTCGCCTTGTGGTGTTGGGTGCTGGTGAAAGCGGCGTTGGTGCTGCCTACCTTGCGCAACAGCAGGGCTTTGATGTTTTTGTGTCGGATTTTGGAAGCATTGCCGATAATTATAAGAAACAGCTCGAAGATTGGAAGATTCCTTTTGAAGAGAAACAACATACGGAAGAACTGATTTTAAATGCTGTCGAAGTGATCAAAAGCCCCGGCATTCCCGAAAAGGCGCCGATAATCAAAAAGCTGCACGAAAAAAAGGTTCCGGTAATATCGGAGATTGAGTTTGCCGGGAGGTATACTGATGCAAAGATCATCGGTATAACCGGTTCAAACGGTAAAACCACAACTACCAGCTTAACCTACCACATTTTAAAAAATGCCGGGATGGATATTGGTTTGGCAGGTAACATAGGTAAAAGCTTTGCCTACCAGGTAGCTACCGAGAAGTTTGACTGGTATGTGCTGGAGTTGAGCAGCTTTATGCTGGACGATATGTTCAAATTTAAAGTTGACATAGCTGTATTATTAAATATTACGCCTGACCATTTAGACAGGTATGATTATAAACTGGAAAACTATGCGGCATCCAAATTCAGGATAGCGCAGAACCAAACGGCGGCCGATTATTTTATTTATTGCGCCGATGATCCTGAAACCATTAAAGGTATGAGGGAACGAACGTTCGGGGCGCAATTGCTGCCATTTTCCATACAGCAAAAAATTGAACCGGGCGCATACCTCGATGAAAACGACAATATTGTCATAAACACAAAACAAGAACATTTTACAATGTCAATTCAAGAACTGGCCCTGCAAGGCAAACACAACATTTACAACTCCATGGCATCGGGTATTGTAGCAAAAGTGTTGGAGCTACGCAACGAAACGATGAGAGAGAGCATGGGCAACTTTAAAAGCATTGAGCACCGGCTGGAGTTTGTTGCCAATATCTCCGGCATTCGCTTCATTAATGATTCAAAGGCTACCAATGTCAACTCAACCTGGTACGCTTTAGAAAGTATGACAAGCGATGTAGTGTTGATTTTAGGCGGAGTTGATAAAGGGAATGATTATAGTATACTTAATGACCTGGTTAGGCAAAAAGTAAAAGCTATTGTGTGCTTAGGCAAGGATAACAAACGGATCCATGATGCTTTTGAAGATGATGTTGACCTTATTGTAAATACAGCATCGGCCCAGGAGGCGGCCCAGGTGGCCTACCATCTGGCAACCAAAGGTGATACAGTATTATTATCTCCGGCCTGTGCCAGCTTCGATCTGTTCAAAAACTACGAAGACCGCGGCAGGCAGTTTAAGGACGCTGTGAAGGAATTGTAGAGATTTGAAGATGTGTCAATTTGAAAATTTGAAGATTGATCCGGCAGAAATAAATCGGTGAAATCAAAATAAATCGGTGAAATCACAAAAAAATGCATAGGATATTAAACAATACAAAAGGAGATCGCTGGATATGGCTCATTGTCATATTGCTTTCTGTTATATCCTTGTTGGCAGTATATAGTTCGGTTGGTACGCTGGCATTTAAGCAGGGTAAGGGGGCGGAGATCATTTTGATGAAGCACGTATTTATGATGATTGGAGGTATTGCCATCATGTACTTTTCGCACAAGCTCGATTACCGCTATTATGCGGGAATCTCAAAATTGCTGATGATCATTACAGTGCCCTTGTTATTATATACTTTGTTTTTTGGCGCGCACATCAACGGCGCAAGCAGGTGGATCCCCATACCCGGAACAGGCTTAAGTTTTCAAACTTCGGATTTGGCCAAACTTGCGCTTATTACTTACCTGGCGCGTTCATTATCGCGCAAGCAGGAAAATATAAAGGATGTTAAGCAATCGTTTATACCAATCATGGGAGCGGTGTGCTTGGTATTTGCGCTTATTGGCCCGGCCAACTTATCAACGGGGTTAATGTTGTTTGGTGTAAGTATCCTATTGCTTATTATAGGCCGTATCAGTATCAAACAAATTGCGGTAGTGTGCCTGGCAGGCGCGGTATTACTTGCAGGTATGTTAACCTTCGGCGGCAGGAAAGGAACGCATGCATCGAGGGTGAAAGTGTTTCTTCATCCGGAGCTTGCAGATAAAGATCAGCTTTTCCAGGCCAATCACGCAAAAATAGCCATAGCATCGGGCGGAGTATTTGGTAAAGGCCCGGGCAACAGTACCGAAAAAAATTATTTGCCCGAAGCGTTTTCAGATGAGATCTATGCCATTATTATTGAAGAGTACGGTTTGGTAGGAGGGGTAGCATTGGTGGGTATTTACCTGTTCTTGCTATACAGGTGTATTAAAATAGTAACTAAGGCACCAAAGGCATTTGGGGCTTTGCTGGCTTGCGGCTTAAGCTTCAGTTTGGCCATACAGGCATTTGCAAATATGGCGGTAGCTGTAGGGTTAGGCCCGGTGACGGGTGTGCCGCTGCCTTTTGTGAGTATGGGTGGTACATCAATATTGTTTACCAGTGTGGCTTTTGGCATTATACTTTCAGTAAGCAAGGATATAGAAGAACCTAAAGCGAAGAAAGAGAAGGAAACAGATAACAGCGGGCCTAATAAAATCATTGTAGGGGAGATTAGTGTGGCGTAGATGGGTAAGTGGTGATTGGAGATCGGTTATAATCGAAGTTAAGAATAGGATTAAGTTAAATATAAAAAGCATGTCGAAAAGGATAATTATAAGCGGTGGCGGAACAGGAGGGCATATCTTCCCGGCTATCTCTATTGCCAATGCTTTAAAAAATATTGATCCCAATACCGAGATCCTGTTTGTAGGCGCCAACGGGCGTATGGAAATGGAAAAAGTTCCGGCGGCAGGTTATAAGATCATCGGATTGGATATCCAGGGTATCCAGCGCGGCTCTATCATTAAAAACCTGATGTTCCCTGTTAAACTTGCCAATAGTGTGCGCAAGGCTATCAAGATAATTAAAGATTTTAAACCTGACGCCGCTGTAGGTGTTGGCGGGTATGCTTCGGGGCCGTTGTTGTACGCGGCATCGTTAAAAGATATTCCGTACCTCATACAGGAGCAAAACTCGTATGCCGGTATTACCAATAAATGGTTGGGTAAACATGCCAAAAAGATCTGTGTTGCTTTCGACGGGATGGAGAAATTTTTCCCTGCTGCTAAAATCATCAAAACGGGCAACCCTATCCGCAAGGATGCAGTGAACATTGCCGGCAAACACATGCAGGCTTTGGAATTGTACCATCTTTCGGCCTTTAAAAAAACGATACTGATAACCGGCGGTAGTCTTGGGGCACGTACGCTGAACAACAGTATCATGAACGGTATTGATAAACTGCTGGCTGCCGATGTACAGGTGATATGGCAAACCGGCAAGTTTTATTATAAAAGCATCATCGAAAAGCTGGGTGAAAATTATCACCCCGATTTGCAGATCAGGGAGTTTTTAACCCGGATGGATTTGGCTTATGCCGCTGCTGATATTATTATATCAAGGGCCGGGGCCGGCACCATTGCCGAGCTGTGTGCCATTAAAAAGCCGGTGATCCTGGTGCCTTCGCCCAATGTGGCCGAAGATCATCAAACTAAAAACGCTTTGGCCCTGGTGCATGAAAACGCGGCTGTTTTTGTGGCCGACCGTGATGCCGAAGCAAAACTGGTTAACAGGGCGCTTGAATTATTGGAAGACCGCGACCTGCAAAAGAAATTGAGCAATAACATTGGTAAAATGGCCATGCCAAATGCCGATGAAGTTATAGCAAAGGAACTTATCCAAATAATAAGTAACAATTAGAATGATGGTCCTCCTCTTCCAAAGGGAGGAGGGCCTTTTTTAAACAAATTAAAAATGGAACTGCACGACATAAAAAGAGTTTATCTCATAGGCATAGGCGGCATCGGTATGAGCGGCCTGGCACGCTATTTCCATCATTTGGGTTGTATTGTTTGCGGATATGATAAAACGTCGACTGATTTAACTAACCAATTGCACAACGAGGGGATCCAGGTTGTTTTTGAAGATCATGCGGATTATATTCCCATGAGTTTCCAGAAACCTTGCAGCGATACGCTGATTATTTACACGCCTGCTGTACCAAAGGATTCGCATATATTAAACTATTTTAAAAATCAGGGCTTTGAGCTGTTTAAGCGTTCGCAGGTTTTAGGCTTGATCAGCAAAAGTTCATATACCATAGCTGTGGCAGGCACACATGGCAAAACCACCACATCAACTATGGTGGCGCATTTGCTTAAAGCATCGGGTAATGATTGCTCTGCATTTTTGGGTGGTATTTCATCAAACTACCAAACTAATGTGCTCTATGGTAAAAACAACGTAATGGTAGTTGAGGCTGATGAGTATGACCGCTCGTTCCTTACCCTGTATCCTGACGTGGCCATCATCACATCAATGGATGCCGATCACCTGGATATTTATGGCGATCATGAACATCTGACGGAGTCGTTTAAGCTTTTTGCTTCGCAGATAAAACCGGGCGGTACACTGGTGCACAAAAAAGGCTTGCCATTGGACAGGGGTTATACCTACGCATTTGAAGACGAAACTGCCGATGCGCATGCTTCAAACGTGAGGATAATTGATGGTGATTTTTATTTTGATTACAACAGTGCGGCGGTAAACATCACTGATATAAAAATGGGCATAGCGGGTACCCACAACGTGGAGAATGCTGTTGCTGCTATTGAAGCGGTATTGAAACTGGATATTGCCCCGGCCGATATTAAAGAGGCACTTGCATCCTTTAAAGGGGTTAAACGCAGGTTTGAATACATTGTTAAAACGCCGGAGCATATCTACATTGATGATTACGCGCATCACCCCGAAGAACTGAGGGCCTGTATATCATCAATTAAAAGGTTATATCCGAGTAAAAAGTTAACGGCCATTTTTCAGCCGCATTTATTTACACGTACCCGCGACTTTGCCGATGGTTTTGCCGAAGTGCTGGATATGGTAGACGAGCTGATATTGCTGGAAATTTATCCGGCCCGTGAATTGCCGATAGAAGGAGTTAACTCGCAGATGCTGCTTAACCGTATGCAATTGCAAAATAAAAAAATACTGAGTAAAGCGGCCGCGGTAGCGGCAGTAGCTGCCGAAAAGCCCGAACTATTATTAACGGTAGGCGCCGGTGATATTGATACGCTGGTGGAGCCATTAAAACAAGTATTAAGCAATGAATAAAAAACTCATTTGGAAGCGCCTGCTGATAGGTTGTGCCTGGGTAATAAGCCTGGGTGGCCTTGTGGTGCTCATGAGTTTTATTGAAGCAAAAAAAGCGGGTGTTAAGTGTACTGCGGTAAATGTGAGCATTCCTGGTGGGCAATATTTTATTGACAAGCAGGAAGTTGATCACATTATTGAAGTTACCAGTCACTCATTGGTAGGCAGGCCTATCGAGCACATTAATATCCAGGAGTTAGAGGATAAGCTGAAAGCTAACCCATTTATTGAGTTTGCCAAAGTTTACACAGAGATGGACGGTGTGCTGAGGGTTGAAGTAAGCCAGCGCCAGCCAATATTGCGTATCATGAACCATTACGATATGGATTTTTATGTGGATCAAAATGGTTTAAAGATTCCGCTGTCATCAAACTTTACCGCAAGGGTATTGGTAGCTAATGGTTTTATTGAAGAGCTGTTTACCAATCGGGTTGATTCCTTGCATACCCGCCTGGCTAAAGATCTGTTTAAAACTGCAGATTATATCCGCAAGGATTCGCTTTGGGATGCGCAAATAGCACAGATGTATGTGAACAGTGAGCGCGAGATAGAACTGATTCCGAGAGTGGGCAACCAAAGGATCCTGATCGGTAACGCAGATTCGCTTAATGTAAAGCTGAATAACCTGCAGGCTTTCTATAAGCAGGTGCTGCCAAAAGTAGGCTGGGATACCTATAAAATGATCAATGTAAAATATACCAACCAGGTTATCGGTATAAAAAATGAAAATATAAAAGCTGATTCGGCAAAAGCAGCTAAAGTTGCCAAGCAGGATTCGCTTAAAACGAAAAGGGACTCATCTCAAATTAAATTGTAATATGGACAAAAGCTCAACTCAGGAAAAAAGTTCGCCAATTGTAGTAGGATTGGATATCGGAACTACTAAGATCTGTGCCATTGTTGGGCGCAGGAGCAAGAACGGGAAGATTGAGGTTTTAGGGATTGGCAAAGCCGAATCTGCCGGTGTAACGCGCGGCGTGGTATCAAATATAGATAAAACAGTACAGGGCATTCACCAGGCGGTGGAAGTGGCGGGCTCACAATCAAATGTGGAAATCAGGGTAGTAAACGTGGGCATTGCAGGTCAGCATATCAAGAGCTTGCAGCACCGCGGTTTGATAACCCGTCGTGACTTGCAATCAGAAATCGGTCGTAAGGATATTGATAAGCTGATAGAAGATATGTATAACCTGGTGATGCCTCCAGGCGAGGAGATCATCCATGTGTTGCCGCAGGAGTTTACTGTGGATAATGAGCCAGGAATCAAAGATCCAATTGGTATGGCAGGCGTTAGGCTTGAAGCTAACTTCCATATCATATCTGGTCAGGTAACTGCTATCAAAAATATTGTAAAATGTGTTAACAAGGCCAGCCTGGAAAGCCAGGAACTGATCCTAGAGCCGCTGGCGTCTTCAGAATCTGTATTAAGCGAAGAGGAAAAAGAGGCTGGCGTGGTTTTGGTTGATATTGGTGGCGGTACTACCGACGTAGCTATTTTTCACGAAGGTATCATCAGGCATACGGCAGTTATTCCGTTCGGCGGTAACAGCGTAACCGAGGATATTCGCGAAGGCTGTTCGGTAATGCGCAACATTGCCGAGCAACTGAAGGTAAGGTTTGGATCTGCCCTGGCCGACGAGAACAAGGAAAACGAGATAGTATGTGTTCCGGGTTTACGCGGCCGTGAGCCGAAAGAAATTTCGGTAAAAAACCTGGCTTACGTGATCCAGGCTCGTATGGAAGAAATAGTAGAGCATGTTTATTACGAGATAAAATCATCAGGCTACGAGAAAAAGTTGATAGCAGGGATCGTAATAACGGGCGGCGGCGCGCAGCTGAAACACTTGCGCCAGTTGGTTGAATTTGTTACAGGTTTGGATTGCCGTGTAGGTTACCCTACTGAGCACCTGGCCAAAAACGAAGTGTTACCAAAAGGAACATACGAAGAGTTGCAAAGCCCAACTTTTGCTACTGGTATTGGTTTGCTGATTAAAGGTATCCAGAAAATGGAATACATGAATGAAGCGATCCCGACCGAGGTAAAAACAGCTAAGCCAAAATTTGATACAAAAAGTAAAGAAGGTGGTTTGTTAGACAGGCTGCTGAAAAAGAGTATAACATTTATTAAGGATGACATTAAGGATGAGGACTTTCTGAAGTAATATTTATTCACAAGGGTTAAACTTATTCACATTGCTCACAATTGTGGATAAACCTTGTTGAAAAAGTGTTATTATTACGATGGTAAAATCTAATGTTGGGTTGAATTACATATAGCTGAAAACGAAGATTATGCATTTTGAAATGTTAAAAGAAAAATCGTCAATCATCAAGGTAATTGGTGTTGGCGGTGGTGGTGGTAACGCGGTAAACCATATGTACAGGCAAGGAATTACCGGTGTTGATTTTATAATATGCAACACTGATGCCCAGGCATTGGAGCTGAGCCCTATACCTAACAAGGTGCAATTGGGTGCCAGTTTAACCGAGGGCATGGGTGCAGGCTCAATACCCGAAGTAGGCAAAAATTCGGCTATTGAAAATATCGACGATATTAAACAGATGTTGGGCGTTAATACCAAAATGCTGTTCATTACAGCGGGTATGGGCGGTGGCACGGGTACAGGCGCAAGCCCTATCATTGCCAAGGCAGCGCGCGAAATGGATATATTGACGGTGGGTATCATAACCACACCTTTCTCTTTTGAAGGGAAACGCCGTAAAATGCAGGCCGATGCTGGTTTGGAAGAACTGCGTAAATATGTCGATTCGTTCCTGGTGATCTCGAACGACAGGCTTCGTCAGATCTTCGGTAACCTGACAATGAGCTCGGCGTTTGCCCAGGCCGATAATATATTGACCACGGCTGCCAAAGGTATTGCCGAGATCATCACCTTACCGGGCTATATCAACGTCGACTTTAAAGATGTGCGCACGGTAATGAAGGATAGCGGTGTATCTATCATGGGCAGCTTTAGCGCCGATGGTGAAAACCGTGCCCTTAAAGCTGTTGAAGGTGCATTGGCATCGCCATTGCTGAAAGACAATGAGATTGAAGGTGCAAGGTATATATTGCTGAACATCAGCTCGGGCCTTAAAGAGGTTACCATGGATGAGATCAGTGTAATTACTGATTATATCCAGGAAGAAGCCGGCTTAGCTGCCGACCTGATTTGGGGTAACTGTATCGACGAAAACCTGGGCGAGCAATTATCAGTAACTATTATTGCTACAGGTTTCCAAACCAAGGACGAGCGCGAAAAGGAAAACAGCAACAAGAAGATAGTTTCCATGCTTGTTCCCGAAGAGCCACAGCAGGCAAGACCGGTTAACGAGTTTATAAAACCAGTTAAGGTTGATGCTCCTGCCGAGCCTTATGCTAAAGCTCCTAAAGAAGATGCTAAACAAGCCGGGTTGTTTGATATGTTTGCCGGCAGTCGCCAGGAAGAACCTGCTGTTGTAAGGCATAGCCTGATGCACGAGGAAGAGCCTGAAGCTGATAATGAGGCGGATACTGCCGGGTTCACTTTTAAAATGAGTGAGCCGGTTAGTTACGAGCAGCCTGTAAGGGAACAGCCGCGTATGCCCGAGCCTGAACCGGAGCCAGCGCCAATTCCTGCACCACAGCCAGTTGGTGCTGACGATAACAAAACCAATGAATCAATTGAAGAGCAGTTGAAAAAATCGCGCGAGCGGATTATGAGGTTGAAAGATCTGAGTATGAAACTGCGTACCGGCAATATCCAGGAACTGGAAAATGTCCCTGCCTACAAACGTAAAGAGATAGCGTTGCAGGATACCCCTGCATCTGACGAAAGCCAGATCTCCCGTTTTTCCCTGATGCAGGATAGCGAAGGTAACGTGGAGATCAGGAATAACAACTCGTATTTGCACGGAAACGCGGATTAAGAAGAGATGCAAGACTTTAGAGTCAAGAATCAAGAGAAATAAAAACCACAATAATTGAATGGGAGATCAACAAAAGAATTATATCTGAGCGTTGATCTCCCTTTTTGTTATTATAGTAAAAAAATGTCATTTCGATAGAGCAGGGCGGGGCAGAGGACGTTGGGGCGAAAGAGAAATCTTGTACGCTATGCGATAGTGCGTTGTATGTAGTAATTGCAGAGCGTACAAGATTTCTCCTCACCCGATCACACAGGCCATCACTCTGTTCGTCGAAATGACAGCAGTTTTATATTTAGGGAAAGAATATCTCTTCTCTTGATTCTTGCTTCTTTCCTCCAAGTTATAACCTATTCTAAAAAGTTATAGCTATTGTTTAAAGGTGTTTTAACGGCTATATTTGCATTTAAATTTATAAAAACAATTCATTTTGGATTTATTTGATAAAATAACAAAAAGCTTAGGTGGGCCGATAGGTCAGCATCAAAAGTGGTCGCATGGTTATTTTTCTTTTCCTAAGCTGGAAGGTGAGATAGGCCCGCACATGGAGTTTAAGGGAAAAGAGCATTTAGTTTGGAGTCTTAACAATTACCTTGGCTTGGCTAATCATCCCGAAGTAAGGCAGGCTGATGCGCAAGCCGCTGCCGATTACGGTATGGCTTACCCTATGGGTGCAAGGATGATGTCGGGAAACTCAATTCATCACGAAGAGCTGGAGAACAACCTCGCTGCTTTTGTTGGCAAGCAATCGGCCTTTTTGCTAAATTACGGTTACCAGGGAATGGTATCTATAATTGATGCACTGGTTGACAGGAATGACGTTATTGTTTACGATGCCGAATCGCACGCCTGTATCATTGATGGCGTACGTTTACATATGGGTAAACGCTTTGTTTATCAGCACAACGATATTGAAAGCTGCGAAAAACAGCTGGAACGTGCAACTCGCCTAACCGAACAAACCGGCGGCGGGATTCTGTTAATTACCGAAGGTGTTTTTGGTATGTCGGGCGCGCAAGGCAAACTTAAAGCAGTTGCCGATCTTAAAAAGAAATTCAACTTTCGTTTATTGGTTGATGATGCGCATGGTTTTGGTACCATGGGTAAAACCGGTGCCGGTACGCATGAAGAGCAGGATTGTATGGATGAAGTGGATGTGTACTTTGCTACCTTCGCCAAATCAATGGCTGGTATTGGTGCTTTTGTAGCTGCCGATCAGGATATTATCCATTATCTGCGTTACAATATGCGTTCGCAAACTTTCGCCAAAGCATTGCCTATGCCAATGGTATTAGGTTTAAAAAAGCGCTTTGAAATGCTGAAAAGTCAGCCGGAGCTTCGTGAAAAATTGTGGCAGATTGCAAATGCTTTGCAGCAAGGTTTACGGGAACGTGGTTTTGACCTTGGCGTATCAAATACTATGGTTACCCCGGTATTTCTAAAAGGCGATCTTTTTGAAGCCACCGCCCTAACCCGCGACCTGCGCGAAAACTATGGCATCTTTTGTTCGATAGTAGTGTACCCGGTTATCCCTAAAGGATTAATTGTACTAAGGCTGATCCCAACAGCGGCTCATAGTTTGGAGGATGTACAACGTACCCTTGATGCTTACAGCGCTATCAGTGAAAAATTAAAGGCCGGTTATTACAAAGAGAATAAACTGGAAATTGCTTAAACGCATTTGATAATACTTAGAAGCCTCGGAGAGATCCGGGGCTTTTTTGTTTTTTTTGCATCTGTTGTAGAGGCGCATCACATGCGTCTCCCGTTTGAAATGCCGCTATGGTGAATAAATTGCGAAGGGCTTTTGCCCTTCTGGCAGACGTATGTGATGCGTCTCTACGTTGAAGATCACCACCTCTTAAAAATCCTTGATAAAACGTTCCTAAATTATTTTAGCAAGCTTTTTTGTTTAACTAAAACCTTTTCTATTTTTACGGCTACCATATCAAAACCATGAAATTAACCAGACGACATTTTATAAAAATTAACAGCGTTGCAGCTGCCGGTATCGGTTTGGGTGTAACCCCTGTATTTGCTTCAACTTTGGCTCCTGCCTTCGAGACCCAGCGCCCAAAGCTGGCCGACCGTAAATTTACCAGCAAGGCTGTGGAAGCTATTATTAAAAAGGTTAAGGCCGATATTAAAGACCCCGAAGTAGCCTGGCTGTTTGAAAACTGCTATCCAAACACTTTAGATACTACGGTAAACTACTCTGAAAAGGACGGTAAGCCCGATACATTTGTAATCACCGGTGATATCAACGCGATGTGGATGCGCGATTCATCGGCGCAGGTTTGGCCGTATCTGCCGCTCATTAAAAATGATCCGGCACTTAAAAAATTAATTCAGGGCGTGCTAAGCCGTCAGGCTAAGTGCGTGATCATTGATCCATATGCCAATGCCTTTAACGAAGGTCCAACTGGTAGCGAGTGGGACAGCGACCGCACCACTATGAAACCCGAATTGCACGAGCGCAAATGGGAAATCGATTCGCTTTGTTACCCTGTAAGGCTGGCTTATAATTACTGGAAAATAAGTGGCGATAGCAGCTTTTTTGATGACAACTGGCAAAAAGCAGGTAAGATCATACTGGCTACGTTTAAAGAACAGCAACGTAAGGATGGTAAAGGCCCGTACTTTTTCCAGCGTAAAACCGAGACACAAAGCGATACCGCACCAAACAGAGGCTACGGTAATCCCGTTAAACCAGTTGGTTTGATTTGCTCTATTTTCCGTCCTTCGGATGATGCTACCATTTATCCATTTCTGATCCCCTCAAACTACTTCGCGGTAGCAAGCTTAAACCAAATGGCCGAAATGTACAGTACCATCGGTCATGATAATGCTACCGCTGATGCTTGTAAGGCTTTAGCAACAGAGGTTCAGGCGGCACTTAAACAATATGCTGTTGGCCATCACCCGCAATTTGGTCAGGTTATCCCGTTTGAGGTTGATGGTTATGGAAATCAACTTTTCATGGATGATTCGAACGTTCCAAGTCTGTTGGCCCTGCCTTATCTTGATTCGGTAAAAGTTGATGATCCGTTGTACCAAAGTACCCGTAAATTTGTACTGAGCGATAGTAATCCTTACTACTTTAAAGGCACCGCTGCCGAAGGCATTGGAGGCCCGCACGTGGGTATAGGTTATATTTGGCCAATGGCAATCATTATGCGCGGTATTACATCAACCGATAAAGCAGAGATTGTACAGTGTATTAAATGGCTGAAAAGCACACATGCAGACACCGGTTTCATGCACGAATCCTTTAATAAAGACGATGCAAAGGACTTTACCCGCAAATGGTTTGCCTGGGCTAACACTTTATTTGGCGAATTGATACTAAAAGTGCACGAACACTACCCTGACATACTACAACAGACTTTTTAAACCAGCTGAATATGTTAATACTTAATAGTATTTAAAATACTACGTTTAAGTTGTATGGTTTGCTGCCAATATTATTTATGCCGAATTATGGCTTGTATTTTAATTATTAATGAATCTTATTTTTAAATATAGGTTTGATTTAAACTTTTTAATAAAAAATAAGCAACGGTTAATAAATCAAAATGGGCAAAAATGTGGAAAAAAACCACTGTTAAGGCCGTATTTTTTGGCTTCAAAAGTTTTTAATTACCAAAAAACATTTTAGCTTAGCTTTAATTAAAACAATAAACCTCAAAATTTAAAAGGAGTAATTAAATGAAAAAATTTACTGAAGTAAAAGAGCTTGTAGCAGCTTTAGAGGCCGACGCCGACAAATTCTACAATAAAGGAAACAGCGCTGCCGGTACACGTGTACGTAAAGGTATGCAGGATCTTAAAAACCTGGCACAGGCAATCCGCCTTGAAGTTCAGGAGGCGAAGAATAAAGAGGCTTAGTAAGATTTTTATCATCTTATTCCAATAAAAAACCCGGTCCATGGACCGGGTTTTTTATTGTTGAAATTTATGAAGTTTATGCGTTTCTCGAAAGGCATTTACGCCTTCACCGCTACTGGGGCTAACTTTTTAAGCTCTTCCACAATAGCACCGGCAGTTTTTTCGCTTACTTGTACCAATGGCAGTCTCACAGTATCGCCGCAGATGCCTAATTGTTTTAGGGCAGTTTTAACGCCTGCAGGGCTGCCTTCGGCAAACATTAATCGGGTAAACTCAATCAGGTTAAAATGCGCTGCATGTGCTGCTTTGTAATCGCCGTTCAGCAAAAGCCTAACCATGTCGGATAGCTGGCGTGGCAAAGCATTACCAATAACCGATATTGCACCAACTCCGCCTAAGGCCATCATTGGCAAAGTAACCGGGTCATCGCCTGATATGAACAGGAAATCCTCGGGCTTATCACGCATCAACTGGTTAAACAGGTCGAAATTGCCCGACGCTTCTTTGATACCGATTATGTTTTTAAACTCCTTCGCCAGGCGTACAGTTGTTTCGGCGCTGATGGTACTACCTGTACGGCTTGGTACGTTATACAGAATTATAGGCAGTTTAGTATTTTGTGCTATAGCCCTGTAGTGCTGATAAATACCTTCCTGGGTAGGTTTGTTATAATGCGGACTTGCTGAAAGTATAGCATCATAGCCTTTTATATCAAACGATTTTATTTGCTCAACAACTTCATGAGTATTATTACCGCCAATACCCGCCACCAGGCCAACGCGCTTATTTACCACTGCGGCTGTGAAAGCCCAAACCTGCTTTCGTTCAGCCTCGCTCAATGTGGCACTTTCGCCGGTTGTACCTAATGATACAAGGTATTCCACCCCGCCATCAATCAAATGTTCAATCAGGTTTCTCAACCCGTTGTAGTCAATTTGACCATCCGCATGAAAAGGGGTTACCATAGCTACCCCTGTTCCGTAAAATATATTCATGATTAAAATTAAAAGGATGCTAATATAGTGATTAGTGAGCGGAGATTAGAGGTTTATTTTTCGGAAAAGTGCCTTGGTTTGATTTAAAGTTAGATTTTGGATTGAGGAGGGTGCTTTTTCGAGCGTCACTTTTTGGTGCAAGTGTTGTGTGATAGCCCGTGGGTATGCTCACTTGTGCCTTATTTGCAACTTTGAAGATGAAATGGGCGTTGCCTGGGGCCCAGGCTTTCCGCTCATACTGCACTGGCATTAGCCACACGGCAGGTATCCGCTGCAATCCTTAACGCATTTGTCTAAGCCGGAATCTTATAGAATTAAGAAATTGTCAGAGGGCAATGCAAATTCTATAAATTCTTTCATTCTATAAAATTCGAGTTTAGATAAGAAGTAGGTAAAAATCAAGAAATCTTTAAATCCTCTTAATCAAGGTTCTGTTATATTATCCCAAACAAGGATCCACCCTTTTCGCCCAGCTTATCAACTGTTTTCTCTACTTCCGGCACCCGCTCCAACACGGGAGCGTGATGTGGTTTGATGCGGGCATCAATGATTAGCGGACCGTTACAGCCCCAGTGTTTGTGCTCTGTAAAGCTGCCAACACCATAAATATCATGCGACGGGTTGCTGCGGGTAAAGGTTACCCAAACAAAATTGTTAATGGTTTGGGCGGCGAAACCGGCATCATCGCAGAGTACCATTAAAGGCAAGCCGGTAAGGTCTTCATCCTGCAGGCTGTATTCTATAATGCTGATAATGTTATCTATGTCCTTGTGATTTACATGTTTGGGCACTTCAACCATGAGCACACCAGGCATGGCCATTTTGTAAGCACTGATCGGGCGGGGGAGACTAAACCAATCCGGGAGTTCCGTCCAAAGTTCGCGTTTGATATCGCCGGCCACGGTAACAGCTAATTTACTACCCGAGTTTAGGCCTTCGCCGCTATAGTCAAGTGTATCGATAGTAGTGTTGGTATGAAAATGCAGGTCGCGGGTAAGGTCTACCCTTTGCAGAATGTGCTTCAGGAATCCGCCGATATCGTTTATATTAAGTTTAGGCTCGTCCTCCTGTGCGGCAATGAACAGGTATTTTGCGAGGCTCAGCTGGCCTTTGCCCAGTATGTGATTGGCGATAGTAACTATCTCCTGTGGTTTGCGCTCTTTAAGGTAAGGGGTATAGCGCTCGCTGCCAATGGCAAAAAGCAGGGGATGCACACCTGCCGCGTCAACCGCATTTACAGCATGCAGACCGGGGATTTCTTTAGGAATAGCTGAACCGGTAATTTCATGGATCAAAGCCCCAAAGCTGGTATCCTCCTGCGGCGGGCGACCAACCACAGTGAACGACCAAACGGCATCTTTACGGTGATAAACATTATGCACCTTCATCAGCGGGAAGGGATGTACCAAACTGTAATAGCCCAAATGATCGCCAAAGGGGCCTTCAGGTTTATTTTCGTGCGGCATAACTGTGCCGGTGATCACAAAATCAGCATCAGCCGAAATACAGAAACCTTCTGCATCATAAAAATATCGGAAGCGACGGTTCCCTAATGCACCTGCAAAAGTCATTTCTGATAAACCTTCGGGCAGGGGCATTACGGCAGCTACGGGATGTGCCGGTGGCCCGCCTACAAAAATGCTGACTTTTAATGGTTGCCCTTTGGCATTGGCTTTGGTTTGATGCACGCCAATACCCCGGTGTATCTGGTAATGTAAACCGATCTCCTGGTTTTGTACATAGTCATTACCGGCAAGCTGGATGCGGTACATGCCCAGGTTGGCGTTCATGATGCCGGGTTTATCCATATCCTCGGTATACACCTGGGGCATGGTAACAAATGGGCCACCATCCATAGGCCAGTTTACAATTTGCGGGATATCGCTGATGTTACATTTGCCAAATTTAATGGGTGCGCCTGCGCCGCTTTTCATAGGCAATGCCGAGAGCGCCGTTAACCCAATGCCTGCATATTTAAAAGGATTTTTGATGGCCTTTATCGGATCGTTTTTAATATCGACGAGTACCTTGATCTTTTCAAGTGTGTCCCTGAAAATAAATTTCGACCTGTCGAGTGTACCAAACAGGTTGGATACTGCCAGAAAACGATTCCCTTTTACGTTTTCAAATAGTATGGCAGGCCCTTCGTTTTCAAATACACGCAGGTGTATGGCCGCCATTTGCAAGTAAGGATCCACCTGTTCCTTAATGCGTATTAAGTGGCCGTTTTTTTCGAGATCGGCAATGCAGGCTTGTAAACTTGAATAACCCATAGGTGCGAAATTAAGAAATTAGTTCATTGGGTCATTCATTTCATTGTCATTGGGTCATTGACATTTCGGGTAAGTTTCACGCTCAATTAACATAGGCAACAACTCAATGACCTAATGATAAAATCCTTACTTTAGCCGGTAAATATCAATTACCCTATGTCGGTAACAGTACTAACGCTTATTATACTTGTTGGGTCGTATTTGGCGGGTTTGCTGGGCTCGTTAACCGGGTTGGGCGGAGGGGTTGTTATTATTCCGCTGCTTACTATTTTACTTGGAGTGGACATTCAATACGCCATCGGGGCTTCGCTGATCTCGGTTATTGCCACGTCATCAGGTTCGGCAGCAGCTTACGTTAAAGAAGGGATTACCAATATCAGGCTGGGGATGTTCCTGGAGATTGCCACAACGGCCGGCGCCATGGTTGGCGCACTGATAGCAGTTTATATCCCGACTAATTTTATAGCGGTATTATTTGGAGTGATCCTGATCCTCTCGGCAGTAATGTCGTTACGAAAAAAATCGCAGCAAATCCATCAGCAAAAAAGTGCATTGGCCGAAAGGCTGAAACTAAACGGCAGTTTCCCCGGCCCGGCAGGCGAAATTACATATTCGGTAAGGAACGTAGGTGGCGGCTTTTTCATGATGCTTTTTGCGGGGGTAATATCAGGCTTGCTGGGCATAGGTTCGGGAGCGCTGAAAGTTTTGGCGATGGATGGTGTTATGCGCATCCCTTTTAAGGTATCAACTACTACCAGCAATTTTATGATAGGGGTTACCGCAGCAGCAAGCGCGGTAGTTTACCTGCAACGGGGGTACATTGATCCCGGGCTTTCGATGCCGGTAGCTATTGGGGTTTTATTAGGTGCCTTAAGCGGATCAAAAATATTGGTACATACTTCATCGTCGGGATGGCTACGTGTGGTTTTTGCCGTGGTGGTTACGTTTTTGGCATCGCAAATGATATATAAAGGAATTACAGGAACTATATAATTTGTCATTAGGTCATTGCGTCATTAAGTCATTTTTGTGTGAGGTTAAGTGACATGGCTGGTCGACCTGATAAGAAAAATGACTTAATAAAGCAATGGCGGGTAAGAATGACTTAATGACCAAATGACATAATGATATAAAATGAGCAAATTCAAAGATACCGATATGCAGGCCGTGATTGGCTGGATACTGCGCGCGGGAGTGCTGGTATCAATGAGCGTTATTTTTATTGGCGGGGTTATTTACCTGTACAGGCACGGGCAAACCCATGTTGATTACAGCAAGTTTGTTGGTGTGCCCGATTTTGTGAGTAATCCTGGTGGCATTATACACGGTATCTTTACTTTACGCGGCCGGGCAATTATACAGGCGGGGATAATTTTGCTGATAGCTACACCGGTTATCCGGGTGTTATTTTCGGCTATTGGTTTTATTATGGAAAAGGATTACCTGTACACGGCTATCACAGTACTTGTGCTGCTTATCATTTTAATTAGTATGATAAGCGGTCACGCGGGCTGATATTTTAAAAACTTTTTTGTATTTAATATAGTATATATAATAAATGCAACGACGTACAGTACAATCATCGGCTTTAAGCAGCGTTGGCTATGATCCGGACGCCCGCATCCTTGAACTTGAATTTCGGGAAAATGGCGGTGTGTGGCAATACTTCGGTTTTCCTTTATCTGCCTATAACAAGTTTATTAGATCCGATTCGCTTGGGCATTTTTTTGTTACACGTATAAAAGGCAAATACCCTGAATTAAAGGTTAGGTATGCGCATTATTAATTTCCGGTGCGACGGCGCTCATCATCATTACCCGTATTGCGTTTATTGGCTGATTTAACTGTGCTTTTGCCAAAGCGGTAACTAAAGTTAAGCCTTACAATGCGCGTATCGCGCTTATTTACCTCCGAAAGATCAATGTTTTGATATCTGGCACGGTTGCGCCCCCTGTCGGTATTAAATACATCGTTTAGTGCTAATTTAATAGTGGCCCGCTTATCTAATATTTGCTTGCTGATACCCGCATTTACCGAATAACTTGCTTTTAGTTCATTGATGCCGTAAATGGTAGGGGTTTCATACCTGCCCGATATTTCGCCAAGTAATGTACCGGTAATGGTAAAGTTTTGTGTGCTGCCAAAAATAATGTCCTGCTTGCCCCTGTCAAAATCGCCGTTTTGCGCATAAGCTTTGTAACGTACATAAATGGCATCAAGGTTAAAACTGGCCGACCACCACCTGGTAAATTGCACAGGCGCGTAAAATGAAGCCCCGTAAACAAAGATCTGCCCGAAGTTTTTACGGAGAGTTATGTTAACCTTAGTCGAATCGTTTTGCTGATATACCGGGAAATCATAAGCATTATTAGTAACTGTATAATACAGTTCGGTTGAAAAGGTTTGGTTATAAGTATGGGAGATTTGTATGGTGTTGGTGTATTCCGGCTTTAGCTGAGGGTTGCCTGCACGATAATCATACAGGTCGGTATAGTACAAAAACGGATTGATATCTTCGTAAAGCGGCCGGTGAATACCTCGGTTATAACCAATACCGATGATATTTTTTTTATCGGCCTCATAACTTATTTGTACCTGCGGAAAAAGGTTAAAATAATTATTGGTATTTATCGCCGGTACCCGCTCATTTAATCCCCATGATTTACCGGTTGCATGAGTGTTTTCGGCACGTATACCTGCCGTAATATCCCACTTACCTATTTTATTTAGATAATTGATATATCCCGCGCTCACTGCTTCGGTATAAAGGAACCTGTTGCTGAAATTGGGGTCGGCCTCATATATATTGTTTATTTTGGGGCCAAAAATGAGATTGTTATTGCTGCGGGTGTTGTTATATTTAATGCCAGCCTCCAATCGTGAGGTTTTGTTTAATGGGTTAACCAAATCAATTTTTGATGTCCAGATGTGGATATCTGACGGCGAAAGGTTTTCCAACTCAAGATCATCGCGGTAAGTATTGCCTGCCGGGGTAAAAAAGCTATTGGTAATAAATTCATTAGAGTGGCGGGTGTAGGTTGAATAGTTACCATCTACCGAGATACTGCGGCCGCTTTTATCCAACACCGCGTTATAATTGATATTGTAGTTTAAATAGTTGCTGCCCCGGTCAAGGTTTGAACGGGCTTTGATTATTGAATCGAGCTGGTGTTGATTGTTGATGTACAGGTCGTTATGCTTTATAAAATCATCACTCCTGATAATTCCGCTTACTAAAAAGCCTATAGTTTGCTTTGGGTTGATAGTATAATCGGCCCCTATTTTAAAGTTGTGGTTAGTGGTTTTTTGAATATTGTTATAATCAACATCGTAATTACTCAGGGTCTCGTTATAAGTAATGTTACGGTTGGTTGTAATAGTGCGTGTGCCTTTATTATTATCGTAAGTGTAATTTCCAAAAATATTGAGTTTACTGGTGCGGTTGTTGAAAACAATGCCTGCTGTACTTTTGTAATACTTTCCATAACCTGCCATAGCGGTAACCGTACCATTAGTACCCAGATTTTTACCCTTTTTTAAAATGATGTTGATGATACCTCCGCCCGAGGCGTCATATTTGGCCGACGGGCTACTGATCATTTCAACCTGGTCGATAGTGCTGCTTTGCATACTTCGGAGCAAACTGGTAAGATCATCCCCGGTAAGGTTGGTAGGTTTGCCGTCGATGGTTATTAATGCTGCTTGTCTGCCGTTAATACTTAAAGTTTCGTTGCTGTTAACCCTTACCCCGGGTGATTGCCTCAGGATATCAAAGGCCGAATTTCCCTCGGCCAGGATGCTGTTTTGTACACTTAATACAATTTTACCGGGCTTTACCTCTATGTAAGGCTTCCGGGCAACTACTTTAACTTCCTGCAGTTGGTTGTTCGAGAGTTTTAAAACAATATCATTGGCAGTTACTATTTGACCTGAGTTAACCTTATACGGCCCCGTATAAACTTTTACGTATCCTATTTTACTGATAAGGATTAAATAGCTGTCGGGCTGCAGGCCGGTAAATTCAAACTGCCCGTTTTTATTTACCAGGTTTGATTTCAATATAGATGAGTCCGCAGCGGCGAGGAGAACGGCTGTAGCTGCCTCGGCGGGCTGGTTATTTTCTGTTAAAACTTTACCCTGTATTATTGAAGATTTTGTTTGGGCAAACGAAATACAATACCCTCCGGCCAGGAACGCAAAAAATAAGCCTGCTACTAAAACCCTCATTAATCAGTAATGTAGAAATTTACTATAGTTTAAAAAAATATAAAAATGTACCGCAATATAATACAATATATATAAAATTATATGTATTGTATTGATATTTTAATTATATAATATAAAAGAATGTTGCAACATTAGTATGGATTATGCCGAGCAAAAGGTTTTACATTGATGCCATTAAATATTGTTTGCAAAAAACCATGCAACGACATAAATAAACAAAACAACCTGATTTTTTCTTTATTTTCGGCCTCAATACATCATTGCATTGTATATTGACCATTATAACATGAAAAAACTTTGTCTGTTTATATTAGTTGCCTGTTTTGCAGGGAATTTATTTGCACAAACGCCTCCGGCCAATTATGCTACGGCCTTAAATAAATTTAAACAGCTATACAATAATAATCAGCCGGATAGCATATACAGCATGTTTGGGCCAGAAATGAAGAAGGCACTTTCACAAGCCGATTTCAAAAGTACAACTGGCCAGTTAAAAACACAATTGGGCACATTGTTACAGGCCGATCTTGAAAACTATGAAACCCCGATAGCGCATTATAAAGCTACATTTCAGAAAAGTGTTTTTTTATTAAATCTGTCGTTAAACGCCGATAATAAATTTACGGGCCTGTCATTGACACCGTACAAAGCGCCGGCTACAACTGCTGCGGCAAGTACCGCGGCGGGTACAACCATAGCTACCGATCCTTCTCTGGTCGAGTCGCCTGTAACGGTTAAAACTTTATTGGGTTCAATATCCGGAACATTAGCTATGCCAAAGGACGCTAACGGAAAGGTGCCGTTGGTATTGATCATTGCAGGCTCAGGTCCTACCGACAGGGATGGTAACAGTCCAAAACTGGGCCTCCATGCCAATGTTTATAAGATGATAGCTAACGAGTTGGGAAAAAAAGGCATAGCATCCTTGCGTTATGATAAACGTTTGGTAGGGCAAAGCACTACATCCATTAAGGAAAACGAGATCAGGTTTGAGGATTATGTAGAAGATGCCGCCGCCTTGCTTAACATGCTTTCGTCAGATGAGCGTTTTTCACGGATAATTATTCTGGGACACAGCGAAGGTTCGTTGGTTGCCATGATGGCTTCGCTTGATGAGCCGATAAAAGGCTTCATATCAGTGGCCGGTGCCGGTGATTCGGCAGATAAGATCCTTACCGAGCAAATGAAATCGCAGCCTGCTTTTATATCAGATGGCTTTAACCGTATGCTGGATAGCCTGAAGCGGGGAAAAACAACCGATAATATCGATCCTGCATTATACTTTATAGCCAGGCCAAGTATTCAAAAATACCTGATGTCGTGGTTTAGGTATAACCCGCAACGCGAGATCAGGAAGGTAAAAGCCCCGGTATTGATCATCCAGGGAACCACCGATTTACAGGTAACTGTTGGTGACTCCGAAAAGTTGAAAAAAGCAAAGTCAGATGCTATACTTGATATTATCCCCAACATGAATCATGTATTGAAAGAAGCCCCGGCAGATAAGGAAAAGAACAAAGCGACTTATAATGAGCCTGATTTACCGCTTAAACCGGAGTTTGTAACGGCGATAACATACTTTGTGCTGAAGACAACGAGGTAACCTTATTAAACATACGTCATTGCGAGGAACGAAGCAATCCCAAGCTGGACAGAGAAACTTTACATAGCCGCTCTGCTAATTGGGGATTGCTTCGTTCCTCGCAATGACGGTTGTATATGGTTATCTTACATATCACCAAGCCCCCAATAACCTCCTGATCACGATGATCTCGGCAACGTGGTAAGCATTGTGATCGGCAGCTTGTAACGCTTCCCGAAGTATAGTTTGCCCATCGCCATGCGGAATTTTTTTATAGATATCTTCGCTTTTCACGAGTTCTATTAGCTCTTCCAAATCGCTGTCAATCTGTTCAAGGCTGTTATCCCAGGCTGCATCATCTTTTGGTGCAAGCTCTTTTGGCCAGTAATCATCGGGCCAGTTGGGCGATTCGTGGCTGCCGTCTTTGCTAAATTCAAGCATATCCCACTGGGCTATCCGGATATGTTCAACCAGTTGCCATATAGTATAAGGAAGTTTATCAACTTTAACCCCGCGAAGATTGGGCGGTAAACCACCGAGCGCTTTTTTCAGATCTGCATGTGCGTTGCCGCCTTGCAGCAAATGCACAATTTCATTTACTAAAACTTTATGTTCATTATTCATAGGTAATCCAAATTATAACGACTAATTCTCGCACCCCCTTTAGGGGGCCGGGGGCTTAAAGTAACAAATTCGTCGCCGGTTTGATTTATTTGGCTTAAAAGTTTTAAGTTTATGCTTCATTGTAAAACTCATCAGTTGTGGTCAGAAACATATTTTTAAAATTAACACTCGCCGTTGTTTTATTCATGGTTGCCTTTATCGGCTGTAAAAAAGATGGGGGCAGCGGCACCGGTCCGTTGTTAGGGAAGGATGATGAAGCTTTTATTAAATACGAGAACACGTTTCTGGATAACTTCTGGAAGTTGAACCCCGATTGGGCAACTTCAGCAGGATATCACAAATACGATAGCTTGATGGTGTTGCCTAACGAGCAAAGCCGCGATAAGCTGGTAACCTTTGCCAAATACCAGGTTGATTCATTGAGTCGCTTTGAGGTAAATACGCTGTCTGAAGCTAATAAAATAGATTACAAGATTCTTCAAAATCAGCTTGAATACCTGCAATGGCAGGTGCGCCAGTTAAAACAATATGAGTGGGACCCATCGTCATATAACGTTATCGGGACCTTCGCTTACATCCTGAATGAGCATTATGAGCCTCTTCCTAAACGTCTGCGTCATTTTTATCAGCGCATGTCGTTTATTCCGCAGTATTACAAAGACGCCCAAAAACAAATTAAAAACCCGGTAGTTGAACTTACCAGCCTGGCTATTGAGCAAAACCTGGGTGGGCTTGATGTAATAGGAAAAGACTTCGCAGACTCGCTTAAGAAAACCAATATCCCCAAAGCTGAGCAAAAGTTAATGACAGACAGGGCTGCGCAGAGCGTTGTTGCCATTAAAGCCTATGCCGATTGGCTTAAAGCACTTAAAAATGATCACCCAAGAAGTTTCAGGCTGGGCAAGGATTTGTATGAGGATAAGTTTAAATACGAAATTGTAGCTACTAATACCGCCGAAAAAATTTACAACGCCGCGGTTGAACGTAAAAAATACATTCACCGCGAAATGGGCAAGATCAGTAAACAGCTTTGGCCGAAATATTTTGGCAAACAAGCAGCGCCTGCCGATAGCCTGCTCATGATAAGCCAGCTGATAGATACCCTATCATCAAAACATGTAAAGCCTGAAGATTTTCAATCGTCAATTGAACAGCTGATACCTAAGCTGAACGCCTTTGTTAAAGCTAAAGACCTGGTAACGCTTGATCCGTCAAAACCGTTGATCATTCGTAAAGAGCCTGGTTACATGGCGGGTGTGGCAGGCGCGTCCATGAGCGGCCCTGGCCCGTACGATAAAAATGGTAATTCATACTATAACGTGGGCAGCCTGGCCGGCTGGAGCAAGGAGAAAGCCGAAAGCTACCTGCGCGAGTACAACAATTATATTTTACAGATCCTGAGCATTCACGAAGCTGTGCCAGGGCATTATGTACAGGGTGTATACTCCAATAAAGCCCCAAGTATCATCAAAGCTGTGTTTGGTAACGGTGCCATGGCCGAAGGCTGGGCGGTATACACCGAGCAAATGATGCTGGAGAACGGCTTTGGCAATAATGAACCCGAAATGATGCTGATGTGGTATAAATGGAACCTGCGTTCGGTATGTAACACCATTTTGGATTATAGTGTTCATAGCGGCAGTATGACCAAAGATGAAGCAATTAAGCTACTAACCCGCGAAGCTTTCCAACAGCAGGCCGAAGCCGATGGCAAATGGAAGCGCGTTAGCGTAACCAGCGTTCAGCTAACTAGCTATTATACCGGCTATAAAGAAATCATAGATTTGAGAGATGCCTATAAACTAAAAATGGGTGATAAATATAAACTGAAAGAGTTTAACGAAAAGTTCCTGAGTTACGGCAGTGCGCCGGTTAAATTTATCAGGGAAGCCATGCTGGCTAAAACCAGCGGAAATTAATTGATAGTCCACAGGTATAAACTCATGGACTATGAACCATGGGTTTATCTCCCATGAACTATCAAATTCTTTTTTATTAACAGCTTAGGCGTAATGATTTTTTATCTGGTGCTCAAGCTGGGCCATGACGTTTTTCTTTAGTTTACCCTTATAGCAGGTACAGCCGTCCTTATCCAGGTTAAGTTCGGCAATTGTCTTACCCTGGTAAATCACGCGGAAATTTCCTGCTTCGTTGGGTAAAATTGCCAAAATACGTTCATCTTCTCCCGAAAAATTGATCAGCACATGAAACTGGTGCTGTGGTATAAATGCTATCTGCTGTAACATAAAAACCTCTCTTTCCGCTAAATTAGGTGTGTGAAAAATTAAAGAGCCGAGCGCAGTATAAAGTTAACGAATTTGTTTTTAATTAATTGTTAGGAATTTTAAGTTTTTTGTAAGAGATATTATAATATATTTAGCGCTTACATATTACCAATCATGAAGAAAATTTTGATGGCCGGTTTACTGGTTATAGGAGCGGTAACCGGTTATGCGCAGAAGGTAAAACCGGCTTTAAAACTAATTAAAGGCAATAGTTATTACTTATCTACTACGGCACACTCTGTTGTAAAGCAAACTATAAATGGGCAGGTTAATAATATCGATATGACGATTGACGGCAAAATGTCATTCAAAGTATTAAATGCTAATGATTCTCTTTATTATATGGAGGTTAACTATACCAAAGTGGGTATGAAAATGCAGCTGCCTACGGGTAATGTAACTTTTGATTCTGATAATAAGGATACCACAAATATTATGGCCAGAATCATGTCGGGCATAACCAATAAACCATTTACGGCAACGCTAACCAAAAGCGGCCGGATTAGGTCGATAGAGAACGCCGAGAATATGATCACATCTATGATAGATGGCTTTAAGGAGGTGCCGGCCGAAAAGAAAGAGCAATTGAAAACGCAGCTAACCCAATCTTTTGGATCAGGGGCGCTTAAAAGCAACCTGGAAATGACCATGTCGGTGCTGCCCGAAACGGCGGTGGCAAAAAATGATAAATGGACAATTAAAAATAACCTGGAAGGTGCTATGAGCGCGAAGGTCATATCTGTTTATCAACTGGTTGATATCACTCCGCAGAGCTACCTGATACACGGAAATGCCACACTTGAAACAGATAATACTGCCAGTTATAAAACCGTTAGTAATATGCCCATGAAATACAATATGAAAGGTACTATGGTAGCTGATGTTGTTGTTGACAAGGCTACCGGCTGGATCTCCAGTTCAAAATTAAAGCAAAACATTGACGGTACTGTCGAAATAAAAGATAACCCGCAAGTTCCGGGCGGTTTAACATTCCCTATGAGTGTTACCAGCGAAACATCAAGTACCGACCATTAATTAAAACAGATAGTAATAAAAAAACCTGCCGGTTACGGCAGGTTTTTTTATTGTATAAACAGTGGTATTACAATATCCAAAAGCCTTCAAAATAAAGTTTATACCTTGTTGGCTGAAACTCGCCATATGCGAAAACAGCAATAGAGTTCCCCTTTTTAGTATAATATAGCCTGAGCCTTTCGCTGCCCTTGTATAAATTAAGAAAGTCGGCATTAAAGCCGCCTGTTTTTACAATGGTTTTAAAGTCGTCGGGTGTAATTACCTTATGCAGATCTTCAAAATTATTATTGGCAAAATCACCGAACTTTATATCACCGGCAGGCAGTTTAAAGGTTTTATGTATTACCTCGGCTTCGTCTCCATCAAACAACAATGATTTTGTTACTTCATATTTTGTGATCATATTTTAATATATCGCGTTTTTATTGTTTTACCTCTTCAATGTAACCGCCTGCTTTCAGGTCGTTAACAGTGGCTGGTACTTCATACTGGATACCCAAGCCCGGTTTGCCAAACCATGGAATAATTTTACCCTCCCTAACTTTGGCTATAGGCTTCAGGATCTTGTAAATTTTGTACGGCTTGCTAAGAGTATTATCCGGCAAAGCACGCATTGGGAAGGGTACGCCTTTTGGCGATACAAAAGTGCCTTTATCCTGAAAAGTGCCGGTAGAATCGCTATAACCGCCATAGCGGTCAATCAACACACCCTTTTTTAGAGTAATGATGATAAGATTTACTGCGCCACGGTTTGGAGGCCAACCGCCGTTAAGGTTGTTGGCGGTAAAGAATTTTTCGAGGGCGTCCCATTTCTCGGTTTTCCATAGCAGCCAGGCCGAATCGGCAAGGGCTTTTTTACTGCTGGTGTCGGCAAAGTCGGTTACTGAACTTTTAAAGTCATCATAAGTAATGCCCCGTACCGGCAGTTTGTGATGGTTTGCAGCAGGGTTGTGGGCATGTTTTAGTGGTTTTGTTTGCGCGGTTGCCAAAAAAGGCATCAACCATACTGACAGGATCAGGATTTTTAGTGTTTTCATTCGATGTAGTTTTTTGTTTGATAAATCTACTATGTGCTCCGCGTTTATGAAAGAGATTTATCATATTTATTTTATTGGTATTATATGCAATATCATATGCTAATTATTGTTATTGCATGCCAAAAAAACGTTATTGCCAAAAGCCGGTATTTACCGTGGTGAAAAGGATGAAATAAAGGAAATTATTACCTTCGTACCTATGTCATCAGCTGAAACAAAAAAACAAATAGAGGTATTAACCGCCGAACTTAAACAGCACAATTACAACTACTATGTGCTGGCTATGCCAACCATTTCTGATTTTGATTTTGATAAAAAACTGGAGTTGCTTAATAAACTCGAAAAAGAATACCCGGAGTTTGCTGACCCTGATTCGCCAACACAAAAGGTAGGCGGTGATATAACCAAGGAATTTGTAACGGTTAGGCACCGCTGGCCGATGTTATCGTTGGGCAATACCTATAATGAACAGGAGCTATTTGATTTTGATCAGCGGGTCCGCAAAGCCATTGGTGATAACTTTGAGTACGTATGTGAGCTTAAGTTTGATGGTTTGAGCATGAGTCTCACTTATGAAGACGGCAAACTGGTGCGGGCCGTTACCCGCGGTGATGGTGTACAGGGTGATGAGGTTACCACCAATATTAAAACCATTCATACCATACCTAAGCGCCTGCATGGCGAAGGCTATCCCGGCTATTTTGACATCCGCGGTGAAGTGTTCATGCACCGCAAAGCTTTTGACAGGTTGAATAATGAACGTATCGAAAGTGGGGAGGTTCCTTATGCTAATCCCCGTAACTTTGCCTCAGGCACAGTAAAAATGCAGGATTCGGCCGAAGTAGCCAAACGCCCGCTTGATTGCTTCCTGTACTTTTTGTACACCGAAAAAACAGTATTTAAAACCCATTGGGAAAGCCTGCAGGCTGTTAAAACCTGGGGGTTTCATACCAATGAGCATAGTGAGCTTTGCGGGGATATTAATTGCGTTTTGGCATTTATTAATAAATGGGATAAGGAACGTTTTAACTTGAGCTATGATATTGACGGCATTGTTATTAAAGTAAATAATTACTCACAGCAGCAGGAGCTTGGCTTTACCGCCAAATCGCCGCGCTGGGCCATATCTTACAAGTTTAAAGCCGAAAGGGTGGAGACAGAGCTCCTTGAGGTCACTTATCAGGTGGGCCGTACCGGTGCAGTAACCCCGGTTGCCAACTTAAAGCCTGTACTGCTTGCTGGCACAACAGTAAAACGTGCGACGCTGCATAACGCCAATGAGATCATCCGGCTTGACCTGCATGAGGGTGATACCGTTTTTGTTGAAAAGGGCGGTGAAATCATCCCAAAGATCATTAGTGTAAACCCTGAAAAACGTAAGGCCAACGCTGTGCCTGTTGTTTACCGCGTTACCTGCCCGGCCTGCGATACTCCGCTTGAGCGCAAGGAGGGCGAGGCTGCGTTTTATTGCCCCAATGATGAAGGCTGCCCGCCGCAGATTATTGGAAAGATGCAGCATTTCATTGGCCGTAAAGCAATGAATATTGATGGGCTGGGTGATGAAACTATCGAAACCTTATACAGCAAGGGCTTTATAAGCCACATCAGCGATATCTATGAGCTGCATACCCATGCTGCCGAATTGAAACAGTTAGGCCGCTTTGGCGAAAAATCGATCAATAATATGCTTGATGGTATTGAGGCATCCAAGAAAATGCCTTTCGAAAAAGTACTGTTTGGTTTGGGCATCCGTTATGTGGGCGAAACGGTGGCCCGCAAGCTGGCTTTCCATTTTAAATCGATAGATAAATTAATGGGAGCGTCGGCTGAAGAACTTACAGCTGCCGAAGAAATAGGCGAACGGATAGCCCAAAGTATAACCGAATATTTTGCAGGTGAAATCCACCGGCAGGAAATACAAAAACTAAGGGAGCAGGGCCTGCAATTTATTGCCGAAGAAAAAGAAGTTGTACTGGCCAGTGAAAAGCTTGCCGGGATGAACTTTATTATATCGGGAACATTCGGCAACTTTTCGCGTGATGAGCTGAAAGATATCATTGAACAAAACGGTGGCAAGATATTGAGCAGTATCTCGGCTAAACTTAATTACCTGGTCGCGGGTGAAAATATGGGCCCTGCCAAGTTAGAGAAAGCTAATAAACTTAATATACCCATTATCAGCGATGAAGATTTACTTGCACTGATAAAATAAGCATTCCCATGTTGTTTATTTTGTTTATTAGTGAGGAATTTTATTTTTTGAGATCGGAAATTACGTTATTTGTATTACCGAAAGGACCCCATAATTAATTAAACGTACTAATGTTCGAATAATTTACTATGGAAAAATTTATACCTATACAAGAAAATATTTTTTGTGAACCCTGTAAGGAATGCGGCGAAAGGCCGGTTATAGAGCAGGCTAAAGGTAAATTTATTGTGAGGTGCCCTGAAAGCAAATCGCATTATCAAACAAAGCCAGGCCTGGTTGATATTAAGGATTGGAACATCAAAAATAAGCCACATCCGCCTCTTGGCAACAAAGATATATCAAAGAAAAAGGCATCCTAACCGGGTGCCTTTTCACATAATTTAACAATTTGGCGCTGTAACAATCAATTAATAAGTTTCATCTTAGCATAAACATCTGCTTAATGAAGCCAGCCTTAGTTGCGTTATTTTTAATATTCAATTTTTCTTCATATGCCCCAGCAATTCAGCATTAGTGGTAAAATAACCAACCAGGAAGGTAAGCCCGTCCCCTTTGCATCCGTTTTTATAAAAAATACTACTATAGGGGTATCCGCCAACAGCGAAGGAACCTACCTGCTGCGTTTAAATGGCGGCCTGCAGGAAATTCAATACAAAGCAGTTGGCTATGCCCAGCAAAGCAAAATAGTTAACCTTGCAGCTAACCAGGTTATCAACATCAGCCTGCAAACAGAAACTTACCAGCTTAAGGATGTTACTGTGTATGCAGGGGCTGAAGATCCAGCTTATGCAATTATGCGTAAGGCCATTAAAAAACGCAAAACCTATCTTAACGAAGTTAAAGCCTATACCTGCGATATCTACATCAAAGGCTTACAAAAACAAAACTTTCATGGGTTTTGATGTGCAAAAAGCTACCAGTGAAGCCGGCCTTGATTCAAACCGCCGCGGGATAGTTTACCTTTCTGAGTCGGAATCAAAATATAGCTTTATCAGGCCCGATAAGGTGCATGAGGAACAGGTGTCGTCAAAAGTGTCGGGCCGTAACAGGGCGTTCAGCTTTAACCGGGCATCGGATATGGCGGTTAATTTTTACCAGAATTATGAAACCTGGCGGGGTATGAGTAACCGCCCTCTGGTATCGCCGGTGGCTGATAACGCTATGTTTTATTATAACTATAGGTACATAGGTACTTCGGTTGAGAATGGCGAAACTATTAACAAGATCGAGGTGAGCCCTAAACGGGCACATGACCCATGTTTTGAGGGATATATTTATATTTTGGATGATAGCTGGCGCATTTACGGGTTGCAGCTTTACATAACCAAAAAGGCTAACATCAATTTTGTTGATACCCTTAAAATTAACCAGCAGTTTTTCCCTGTTAGCGAAAAGGTATGGATGACATCATCTGTTAAATTTGAATTTACAGGAGGTTTGTTTGGATTTAAATTAGGAGGTTACTTTATTTCGATCTACAAAAACTATAACCTCGACCCTGCATTAAACAAAGCCGATTTTAACGAAGTGCTCCGGATCACCAAGGGCATCAGCAAAGATTCTGCTTACTGGAACCAGGCTCGGCCTATTCCGCTTACCGGCGAAGAGGTTACCGACTACACCAACAAGGATAAGCTGGCCAAAAAACGCGAATCAAAAGAATATCTCGACTCGCTGGATAAAGCTAACAATAAATTTAAACCGGTAAACCTGCTTTTCACCGGCATCAATACCCGCAATCGATACAAAAAAGAATATTTTCATTACGATCCAATCATCGGCTCCCTGCTTTATAACACAGTAGAAGGTTTGGCTTTTGATTACGGCGCATCGTATAGCAAATTGATTGATACAGTCAATAACCGCTATTTTATGCTGAATGGCAAAGTGCGGTATGGCTTGTCCAATCACCTGTTAAATGGCTCAGGAGGTGTTGCCTTACCGGTAATGCAGCGTTTTACATTGAGTTTAAGCGGGGGTTCGGATGTAGCCGACCTGAATAACCTGGCGCCTATGTCGACCTTTGTGAATACAGTTCACAGCCTGTTGGCACAACAGAATTTTAAGAAATTGTATCAGAAGCAGTTTGCTTTGGCTTCACTTTCGGGCAGGGTGACCGGCGGTTTGCGCGGTAGCGCATCGGTTGAGTGGGCTAACCGTACATCGTTGTTAAACACGGCTTCATTCAGTGTTTTTGATCCGCACACCCATCAGTTTACGTCCAATAACCCGTTAGATCCTGATCATAACTCATTGTTGTTCCCCGAAAATCAGTCGCTCACCGTAAACCTGCAGGCCAGTTATGATTTCAGCAATAAATACGAAACCTATCCTTCGGGCAGGCGCTATCTGCCATCCAAATATCCAACCATCAGTTTAAACTACACTAAAGGTATCAGCAATGTATTAGGTTCGGATGTTAATTATGATAAAATCAGCGCGGAGATTTCAAAGGCAGATATTAGTATGGGTTTTTATGGCAGCAGCTCATTTTTTATAGGAGCTGGTAAGTTCCTGAACGCTAAAAGCGCATTCTTCCCCGATTATTTCCACTTTGCAGGCAACGAGGTGCTTTCATACAAGCCGAGGTTAAACCGCTTCCTGTTATTGGATTACTATGATTTCAGTACGCCTGATAAATATCTTGAAGGGCATTTTGAACACAACTTTTCTGGTTTCATCATCAATAAGATCCCGCTGATCCGCAAGTTTAAACTGCAGGAGATCGTCGATGTAAATTACCTGTACACTCCCACGCTTAAAAACTATACCGAACTGGGTTTTGGATTGCAATATCTTAATATCCGTTTGATGTATGGCGTATCATACAATGGGGGTACTGAGGCAAAATCGGCAATAAGGCTTGGGATAAGCTTGTAATATGCTAATTATTAATTGCACTTAATATGGTGTAGATATTAGTAATACTGTATATTTGGCTCAAACTATTGTGCCTGAACATATCATTAACTTAAACCTTTTACTAAAAAGAGCTGCATTGCTGTTTAGTGTTATACTTTTAACTTTTGTTAAAGGGTACGCACAGCAGTTTTATGCTGCTACCGACCAGGGAATTTTACAACAGGTAACCATTACGCCTAACGGGGCGGTTTCAAAAAATGTTAATGGTTGTGGGTCGGGTTATTTTTCGATTGCGCTTTGGGGTAATAAGATCTATTATACCCTGGCTTTCGGTGGATTGAGTGTAGCTGATATAACCGGAGGTAATACCCCCCAGGTAACAAATTGCCAGTATTTGGCGTCGGTGCCCCCCGTAAATTCAATGACGGTTGATAAAAACGGGATCCTGTACATGGCCAGTGGGAACTCGCTGTATAAACTTGATCCTAAAAATCCCGTGCTTGTTAATCTGGGAATTATGCCGTACGGGGCTTCGGGCGACCTTGTATTTTATAACGATAAGCTATATATGGCAAGTTATAATGGCATTGTCGAAGTCTCTCTCGATGATCTCTCTCAAAGTAAATTAGTTATACCTATTACAGACCGGGTTGTATATGGTTTAACATCGGTAGCTTCCAGGGGGGCTGTAACGGTATATGCTATTGGTGTAAACAATAACAGGTCGGAGCTTATCGAACTCGACCTGAAAAATATGTTTATAAAAGGTATTGCCGGTTCACTGCCCTATATAGTTTATGATGCCGGCAGTACTGTTGAAACAGGTGAAATACCGGTAATTAAGCTTCAAAGCATTAATGTGACCCGGGAATGCAATGTGGTGAATAAAGGGCGGGCCGAAATTATTTGCGCCCCGCACGGAAATCAATATACCTATAAGCTTAATACGGGAGAAAGTAACACAACGGGTATTTTTGATAACCTGCTTCCCGGTGATTACCGGGTTACTATTACCTCAAATGGTGGTGAGGAGCCTAAAACATATCCATTTAATATTCCTGATTTTTCACTACAAGACCCCGTTGTTACTTTTAATAAAACGGATCCGGTTTGTGATATCGCGGGATCAATTAAATTGGAAACAAATGCCGATAAAGCGTTATACCAGGTAAAATATAACAATGCGGTTTACCCCATTGACCATGTTTTTGCAGATTTAATCCCGGGTGTTTATCACTTTTCAATTATAACACCAAACGGCTGTTTGCTTTACGAAAAAGATTGTACCCTCGTACAGGAAGTATGCCCGCCAATTGTTGTAAATGATATTGTCATCAAGCCCGAATGCGACTTTTACGGCGAAGCAAATGTTACCGTGCTCACAGCAGCTCATCCGGATCATTATACATATAGCTTAAACGGTATAAGCAACACTACCGGCGTTTTTAACAGGATGCTACCGGGTACCTATCAATTAGTAATCACTTCATCTGGCGGATCCCAGGCTGAAAAACAAGTTACCGTACCCGATTTTGCCTTGACCAAACCCTACGTATCATATACCGCTAAAAACGCGATTTGTACATTAGCGGGCCAGGTAAAGTTTAACACCTATGTAGAAGGGGTATCTATCGGCGCTATCAAGCATGGCGGCCAAAGTTATACACCCGATGAAACAATAAGAGGCCTCAGCGCCGGCACCAACCACTTTGTCCTGCTGGATAAGCAAGGTTGTATCATTACGGAATTGGATATTATGATAACGCAGGATTCATGTGAGCCGGTTACGTTTTTTAATACTTTTACACCCAACGGCGATGGCGTAAACGACTTATTCAGGCCTAATCAAAGCAGCAATCCTATAGCGTATAAGCTTACGGTTTTTAACCGCCTGGGTCAGCGGCTATTTGAGTCCGAAAGTATATATGATGGTTGGAATGGCAATTATAACGGGAAACCTGTGCCTACGGGTGTTTACTACTGGTTGTGCAACTATACCATGGGCGATGGACAGGTTGAGGTTCAAAAAGGGCATGTAACCTTGTTGAGGTAGCTTAAATGTGTTTGTTTACAATAGGCGAGCTAAATGACCGGCTTAGTCTGTTTTTCCATGATCAGTGTTGCTGCAAATGGATATTATAACCGGGGGTAAAAAAATCAGCGAAATCAACGTCATCAAATTCAAACCAACAGTTTAACTTTGCCACATGATCAAGAATATCTTCGCTTGCTTAATAATCATGCTTGTAGCTTTTGGCTGCACTAAAAAAAATGTGCCGCATTACACCATATCAAGGGTTACCAAATCAGATACCGCTACCAGCCTTACTGTTAAAATAGACGGAAGGCTAAAATGGGCCGAGCTGCTGAGCATTACCTCGCAAATTAAATCCGACAGCGCTAAGCTGAGCAACCTGCAGCTTAACTTTTTACTTCCCGGTCATAATGATAAAAGTACCGGTGCTAATACCTTTTATGCTGTAGCCCGCTACCCGCAAGGTGATAAAGTTATTATGCAGGATACTACTAAAGATGCTGATGGCAATACCGTTAGATTAAACATACTGGGACTGTCGCCCGAAAAAGCAAAATACCTGCTTGGGTTAAACCCTGCCGACCTTGACGGGAAAAATATCATAGGCAGGTTTATTGACGATAATAACCATACTGTTATTGTTCCGTTTACTGATATGGCAGGAGGTAAAAAAGAAACTTATATTATTGAGCTTGATACCACAGGCACTGTGGTATCCCGTACCATTCCCCTTATGGACAACCGCGATGGCATTGAAAAGCTGCATGTAAGCCAGGCCGGCGATTATATTACCATAAAAGACAGCGTACTTACCCAATACGCCGCTCATGACATGGGTTTGCCTTATAATAGTATGAAAGCTGGTATTTAATTGCTGTTTGTAAATATGCCAAAATCACCACAGGCTTAATTTCGTTTTAAAAAATTAGGGATAAGCGGTTAAATCATTCATTTGTTTAAGATTATACCGATATATTTATAGTGTTAAAAATATTGTAAATATATGAACCGAAATTTTATCAAAATTTTTGCATTAAGCGTGGCCGCAGTTTTTAGCGCCGGCATGGCTACTGCCCAGGTGAGGTTGCCGGAAGGCTACTTCCTTAAAACATTGCCAAACGGCCTGGATGTGCTGGTGATTGAAAACAGCAAAGTGCCTTTAACTACCATTGAAATAGCTGTAAAAAATGGTGCCTATACCGAAGGACCAGAGTTTAGCGGTCTGTCGCACCTTTTTGAGCACATGTTTTTTAAAGCTAATAAAGATTATCCAACCCAGGAGAAGTTTTTAAAACGTACGCAGGAGCTTGGCGCCATCTGGAATGGTACCACCAATACCGAGCGCGTAAATTACTATTTCACTTTTGACAGGGACAGCCTTAAAGCTGGCTTAAAATTCATGAACGCGGCCATCCGTTTCCCAATTTATCGTGAGGAGGATATGAAAAAGGAACGCCCGGTGGTTGACGGTGAATTTCAGCGGGCCGAAAGCGATCCTGGTTTCCAGCTTTGGTATGGTATGCAGCAAAAGCTTTGGGGCGATCTCATCACCCGCAAAAATCCTATTGGTGTCCACGAAGTGATCAATACGGCTACGCCCGAAAAAATGATGATCATTAAGGATAAATATTATTTTCCTAACAATAGCTTGCTAACAATTTGCGGCGATGTTAAGCATGATAATGCCTTTGCTCTGGCCGAAAGCATTTTTGGCGACTGGGCCAACAGTGGTTTCGACCCGCAAACCAAATTCCCTATTCCTGCATTTAAGCCTTTAACCAAACCGGAATATTTTGTAAAGGAAGCCACCATTGCCCAAACACCTTATATGGAGTTTACCTGGCAGGGGCCTTCATATCCAACGGATTCAGCCTCAACTGTTGCTGCCGACGTGTTTTCGACCATTGTGGGGTTAAACTCATCAAAACTGCAGCAGGCATTGGTTGATAAAGGTTTGGCCAGTGGCGTTTATGTAAACTATACTACCAGCCGTTATGTAGGCCCCATTGATATTTTTGTGGTGCCTAACCCTAACAAGCTTAAAGAATGCTATACCGAGTTAATGAACCAGGTAAGCATGTGGAACAAGGACGACTATTTTACCGACGAGCAGATGGCTACCGCTAAAGCTATCCTGCACCGTAATGACATTAAAGCTAAAGAAAAGCCTTCATCATTGCCAAGCCAGATCAGCTACCAGTGGTGCAGCACTTCGTTTAATTTTTATACCGACCTGGATGCCAACTATCAAAAAGTTACCCGTGCCGATATCAAAAAATACCTGGATACTTACGTAATTGGCAAGCCATATGCGGCTGGCCTGATCATAGCGCCCGAGTTAAATAAAACAGTAAACGCGGCTTCATTTTTTGCAGCTAAGTAATTTAAAACTACCTCATCATGATGAAAAAATATATAATTGCCCTGCTGGTAGCAACGGCTATAGGGAATACAGCTAAGGCGCAAAAACAGGCCTATGAAACCACGGTAGATGGCGTAAAGGTTATTGTACAGCCAAGCGGCAACGATATTGTGGAAGTGCAAACAATCATAAAAGGCGGTGTGCAAAACTATCCGGCTACCAAAGCGGGTATTGAGTCGCTGGCAATGAGCGCCCTTACCGAATGTGGTACTTTAAAGCATGATAAAAATAGCTTTAAAGACGAACTGGATAAAGTAAGCGCTACTGTTTACGGCAGCAGCAACAAAAACTATTCGGTAGTACGGATGAATTGTATTAAAGGCGACTTTGATATTGTTTGGCCGTTGTATGTTGAGGCTATAACCCAGCCCAAATTTGATGAAAAGGAATTTGCCCGCATTAAGCAGGATGCCATCAATAACATTAAACAGGAAGATTCACAGCCCGATAATGCCATTGATAAATATGCCGATAAAGTAGCTTTTGCCGGTACCAACTACGCTAAAGACCCGAGTGGAACCGTAGCTATTGTTACAGCCTTAACCCCTGCCGAAACAAAAGCTTATTATCAGTCCATACTGACCAAATCTCGCATGGTAATTGTGGTGGTTGCTGATCTTGACCAGGCTGCTATTGAAGCTAAAGTAAAGGGTATGCTGAGCGGTATTAAACAAGGCCCGGCTTTCGCGTTTAAAAAATCGACTTTCAGAGCCGACAAAAACAGCATCAATGTTGAAAAACGTGATTTGGCTACCAATTATGTGGAAGGTATCGCCAGTGGTCCTGCCGCCGGTACACCCGATTTTAACGCTTTTAATGTAGCCATGCGCATCTTCTCGAACATGCACTTTTTGGAGGTGCGTACCAATAACGGTTTGTCATATGCCCCACAGGCCTGGTTTAGCGCGGGTCAAACCTCAACTGCCAAGTTCTCTGTTTCAACAACCGAGCCTGATAAATACATAGCTGTGTTTGATAAGCTGGTTGATAAAATTAAACGCGAAGGTTTTAAACCCGAAGATGTAGCCGATATGAAGGTTACTTACCTTACCGGTTTCTACTATAAAAACGAAACCAACAGCGCCCAGGCATCATCAATAGCAGCAAATGAAGTATTGCATGATAACTGGAAACGTTCATTAACCCTGGTTGATGATGTAAAGAAACTTACTCCCGATGATGTAAGTAACGCATTCCGTAAGTATATCAACAATATTGTATGGGTATACCAGGGCGATCCTAAAAAGGTAAACCAATTGCTGTACATTAACGGTACACTGCATAATGGAGACAATCCGGTGATGCACTAATTTAGGTAAAAGGTTAAAGGCGAAAAGTTAAAGGTAGCTGCATCTGTGCTAATCTTTTATCTTTCGCCTTTTTTTGTTTTTGACCTTTCCCCTTTCACTTTCCTCCGGCAGCACCGCTTTTTTCCTTGTCCTGCTCCAGCCTGCGCCTTTGGGCCTGGTGGGTACAGTATCGCCGAGGAGTTTGCCCCAGGGTTTGAGGGTATCAATCCTGTCGAAGATGATTTTGAGGACCGCTACAAACGGAATGGAAAGGAACATGCCCGATAAGCCCCAAAGTAAATTGCCTAACAGCACAACCACAATGGAGATAAGCGCGTTGATCTGCACTTTTGATGATACAATGCGCGGTACCAGGATATTATTATCAATAAACTGGATAACAAGGTAGGCTATGATCACCCCTAACTGCGTTGTGTAACCGTCTTTGGTAACCGTCGCCATCAGCACAGGAAGGGAGATGGCTATAATGCCCCCGAGGTAAGGCAGCAGGTTAAGAATAGCACCTATTACGCCTATCAGGATGCCATACTTAACACCCAGTAATATCAGGGCCAGCGAATTCATGGCAGCAACTATCACCATCTCAATCAATAAACCCTGGATATAGCTTTGGATGGCCGATTTGGTTTCTTTCAAAACATCGGCAACCTGTTTGGAGTTTTCTTCAGAAAATACTTCGTAAATAAAATTGAGGAGCAGGGTTTTGTAAAACAATACCAGGAAAACATATACGGGTACCACAAATATCAACCCGAACGTGCTTAACACATTACCGAGTGTGCGGCCTACCAGTGCCTGGCTGTTATCCATAGCATCTTTAATGAGCTGGTCTTGCTTTTGAACAGAGTAGTTAAAAGTGGTAGCTACCCAGTCTTTAAAGGTGATGAACATTTCACCAAACTTCTTTTTAAGCGTGGGCAGCGAATCTCCAAACTGGATGATCTGGGTAGAAAGAAAATAGAACAACCCTGCCAGTAAAACAGCGCCAAGCAGCATAGCCAAGCATATAGACAAAATTTTGGGCACTTTATGTTCCTGCAGCCAGTTGCTAACAGGGTTAAGCAAAATGGCAATAAAAGCCGAAAAGGCAAGCGGGATCATTACATCTGCCAGTTGGGCAAACACATAAACCAATAATATCAATCCAAAAAGTATAACAGTACTTTTAAGGTAAAAGGGGTATTCTTTAACAGCAGGCATAGACGCAGGATTTTACACTGAAAGGAACAAGACAAACAATTGTTTGCTTCGCCGATAATTAGCCCGGGGGATGCTGATGGGGTTGGTGTAGTGCCCGTCCGTTTTGTGAACGAAATAGCCTGTCGGGAATTGCAAAAAAGCCTGCACGGTTAATGCAGGCTTTGGACATATTATAATGACTTGTTCATCTATTAACTCTACTAACTCAACACATTTCGCCAGCTAACCAAATCGCCAATGATCTTATCCAACTGATCGGCGGGAACGCGTTCCTGGGCCATGCTGTCGCGGTGGCGGATGGTTACGGTGTTATCTTCTAATGTCTGGTGATCTACAGTAACGCAAACAGGTGTACCAATGGCATCCTGACGGCGGTAGCGCCTGCCAATAGCATCTTTCTCCTCGTACTGGATGTTGAAATCAAGCTTCAGTTTATCCATGATCTCGCGGGCTTTCTCCGGCAGACCATCCTTTTTGGTAAGCGGGAAAATAGCGGCTTTAACCGGAGCAAGACAAGGGTGCAGGCGTAATACGGTGCGGCTGTCCTGTTTATCTTCGGTACTCAGATCTTCCTCCTCGTAAGCGTTGATCATAGTAAGCAGGAACATCCTGTCTAAACCTATCGATGTTTCAATTACGTAAGGTACATAGTTGCCAAAAGGCTTACCTGTTTCAGGATCAACCTCTGGGTCAAAGTATTGAAGTTTTTTGCCCGAAAATTTTTCGTGCTGACTTAAGTCAAAATTGGTACGGCTGTGGATCCCTTCAACCTCTTTAAATCCAAACGGAAACTCAAACTCAATATCATAAGCAGCATCGGCGTAGTGGGCAAGCTTGGTGTGCTCATGGTAACGGTATTTGACAGCATCGGTACCTAAAGCAAGGTGCCATTTTAAACGCGCTGCCTTCCACTGATCAAACCACTCTTTTTGTGTGCCGGGGCGAACAAAAAATTGCATCTCCATTTGTTCAAACTCGCGCATGCGGATAATGAACTGTCTGGCAATCACCTCGTTACGGAAAGCTTTGCCAATTTGCGCAATACCGAAAGGGATTTTCATCCTGCCCGATTTTTGTACGTTAAGGTAATTTACAAAGATCCCCTGCGCGGTTTCCGGGCGAAGGTAAATGGTATCAGCATCGTCAGCCACAGCTCCCATCTGGGTGCTGAACATCAGATTAAACTGGCGTACTTCTGTCCAGTTGCGGGTACCGCTTACCGGGCAGGCAATTTCATGCTCAATGATCAGATCGCGCAGGCGGGTCAGGTCTTCGGCTTTCAGGGCCTCGTCCATATCATGCTGTAGTTGTTCAGCTTTATCGGTTTTGCCTTCGCTGTCGTATTTAGCTATCTTGTCTTCCAGCAATTGGTCGGCGCGGTAGCGTTTTTTGGAATCTTTGTTGTCGATCATCGGGTCGCTGAAGCCATCAACGTGACCGCTTGCTTTCCAGATCTTAGGGTGCATAAATATGGCCGAATCAATGCCCACAATGTTATCGTTCATCTGCACCATGGCTTTCCACCAGTAGGTTTTGATGTTGTTTTTAAGTTCGGCGCCGTTTTGGCCGTAATCATAAACTGCGCTTAAGCCATCATAGATCTCGCTGGAAGGGAACACAAAGCCATATTCTTTGGCATGCGATATAACATTTTTAAAAAGTTCGTCGGTTGATTTGCTCATAATAGCTGCAAAGATAATTTTTGATTTCGGATTTGGGAATTTCGATTTCGGATTTACTTTGAGACAAGACGTTATCTAAAAACGTCGTTTTCTTAAAATTCGGTTCTTATAAAGCTTATTTCGTAGTACTTCTTTCCTGGACTTGTGTCGACAAAGCATTCATAACTATACAGCCAGTCCAGTAAACCGGATTGCATTTGTTATTTATCATCAGTGACGCCTTGAGATGTTTTAATTTTTGAAAAACCTTACCTCCATATATCCCTCATATTCAGTCAGCCATTTCTCATAATTTGTAAACCATCCACAATTATTTCAAATAGTTATAAACTATTGGGTGTTTTGCATTATTATTGTACTAAGCCTACGATACCGATCACAAATGGAACAAATCGTTAACATCCTTTCTGCAAAGTACGTTACCCACAATGTGAGGCAATTCAGGCTTGAAAAACCTGCCGGTTACAGCTTTATACCAGGGCAGGCTACCGAATTATCAATCAATAAGGAAGGTTGGCGTAATGAAACACGTCCTTTTACGTTCACTTGCCTTAACGGTGATGAATACCTTGAGTTTACTATAAAAACCTATACCGATCATGATGGCGTTACCAACCAGCTAAGCAAGGTTAACGAGGGCGATGAACTTATCATTCGTGATGTTTGGGGAGCTATTGAATATAAAGGCCCTGGCTATTTTATTGCAGGAGGTGCAGGAATTACGCCATTTTTAGCCATACTGAGGCAATTAAATAAAGACGGCGCAATAGGCGATAATAAGCTTATATTTTCAAACAAGACTGATAAAGATATTATTTTGAGTGATGAACTGAAAAGCATGCTTGGTGCAAACGCGCATTTCATCATTACCGGTCAAAAAGATAGTATGTATGATCAGCGGCGCATTGATGCTGATTTTCTGAAAGCCGAAATAAAGGATTTCTCAAAGCATTTTTATATATGTGGCCCTGATGCTATGGTTGCTGAGCTCAGCGGTGTATTAGGGCAACTCGGAGCCGATAGTGATTCGGTGGTATTTGAAAGGTAGTTTATGCGGAGACGCATCACGTGGGGTCTTCTATGCTTTGTCTTGCATGTTATCCCTGCATATTACAGACACATGTGGTGCGCCTCTGCAAAACACCTTTTTATTAAACAGTATTTATAAAGCTGTGCGGCTGTCCGTCCGTCACGGGGAATCACTCTCTGACGAACAAAAGTAGACAGGCTTTAATACCTACGTATTGTAATACGTTTTTTACAAATGATATGTTGCCCTGTGGCTGAAAAAGATTTGCAGAAAGACGTTCATATGAACTTTTGGGCCTTGGGGGTACATAACACTATCACAACTTTTATCCAGTAAACTACCATCCGGAATGGTTTGCAGCTAACCAGCTCCTCCATACGGACGGACGTGATCCTGATATATCTGTAATAGATAGATTTTGATTTACATTAAAGTGGATACTCATCGAAATATTTAACCGGAAAGTGATTTATAATATCGGTTAAAAAGCTTAATTTTCGCCAGCTTTTACTTTATAACTTATCCGATCAGAACAATAATGTACCGGTTGTTTTATGTTTTACGAATTACAGCGCTGCTGCTTGTTTTGGTAAGTTTTTATGTTCCAAATTTATTTGCCCAGGCACCGGTAATAAAATATACAACACCACATAAATATAAGATTAATGATCCTATACCATCTTTAGCGCCAACTAATACGGGCGGGGAGGTACCGGCAACTATTTACGGGCAGGTAAGTAGGATAGCAGGCGGTGGCGGCGGTAGTGGTGTACCCGGATTTTTTTATACTGTAACTGGTGTTTCTGCTGATCCGGCAGGAAACGTATTTATTGCGGATTGGGATAATAATATAATATACAAATTAACTCCGGCAGGAAATTTATCAAAGTTTGTAGGGAATGGGAACGGAGGTTGGGATGACGGGCAGGGTGCGGCCGCAACCGTTTATGAACCTGATGCACTGCTTTCGGACGCTGCCGGCAATATATACTTCAGTGATCAGGCAAGCCACCTGATAAGGAAAATAACACCAGGAGGCTTAGTAACAACTATTGCGGGAGTACCACATATGCCGGGTTTTGTTAATGGTGCAGGCACGGTAGCCAGATTTGCCAGCCCGAGAGGTTTAACAATAGATAATGACGGAAATATCTACGTTGCTGATGAGGCTAACAACCGGATCAGGAAAATAACACCAACCGGCGAGGTTTCCACTTATGCTGGCAGTGGTACAAGGGGTTTTCAAAACGGTCAGGCGGGTTCGGCATCATTTAACACACCCACTGCTGTTGCATTGGATAATGCAGGTAATTTATATGTTTCGGATTCTGGAAACAGCGCTATCAGAAAAATAACCCCTGCAGGCGTAGTTTCCACATTTGCTACAGGTTTCAATTTTCCGCGTGAGCTTAGGGTAGACGGTACTGGTAATATTTATATTAATGAGCATAATGGCAATACTGTCAAAAGAATAAGTTCAAATGGGGCAGTCACAATTATAGCAGGAGGCGGCAAAAAAGACGCCAATGGTGTATCGGCGATACTTAGTGGGCCGCTTGGATTGGCAATGGATGGAAAAGGTAATTTATTTGTCGGTGAAGACGGTTTTGATGACGTCAGAAAGATAGTAATAACCGGTTATACTATTGATAAACCTTTACCGGCAGGTATGGTATTTGATCCTAAAACAGGTATCATTTCGGGCGCGCCAACTGTTTTATCGCCACCAACGGTTTATACTGTGACAGCCTATAATGCCACCGGTAGTAACAGCGCAACTTTTAGTATAGAGGTGGCAGATATTACGCTGTCGCCTTCAGTTATTACTTTTCCAATTCCTGACGTAGTTAATATGAGTATTGACAATATCCTGCATCCCGGCGCTACCAGTACCAATACCCACGCCGAAACGCCAATTACCTATACAAGCAGCAATGCCAATGTAGCTGTTGTAAGTGCCGATGGGCAAATTCATGCAATAGCTCCTGGGCAAACCGTTATTACAGCTTATCAAGCAGCAAATGACGAGTATTTGGCGGCTGTACCCGTACCAAGAACGTTCACCATTACTCAAGACCAGGTAATCACTTTTCCTGCCATTGCTGCCGAAACTACCTGTGATCCTGATTTTTCGGTTGGGGCAACAAGTTCAAATTCAACCATTCCGCTTACTTATGTAAGTAGCAATCCAGCCATTGCTACGGTTTCGGCAACGGGAGCTATTCATATCATAGCGGCCGGTTCAACCACCATCATTGCGTCGCAAAGCGGTAATGATTTGTATAACGCGGCTACCCCTAAATCGCAAATATTAGCTGTTACTGCCCCGGTTGTGCCATCGGTGAATATATCGCCTACTTTCTACCCCGGTTGTGATGGCATGGAGGTTACTTATACTGCTAATGCTATGAACGAGGGTATCCATCCAAGTTATCAATGGCAGGTAAATGGTCAAAATAGTGGTAATCATTCAGATACATATACCAGTAGCTCATTGCACGCAGGGGATATTATAACCTGCGTAGTTACCAATAACGATGGTTGTGAACCCGTTTCCTCTCCTGTATCTAATCAGGCTTCTTTAAGTGCGGATCCAAATGTTACACTTTCGGTAACCATCACGTCATCGTTTAGTGGAACCATAACTGCAGGCACTGCGGTTACTTTCAAAGCGCAACCGTCTAATGTGCAGGATAATCCTGTTTATCAATGGTATGTTAATGGGCAAACCGTTGGCAGCAACAGCGCCACATTTACCAGCAATACTTTAGCAGATGGTGATGTGGTTAGTTGTACTATGGCTTCGGGAGGGACATGCATAATTAACCCTGTCGTAAATTCAAATGTTATTACGGTTGCTGTAACAGTTCCTGAAAAAATTATAGTACCTAATACATTTACACCCAATGCCGATGGATATAATGATACCTGGTTTATCCCCGGGTTATTGTCGTACACTAATTGCACGGTGAATATTTATAACCGGTATGGCGCCATAATGTACCGCTCGGTAGGTTATCAACAGCCCTGGGATGGTACCAGTAATGGCAAAACGGTACCCGCCGGAGCCTACTACTATGTAATTGATACTAAGAGCAGCAGCGGAAAACTGAATGGGGAAGTAACGGTGTTGCGATAGTTAGCAACCATGAACAGGAAATGGTGTCTTTATCCATAGAGCGAGGTGGGCATACCGGGACGGACGGACACCCCAGAACTAACTCTCCGCTTTGCATGAATCTCAAATCTCCCGTCTCAAATCTCATATCTAAAGCATATTTTTACAGCCATGAGTATCAGTGTCGAGGCATTAACAAAGGTTTACGGCGTACAAAAAGCTGTTGATGGCATTAGCTTTACTGCCCAGCCCGGTGTACTGGGCTTTTTAGGCCCTAATGGCGCAGGTAAATCAACAACCATGAAAATCCTTACCGGCTTTATTCCGCAAACATCGGGTACGGCATCGGTATGTGGGTTTGATGTAGCCAAACAGCCGCTTGAGGTTAAGCGCCGCATCGGCTACCTGCCCGAAAGCAACCCGCTGTATACGGATATGTATGTGAAGGAGTCGTTGGGCTTTGTTGCCGGCATCCATAAAATTCATGAGCCTGCCAAACGTATTGCCGATATTATTGAACAAACAGGCCTCGGCCCCGAGCAGCATAAAAAGATAGGGCAGCTATCCAAAGGCTATCGTCAAAGGGTAGGGCTGGCACAGGCCATGCTGCATGACCCGGAAGTACTGATACTGGATGAGCCAACTTCCGGCCTCGACCCAAACCAGTTAATAGGTATCCGCCAGTTGATCCTCGACCTTGGCAAAACAAAAACCATTGTACTGTCAACCCATATTATGCAGGAGGTTGAAGCAGTTTGCAGCCAGGTCATCATTATTAATAAAGGCACCATTGTGGCCAACGATTCCCTTCAGCAGCTCAGGAAAAACAATGGTGATAAATCACTTGAGGAGGTGTTTATCAGCCTTACCAATAATTAAAAATCATCGCTCCGTATCCGCAAGGATGTAGTGGAGTAATTATTATCGATAACTATTACCCATTTAATATTTTTTTAACATTTTTTGTAACGAAGTGCTGGTTTGTAACATCTATATAGGCGAACCGGCAAAGCGGAGGTACCCCGTCATGCCAAACTTTATTACATTATTGTTATGAAAAAACTATTATTATCCTTAGCCTTTTTAGGCTTTACCGCTATCGCGGCCCATGCCCAATCAGCAAATTCAGACGGCGGAAAATTCAGTATTGGTGTTGAAGCCGGCTTGCCGGTTGGTGACGCCCACAAAGTTTCAAACTTCGCTATCGGCGGTTCATTGAAGTATGATCATCCAATCGCCGATCAGTTATTTTTAACAGGTTCGGCAGGTTATACACGTTTCCTGTATAAAAAAGAGATCAAAGATTTTTTTGGTAAATCGGGAGCGGGTTTTATCCCGGTTAAAGCAGGTGTTAAATATTACTTTGACGATGCCTTTTTTGCCGAAGGCCAGTTGGGTGCGGTATTCGGTACTGAAAGTGGCGCCGGCACCGCGTTTGCTTACTCACCTGGTGTAGGCTATAGCTTTGCAGGCGGATTAGAAGCCGGTGTACGTTACGAGGCTTGGTCAAAAAACGGTACTACGAGTCAGGTTGCATTGCGCGTAGCATTTAGATTTTAATTAAACAACATCAACCTTTAAAATAAAGGTCCGGGAAACGTTTCCGGGCCTTTTATATTTTCTTCATAATTATTAGTCGGGTAATATTGTATTTTCGGCCCGTTATGAAAAAACTGTTATTGCTGCTCCTCATCCTCCCTGCTTTTAAAACCTATGCCCAGGATGTACCGAAACCTTCTACCGCTTTTAGTGCCGGGGTTGAATTAGGTATTCCATCGCGTAGTTTATACAATGTAGGTGTTGGTGCATCGCTTAAGTTAGAGCAGCCGGTGGCAAGCCCGGTAAGCTTTACGTTCACCGCGGGATTCAGCAGTTTTTTTCGTAAGGATTCTCCGTTTAACAATGGGCATTCGGGTGGTGACATTTTTGTACCCTTAAAAGCCGGGGTAAGGTATAACGTTGGCTCTGGTATATTTCTGGAAGCAGAAGCAGGCAGTGCTATCGAGCTTAATTATGACAAGCGTAAGCTGTTTGCCTTTTCCCTTGGCCCGGCCATTATGATCCCCACAGGTACAGATGCCCGTAACTTCGAGTTGGGGTTAAGGTATGAAAGCTGGTCGGCCCATACCCTTCAGCAAACAGCCATCAGGTTTGCGTATAGGTTTGGCAGGTAAATATTTTATTTTAGCCGATATATTGCAGAAGGGCGTATTTTCGTTAAATAGCACCTGCAATCTTATATAACATGACTCATAAACCTATCCGCATCATCTTAATTTTATCATTCATTGTATTTTCATTTGCAGCCAAAGCGCAGCGTGGCGAACAAACATCGTTAAGCGCAGGGTCTGGAATAATAGCTCCGCTTAACATGAATTACCGCAATGATAACGGTACCGACTTTAATGTAGATGCCGGCTTTAGCGTTAACCTGAAGCTGGAAAAGCCGATCACCGAAACCCTGCATTTTACAGTCGGCACCGGCTTTGTTTTTACCGCATCAACCCCGCAGTATTTATTTTCAAGCAACTCGTCAAACGTTTTCTACGATAACCACTATCATGATCTGTATGCTTACCTGCCGCTAACCGCAGGCTTGAAATATTACTTTACAAAATACTTTTATGTAAATGCCGAAACAGGCAGCGCTTTCAGCATCAATAGTAGAGCACGTACCTCATTTATTTACGCAGGAGGGGCAGGAGCTGTTGTGCCTATTGGCCCTCATCACGGGCTCGATTTTGGTTTGCAATTTGAAAGGGGGTACAAGAATACCGATTATGATCATGCTATTAATCAGCTGGTATTAAATGTGGCTTATAAGTACAGGTTTTAAGATTTTGTAGTTGTCCGGCTTTTGGCCGCAGATAGTTGGTTCCTGGAAACAGATGGACAGACGGTTTAGTAGCAGATATTTAGTGGCGGTTGCAGTGGTGTTGCTCTATAAAAGCCTGAGATTACTTCCCCGCAAGTTCAAGCGGCCCTCGCTTGAACTACGCTTTAAAAGGAGCGTCCACGGTTTCCGGTTTAACGTGGGTGTGGACGCTTGCCTTATTTAAGGTTCAAGCGGAGGACGCTTAAACCCGCAGGAGAAATAAATCCGAAATCGAAATTCCCAAATCCGATATCCGAGCACACTTTGCTTTGGCGCATTATTGTTGTAATTTCGGCGCTTAATACAATATAATATAACGTGCTGAGCATCCTTAAAAAAGAAATAGTATCCTACCTCAGTTCGCTGGTGGCCTATGTTACCATCGGTGTATTTTTACTGGTGCTTGGCCTGTTTTTGTGGGTATTCCCTGATTCAAGTATACTGGAGTACGGGTATGCCGGGCTCGAAAGCTTGTTCAGCACTGCGCCTTACCTGTTCATGTTCCTGATCCCGGCTATTACTATGCGTTCTCTTGCCGAAGAACGTAAGGAAGGCACTTTTGAACTGCTGTTTACCCGCCCTTTAAAAGATTGGGAAATAGTGCTGGGCAAATACTTGGCTTGTTTATTAATAGTACTTTTTGCTTTACTACCTACGCTGGTTTATTACTATTCGGTAAGGGCATTAGGGATGCCGCAGGGCAATATTGACACTGGGGCAGTGATAGGCTCATACATCGGTTTGTTTTTATTAGGTGCTGTATTTGTGGGGATAGGTTTGTTTACCTCATCTATCACGAAAAACCAGATCATCGCCTTTACGATATCCGTTTTTCTGTGTTTCTTTTTTTACAGCGGCTTTGATTCAATCAGTCAGTTGCTCTCATTGCAGGATCTGGGCTTGCAGAATTTAGGTATCACCCAGCACTATGATTCGGTAAGCCGTGGTGTGCTGGATACCCGGGATCTGGTTTATTTCATCATCACCACCGGTATTTTTATATGGCTTACCTTGTTTGTGCTGGCAAAGCAACGACAAAAAGGTTTAGGTGGTACCGGGATGATCATTGTGTTAGGCGTTTTGTTTTTTCTGGGGATACTATCTTCATTTACTTTTACCCGTTTTGATTTTACTGCCGAAAAACGCTATACCATATCGCCCATCAGCAGGCAAATTATGGATAAGCTGCCAAAGCGGGTAAAGGTGGTAGTTTATTTACAGGGTGATAATCTGCCCGGAGGCTTTAAACGCATGCAAAGCGCTACCCGGGATATGCTGAGCGACCTGCAGGCTTATAGCCATGGTAAGATCCAGTTTGAGTTTCGTGACCCATTGAAGGGTTTAAACAACGATCAGCAAAACGAGGTGATCCAAAACATGGCTGCCGAAGGTGTTGAACCAACCAACCTGAGCGTTAAAACAGATAACGGTGTAACGCAAAAGCTCATCTTTCCGTCGGCGCTGGTATCGGCAGATGGGAAGGATATTCCCGTAAAGTTATTGCTAAGCAGGATAGGCCTCTCGCCCGATGAAGTGCTGAACAACTCTATCCAAAACCTGGAATATGCCTTTTCATCGGCCATAAAAAAAGCGGTTAACGGGGGCAGGCCGCAAATCGGCTTTACCGAAGGCCATCATGAACTAACCGATCTGCAGCTGAACGATGCCATGAAAACCCTTGCCGATGGTTTCCAGGTAGGCCGGGTTGATTTGAATGCCATTTCCTTTGCCGATCTGCAAAAGATCAAATTGCTGGTGATAGCCAAGCCCGATCAGAAATTCAGCGAGGTAGAGAAATTCAAGCTTGATCAATACATTATGCACGGAGGCCGGGTATTGTGGACTATTGACCAGGTTAGCGCCGAACTGGATAGCCTTCGCGGGCATGGTGGCGAGCAGCTGGCATTCCCCAAACAGCTTAACCTCGATGATCAGCTTTTCCGTTATGGGATCCGTATCAATTATGATCTGATTGCTGATATGAACTGCTCGCAAATTCCCATCAGTACTGGCAATGTTGGCGGGCAGGCGCAGATCCAGATGCTGCCATGGCTGTATTACCCGGTATTTATCCCGCTAAGCAAACACCCGGTGGTGAAAAATTTGGATGGTATCAGCAGCGAGTTTGCAAGTACTATCGATATCCTCAATACCAAAAACGTAAACAAAACGGTGCTGCTAACCTCATCGCCTTATAATAAAAAGCTAACCGCCCCGCACATATTATCATTGCAGGCTTTGGAGCAGGAACCAAATCCTAAAGAGTTTCAAAGCACACCCAAAATAACCGGCCTGTTATTGGAAGGTAGTTTTGTAAGCGACTGGCAAAATCGCCCGCTCCCCGAAGGCCTTAAAGAACAGGTTGCCATACAGCAGCAAAGCGTACCCACCAAAATGATAGTGATAAGCGATGGTGATGTTTTAAAGAACCAGGTAGGAAGCGATGGCTCGCCTTACCCTTTAGGTTACGATCATTATACGCACCAAACTTACGGCAATAAAAACCTGCTCCTTAACATAGCCGATTACATGACTGACGATTCGGGACTGATAGCCCTGCGTACCAAGGAAATTAAGATCCGCTTGCTGGATAGGGCGAAAATAAGGGGAGAGAGGGTACTTTTCCAGTATGATAAATTCAATATTAGAATTGCTATAAACGAAAAACTGTACTGGCAGCTGGTTAATACCCTTGCACCGCTGGTTTTAGTGTTAATATGTGCTATTTTTCAACATTATTTACGCAGACAAAAGTATGCCCGTTAAATTTTCTATTTTTGATAGATTAATTACAACCATATGAGATTTATTGTTTCTACCTCAACATTACTCAAACAACTGCAATCGGTAAGTGGTGCGTTAAGCAGCAGTACTGTGCTGCCGATACTGGAAAACTTTTTGTTCGAGATAAAGGATGGGAACTTGACCATTTCTGCTACCGACCTGCAAACCAGCATGACCACCTCTTTGCCAGTTGAGGCTAAAGAGAACGGCAGGATTGCTATCCCGTCGCGTATATTGTTAGAGACCCTGAAGTCATTACCCGAGCAGCCTGTAGCTTTTTCGGTTGATGATAAAACCTTCGCCATTGAAATTAATGCCGGCGATGGTAAATACAAACTGAGCGGCGAAAACGGCGAGGATTTTCCAAAGATCCCTGTTGTTGAAAACGCTTCATCAGTAAACCTGCCTGCTTCTGTTTTAGCCGAAGCTATCAACAAAACCATTTTCGCGGTAAGTAATGACGAATTGCGCCCGGCTATGACAGGTGTTTACTGTCAGCTTACAACGTCGGCACTTACATTTGTTGCTACCGATGCGCACAAGCTGGTTCGTTACCGCCGTAAAGATGCAAAGGCTGCAAGTACTACATCGTTCATACTGCCTAAAAAAGCTTTAACCCTGCTTAAATCATCATTACCAAGCGATGATGTAAATGTATCTGTTGAGTATAATTCCACCAGTGCTTTCTTCAAGTTTGGCAATATTAACCTGGTGTGTCGTTTAATTGACGAGCGTTACCCTGATTACGAGGCGGTTATCCCTCAAAATAATCCTAATAAATTAAATATCGACAGGCTTACTTTCCTGGGTTCATTAAACCGCGTAGCCATCTACGCTAACAAAACTACCCATCAGGTAAGGCTTAAAATAAATGGCAGCGAGTTAAATATTTCATCAGAAGATATTGACTTTGCTAACGAGGCCCACGAGCGTTTAAGCTGCCAATATGAGGGCGAGGACATGGAAATTGGCTTCAATGCAAGATTTTTAATAGAAATGTTGAAGAATTTAAGTTGCGAAGAAGTATCTTTGGAAATGTCGACTCCAAACCGTGCCGGTTTATTACTGCCGCAGGGAGGGGATGAGAATGAAGATGTGCTGATGCTGGTTATGCCGGTGATGCTCAATAGCTATGCTTAAGTGTAAACTTAAATTATAAATCCAAAACTAAGTCCGGTAACATAAAACCGGACTTTTTTTGTTCAACACCCAATACCAAAAATTACAGTAAGCAGTTATAGCTTATAATTGTATATGAATATAAAGGTTAAAGTTTTATTGTTGATAGCCGCGGCAGGTTGCTTTGCAACGTGCAAAAAAAACAACGATAAACCCGATGTGGTTGATTCGTCAACATCATCGTTAAATGTTATTAATGCTACTTTCAACAATGTTAACGTTTATCTTAATGGCACAAGGGTAAACAATACAACAACTTTTTATCCGGGAGGTACGCTTGGATATATTACTGTTAAAGCGGGTACACAAAACTATTCGGTTAAGTTGGATGGGCCTAATAATCCCAATCCGCTGTTTAGCCTACCCCTAACCTTAAGTAAGGATTCGGTGTATTCATTTTATATAGCCGGCAATTCAACAGATCAGGTTTTTAAAACTACCGACATCATAGCTGCAGATACAAATAAGGTGCCATCTGCTAAAATCAGGTTTGTAAATGCTTCGCCGGATGCGGGGAATATAAGCGTGCATTTTGAAGGTACAACTGCTGCCTTAGATACCGAAAAGGTAAAGGACCTTGCTTTTAAAGGTACCTCGACGTTTTATTTAGTAACGCCCGGAGAACACAACATGGCGCTGCATTCAGCGGCGTTTTCGGGCACTATAGTAAGGGATACAGTGCAGCTTGTAGGAGGAAAGGTGTATACCTACTACGGTTTTGGTAATAAAAGCACAGGCCTGGCAACCGGCCTGTTCATCAATCAATAATTACATTAATGGCTAATAAAAATAAAAGCAAGGTACTGGTTTCGTTTTTTATAGTTGTGCTATGCGGACTTTTCATCTGTGCTGTTTCTTCGTGCGGTAAGGGGGGCAATGCATCATCAGTAGGCCTCAATACCCAGTTCCAAATCGTTAATTTAAGTCCGGATATCCAGCCGCTATACCTTTATCAGCATTTTGTCAGGTATAATACCACCACCTATACTTATCCAAACAGTTCGGGATATTTTTACCTTTCAACGCTTGAACCGCCGTTACAGTTACGTACAGCTACCGCGGCGCCGGTTATTTTGCTGCAGTTTGATACTACGCTTAAAGCCAACAGGAAATACACGATGTTTATAACCGGCTTCAGAAAGGATAGTTCGTTTGTCAGTTCATTTATACTATCTGATAGTACCGGTTTGCCAACCATAGGGAAAGGAAAAGTGAGATTTGTGCATACTTCACCTAATACATCTGCCCTGGATCTGCGGGCTAATGACTCCCTTGTTGTGAGAGGTACTACCTTTAACAAGGTATCTAAATATGTTGAACTCACTGCCGGTAATTATAACTTTACCATTACCACTACCCGAACGCCCACGACAATTGAAACAACTCTGCAAAATGTAACTATACAGGACGGCCGCGCCTACACCATTTATACCAAAGGTATTGTTGGCAGCGCAGACTCATTGGCCTTTGGCGCGGGGGTACTTACTAACAATCTGCTTAGTAAGACACTTCAATAGTGCCGTTTTGTTTAATATTTATATTTTTGGGCAAAAATTTAGCCTGTGGAAGTAATAAAAAGTATTATCGACTTTGTACTGCATATTGATAAGCACCTTGTACAAATAACCAGCACCTACCAGGGATGGACATACCTTATCCTTTTCCTGATCATATTTGCCGAAACTGGTTTAGTTATCTTTCCTATTCTGCCCGGCGATTCACTGCTTTTTGCTGCAGGTGCCCTTATTGCGGGCGGTAATTCTGGTTTAGATATCTGGGTATTAGGACTCATTTTAATTGCGGCGGCTTTTATTGGTAATACAGTAAATTATTTTGTTGGCAATTACCTCGGCGTTAAGGTATTTAAAGAAGAAAACAAAATCCTGAAACTGGAATACTATCTTAAAACACAGGCCTTTTTTGATAAACATGGTGGTAAAGCGGTTATCTTCAGTAGGTTTATGCCTATTATCCGCACCATAGCACCTTTTGTAGCAGGAGTGGGTAAGATGCCTTTTTTAAAGTATAGCCTTTATAACATCATCGGCGGTGCATCATGGATCATCGTGTTCCTGTTTGCAGGTTACAAATTAGGGCAGGTACCGGTGATAGCTAAAAACTTTTCGCTGGTAGGGGTGATCATTATTCTCATTTCGATATTGCCGCCCATTTTTGCCGCTATAAAAGGCCGTGGAGCTAAAAATCCGGCTTAATCATAAAATAATTATCCTTGATGCTGTTAATTGATGGCATCAAGGGTCATAGTTCCCATCAGTTTTTCGCCTTTATAAGTTTCAGATTTAACAAAGCGGCCAAGTTTTGGGCTGTACCATTCTGTTACATGGAAGTTGAAAGGAATACCTATACCCATCATTTTCATTTTAGTAGTGGCGTCATAGCTTATTTTTAAACAATCGAAACTGCCGGCATTGGTGCTTATCGTCTCTGCTTGTTCAACCTTGCGGTTTTTGATATCCATTTGCAGGTTAGCCATTTGCGCGCCGTTGTTGCCCATTTCAATAGTTACCGAACCATCATCTAAAGTTTGCCCGGCATGCATATCGGTAGGGTAGGTGAGGTATTTAGCTTCGCCGCTTACCTGCATGTTACCTTTCATATTTGCAGCCGGCACAAACGATTTCATATCTACCTTAATGGTATTGCCGTCGCATATCATTTCAGAATCGCCGTTGCCTATAGGTTTGCCATTTTTGTCATTTATTTCCGCATGCACAGCAACGGTTGTAGCATCTTTTTTGGTGGTAGTATAAACGGCGGTCATCTGTTGTTTGCCCTTTGCATCCTGGTTTATGTAAGTGAGCTTTTTGCCGTTAACGTTGTTTACAAACTGACTGCAATTTTGGGCGAAACCAATTCTACAGATAAGCACAAGCAGTAGTACCGTTAGTCTTTTCATAGCGCAATAATTTAATGTGGGTGATTAACACTAAGTTGCAGAAAACGCAATGGAGAAACAATGTTGCTACTACCCGTTTTGATTTCGGGTTTTACGTCATTAATAATTAGTTGCCAGTACTTTGCCAGATCGGTAAAGTGCTTCCTCTTGTTGAAGCTGAACTTTTTGTTCGATGCTTAAAGGCTGTGCTACAAGCTTGTTCAGGTCAGGCTGCCCTGCATCAACCCAGGCCGAATACCAGAAACTGCCCACGGAAAGAATAGACGCCCGCATTTGCCTTGCCACCATTCCCTTCAGCATTTTGTGATAAGCCAGGCTATAGGCGGCGGAGTAATCGGTAATTTGCTTTTTGCCATGCTGTACCAACCCGTACTTTTTATTCTGGGGGTAGGTTTTGTTCAGGATGCGCTCAAAACGTAAAACTGTATCAACGCTTTTGTAAGTAGCCTTGCATATACGGAATGCTTCATTCAACGGGTTTTCAATATACCGGGCCTTGCCAACGTAATAATTATAATGATCGGCAAATAACTCGGGCAGGCGGCTTTCCCAAAGGGCATGGATGCCGGTTTGCCCCGTAAGCTGGCCGTTGTAGTTTTGGATTAGGTGCAGCGGTACATGCGCATCGGCAATGTAATGCCCTAAATACGCAGATGCATTGAGGATAGCCGTGGTATCATGGGCTTTGAAAGCCCGTACCAGCCTGTAATACTGGTACTGAATGGTCCAGGGAACGGTGCCGTATTTAATGATGGTATCTTTTGAGTATTTGGCAACGGCATCCTTCCATTTTTTTGGCATAGCCTCAAAGGGCTTTTTGCCATAGCGATCGGCATCAAAGAAATGGCGTGGCGCTTCGGATGAATCAACGTAGCGGCGTTTGTCGGCACTCACGGCATGTTCGGTTATATAATCGATATTGGACTTGTAAAAAGCAGACATGGCCTTAGGTAGGGTGAAAACTGCCAGCCGGTTAATACGATAATGTGCAAAGAATCCCCATGATGAGCATAACATGATTAAACAGGTACCAGTTATGCTTAAAATTATGCGGCGGTTCATGAGGCAAAGATGCAATTAAAGGGGGAGTTTTAAATTATACTTCTCCCTTAATTGGCTGCTTAGCTTGTTGATCTTACAGTTTCCCCGAATAAACCTTCGTATCGTAATTAATAACGATAACGCCATCCTGCTGAAATTTATCAAAAAGTGCATGCAAATCGTTGATCATTGGCTCGTACCCCTCATCTCCACGTGCAGGCATGTATGATGATGACAGCAGCCTGCCTTTTAATCCTTCAAAATCAAATATCTGTTTGTTGGCGAATATTTCCAGGTGAGCGGGTTTCGGCTCAAAGAAAGCAGCGATATGTTCGGTATCGATGTTGCGGTGATCAACCTTTACGTAATCGCGGGCATGTTTTACGATGAGTTTATCGTATTCCTGTTCAAAAGCCGATGTTGTTTTTCTTTCATTCCAGATGAGGGTAACAATGCCATCCGGTTTTAGGATTCTTTTAAATTCGGCATGGGTTTTTAAGGCATCAAACCAATGAAAAGCCTGTCCGGCTATAATGGCATTAATGCTATTACTCTCGATGCCTGTATTTTCTGCAGTGCCGTTTTGAGGGATAAAACCGTTATATGAGCCGAGCAGTTCGATCGCTTTTTCACGCATCTCCAAATTTGGTTCAACAGCAATAACCCGGTAACCCTTTTTTAGGAACAGCTCGGTAGAGATTCCTGTACCGGCGCCAATATCAGCAATTAGCTTGTCTTGTGTTAAGCCATAAGTGTCATGTAAAAACTTAACAATTTCGTCGGGATAGCCGGGACGGTATTTTACATAATCTTCAACCCGGTTGCTGAACCTGGTGGTGCTGTTGGTAACCATAAACACAATAGTTTTAATTAATAATAACGCTGCAAAAATCATTGTGTTGTATGAACACTTCGTGAATGCGGGGTTAACAGCTTGTTAATTTGACAGGTCTGCATGCCATAAGGGTTCCGGTAATCATTCACATTATCAATCTAATCCCCCTTAAATATAAATCAAAAAACCACTTGCATATTAAATTTAATCGCTCTATATTTGCAGTCCTTAAAATAAGTAGAAAAGAATAACAAGCTATACGAGATGGCAAATCATAAATCATCATTAAAAAGAATCAGGTCAAACGCTGCGAAGCGTCTGCGCAACAGGTACCAGGCTAAAACAACCAGGAACGCTATTAAGAAATTAAGAAACACTACTACCAAAGCTGATGCTTCTGCACTGTTGGGTAAAGTGATTTCAATGCTTGACCGTTTGGCTAAAAAGAACGTTATTCACAAAAACAAAGCTTCGAACAATAAATCAAAGCTTACTAAATTTGTTAACGGCTTAAGCTAATCTTAGCTATTAAAATATACCAAAGGGGATAGTGTACCAATGCTATCCCTTTTTTTGTTTGGCGCTTTTTCATACTTTAATGCAGTGGAAAACTACGAAAGCAAGATCAGTATTAAATCATGGGCTGAGGAAGACCGCCCGCGTGAAAAACTTAGCGGACAAGGGCGTCGCGCCCTTACCGACGCCGAACTGATCGCCATCCTTATCGGCTCGGGCAGCCGCACAGAAACCGCGGTTGAACTGAGTAAACGCATCCTGCGCCATTATGATAACGACCTGAACAAGCTTGGTAAGGCTTCCATAGCCGAACTATCCAAGTTTAAAGGGATAGGAGAAGCTAAAGCTATATCTATTATTGCCGCGCTGGAGATCGGTCGCCGCCGTAATGAATTTGAATCGGGTGCCATTGAGGTGATCACGTCAAGCAGGGATGGGTACAATATTATGCGACGCCATTTGATGGACCTGAACCACGAGGAATTCTGGATCATACTATTAGGCCGTTCCAACAAAGTATTAGGGAAGGAGCTGATCAGTAAAGGAGGTTTGTCGGCTACGGTATGCGACCCAAAGATCATTTTTTACTCGGCCCTGCAATACCAGGCCAGCGGGCTCATACTGGTGCATAACCACCCATCGGGTAACCTGAAACCCAGTAACGAAGATATCCAGCTCACCAAAAAAATAAGCGCTGCCGGCCGGATGCTGGACATGGGTGTGTTTGATCATTTAATAATTACCGATGCCGGCTACTTAAGTTTGGCCGATGAAGGGTTGATGTAGTTTTGATTTGAAGATTTGAAAATGAGGCGATTTGAAATTGACCTAACATTTTCAAATCTTCAAATTGGATTAATTTTCAAATAAAATACCTTTTACCTTTCGCCTTTAACCTTTCAGCCTAAATCGTATCTTTGCCGATTATCATTTCGGAATAATGAAAATATCTTATAACTGGCTTAAAGAATTTATTGATACTGATAAAACGCCCCAGGAAATTTCCATCATCCTTACCGGTACCGGTTTGGAAGTTGAAAGCCTGGAAAAGGTACAGGCTGTTCCTGGCGGACTGGAAGGCCTGGTGATTGGCTATGTAAAGGAATGTACTGACCACGCCAATTCTGATCACCTGCACGTTACCAAAGTTGATGTTGGTGGTGCGGAAGACCTGCAGATTGTTTGCGGCGCTGCTAACGTAGCTGCCGGGCAAAAAGTGGTGGTTGCTGTAGTAGGCACTACTGTTTACCCAACCGGCGGCGAGCCTTTTGCTATCAAAAAATCAAAGATCAGGAGCGAAGAATCTTACGGGATGATTTGTGCTGAGGATGAGATAGGTTTAGGATCCAGCCATGCTGGTATTATGGTATTGCCGGATGATGCTCCTATAGGTACTCCTGCTAAAGAATACTTTAAGCTGAACGACGATTACATGTACGAGATAGGCTTAACCCCTAACCGTGCCGATGCGGCCTCGCATTTGGGTACTGCAAGGGATATTGCCGCTTTCCTGAAAATTGGCATCAATAAACCCGATGTAGGTGCATTTAAAGTTGATAATACCAGTCGTGTGATTGAGGTTATTGTAGAGAATGAGCAGGCATCGCCGCGTTACTCGGGCTTAACCATCAGCGGTGTTGAGGTTAAGGAATCGCCGCAATGGTTAAAGGAGCGTTTGGCTGTTATCGGCGTGCGTGCTATCAATAACATTGTGGATGTTACCAACTATGTCCTGCATGAGCTTGGTCAGCCCTTACATGCTTTTGATGCAGATGAAATAATCGGCGATAAAGTGCTGGTAAAAAATTATGCCGAAGGTACTGTATTTAAAACTTTGGATGATGTTGACAGGAAACTATCTGCCGATGATCTGATGATCGGTAATGCTGAAGAGCCTATGTGTATAGCAGGTGTATTCGGCGGTGCAAAATCAGGCGTTAAGGAATCAACTAAAAATATTTTCCTGGAGAGCGCTTACTTCAACCCGGTATCTGTTCGTAAAACTTCAAAAAGACATGGTTTAAAAACAGATGCTTCATTCAGGTTTGAGCGTGGTACCGATCCGGACATGACCGTTTTTGCATTGAAACGCGCTGCATTGTTGATTCAGCAGGTGGCGGGTGGCGAGGTGTCGTCAGAGATTTCTGATCATTATCCTGCTCCTGTTGCTCCGTTCGCTGTAGAGATCACTTATAATACCATTGATAAACTGATTGGTAAGAAGATTGGCAATGACGAGATCAAAGGTATTATCACGGCGCTTGATATTAAGATAGTGAATGAAACTGCGGATTCATTATCATTACAAGTGCCGCCATATCGTGTGGATGTTACCCGCGATGTGGATGTGGTTGAAGAGATCCTAAGGATCTATGGTTATAACAACATCGAGATCCCTACACAGATCAGGGCATCGTTAAATAACTCTATCCGGCCTGAGAAAGATACCGTTCAAAACCAGTTGTCAGATTTGCTGAGTGCAAATGGTTTTAACGAGATCCTGGCCAACTCACTTACAAAATCTGCCTACTCGGATAGTTTGGATACTGCTGTTAAGATCCTAAACCCCTTGAGCAGCGATCTTGACGTGATGCGCCAAACGTTGCTGTACTCTGGTTTGGAAGCTATAGCCTATAATCAGAACCGCCGTAGTGCCGATTTGAAATTTTATGAGTTTGGAAAGGTGTACAGTCTTAAAGATGATAAGTACATCGAAACACAACGTTTCAGTGTTTTTATCACCGGGGCTAACACTGCCGAACAATGGAACCAAAAATCAAAACCAGTATCATTCTACAACATTAAGGCTGTGGTTGATGGTGTTTTGCAGCGCCTGAGCATCAGCAACTTTACAGTTGAGGATGCAACGTGTAAAAAAATGTCATTTGGCATTCAATACATGTTGAATGGTAAGCAATTGGTGAAATTCGGGTCGGTAGCTGCAGGTTCTTTAAAAAAGGCGGATGTTGATAAAGAGGTATTTTATGCTGATTTTGATTTCGACCTTGTGCTGGCAGCTATACGTAAAAATAAAATCGTTTACCAGGAGGTTTCAAAATTCCCGGCAGTAAGACGCGATCTTTCTATGTTAATAGACCAAAGCATATCATTTGGCCAGTTAAAGCAAATTGCCCAGCGTACCGAGCGTAAATTGCTAAAGGAAGTTGATGTGTTTGATGTTTACCAGGGTGATAAGCTGCCTGCAGGAAAAAAATCATATGCTTTGAGTTTTATCATTCAGGATCTGGAAAAAACGTTAACAGATAAGGCAATTGATTCTATTATGCAGAAATTAATTTATAATTTAGGAAAAGAAGCCGGAGCGGAGATAAGAAAATAATAGTGAATGGTTGATTGGGTGAGTGGTTGGATAAATTTGTTTTCTGATAAACCATTCACTCAATCAACTTAATCAACCATTAACCAAAAACATGGCCTCATTAGCAGAGCAGTTAAATAAAATTGTAGATAAAACCGAGCGCCTGATTGAACTGTGCGCTGCTTTGCAGGAGGAAAATGACCTTTTAAAACTGGAAAGTGAGGCACTTACGGTAGCTCTGAACGCCAGTAAGGCCAAGACAAAAGAACTGGAAGAAAAATTAAAAGTTGTTAAAGTTGCCAAGTCTTTTTCTGAAACAAATGAAAAAAGTGTTGACATTAAGCAAAAAATTAACGACTTTGTGCAGGAAATAGATAAGTGTATTGTATTATTGAAAAAATAGTACAAAAAGTGAAAAGCTCAAATGGGAGAAATCTCAATAAAAATAAATATTGCTGACCGTGTTTACCCCTTAAAGGTTAACATGGAGGAAGAAGAAATAATACGCAGGGCGGCGAAGCTGATCAACGACCGGATAAAAGAGTATCAGGAAAATTATGCGGTTAGGGATAAGCAGGATTTACTTTCAATGTGTGTGCTGCATTACGCAACATCATCATTGAAGGCAGAAAAGAAAGTTACCGTTGAGGATACAGAGGTGACTGAAAAAGTTTATCATTTAGATCATTTGTTGACCGAATTTTTTTCGAAGTAATAAACGTTCTTTACATAAATATACAAGAGCAAATTAAGATTTAACCGCAGTTAAATTTTAGGTTTCACTATTAAAAACTTAACGCTTCAATATTAAGCGGATCAAGAGGCATGCGTTAGTTGCGATTAACGTTAACCAACCCATGGTCCCCAATATCCGGAATGAGGTTTTAAATACATGATACTTAAAAATTAGTTGCGGTTTTTTTATTTACATACATATATAACACCACCAAACCTAAAATGGACATATTACTATACGTCATCATCGGCCTGCTGGCAGGCGCCATCATTGGCGTGCTCATAGGTCGCTTCCTATTATTAAAGCTTTTTAAAGACCAGGAAACATCGGCTCAGAATAAAGTGAAAAAGATCTTAAAAGACGCTGAAAATAATGCCGAGATCCTGAAGAAAAACAAATTGCTTGAAGCTAAAGAGAAGTTTTTACAAATGAAAGCTGAGCATGAGCAGGAAGTAAATAATAAAAACAATGCGGTAAATCAGCGCGAGAATAGTGTTAAGCAAAAAGAGCAATCATTAAATCAGCGCCTGGAAAATGTTAACCGTAAGGAGAGCGAACTTGATAACACCCGCAAAAATCTTGAAAAGCAAACTGAAATAGTTGTTAAAAAGCAAGACGAGGTAGAGCACCTTAAAAACCAGCACATTCAACAGTTGGAAACCATTGCCGGCCTATCAGCCGAAGATGCCAAAAACCAATTGGTTGATACCCTGCGCGAGGAAGCCCGTACCAAAGCGATGATCCAGATCAAGGATATTGTTGACGAGGCTAAGCTTACTGCTACTAAAGAGGCTAAGAAAATAGTTATCCAAACCATTCAGCGTACTGCTACCGAAAGCGCTATCGAAAACACAGTGTCTATTTTCAATATTGAAAACGACGAGATCAAAGGCCGGATCATTGGCCGTGAAGGGCGTAATATCCGTGCACTGGAAGCCGCAACAGGTATCGAAATCATTGTTGATGATACCCCCGAGGCTATCATCCTTTCAGGTTTTGACCCGGTAAGGCGCGAAATTGCCCGTTTGGCTATGCACCGTTTGGTTACTGATGGTCGTATCCACCCGGCACGTATTGAAGAGGTAGTTGCCAAAACCAAAAAGCAGATAGAAGAAGAAATTGTTGAGATAGGTGAGCGTACTGTAATTGATTTGGGTATTCATGGTTTACACCCCGAACTGATCCGGATGGTTGGCCGTATGCGTTACCGGTCATCATATGGGCAAAACCTGTTACAGCACTCACGTGAGGTTGCCAACTTCTGTGCTACCATGGCTGCCGAACTTGGCTTGAACGTTAAAATGGCGAAACGTGCGGGCTTGCTGCATGATATTGGTAAAGTACCTGATGATAATCCTGAACTGCCGCACGCTATTTTGGGTATGCAATTGGCTGAAAAATATAAAGAACACCCTGAAGTTTGCAATGCTATAGGTGCCCATCATGATGAAATTGAGATGACCTCAATGTTATCGCCGATAATCCAGGCTTGTGATGCTATATCAGGCGCACGTCCTGGTGCACGCCGCGAGGTTGTTGAAAGCTACATCAAACGTTTGAAAGAACTGGAAGAGTTGGCATTGTCATACCCTGGTGTTGAAAAAACATTTGCTATACAGGCCGGCCGTGAGTTACGTGTTGTGGTAGAGAGCGAAAAGATCAGCGACGCGCAATCAGAAGTTTTGGCTGCTGATATTTCAAACAGGATCCAGACAGAAATGACTTATCCTGGTCAAATCAAAGTTACCGTTATCCGGGAAACCCGTTCGGTAGCATTTGCTAAGTAATCATTATAAAATTAAACGAAACCCTTTCGGCACAAAACCGAAGGGGTTTTTTATTTTTACAGCGTGGCAGCAAAAGCAAATACCAAACAGAAGGCAGCAGTTAAAACTACTGCAAATATTGATGAACGCCCTTTTGATCGTTATTTCAGGGAATATGAAGAAGCTCACCAGGATAGGGTTAACAAAATCATACACTATGTCTGTATTCCAACTTTGGCATTTAGTCTCTTTGGATTGATCTGGGCTATTCCTTTTCCTCATTTAGGCTTTTTAGGGGCCTACAATGGCTATTTTAACTGGGCTTCCTTTGTTATAGCTATTGCCATCTACTTCTATTTAAAGCTATCGCCAATTATATCTTACTTCATCCTGTTTATTTTATTAGGATTTAGTTACAGTATAATGGAGCTTGTAGCGTGGCAGCAAGCGGGAGGGATGCCAATGTATCTCATTTGTGTGATAATTTTTGTTCTGTCGATCGCTGTTTTGAGGATTGGGGAACGAAGGGAAGGGAAAAATCCTAAGACTTATATGGATGTCAAATCATTAGTTATAGCGCCTGCTTACTTACTGAAACAATTGCTTAATAAATTGAGAATCAAAAGTTGATTTTAGTATTTACGTATTAAGTATTTGTTAAAATGCTCATTACCGTTGCCCTTTAAATACTATATAATAGAGGCATTTTTTAGCTGTGACGAACATAATTGTGTAATTTATTTCCGATAGTAGATAAATAAAAACTTAATATTTCGGCGCATTAGATTTGGTATTTTATTGATAATCAGTATTTTTCTATTGGATTTCGGGCGTCTGTGTCAGGTAAAGAAGAAATCATTAAGTAGTTGTTAATATAATAATCTGATGTTAATGTAGAATTAACATTGGTAGGGCAATTTTGTGCAATAAAAATTCACAAATGAAAAAGCTCTACTTTATTATTTTAACACTAATAATTATTGGGGTTGGGGGCGTTGCAAACGCTCAGATCACCACCTCGGTACTTACCGGTAAAGTTACAGATCAAAAAGGTACCACTCTTCCGGGTGTAACCATTACTGTACTTAATACCAGCACAGGTACCAGGTATGGCGCACAAACCAACGGCGAGGGCCGTTTCTCGGTTAATAACATTAACCCGGGTGGCCCTTACACGGTAACCGCTACTTTTATCGGTTATAAAAAAGACGAAAAAAGCGACCTTACCCTTCAGTTAGGTAATGCTACCTTAAACTTTGTATTGCAGGATGCAACTACAACCCTGCAGGAAGTTAAAGTAAAAGCATCTGCTGGTCCGGCTAAAACAGGTGCAAGTACCCGCATTGGTCAAAACCAGATCCGTACTGCTCCCTCAATTAACCGCAGCTTGCAGGATTTAACCAGGAATACCCCTCAAAGTAACAATAACTCATTCCAGGGTACCAACTACCGTTATAACAACGTAACACTTGACGGTGCTATCAATAACGACGCGATCGGTTTCAGCCCATCATTAGGTGGTCAGAACAATGCGTCAGGCCAGGTAGGCAGCAGTACCCGTACAAGTCCTATTTCTCTTGATGCTATCCAGGACATCCAGGTGTATGTTGCCCCTTATGATATTAAAATCGGTAACGTATTAGGGGGTAGTATCAATGCTGTAACCCGTAGTGGTACCAATAACTTCAGCGGAGCGGTTTACGGTTATGGCCGTGGCTCGTTCATGGTGGGGCCAAACAACGCAGCAGCTGCTTCTGGCGGTGATGGTTCAAAGCTTAATGATTTTCATGATTACCAGGCCGGTATCCGTTTAGGTTTCCCTATCATTAAAAATAAATTATTCTTCTTTACCAATGAGGAAATCGCCCGCCGGCAGGACCCTGTTATCAGAGGCCTTGACCACAACGGGGCGTCTAATATACTAAGTCAGGCTGATGGTGATAAATTGGTTACCGCTTTTAAATCATTTACAGGCGGTTTGGATCCGGGTACATATAACAATACCACGATTTTCTCTAACTCAAACAAATTCTTTAACCGTTTGGATTGGAATATCGATGACCACAACCAGTTAACTATCCGTAACAATACCATCAGCTCAAAAGCTACTAACTTAGAGCGCGATCAACAAAACTTCCGTTTCAGCGGTATCGATTACACTTCACACAATAACTCAACTTCAACTGTTGCTGAGTTAAAATCAAGGTTCAACAGTAGCCTAAGCAATAGCCTGGTATTAGGTTATTCAAATGTACATGACTACCGCGATCCTAATTCAGATCCGTCTTTACCACAGATCGAAATCACAGGCCGTACTCCTGGTACAACTATTTTCATGGGTACTGACCGTGAGGCCGCTATTTTTGACATGCACCAGAAAACAGCTGAGTTCACTGATAACCTAACCTGGACAAAAGGCAAACACACTTTTACTTTTGGTACACACAACGAGTTTTATAATATCACCTATAATTTCGTAAACTCATGGAACGGTAGGGTAGCTTATAGCAGTATTGAAGATTTTATCGCCAATAACCCCAGCCGAGTACGTACCAACTTTAATTACACCAATAATACCCGCGATTATATCCTGGCTAATCCTTCTGCTCAATTCAAAGTTAACCTAATGAGTTTGTATGGACAGGATGAAATTCAGTTAACAGATAACTTCAAGTTAACGGTAGCTTTACGAGCCGACTATGCAGGTGTGCCTAACAAACAACCGTTAAGCGATAAAACAACCAACGCACCGGTTGATCCTAACTACGGTAACACTTATACTTATACCAAACCAAAAGATATTAAACAGAATTATCTGGGTAATATAGAGTGGAACCCACGTGTATCATTTAACTATGACCTAAACGGCGATCAAAGCGTTGTTTTACGTGGTGGTAGTGGTTTCTTCACTGGTCGTGTTCCATTTGCATGGTTTGGTTACGCATTTTATAACAACGGCAGAACGTATGGAGCTTATGACGTAAAAGCTCCAAGTTCTGGTATTTCAGGCCAAACACCAGGTACCAACCCAGTACAAACTGCTGCTAATGGCGAACTGAATTATGTTAACAAGCAAGTACCTGCTGTAAATACCTCCGCTTCAGGTGCAACGCAAGTTGATATGATCGACAATAACTTTAAAATGCCACAAGTTTGGAGAAGCAGTTTGGCTGTTGATTATACTACTGATGATCAGTGGAAATTTACGGGCGAAGGTATTTATACTAAAGTTATTCATGATTTGAAATTTCAACAGGTAAACACGCTTGATCAGGTAACTTATTACGTATACGATACACAAAAACAACAGCCCATATTTAATAATACAGCCACCGCCCTTAATAAAGGTAAGATCAATACGGCATATACCAATGCTTACCTATTATCAAATACAAGCGAAGGCTACCGTTACAGCTTAACCGCACAGATAGCTAAAAACACGCAATTTAGCCCAACCAGTGCTTTGAACGTGTCTGTTGCTTATACTTTTGGCCACTCAAAAGATGTTACCAATGGTATCCGTAACTCAATGGAATCAAACTGGCAATTAAACCAGGCTTTAAATCCAAACAACCCGGGTATAGCCAATTCAAACTTTGATATCCGCCACCGTATCGTATCAAACTTGAATTTCAAACATGATTGGGATGCGGCTCAAAAATATACAGCAAATTTTACGTTTTTCTTTAGCGCACAATCTGGTAATCCATATACTTATGGTTTCTATCCAAGTGCTATCGATGGAACTGGCCAGCAAGTTAGCTTAGCTTATATCCCTAAGCATGGCGAAACAGTGAATTTCTTCTCTGATATAGTAGGTGGTCAAACAGCAGCACAACAAGCAGCAGCATTTGATGCATTTATTGACAAAAACTCTTATTTGTCATCTCGCCGCGGTAACTTTACCGAGCGTAATGCCGCGTTTACACCTTGGAATAACCAATTGGATTTCCGCTTTACTCAAGACTTTAAATTTGGTGGCAAACACAAACAAATGATCACGTTTACTTATGACGTAATCAATTTGACCAACCTGTTAAATAAGAAATGGGGACAATATTATTTCTCAGCCAATACATATAATTCAACGTCAAGTGTTGGTTTAACACCTGCAAAAGGTGGAACTCCTTCATTTGAAAATGCTCCTACAACTTATCCTAAATATGTATTTAAGGATCCAGGAGTACCATACTCAGTTGATTTGTTCGCTTCACGCTGGCAAATGCAATTTGGAGTACGTTACAGCTGGTAATCGTAAAACAACATATAATAGTTAAGATTAAACTTGAAACGCCTCCGATATTATCGGGGGCGTTTTTATTTTGAGGCGAGTTAGTATTTAATAAGTTTTGTTTTGGCTGCTTAGGTAGGATATAAGATGCGTTTTTTGATTTCATTTGTCTTTAGAGAAATAATTAACAATAGTATAATCTATTCCTTATATAGGTTTATGATTTGGTGCTTATTTTTATATTATATAATAAACCAAAAATTCACAAATCTGTATGAAAAAACAATTAAACCCAATTTATTTTTTGATTTTAACAGCCATTGTCTTATTAAATAGTTGTAAAAAGAACATGATGGAAGATTTGAAGAATCCAAATAATAATTCTTCAAATAAAGCTTTAGGTGTGAGTGCTATCACTCCTTATAGTTTTAACTGGGAGACAGGTGATTACATGCCAACACCAAGCGGAACTTCAATTTTGAAACCTTGGGCAAGTGGTTCAAATCAGTCTTTTCCATTGCTTTACGCCACTGATATTAAAGCTGCAGATGGCTGGCAATTAGTTTATAACACCTTTAATACAACTCAACTTAATCCACCTTTGTATTTTGTTTTATATAATAGGTATCGTGGCGTTTTAAGGGCTTATTTTTATTTAAGCCCTACAACTCCAATTCCAAGCAGCAACGTTACTCACACTTTAGTGCAAAGAACAACAGGTGCTGTCGCTCATTTAATTAGTTATTCTGCTTTAAACGCTGCTGATTTAAGTGTTGTTAGCAATACAACATCCTTAGCCCAGCCCTTTAAAACCACAGCTACGGGTACCTGGTATGCGGCTGAATTTGAGATGGCTTATGATCCTGCGGTAGGCACAAAACCAGCCAATACAAATTTGATGAGTTGGGAGGTTAACTCGATTAACGTGAGTAACCTTACGCTTAATGGCACTTCGCAGGGAAGTATAACAGGCACAATAGCTCAACCTGCCCCGCCATCGCCCAATATGTTTAATAAAGTTATTAATGGCGCATTCCAACTCGGCAGCTTAGTTGAACTGGGCCCGGTTAGCGCTGGAGCGTCTGTACTTAAAACGGCTTTAACCGATGCGCTTAAATCTGGGTTATCCGGATCGGTAAAGAATGTTTCGAACGGTATATTTGGAGGAGCTACCACGGCAGATAGCACAAGACAATATGTTCACTTAACCACCAATACGTCTTATACATTTACAGGAACATCAACGGATATCTATCAATTGGCCAACATCAGTTTAGTTATACCTGGTAGCCAAAATCAGACTACGGCAACCGGTTATGTTCCATTATATCAAAGTCCTTTGGGTTTGATGACTTTGTCGGCAGCACCGACAGCAAAATTGATAGAATCTGACTATGATTGGGGAACCGTTATCGCAGGAGCAAAATTTGATATCAATTCTTATAGTATAGTTTGGAATCCCACTATTATCAATGGCACTTCAACCGGTGCTTCGATTGCTAATATTAAACAGGAAATCCTTAGTTACGAAAATATTTATGATACTAACAACACTACAACTTACAATGAACCCTGGCCTCTAGGAAAGACCGAGTATGACGGAATTAATCCTTATTTGAATTTGGGTTACCCAACTTCACAAAACGGATATGCTTTTGCTATACGTTCACAAGATACTTGCCCGGGATGTGACTACGGTGCTGATTTATTACCTTATGATAATTTTATTGTTGGGCAGAAAATGCCTAATCATGTACTCCGCATTTCATTTGACGTCGTTCCTAATAACGGAGCCCCTAAAATTAAAGTTGTCAAATCGTTTAATATCATAATGACAGGAACGGTATATCAATAATGTAAAGCTAATTAAACTATTTGATTTTGAAAAGGAAACGCCCTGTCGATAGCCGACAGGGCGTTTCCTTTTTCAGTGTTTTTTGAATATTATAAATTTTTCCCCAGCTTATCCAGTATATCCTGCGGTACTTTTTCAAGATCGAGTACCAGGAAACCGTCAAGGCAGTCGGCAAATTTAGGGTCGATGTTGAAGCTGATGATCTTAGCGTTAAGGGCAATGTATTGACGGAGCAGTACAGGTACTTTCATATTGCGGGTTTCTACTTCCGATATCAGGTTGTCGAGACCTTTAAAACTGTCTTCACCGGCCATAAGCAGGTCGGTATCAATTTTGGCAAAATCAACCTTGAATTTTTTGCGTGGTTTAACATACTGCGCCATTTCATGATCGAAATGGTTGCGGTTGATATAATCAACAATAAGTGATTTAGAAAATTTAGAAAAGGAGTTACTAATACTTACCGGGCCTATCAGGTAGCGGTACCTGGGGTTATCTATCAGGAATTTAAGAATGCCTTTCCATAACAGGAATAGCGGTAAAGGTTTAGTTTGATATTCTTTGCGAATCCATGAGCGGCCCAGTTCGAGGCTGCGGCGTAACACAGGTATAAACTGGGTTTTAAGTTTAAACAGTTCATTTACGTAAAAGCCCTTTTTGCCTACGCTGTAAAATATCTCGTCGCCCAAACCAATGCGGTAAGCGCCTACAATCCGTTTGGCTTCAAAATCCCAGATGAACAGGTGATGATAATAAATATCATATTCATCAAGGTCGATTGCTTTGTTGGTGCCTTCGCCAACCTCGCGGAAAGTGATCTCGCGCAGTCTGCCTATTTCCCGTATCACATTAGGGATGGTTGACGTCGGAACGATGAACACTTCGTAGTTTTTCTCAGTCCAAACTTTGTAGGTTTCGCGCAGCGGCTCAATTTCTTTCTCAAGAATGGCGCTATCTATTTCAGGAGAAACCTCTTCGGCTTCGCGTTTAATTTTAAACAGGTTTCGCGGGTTGAAGATCTTTTTTTCCTCTTCCAAACCTGTGCCTAAAGCATAGGTACGGGCGCGTAAAAAGTTAAGCAGTTTGGCACTGTTGGTATAGTCGGGGATATCGGTCACATTAATGGGTTTCCCAATGCGCAGCTTAATAGTATGCCCATGTTTGTTAAATAACTCTGACGGTAATTTTGCCGTACGCAGGGTAGGGTGCAGCAAGCTGAGAAAGTTAAATAACAGGCCATTATTGCCGTGGAAATAAATAGGCACCACCGGGACTTTGGCTTTGGCAATGATCTTACCTACAACCGGGTGCCACATACGGTCGGTCACCTGTTTTTGTTCTACCTTAAAGGTTGATACCTCGCCGGCCGGGAAAATACCTATCGGGGTGCCCTGGTTTAACAGCTCAAGGGTGTTTTTTAGGCCGCTTATACTTGACGAATGTTCAACATTTTCAAAAGGGTTTACCGCTATAAAATAGTCGGCAAGGTTGGGGATTTTTTTAAGCAGGAAGTTGGCCATCAGCTTTGAATCGGGGCGGGCCATGCACAGAACTTTTAATAACACCATACCCTCAATACCTCCGTAAGGGTGATTGGCAATAGCTATAAAGGCTCCGTCTTTAGGTATGTTACGGAGCTCACGCTCATCAAACTCAACATCAATACCACAACCTTCTAATATGGCATCAACAAAGTCGGGGCCTTGCTTGGGCTGTGCCTGGGCAAACAGGTCGTTAACCTGGTTTATTTTCATTAGTTCCATCAATAAAGCGGCCAGGCCCGGCATTTTCAACTTATCCAGTTTGGTGGCTTTGGCAAACTCTTCGGTGGTTATAACTTTCATTGTTTTTAATAGCAGTATGTTTTAACAAATAAATATCCTAAATTTTTATTTAATTTAACCCCTGGAACATATTATAAATGAGGCCGCAAATTAAAAACTACCTGTCTGTCACTAAAAAAGAGTGGAACGGAATGGTAGTGTTGATTATTTTCATTGCAATGGTTTTGCTGGCTCCCTATATATTTCGGGCAAACCACAAAGATAATATAATAAATTTTAAGGCTTTTGATAAAGCGATAACCGATTCCGATAAAACGGAATATCTCCCCGCAAGGGATGAAGCTTCAGCGGGTAACCGCAATGTCCGTCCTGCTACACTCTTTCAATTTAACCCCAATAACTTACCCCTTGCAGGTTGGGTAAAACTTGGCCTTACTGAGCACCAGGCACAGGTAATTAAGCATTATGAAGAAAAGGGCGGGAGGTTTTTAACTAAAGGAGATGTGAGAAAAATATACACCATCAGCCCGGCGGCGTACAAACGCCTTGAGCTGTATATTAACTTGCCCGATGGCCCTGCTTATTACACAAATAAAGCCAAACCAGGCGAAGTGATAGAGATCAACACGGCTGATTCGGCGAGGCTTACCATGATCAGGGGAATAGGCCCCGCATTTGCCCGGCGTATTGTCCATTACCGGGAGCGGATAGGCGGGTTTTACAATAAAGAACAGTTGAAGGAGGTTTATGGCATTGATAAGGAAAAGTACGACCAGATTGAAACCGGTATTGCGGTTGATGGCAAACATATCATTAAGGTGAACATTAACACGGCTACCTTTAATGAGCTTAAGCACTTCCCCTATCTCAGCTACAAACAAATGGATGCCATTGTAGCTTACCGCGATGAGCATGGTAACTATAATGCCTTGAACGACCTGAAAAATATTGCAATACTTAATGACGGAATTTTGCGTAAAATTGGACCTTATTTAGTTTTCAAATGATAGCCCAGCAAATTAAAGCAGCCATAAGGGATATTCCCGATTTTCCGAAACCGGGAATTGTTTTTAAAGATATCACGCCCATACTGAAAGACCCCGGATTATGCGAAAGCATCATCGATGCTTTTGTTGAACAATTGCAGGGAACCCGTATTGACGCGGTAGCCGGTATCGAAAGCAGGGGCTTCTTGTTTGGGCTCACACTGGCAACCAAATTAGGGGTGCCGTTTGTACCAGTGCGTAAAGCGGGTAAGCTGCCTTTCACTATAAAACAAAAAGCTTATAAGCTGGAGTACGGCACCGCCACCATCGAGCTGCATACCGATGCTTTTGAACCCGGTCAACATATATTACTTCATGACGATTTGCTGGCTACAGGTGGTACAGTAACTGCGGCCAGCGAGCTTATCAGGGAAATGGGCGGTATAGTTGCCGGTTTTTCCTTTGTAGTCGGGCTTGGTTTTTTGAATGGTAAAGAAAGAATTACGCCTATTTGTGATAAGCTGATAGTGCTGGCGGATTATTAAGCCCATAACAAATGGAGTATCCATTTTGTTGATTTTTTTGTCGGAGGGCATGGACAACGATTGTCCTGCTTACAGTTTGGTTGGTAATTGCGGGCCTGTGCATGGGCTGCGTTAGGGATGGAAGTGTAAAGCCAGCAGCGTGCAAAGGACTTTGCAATGGGGAACGCGAGGACTTGTAACGGATAGGCCGGCCCGCCAGGCGGCGGGAACACCATATTCTTGTGATATTAAGGTTACTTTTCGCAGCGCCTGGTATTAAATAAAAAGCAGGAATAATGACGCGTTTAAATTTGATTGCAAAGACATCGCTATTAGCTATTTTAACTGGTGGATTGTTTTTAAGCGCCTGTGCTCCCTGGCCACAAAAAGCAGTGTTAAATACTTCGGAAATGACCGAAGCGGATGACAATATTGTTGATTCTCTCATGGGGCCGTCGGTATTATCAATCTATTTAAATAAAACTTTACAGAGCATAAAGGGCGGTACGGTGTCCTACGCGGATGTTTACGTTTGCAAGTCATTTAAACGCGACTCTGTTTTAGGTGATACTGTTATTATTCTTGATACGCAGTTAAGAACGCGAATTTCAGGAGAGCCCTATATATACTGGACTGGACTCCGGAAAGGGAAAAGATTGAAAGCATGTAAGATAGCTGTGCCCGAGAATCAATTAGGCAAGCTCAAAAAGTATCCATATAAATACGCTCAGGTAACGTTGATTACAGATGATTGAGGGGTAAAAGCGTCTTCTATTTTTCTTATTGATTCATAAGCCTATCCGAAAAAGGCCTAAACAACAAATGCTTTTGATGTGTAGTAAAATTTCCTCAAAAACTATTTGCTAATAAAATAATTAACCCTATCTTTGCAGTCCCGAAAATACGGGGTATAATAAACGTTTAAACAATTTAATTTAAAGCAAGTGAATACGTTAAGTTACAAAACTGTCTCAGCCAACAAAAAAACCGTTAACAAACAATGGGTTGTTGTTGACGCCGAAGGCGAGATTTTGGGGCGCTTGTCTACGAAGATCGCAATGATCATCCGTGGTAAAACCAAGCCTGATTTCACCCCAAACGTAGACTGTGGTGATAATGTGATCGTTATCAACGCAGACAAGGTAAAACTGACCGGCAACAAACTAAGCGACAAAGTTTATGTTCGTTACACTGGATATCCAGGTGGTCAGCGTTTTATTTCTCCTAAGGAGTTATTGGCGAAACATCCAACCCGCATCATTGAAAAAGCGGTACGTGGTATGTTACCTAAAAATCGTTTGGGTAAAGCATTATTCGGCAATTTGCATGTATATGCAGGTGCTGAGCATCCTCATGCAGCGCAAAACCCAACAGCCATTTAATTTTTAATTTTTAAGGAGAAAAAAAATGCCAACAACTAACACTTCAGGCAGAAGAAAAACAGCCGTTGCCCGCATCTACCTTACAGAAGGAAATGGTGCGATCATCGTTAACGGTAAAGATTACAAAGAGTATTTCCCTACTTTGCCATTGCAATACATCGTTACTCAGAGCACTGAGGTTTCTGGTAGCACCGGAAAATTTGATGTTAAAGCTAATGTTGCAGGTGGTGGTGTAAAGGGACAGGCAGAAGCTGTTCGTTTAGCTATCGCTAAAGCTATTGTTGAACTTGATGCTGAAAAGAAACCGGCATTACGTGCTAAAGGCTTAATGACCCGCGATGACCGTATGGTTGAGCGTAAAAAACCAGGTCGCAGGAAAGCACGTAAGAGATTCCAATTCAGTAAACGTTAATCACAGGAGGACAACAAAATGGCAAGAACAACTTATCAGGATTTACTGGACGCTGGTGTACACTTTGGTCACCTTACCCGCAAATGGGATCCGAAAATGTCACAGTACATTTTCATGGAGCGTAACGGTATCCACATTATCGATTTAAATAAAACCTTAACTAAGGTTGAAGAAGCTGCTGCAGCTATAAAACAAATTGTAAAATCAGGCCGTAAGGTATTATTCGTAGCTACAAAGAAACAAGCGAAAGATATCGTTGCTGATTATGCAAAAAGCGTAAACATGCCATACATCACCGAACGTTGGTTAGGTGGTATGTTAACTAACTTTGCAACCGTACGTAAGTCGATCAAAAAGATGTCAAACATCGATAAATTGACTAAAGACGGTACTTACAGCAACCTTTCTAAAAAAGAGCGTCTGATGATTCAGCGTGAGCGTATCAAATTAGAAACCCTTTTAGGTGGTATCTCTGACTTGAACCGTTTACCGGCTGCTTTATTCCTGATCGACGTTAAGAAAGAGCACATCGCGGTTTCAGAAGCATTAAAGTTGAACATCCCTACATTTGCTATGGTTGATACCAACTCTGATCCTTCAAACATCGACTTCCCGATCCCTGCGAATGACGACGCTACCAAATCAATCTCTTTGATCACCAGCATCATCATCAAAGCTATCGAAGAAGGTTTAGATGAGCGCAAACGCGAGAAAGAAGACGAAGCTGAAAAAGAAGCAGTAGCTGCAAAAGCTAAAGCTGATGCTCCTGAAGTTAACGAAGGCGGTAAAAGAACCCGTAAAGTTGCTGAAGTAGCTGCTGAAGGCGAAGCTGAAGCTCCGGCTGCTGAAACAGAAGAATAATCTTCCTTGTTAACCCTTTAAGGGAACAACAAAAAATATATTAATTCTCTCACCTCAGCAAGGGGTGGGAGATTTTTAATATTAAAAATAGTTGCAGGTTACAGTAGCATAATACCATAGCGGTAACTTGTAACCCGATATAAAAAATCTTAAAACTCAAAAAAACATGTCTACAGTACAAATTTCTGCAGCCGACGTAAACAAACTGCGCCAGCAAACCGGTGCCGGTATGATGGATTGCAAAAAAGCATTAACCGAAACTAACGGTGATTTTGAAGCAGCTATCGATTTTTTAAGGAAAAAAGGTGCTAAAGTTGCAGCAAGCCGTCAGGACAGGGAATCAAACGAAGGTGTTGTTATTGCACGTACTTCTGAAGATTTTAAAACCGGTGTTATCATCGAGCTTAATTGCGAAACTGACTTCGTAGCTAAGAATGCTGAGTTCATCGCTTTTGCAAATGAAATTGCTAACAAAGCTGTTGAGGCTAAACCAGCTTCAATTGAAGAGCTTTACGCACTTGAAATTGACGTTGAAACTGTTCGCGTTAAAATTGGTGATGCTATCATCGAAAAAACCGGCAAAATCGGCGAAAAAATCGGTGTATCTAAATATGAAGTTATTAGTGGCGAAAAGGTTGTTGCTTACATACACGGTAACTTCCGTTTAGGTGTATTGGTAGCATTAAGTGCTAATGGCGCAGGCGCCGAAGAGGCTGGTAAAGACGTAGCTATGCAAATCGCAGCTATGAACCCAATCGCTTTGGATAAAGATGGCGTTGATGCTTCAGTAATTGAGCGTGAGCTTGAAATTGCTAAAGAGCAGATCCGTGCAGAAGGTAAACCAGAAGCAATGGTTGAAAAAATTGCTGCCGGTAAACTGAATAAATTCTACAAAGACTCAACCCTGTTAAACCAGGAGTTTGTGAAAGATTCATCTAAGAGCATTTCACAATTCCTTGACTCGGTTGAAAAAGGCCTTACAGTAACCGCATTTAAGCGGGTAGCTTTAGGAGCTTAATCATATTATCCCCCGATAAAAATCGGGGGATTTTTTTTGCCCTGTTGATTCGCCCTCAAAATCATGTCATTGCGAGGAGGGACGACGAAGCAATCGCACACTATACAGGGTGGTCATGCACAGTTCGCGATTGCCACGCTACGCTCGCAATGACATAATGGTTGAATACGTAATTATTAAATCATGCCTGTCCTCGCCCTGCACAACCTCAAACTCATCTCCGCCGGTACTATCGCCGAAGGCAAAGCCGTTTTAATTTCAAGCGGTACTATCACCGATATTATTGACGAAAGCGCTATCCCAACGGATGCTGAAAAGAAAGACCTCAACGGGGCTTATCTTGCCCCTGGGTTTATCGACTTACAGATCTACGGCAGCGGCGGCAAGCTTTTTGCCGGTACACCCACTGTTGAAGCATTGGAACAGTTAGAGAATGACCTGCTGAATCAGGGAACCATCGGCGTGTTTGCCACCATCGGCACCAATACCAATGATATTGTGGAAACGGGCATTGAAGCTGCTGAGATCTATCGCCAAAAAAGCAGGGGTGCTTTCTGGGGATTGCACCTGGAAGGGCCGTATTTAAATCCTGCCAAAAAAGGCGCACACCCCGAAAAATTTATTAAAAAGGCTACGTTGGCTGAAGTTAAAGGCTGGCTTGAAAAGGCTGACGGCGTTATCAAAATGATCACCATTGCCCCCGAACTGCAGGATCAGGAGGTGATTGATTATTTATATGAGCAGGGTGTCATCATATCATCAGGCCATAGCAACGCTACCTATGCCGAAGGCAAATCATTTTTAAAGAAACCCGTACAGGCAGTTACGCATTTGTTTAATGCCATGCCATCTATGCACCACCGCGAGCCCGGCTATATCCCTGCAATTTTTGAGGAGAGGCCATATACCAGTATTGTAGCAGACGGCATTCACGTTGATTTTGCTATGATCCGCCTGGCTAAACGCGAATTGGGCGACAAGCTTTTCCTGATCACCGATGCAGTTACCTCAACTAAAGAGGGTGCTTATCAGCACGAGCTCAGGGGCGACAGGTATACCATGCCAGATGGCACTTTATCAGGCTCATGCCTCACCATGCTTAAAGCGGTAGAAAACTGTGTTAAAATGGTTGGTATCGACCTGGCCGAGGTTGTGAATATGGCATCATTATATCCCGCCGAGCTGGCATCGCAAACAAAAAAGGGTAAAATAGAGAAGGGCTTTGATGCTGATCTCGTTATTTTTAATGCTGATTTTGAAGTGCTTGGGACTATACTAAAGGGTGATTTTTTAACAAAGACAACATAAAATTTTAACACTGAAATTTATTCGCTATTTTTGGCGAACTACTCCCGTATGAACAGAGCTTTATCAATTCTTGATATAAACAAAAGCAGGTTTCATCTATTTCTATTATTAGCAAATCACACCAAATGAAATACAAAAGAATATTACTGAAACTTTCGGGCGAATCACTGATGGGCACAAGGCAATATGGTATTGATAACAACCAGGTTTTGCAGTACGCTCATGACATTAAAAACGTTTATGATGCCGGTATCGAGATTGCGGTAGTTGTTGGAGGCGGTAATATTTTCAGGGGATTAAGTGCTGAAAAATCGGGTATGGAACGTGCGCAGGCCGATTATATGGGTATGCTTGCAACGGTGATTAACTGTATGGCGCTGCAAAATGCTTTAGAAAGCATTGGTGTGGAAACCCGCCTGCAGTCGGCCATTAAAATGGAACAGATCTGTGAGCCTTACATCCGCCGCCGTGCGATGCACCACCTGGAGATGGGCAAGATTGTGATCTTCGGCGCAGGTACAGGTAACCCTTACTTTACTACTGATACTGCCGCTTCATTGCGCGCCATTGAAATTAAAGCTGATGTGGTATTGAAAGGTACCCGCGTTGACGGGATATATACTGCCGACCCGGAAAAAGACCCAAGTGCAACCCGTTACGACGAGATCACCTTCCAGGAAGTGTATGACAAAGGCCTGAATGTAATGGATATGACCGCCATAACCCTTTGCCAGGAAAATAAGCTGCCTATTATTGTATTTGATATGAACAAGGAAGGCAACTTCATGAAAATTGCCAACGGCGAGGCTATAGGTACGCTGGTAAAGTAAGCTCTAAGAAGCTAAAAGCCGAATGCTCAAAGCTTAAAGCTGCCAGAAAATGAAGAGACCGCCCATAAAAGGCGGTCTCTTCGTGTTTAAGGGAGTTGTTAAAAACAAAAAACATGGACGTCGTCATTGCGAGGCACGAAGCAATCCCCAATTAGCAGATCCGCCCTGTACAGTTTGGGATTGCTTCGTGCCTCGCAATGACGATTTTATAAGTTATTTAAACTCTTGTTTATTTAGCGTCATTTATAGCTTTGATAGCATCATCAGCTGCTTTTGCCGAGGCGTCATCCTTCATACCGGTACGTGAAGCTTTGATCCCTTCCAACTGTGTAATTACAAAAGGTGCAGCCCCGTAAACCTTAAATTTAATGCCTGCATTTTTAAGCTCTTCAATTCCTTGCTGTGCATATTCGGGCTTGTTAACTTTAGCGGTCATATCAGCAAAATTTTTCAGAGCGTTAAATTTTTCCTGGATGCCTGACTCAACAAAGGCATGGTAAACAAATGGCCATTCGGCATCATTACCGTTAGTGGTGTATAAAGTCATTATTGCGGCAGTCAGCGCGCCTTTGTTATCTTTTTCAAGGCCTTTGGCTAAGCTTAATGCTTTGGCCGGGTCAAGTTGTGCTATGGCGTTTAAAGCAGCACCCTGCACAGCATATGATTCGCTTGACATGGATTGGGTAAATAAGGTCATATTACCGCTTGCCTTTAATTTACCCAAAGCAGTAATTGCAGCTGCCTTTACAAGGGTATTATTATCGGTTTGCGCTAACGAGATCAATATCGGCTGGGCAGCATTGCGCACATCATCTTTAGTAAGATTTAACGCCCTGATGGTTTTTACACGCAAGCCGTAATATTTATCTTTTAAAGCAGCAATAAGGATCTTTTGTGCTTGCGGACGGGTTTGGTCGGCCGCCGCAGCATCTATTGCCTCAAAGCGGTCGAGATAATTAGGCGCGTTAAAATACTGGAATGAAAACTCATCGATAGTTTTATTGTCGGTCTTCTTGGTTAACAGGATCTTATCAGCATCAACGTTCACCAAATCTGGTTTGCCGGCTAACTGATAGCTGATAGAATCTACCTTGTCATTCATCCATTCTTTATGGCGCACTTTTTTGCCGCCCTGGTAAATATCAATAGCCATTGGCAGTTTAAAGGTTTGGCCATCCTGGGTTTGTTTCAGGTAAACAGTTTCGGTTTTGGTTGCCTCATCCCATTTATAGCTGATATTCAATATCGGGTGACCGGCACCATAATACCATTGGTTAAAATACCAGTTAAGATCCTGGCCGCTGGCCTCTTCAAATGCTAAACGTAACTGTTGTGCTTCGCCGTTTTTGAAGGCGTTAGTTTTAAGGTAGATATTAAGGCCTTTATAAAATGCGGCATCGCCCAAATAATTGCGGAGCATGTTCAGGATGCGACCGCCTTTTTGGTAGGTTACTGCATCAAAAACGTCCTCTTTATCAGCATAGTAAAAACGCACCAGGTTTTTGGTGCTGGCCCCCTGCGAACGGAGATAGCTTTGCATATCTGCATAGTTATGGGCATCGGCTTCATCCTTGCCGTATTTGTGCTCGGCCCAAATGGTTTCGCTGAAGTTGGCAAACGATTCGTTTACGGTAAGGTTGCTCCAGCTTTCGGCGGTAACATAATCGCCAAACCATTGGTGAAACAATTCGTGCACAATAGTACTGCGGCCGTTATTGTAGTTAGCGTCTACCAGCTCACGGGGGGTAGCCTGTACATATTCGCCGTGAAGGGTAGCCGAAGTATTTTCCATGGCGCCGCTCACGTAATCACGAACTACGATTTGGGAGTATTTAACCCATGGAAAATCAACACCCAGGGTTTTTGAATAAAAGTCGATAGCTTCCGGGGTAAAGCCGAAGATCTCTTTGGCGTAAGGGGCGTATTTAGGCTCCAGGTAATAGCTTACCTCTTTATCTTTCCATTTGTCTTTATAGATCTTGAAATCGCCAACGGCCATCATAAATAAATATGGCGAGTGCGGAAGCTCCTGTTTCCAGGTATCGGTACGGGTGCCGTCGGCGTTTGTTTTTTGAGCCGTTAGTTTACCGTTTGACAACGTTACGTACTTTGCCGGTACGGTCATCGTGATCTCTTCGGTAGTTTTTTGGCTTGGCTTATCAATGGTAGGAAACCAGGCCGATGAGCTTTCGGTTTCACCCTGTGTCCAGATTTGGGTTGGTTTATCTTTTTCGGTACCGTCGGGGTTGATGAAATATAACCCTTTTGCGTCATTGATAGCTGCACTGCCTTTAGCTTTCAGCTCATTGGGCTTGGCGGTATAATCAATGTAAATGGTATAACTTTCGTTATTGCGGTAAACCTTGTCCAGTTTAATGGCTACCGAAAGGCTGTCCTGGTATGTAAATTTCAACGGAACGTTTTTCCCATTTTTTACTACCGAGATGTTTTTAAGGTCCATGCCTTTGGCATCAAGCCTTAAGCTATCGGTTGGGTAAAAATGAGGCTTTAAAGTAACCCATTCTTTGCCATACAGGTAACGTTTTTTGTAATCAAAACGAACATCCAGTTTGGTGTGGATAAGGTCGTTAACTTTGGTTGGTACAGCCCGGTATATTTTCAGGGCCGGGTTTTCGGGTGGAGGGGTTTGCTGCCCGTAAGCAGTTGCCATAGCTGTGGTAAGCACACACGATAGCATGAGTTTTGTAATTAATTTGCGATCAGTCATATGTAGTACAAAAGTTTGCTTTTTGCAAGCTGTTAAGGATAGTTAATTTTCAAATATACACCCTGCCAGCCAAAATGTTTTATGCGTAAATCACCTATGACGCATGGGACGGGATTATGTTACGGGAGCGACTGATTTTTGAGAGACTGTAAGGACGGAAGGCACAAGTAAGCCCGGCCGGCCGCCGCACAATACTTGCGCCAGCTGGGGCGGACAGATGCGTCTACAGTTGCTTTAAACCGGAAGCACAGGGGGTTGACAGGGTTAACATAAATTTAAATTTTTAAGTATAAGTTGTTGATAATTAGTTGTTTGGAAATAGAATGGGGTTGCACTAAAAATTTGTTCAAGATGGTCAGTTTGTGGTGGATGTTATCATACCCGATGGGGCTAATGACGCTGCTTAAAACCGGACACCAGATGTACGCTTTCGTACAGTTGTGGTAGAGGATTTTATATAAGCAATTGATTATTAGTTGTTTGTGTAAATGGCATGGCTTTTATCTACCAAAATAGTAGTGTACTGCCTATCAATAAACTGACAACCTGTGAGATATGAGCTTAGATGACCACATTTGGAACCTGGCTTCAAAAAAATTAGCTAACGAAGCTTCAGAAAGGGAGCTGGATGAGCTAAACGCTTTGCTGGCCGAAAACCCTGAATTGCATAGTCAACTAAAGCTAATGTCGAAATGGTGGGAGGGTAGAGAAGAAGGGCCTGCAGGTAACAGTTTGGCGTTGTTCAGTAAGATCCAGGCGAAAATTAAAGATATTGAGGGCGCAGCTCAAGCGGAGATTATAGGTGGAGAACAATCTGTAAGCAAACATGTAAACACCCGGCCAATCAATTGTCAAAGGGAAAAATTAAAACAACATCAACCGTTTTTAAACAGCATAGTAATGATCAAAAATTATCTGAAGGTAGCCTTAAGGCAGTTGCGTAAGCAAAAAATGTATGCTGCTATTAAAATCGGCGGCTTTGCGTTTAGTATTGCGGCATGCCTGCTAATTGCCCTGTACATTCGCGATGAGTTAAGCTTTGATAAAAGCTACCCTAATGCCGCTAATGTTTACCGTTTGCTTGGGCATTACCACGATGGCTCGGTAGATGAAAAAGGTGTTGATTGGCCTTCGGTGATGGCTAAGGCAATTACACAAGACTATCCAGAGGTTGAAAAATCAGGGCGTTTAATGCCGAACTCGTTGTTTTGGGGTGCCGGTGCCAATGAGTTAAAGCGTGCAGACCAGGCTGATAATACTCACGAAGAAGGTTTTGCCTATGCAGATCAGGGCCTGATAGATATTTTGAACCTGCCCATGGTTTACGGCGATTCAAAACATGCCTTAAGCGAGCCATTGAGTATGGTGATTTCAAAAAGCAAGGCAGATAAATACTTCCCCGGTCAAAACCCGGTAGGTAAGGTAATGTACCTAAACAATAACAAAACCAAACCTTATAAAATAGCCGCGGTAATGCAGGATATCCCCAATAATTCGCATTTGCACGATTTTAAGTTCTTTATCACCCTTGCCGGTGTTGAATTCTGGAATGGGGAGCAGGCTACCTGGGATGCCAATAACTATCATATATACATGGCGCTGAAACCCGGCACCAATATAGCACAGTTTAGTAAAAAGATTAACGATGGCATCCTGAAAAATTACTACATCCCTAATATGACACGTAACGGCGATAAACGGGCCAGCAGGGTAATGAGTATGTTTAATTTGATGGTACAGAACGTACAGGATATCAATCTGCGTTCGTATGATGTTCATGATGGCATGTCGCATGGGGATATCCGTTTTGTGTGGTTATTTGGCGCTGTGGCAGGTTTTATACTGGTTATTGCCTGCATCAATTTTCTTAATCTGTCTACGGCCAAATCGGCTAACAGAGCAAAGGAGGTAGGTTTACGCAAGGTTGTTGGCTCGCAGCGAAGCGGATTGATCCGGCAGTTTTTGGCCGAATCATTAGTGTATAGCTTTTTCTCGTTCGTATTAGGATTGATCCTGGCCTGGGCCTTGCTGCCCTATTTTAATACACTGGCATCCAAATCGCTTGTTATGCCATGGGCGGCCTGGTGGCTGGTGCCGGTTGTATTGACATCGGCATTTTTAATTGGCATCGTAGCAGGTATTTACCCCGCGTTTTACCTATCGGGCTTTAAACCTGCCGAAGTACTCAAAGGCAATTTAAGCAATGGGAGCAAAAGTTCGGTATTGCGGAATGTGCTGGTAGTTTTCCAGTTTGCTACATCTATTATCCTCATCATCAGTACGGTGGTTTTTTATAACCAGATGCAATACCTGCTTAACAAAAAAGTAGGTTTTGAAAAAGACCAGGTGGTGATGATACAAGGTACAAACACGCTCGATAACCAGGTGAAACCATTTAAAAACGAATTACTGAAGCTATCTACCGTAAAAAGCGCTTCAATCAGCGATTTTCTCCCGGTATCGGGCACCAAGCGTAATGGTAACCAATTTTATATCGAAGGCAGGGAGAAGGTCGATCCAACGGTAGGTGGCCAGTTTTGGGATGTTGACCACGATTATCTTAAAACACTGGGAATTAAACTGGTAGCCGGCCGCGATTTTATCCCAGATATGAAAACCGATTCGCAGGCGGTAATCATTAACCAAATGATGGCTAACAAACTCGGACTTAAAAATCCGATAGGGAAAAAGATAGTCAACTATGGTCCGGCTAAAACCATTATCGGCGTGGTACGGGATTTTAATTTTAATTCCATGCGCGATGGTATCGAACCATTGGTGATGCACTTAAGCCCAAGCGAATCCATAGTATCAGTAAAAATAAAAGCCGGCGATGTAAAAAAAGCGCTCGACCAGATCACTGCGACCTGGAAACAATTTGCGCCTAATCAGCCCATCAGGTACACTTTTATGGATGAGCGCTTTGCCAGTATGTATGCCGATGTGCAGCGTATGGGCCGCATCTTTACCAGTTTCGCGGTATTGGCCATTATTATAGCCTGTCTTGGTCTGTTTGCTTTAGCCGCCTTTATGGCCGAGCAGCGCAGCAAGGAGATCGGCATCCGTAAAGTATTGGGTGCTACCATTGGCAATATTACTACAATGTTATCCGTGAATTTTGTAAAGCTGGTATTGATTGCCATTGTGATAGCAACACCTGTAGCCTATTATGCAATGACCAAATGGCTGCAGGATTTTACCTATCGTGTGCAGCTTAGCTGGTGGATGTTTGCCCTTGCAGGTGTGGCCGCGATTATGATAGCACTGATCACGGTAAGCTATCAAAGTATTAAAGCCGCGCTGATGAACCCGGTAAAGAGTTTAAAGGCGGAGTAGTTTTGATTTCGGGTTTCGGATGTTCGATTTTGGAATTGTCTGAACCGGGATTTGCCGGATTTTAGGATTTATTAGTCAGACTGAGAAATCCCGAAATCAATAAAATCCTTCAAATCCAGGTTCGGACAGGCAGCGTTAGGGATTGAAGCGGATACCGGCCCGTGATTAACGCCTGTGCAGTATGAGCGTAAAGCCCGGGCCGAAGGTAACGCCAATATTAATTTTGGATTTCGGATGTTCGATTTCGGAATTACAAAATAACATTTTATGTCATTGCGAGGAGGAACGACGAAGCAATCGCATGCTATACAGAGCGGCCCTGCTTCTGTGCGATTGCCACGCTTCGCTCGCAATGACATAATGGAAAAATGCCAATGAATAAGTAACCAATGAACTAACAAACCATTGAACCAATAAGATGATTAAAAGCTATTTAAAAACAGCATGGCGGTTTTTGTTGAAAAACAAAACCTTTAGTTTAATTAATATTGTGGGTTTAGCTACCGGTACACTGTGCTGCCTTTATATTTTGCTGTATGTGCAGGATCAGTACAGTTACGATAAACAGCACAAAGATGTTAAAGACATTTATCGCATTACTACATCGCTTGAGCTAACCGGCGATAAACATAACAGCGCCACCAGCTCGCCACCCATTACACCGGCTATGAAAAATGATTTTGGCGAGGTTTTGCAGTTTACCCGGCTGGTAACCACCGAAGGCTTTGGTGCCAAGCAACACTTGTTGCGCTACAAGGAAAAATCATTTTATCAGCAAAATGCAGCTTATGTTGATTCTACTTTTTTTGATGTGTTCAACTTTCATTTTGTTAGTGGTAACGTTAATAAAGTGCTTGCCGAACCTTACAGCCTTGTATTGATGAAGCCGGTTGCTGATAAGCTTTTCGGCAGCGAGGATCCCATAGGGAAAATGATCTCTATCGATAATTCATTCGGTAAGCACGATTTTAAGGTTACCGGAGTGGTTGATGAAAGCGCTGGTCAATCGCATATCAAAGTGAGCATGTTTATGGCCATGAACAGTGGCGGCTTGGGCCAGTATGTGCGGCAAAATACCGCCTGGGCCGGGAACAACTTTTTATATGCTTATGTAAAGCTGCGCCCGAATGCCAGCGCGGCCGCGCTCGAAAAAAAGCTTCCGGACTTTTTAAATAAATACGGCGCCGATCAGTTAAAAGCCATCGGCATGAAAAAGGTGCTGCATTTACAGCCTGTAACTACCATTCATACAACGCCGGGCCATGAGCATGAGCTAACCAAAACCCTTGATCCTGTATTCCTTTACATCATGATCCTGGTGGCTGTACTGATCCAGGTAGTGGCCTGTATCAACTTCATGAACCTTTCTACCGCGCGCGCATCCAAACGGGCTAAAGAGGTTGGCGTACGCAAGGTAATAGGAGCGGGCCAGGGCGATTTGATGAAGCAGTTTTTAGGCGAATCGTTTATGCTGACCCTCATGGGCGTAGCCATAGCGTTACCATTACTCGTATTGCTGCTACCATATTTAAATCAGGTAACCCATACCGATATTCATTTATCGTTTTTTAGCAATTACAGGCTTTGGCTAATGCTGATGGGCATAGTTGTGGTCACCGGTTTTGTGGCCGGAAGCTATCCTGCATTTTACCTGTCGGCGTTTAAGGCTATCAAGGTGATCAAAGGGAATTTTACCAGTCATATTTCGGCAGCAGGGATCCGTAAATCATTGGTAGTGTTTCAGTTTGTGCTGTCGATTGTGCTTATAACAGGCATTATTGTGATCTACAGTCAGCTCAATTTCGTAAAGAATAAAGATCTTGGCTTCGACCAAAATCAAAAGCTCATCTTTAATTTTTATACCAATACCACGCAGGGCAAAATGAAAAATTTTGCAAATGATTTAAGGCAACTGGCAGAAGTTAAGACCGTTAGCAATGCTGATAATTACCTGAGCCAGTTTGTACCGCATGATCACGGAGTTTACACTGCAGGAGGCAATATGACCACTGCAACTGATGCACAAAATATTAATACTGATGAGTTTTTTGCCAGAGCCAATGGTATTAAAATAATTGCCGGCCGGGACTTCCGGATAGGGGATACTACCCGGGTACTCATTAATGAAACCTTATGTAAGCGACTGGGACTAAACCCGCAGACTGCTCCGGGTACACGATTGTATACCCAATATGATCCGGACCCGGTAACCTTTGTGGAAGTTGCCGGGGTAATGAAGGACTTTAATTACAACTCCCTGCATATGGAAGTAAAGCCGTTTATGCTGGTTTACCGTAATGATCCGCGGCAGTTTAATGTAATGGTGGTATCAACAGATAGCAAAAACTATAAATCGCTGCTGGGCAAAATGGAAGCGCTGTGGCGTAAAGACATAGCCGACGCACCATTTGAATATTCTTTCTTAGATACCGAGGTGCAAAAGCAGTATGAAACTGAAGTTACCCTGTCGCAAATTATAAATGCCTTTACGCTGATGGCGATAGTGATCTCCTGCCTTGGCCTGTTTGGCCTGGCAGCTTTCAGTGCCGAACAGCGTAGTAAGGAGATTGGCGTACGCAAAGTGCTTGGGGCCAGCGTAACAGGTATTGTGCAGTTACTGTCGAAAGATTTTGTGCAACTGGTGCTGATAGCCCTTGTAATAGCCACGCCAATAGCATGGTGGGGCATGAGCAAATGGCTGGAGGCCTTTGAATACCGGGTAACCATAAGCTGGTGGATGTTTGCCCTTGCCGGCATGCTTGCCTTAATAATAGCGCTGCTAACGGTAAGCACACAAGCCATAAAAGCTGCACGGATGAACCCGGTGAAGAGCTTGAAGGCGGAGTGATTTTGGTCATTAAGTCATTTTCGCAGTGCGTTAAAAAATTTTCGACCCAAAAATGACTTAATGAACCAATGACAGAATAGAATCACCTAATGAAATAATATATAAACCTACACCATGATAAAAAACTATTTAAAAATCGCTATTCGTAACTTAACAAGGCATAGGGGACATACCTTCATCAATATTGCTGGCTTGTCGGTTGGTATGGCTGTGGCCATACTGATTGGTTTGTGGCTACATGATGAGCTTAGTTTTAATAAATATTATGAAAACTATGATCGTATAGCACAGGTAATGCAAAACCAGAGCAATAATGGCGAAGTGCAAACCAGGCCTAACGAACCTCTACCGCTGGGTCCGGAATTGCGCAAAAGTTATGGCAGCGATTTTAAATATATAACCATGGCAACAGGTGCCGGTATACACACTCTGGCGGCGGGCGAAAAATCACTCAGTCCGAGCGGTGTATATTTTGAGCCGCAGGCGCTTGATATGTTCAGCATAAAAATGCTTCGGGGAAGCAGGGCTATCGCATTTAAAGATCCCAATTCTATTGTACTTTCAGCATCATTGGCTAAAGCCTATTTTGGCGATGAAGACCCTTTGGACAAAGTGATGAAGCTTGGTGATAAATCGGTGGTTAAAGTTACCGGCGTTTATGAGGATCAGCCATATAATACAACCTTTGCAGATGCTTCTTTCTTTGTGCCATGGCAGTTGTTTGTGAATGAGAACCCGTGGATGGACCGTTTTATGAACGAGTGGGGCAGGAGTTCTTTTTTGACTTACGTGCAGATAGCTGATAATGTTGATATGGCTAAAGCTTCGGCAAAGATAAAAAAGGCGAAACTTGATAAATGTAATGCGGATGAGGCAACGCATAAGCCCGAACTTTTTCTGCATCCGATGAGCAAATGGCATTTGTATACCGATTTTAAAAATGGAGTGAATGTAGGTGGTAGTATCCAGTATGTATGGCTGTTTGGGATCATCGGTATTTTTATACTGCTACTGGCCTGCATTAATTTTATGAACCTAAGCACTGCCCGGAGCGAAAAGCGGGCTAAGGAAGTAGGCGTGCGCAAAGCCGTAGGTTCGTTGAGGGGGCAACTGATTGTACAGTTTTTAACGGAATCGGTATTGATCGCTGCGGTTTCATTTTTGATCAGCATTTGCGTGGTGCAATTTTGCCTTCCTTATTTTAACCAGGTTGCAGGCAAGCGCATCCAGATTTTGTGGAGTGATAAAGGATTTTGGCTTTTAGGCCTTGGCTTTACGTTTATTACAGGCTTATTGGCAGGAAGTTACCCGGCGTTCTACCTGTCATCGTTTAAAGCGGTTAAAGTGTTAAAGGGTACATTTAAAACAGGTAAGTATGCTTCTAACCCGCGCCGCGCATTAATAGTAGTACAATTTACCGTTTCTGTTTTTTTAATCATTTGCACTATCGTTGTTTTCCGGCAAATCAAATTTGCTGAAAGCCGGCCTATAGGTTATGATAAAAATAATCTGCTAAGCCTGTCAACATTTACGCCTGATGTTCATAAAAACTTTGCAGTGATCAAAGATGAGTTGCTGAAAGCAGGTGCAATAACCCAAATAGCCGAATCGGGCAGTCCGACTACATCCATAGGTAGTTTTAGTGGCGGGCTCGACTGGAAGGGAAAAGACCCGGGCCAGGCTGTAGTTTTTCCTAACATAGATATCTCTTATGATTATGGTAAAACCATCGGGTGGCAGTTTAAATCTGGTCGTGATTTTTCAAAAGCTTTTGCTACTGATTCGGCAGGTTTTGTAATTAATGAAGCAGCGGTTAGGTACATGGGTTTAAAGAACCCTGTTGGCGAAACCATAAGCTGGAACGGCCAGCTTTTTCACGTGATAGGCGTAGTGAAAGATATGATCATGGGTTCGCCGTACCAGCAGGTGGAACCGAGCTTTTTTTATTTAAACAATGACGGAGGCAGAATAGTAACCATGAAAATAAATCCGGCCATTGGTACCGGCCAGGCATTGGAAAAAATCAGCGCGGTTATGAAAAAATATGCGCCTTCTCAGCCTGCTAATTTTCAATTTGTTGATGAAGACTACGCGCAAAAATTCGGCAGTGAAAAACGTGCCGGCCAATTGGCAAGTTCATTCGCAACGCTGGCGATTTTTATAAGCTGCCTTGGCTTGTTTGGGATGGCGTCATTTATTGCGGAGCAACGCACCGGCGAGATCGGGATCCGCAAAGTGCTCGGCGCATCAGTTACCGAATTATGGCGTATGCTTTCGGCCGAATTTGTATTACTGGTATTGGTCAGTTTGTTCGTAGCAATACCCGTAGCATATTATTTCACGCACCATTGGCTGCAACAGTATGAATATCGCGCACAAATAAGCTGGTGGATATTCGTGCTGCCTGCTGTCGGTGCTTTTGTAATAACATTAGTAACCGTGAGCCTGCATACGCTAAGAGCAGCAATGGCTAATCCGGTAAAAAGTTTAAGAAATGAATAATTGTCGCTATTTCATTTGCTTCGCGTCATCAGGGTATTTACCCGGCAAAATGAAACAATGACTTAATGAAATGTTATGTTAAAGAATTATATCAAAATCGCGTTCCGCAACATTGTTAAAAATAAGGTGCATGCCTTTATTAACATTGCGGGTTTATCGGTAGGGATGGCGGTGGCCATGCTTATCGGTCTTTGGATCTGGGACGAGTTATCGTTTGATAAGTACCATAGCACCTATAATCGCATGGGTCAGATTATGGTTACACAAACGGCAAATGGAGAAACGCCTACTTTTCGATCGACCGTTGTGCCGCTGAGTGCCGAATTGCGCACTAAGTATGCCAGCGATTTTAAACATACTTCGCTTTTTTGGGGAGGGGCGCATATTCTTTCGGTAGGTGATAAAAAGATATCACAAATTGGTGCCTGGGCCGAAGGTGATTTGCCGGCTATGCTTGCATTGAAAATGGTAAAAGGTAGCTATACCGAATTCAGGGATCCTTCATCCATAGTTATATCTCAATCAATTGCCAAAGCACTATTTGGTAATGCCGATCCGGTCAATAAAACCATCAAAGCTGATAATAAAACAAACTTAAAAGTTATCGGCGTATATGAAGACCTGCCACGCAATACTTCATTTTATGAAACGAAGTTCCTGATGCCTTTTTTTAATAAAAACAATTGGTGGGGCACGCAAACAGGAGCATGGGACAATCATGGCTGCTCATTGTATGTTCAGCTGGCCGATAATGTGGACTTTGATAAAGTATCGGCCAAGATCAGGAACATTACCAAGCCGCACTTTAAGATGAATGATGAAAGTATACAGGTGCACCCCATGAGCAAATGGCACCTGTACAGCGATTTTAAAAACAGCAAACCTGTAGGTGGGCTTATTGAAATGGTTTGGCTGTTTGGTATCATCGGCGTATTTGTATTGTTACTGGCTTGTATCAATTTTATGAACCTGAGTACCGCCCGAAGTGAGAAACGTGCTAAGGAAGTGGGGATCAGAAAATCGATAGGCTCCATGCGCTCACAACTCATCAACCAGTTTTTAAGCGAATCGGTGGTATTTGCCTGTTTGGCGCTGGTAGTTACACTGGGTATAGTTTTGATAGCGCTGCCATCATTTAATCATATTGCCGATAAACAAATAGGTATGCCATTTGGCAATGTTTGGTTTTGGCTCCTGGCTTTGGGTTTTACCTTATTTACAGGCGTCATAGCCGGCAGTTATCCGGCATTTTACCTCTCATCATTTGAGCCGGTAAAGGTTTTAAAGGGGACTTTCAAGGTTGGCCGTTTTGCATCTCTGCCGCGTAAGGTTTTGGTTGTTGTGCAGTTTACGGTATCCATCGCGCTGATAATCGGCACTATAGTTGTGTTCAGGCAAATTCAGTATGCTAAAGACAGGCCGGTCGGTTATTCACGTGCGGGCTTGCTTTCTATCGAAATGAAGACCCCTGAAATTTACGGACATTATGAAACTATGCGTAACGACCTGATCCAAACCGGTGCGGTTGAGGATATGGCCGAATCAAACAGTACTACTACAGAGATTTGGGCAAATAATGGAGGTTTCGATTGGGAGGGCAAGCCTGCAGGCTTCGATCCAACTTTTGGTACCGTTGCTACAACTTATGATTTTGGGCATACCGTAGGCTGGAAAATTATCCAGGGCCGCGATTTTTCAAGAAACTTCCCAACAGATACTGGTGCCTTTATCCTGAACGAGTCGGCAGTGAAAATGAGCGGTATTAAAAATCCGGTAGGTAAAGTGATCAGGTGGAACAAACAGGATCATGTTGTTACGGGCGTGGTGAAGGATATGGTGATGGAATCGCCTTACAAAAAACCTATAGCTACTGTATTTATGATGTTGCCCGGCTGGGTTAATTTCATAACGCTGAGGGTTAAACCAACCATGCCCATGCAGGAAGCTTTAAAAAAGATAGAACCGGTGTTTAAAAAATATAACCCTGGCGGTCCGTTTGATTTTAAATTTAATGATGATGAGTACGCGAACAAGTTTTCGGACGAACAGCGGATCGGCAACCTCGCTACCATCTTTGCTGTATTGGCTATATTTATATCATGCCTTGGCTTATTTGGTCTGGCTTCATTTGTAGCCGAACAACGTATCAAAGAAATTGGCGTACGCAAGGTGCTCGGCGCATCGGTAGCCAACCTTTGGCGGTTGCTTTCTACAGAGTTTGTAGTGCTGGTTACTATATCGCTGTTTATCGCCATACCAACAGCGTATTATTACATGAACAACTGGCTGCACAGGTACGAATACCGGTCGACCATAGCCTGGTGGATCTTTGCGGCATCAGGAGTTGGCGCTGTGGTAATCACTTTGCTAACTGTAAGCTATCATGCCATAAAAGCGGCTCTGGCCAACCCGGTGAAGAATTTGAGGAGTGAGTAAAACCTCACCCAACCCTCTCCAAAGGAGAGGGCTCATAAATTATTAATTAAATTAAAAATCCCTCCCCTTTGGGGAGGTTAGGAGGGGTAGATGTTTAAAAACTATTTAACCGTTGCGTGGCGAAACCTTGTTAAGAACAAGGCGCATACGCTTATCAATATCATAGGCCTGTCGGTAGGTATGGCGGTAGCTATGCTTATTGGCCTTTGGATCTGGGACGAGTTATCGTACAATAAAAACTTCGATAATTATGACCGGATTGTGCAGGTATGGCAAAATCAAACATTCAATGGAGTAACCGGTTCGCAAACTGCTATGCCTATACCTCTGGGTTATAAGTTGCGGAACGACTATAAGCACGATTTTAAATACGTGGTGCTCTCCTCCTGGAACTATGGGCACATCATGGCCTATGGAGAAAAAAAGCTGACTAAGGAGGGAAGCTACATGCAGGCCGAAGCGCCTGATCTGCTTACTTTAAAAATGCTGAAGGGCACACGTGATGGTTTGAAAGATCCATCATCTGTTTTACTTTCGGCAACATTGGCCAAGGCCTTGTTTGGTGATACCGATCCGATGCTTAAAACCATCAAAATAGATAATGTATGGAATGTTAAAGTGACCGGCGTTTATGAAGACATGCCGCATAATTCCGAGTTTCGCGAGCTGGGTTTCATAGCGCCATGGGATTTATATATGACTACCGCCGCCTGGTTAAAACGGGCCGAAACACGTTGGGGCAATAACTCCTGGCAAATTTTTGCTCAGCTGAAGCCCGGTATCGACGCCAAAAAAGTATCGGCCGAGATCAAAGATCTTAAGCTGCATGCGATTAAAGCGCAAGGAGACGACGTTGGCGCCAGCTTTAAACCGGTAGTATTTCTGCATCCAATGAGTAAATGGCACCTTTACTCGAGCTTTAAAGATGGCTTTAATGTTGGCGGCGATATCAAATTTGTGTGGATGTTTGGTATTATCGGCGTGTTTGTGCTGATGCTGGCCTGTATCAATTTCATGAACCTGAGTACCGCCCGTAGTGAGAAACGTGCCAAGGAAGTGGGGATTCGTAAAACGGTGGGCTCGTTAAGGAGCCAGCTGATCAGCCAGTTCTTTATCGAGTCGGTAATATTAGCGTTGTTCGCATTTTTAATTTCGGTTTTACTGGCGCAGCTCACGCTATCGTGGTTCAATGGCGTGGCCGATAAAACCATGGACATCCTTTGGGGCAACGCGGTTTTCTGGCTGCTGGGTTTAAGTTTCAGCATTATCACAGGGCTAATTGCCGGTAGTTACCCGGCATTTTATCTGTCGTCCTTTCAACCGGTTAAGGTTTTGAAGGGTACATTCAAGGCCGGACGCTATGCAGCAGTGCCGCGTAAAATACTGGTGGTACTGCAGTTTGCTGTGTCGGTTACGCTAATCATCGGCACCATCATCGTGTTCAGGCAGGTGCAGTTCACCAAAAACAGGCCTATCGGTTATGAACGTACGGGGTTGGTACAGATAGATATGCGTACCGATGAAATTCATAAACATTTTGAAGCCGTAAGGAACGATCTGCTTAAATCGGGGGCTATTATTGAAATTGCCGAGTCTGGTAGCCCGCTTACTGCTGTGTACTCCAATAACAGCGGCTTAAACTGGCGGGGAAAACCTGCCGGTTTACAGGATGACTTCGCCACGATAACCCTTAGTCCGGAGTTTGGCAAGGTTGCCCAGTGGAAGTTAATTGAAGGCCGCGATTTTGAACGCAACAATGCAGGCGATTCGTCAAGCATGATTGTAAACGAAACTGCCGCCCGTTTCATGAATTTTAAGCACGCTGTAGGTGAAACAATCGACTGGGGCAAAAAATTCAAGATCATAGGCGTGGTAAAGGATATGGTGATGTCGTCGCCATATGAGCCGGTTAAGTCATCGATATTTGTGCTGGATAATGATCCGGGCGGGCTTGTGGATATCCGTTTAAACCCCAAAATGAGCGCCCACGACGCTATTGCCAAAATTGAGTCAGTTTTTAAACAATATGCGCCCGGCAGCCCGTTCGAATATAAGTTTACCGACGAAGAGTATGCCCGTAAATTCACCAACGAAGAGCGCATAGGCAAACTCGCCGGCTTCTTTACGCTGCTTGCCATTTTTATCAGCTGCATGGGCTTGTTTGGTATGGCATCATTCATGGCCGAACAACGCACTAAGGAGATTGGTGTACGCAAAGTGCTGGGTGCTTCAATATTTAGCCTATGGCAATTAATGTCGAAGGAATTTGTGCTTCTGGTATCGGTATCATTATTGATAGCCATACCAACAGCTTATTACTTTATGCAGGGCTGGCTGCAGGATTATAAATACCGGGCCGATTTATCATGGTGGATATTTGGCCTCACCGCAATAGGAGCTATCGCCATAACGCTGCTCACCGTAAGTTATCAAAGTATAAAAGCAGCTTCAATGAACCCGGTAAAAAGTTTGAAAACGGAATAGAGTAGTTAGTGATTAAAAATTAAAGATCAGTTTTACCCCGTTGTCGTGCCCTCACGACAACGGGGTGGGAGCTTCTGAACCTGAATTAAATGGATTAAGGGGTTTATCGGATTTGCTAAGTATTCTATTAAAGTCTTAAGCTTTATGCATTCCGCTTTTAGCTTTTTATATAAATCTATAAATTCAGGTTCAGGTATCATTCTGTAAATCCTCTAATTCTGCAAATTCTGAGTCAGGCAATAACAAATACAAACACCGTAATGTCAATCTTACATCCACGCATAACGGTTTAAAGCATTATCCTTTCGGCATTCGGCACAAAATCTTACATTTGCCTGTCAATTTGGCTCTAACGGCTGCTATGGCGCAATTGTTGAACCGGGTTGTATCATAATAAAATAATATGTTAAATTTTATCAGTAAGCTTTTCGGAAGCAAATCAGAACGGGATGTAAAAAGTATACAGCCTATAGTTGAGAAAATTAAGGCTGAATATGCTAAGCTTGGCTCCCTGAGTAATGATGAGCTTAGGGCTAAGACCATATATTTTAAAGAAACCATTGCCGAAGGCCTTTCTGGTATCGACAGTGAGATACAAGCCATCAAAGATCGTACAGAAAACGAGCTTGATATGGATGTAGCCGAAAAAGTTGAGCTTTATACTCAACTTGATAAGCTTGAAAAAGATCGTAATAAAGAGCTTGAAGATATATTGATGAATATATTGCCCGAGGCATTTGCTGTAGTTAAAGAAACAGCAAGCCGCCTGGCTGCCAATAGTTCATTAGAAGTTACCGCTACCGAGTTTGACCGCCAGCTTGCTGCCCGCAAACCAAATGTAACTATTAAAGGCGATAAAGCTTTTCATAGCAGCACCTGGATAGCAGCCGGCAATGAGGTTACCTGGAACATGGTTCATTATGATGTACAGCTGATTGGCGGTACCGTACTGCACCAGGGTAAAATATCGGAAATGGCCACAGGTGAAGGTAAAACGCTGGTAGCCACGCTGCCTGCATATCTTAACGCTTTGGCCGGACAAGGTGTTCACATCGTAACGGTGAACGATTACCTGGCCCGACGAGATAGTGAGTGGATGGGCCCATTATATGAGTTCCATGGGTTATCTGTTGATTGTATTGATAAGCATGAACCAAACTCTGAGCAGCGCCGTGCTGCTTATTTGGCTGATATTACTTTTGGTACCAATAACGAATTTGGTTTTGATTACCTGCGTGACAATATGACACGCAGCCCTGAAGAACTGGTACAACGCAAACTGCATTATGCCATGGTGGATGAGGTTGACTCCGTTTTAATTGATGATGCCCGTACACCTTTAATTATATCAGGCCCTATACCACGTGGCGATGAGCATGAGTTTTACGAGTTGAAACCACGCATCGAGCGTTTGGTTAATGCGCAAAAAAACTACGTTAACGGCGTATTGAACGAAGCTAAGAAAGCTATTAACGACGGTAATACCGATGTTGATGGTGGTGGCTTAGCTTTGTTACGTGCTTTCCGTGGTTTGCCAAAAAGCAAAGCATTAATCAAATTTTTGAGCGAAGGTGGTAACCGTACCATCCTGCAAAAAGTAGAAAATCACTACATGCAGGATCAGGGAAAAGAAATGCCAAAGGTTGACTCTGAATTATTCTTCGTTATTGATGAAAAGAACAACCAGGTTGAACTTTCTGAAAAAGGCATCGAGCTGATCACTGCATCCGGCGAAGACCCTCACTTTTTTGTGATGCCTGACGTAGGTACCGAAATTGCTGAAATTGAAAAATCAGCCTTAAGCGCCGAAGAAAAGATTGCCCGTAAGGATGAGTTGATGCGCGATTTTTCGATCAAATCTGAACGGATCCATTCGGTTAACCAGTTACTGAAAGCTTATACCCTGTTTGAAAAAGATACTGAATACATTCTTGACGAAGGCAAGGTAAAGATAGTTGACGAGCAAACTGGTCGTGTATTGGATGGCCGCCGTTACTCTGATGGTTTACACCAGGCTATCGAGGCTAAAGAGAATGTTAAGGTTGAGGATGCTACCCAAACTTTTGCTACTATCACCCTGCAAAACTACTTCAGGATGTACCATAAGCTTTGCGGCATGACCGGTACTGCTGTTACCGAAGCAGGCGAGTTTTGGGAGATCTATAAACTGGATGTGGTTGAAATTCCAACTAACTCCGCCATCACACGCGAAGACAGACAGGATTTGGTTTACCGTACAGTACGTGAAAAATACAATGCTGTTGCCGAAGAGATTGTTAAGCTGACACAGGCTGGCCGCCCGGTACTGGTTGGTACAACATCGGTTGAAATTTCTGAATTATTAAGCCGGATGCTTAAGCTGCGCGGTATCAAACATAACGTACTCAACGCTAAAATGCACCAGAAAGAAGCCGATATTGTGGCCGAAGCTGGTAAAGCCGGCACTGTTACTATTGCTACCAACATGGCTGGTCGTGGTACGGATATTAAATTAGGCCCTGGCGTTAAAGAAGCCGGTGGTTTAGCCATTGTGGGTACCGAGCGTCACGAATCGCGCCGTGTTGACAGGCAGTTGCGCGGTCGTTCTGGTCGCCAGGGTGACCCGGGTTCTTCACAATTCTTTGTATCGTTAGAGGATAACCTGATGCGTTTATTCGGATCAGAGCGGATCTCAAGCCTGATGGTACGTATGGGTATTGAAGAAGGCGAAGTGATCCAGCACTCCATGATCTCCAAATCAATTGAGCGTGCACAGAAAAAAGTGGAAGAAAACAACTTCGGTATCCGTAAGCGCTTACTGGAATATGACGACGTGATGAACTCACAGCGTACAGTAATCTACACTAAACGTAAAAATGCATTGTTTGGCGAGCGTTTGGATGTTGACCTGAGCAACACCATTTTTGATGTGGTTGAGGACATTGTTACCGAATATAAAGAAAGTGCCAACTACGAAGGCTTTACCTTAGAAGTGATCCGCTTGTTCTCAGTTGATATTGAGCTTAGCGCTGATCAATTTGCATCAACAACAATTCCGGCATTAACTGATCTGACCTTCCAAACGGTAATGGACTTTTATAAACGTAAACAGGAAGCAGTTGCACAACAGGCTTACCCGGTTATTAAAGACGTTTATGAAACCCGCGGCCAGTATGTTGAAAACATTGTTGTTCCGTTCAGCGACGGGATCCACGGTATCCAGGTAGCCGTTCCGCTTAAAAAGGCGGTTGAAAATCACGGTCACGAGGTATTTAAATCTTTCGAGAAAAACGTTACCCTGTACCTGATCGACGATGCATGGAAAGAGCACCTGCGCGAAATGGACGAGTTAAAACAATCAGTACAAAACGCGGTTTACGAACAAAAGGACCCGCTGTTGGTTTACAAGTTTGAGGCGTTTGAACTATTCAGGGGGATGCTGGCCAATGTGAATAAGGAAATTGTAAGCTTCCTGTTCCGCGGTGGCATCCCGGTTCAGCAACAGGCCGAAGAGGTAAGGGAAGCAAGGCCCGAGCCAAAGCTTGACTTGCGCAAAATGAAAACCACCAAGGCCGAAGTAGTGAGCGAAAGTAACGGTGTGCCTATGGATGATTTTCCGCAGGAGCCGCAAAAGATCACCCCGGTAAGGGTTGAAAACAAAATTGGCCGTAATGACCCTTGCCCTTGCGGTAGCGGTAAAAAATACAAAAACTGCCACGGCGTAGGGCAGAATTAAGCCTTTGAAAATGTCATCCCGAACTTGTTTCGAGATCCCATAGGATAAGTTGCCAGCATGATGCCAACCATGCTCGTGGGGTGCCGAAACAAGTTCGGCATGACAACATTTATTAAAAAATAAAAAGAATGAAAAAAGCAGTATTTGATCATCAAGCTAAATCAGCCGTTATCAGATACTGCTTTTTTGTTTTATTACTACTTGCATCAACCCAAAGCTTTGCACAAACACGCGGCAAGGTTGAAGTGATCAAAGACCCGCTGGTTGACAGCCTGATAGCTAAAAGATTTACGCTGAACAGTACAGCAGGTACCGATGCTGCCGGTTATTCATCCTACGGCTACCGCGTACAATTCTTCAGCGGCTCAAACCGCAAGGATGCCTACAATGCGCAAAACCGGTTGCAGCAGCAATATCCCGAACTGCGTACTTACATCAGCTATCGCGAGCCCAACTTTAAAGTGAAAGCAGGCGATTTCCGTACCCGGCTCGAAGCAGAAAAACTGGTACAAGAGCTGCGCTCGTTGTTTTCGAGCATATTCATCATTTCCGAAAAAATAAATCTCCCTAAAACGGATCCTAATAATGATTAAAGAGCAAATACAGGAATTATCCGCAAAAATATTCAATGAGGTTGTGGCTAACCGCCGCCACCTGCATGCCAACCCCGAGCTTTCGTTTCATGAACTGCAAACCTCGGTGTTTGTAGCCAACAAGCTTGAAGAGCTTGGCCTGGAATACCATAAAATGGCTGATACAGGTTTGGTAGCCCTTATTAAAGGCGAAAAACCGTCTGACGCCGGCAATGTGGTTGCATTGCGTGCCGATATGGATGCGCTTCCGATATTGGAAGCCAATGATGTTCCGTATAAATCGCAAAACCCGGGCGTGATGCATGCCTGCGGCCATGATGCGCATACCTCATCATTATTAGGTACAGCTAAAATATTAACCGAATTGAAAAGTCAGTTTGCGGGCACCGTTAAACTGATCTTTCAGCCGGCCGAAGAAAAACTTCCCGGCGGTGCAAGCCTCATGATTAAAGAAGGCGTTTTGGAAAACCCCAAACCGGCTGCCGTATTGGGCCAGCATGTAATGCCTTTGATTGATGCCGGTAAAGTTGGTTTCCGTGCAGGTAAATATATGGCCTCAACTGATGAACTTTATGTTACTGTTAAAGGTAAAGGCGGTCACGGTGCTCAGCCGCAGCAAAATATCGATCCGGTTATCATCACTGCACATATATTAACTGCGCTACAACAGGTGGTGAGCCGTTTTGCCGATCCTAAAAGTCCGTCGGTATTATCATTTGGTAAGGTTATAGCCAATGGGGCTACCAACGTGATCCCTAACGAGGTTTACCTGGAAGGTACTTTTCGCACCATGGATGAGAAATGGCGCGAGGAAGCTCACAAACGCATGAAAAAAATGGCCGAAGGCATTGCCGAAAGCATGGGAGGAAGCTGCGATTTTAATATCATGCGTGGTTATCCATTCCTAATTAACGAAGAAAAATTAACCCATGCCACCCGTAGCCATGCCGAAGCTTACCTAGGGAAAGAAAACGTGCTCGACCTGGATATCTGGATGGCTGCCGAAGATTTTGCTTATTACTCGCAGGCTGCCAGCAGCTGTTTCTATCGCCTTGGTACCCGTAACGAAGCCCGGGGAATAACTTCATCTGTGCACACACCTACTTTTGATGTGGAAGAAGATGCATTTAAAATAAGTACCGGTTTGATGGCTTATTTGGCGGTGAAACAACTCGGCAACTAAAAACCATGTCATTGCGAGGTACGAAGCAATCGCGAACTCTGCAGATCCGCTCTGTATTGCATGCGATTGCCGCGCTACGCTCGCAATGACATGCTGTAAAAAGCAATCAATGAAAAAATTACTCCTGATCCTTATCCTTACTACTGCCAGCCTGCTAACAAAAGCTCAGCAAATCAATCGCTTTAATCCGGATACTATCCGTACTATTGTTATCGATTCGTTGGTTGATATCCGCTCACATAAACTTAATGCGCAGGATTTTATTGATGCGGTATTGGCCGATACAGGCTTTTATAAGGCCTTCCGGAATATGAAAAGCTTTGGCTTTACTGCCGAAAACCGAATTTTTACTTACGACAGCAAGAACCGGGTAAACGGGCGGATCTATCGTAAAATACTCCACAGCAACGCAGCCGGTAAACATAAAATAGAATACGTTGCTAAAAAGGACAGCGGTGACGTTTACAAAAAAAATGGCAAGTACCAACTGTACACGGTTGAGATGTTCGATTTTATTTTCATGAACGCGTATAATTCCGATTTTACCAAGGGAGATGCCCTGCCGGGATCGGGAGGTAAAAATGAATCATACAAAAGCAAACTCAAAACGCTGATCTTTACGCCGGGCCGCAAAGTAAGTGGGATCCCTTTCATCAGCAGCAAAACGGAAATTTTTAGTGATGATATGCGCCAGTATTACTATTATGAATTTGCGCGTGGTAAATACCTCGACACCATTCCTGTTTACCGCTTTAAGGTGAGGTGCAAGCCGAGCACATCCGACAGCGATACCATGATCAAGGAAATGACCACCATTTTTGATGAGCGTACCTTTCAGATCCTTGGCCGCTATATCGATATGAAATTCAGCAACATGTTCTTTGATTTTAATGTGCAGATGAACATCGAGCTTAATAATTTCCAGGGCGAGCCGCTACCTACAAAAATTACCTACCAGGGTAATTGGAATATTCCTTTTCATAAGGAAGAGCGTGCGAGTTTCTTGATTGTACATAAGGATTATAAGAAAGAATAGAGACTCTTAACCACCTGAAGGGAGAATAAAAAAACAGTCCTTAACCAGCGCGCAACTGGAGCCAGGTGTAGCAGGCTTTTTTGTGCTTGCAGCCATAAACATGACACCTGCAACACAAAGAAATATGATAGCTTGTTTTTCATATTAGCAGGCTTTTGTATACTAATAGTTAACTTTTGGGAGATAACGACTGTTCACGATAAGTGGTTGTTTTGCAGTGAGTAATATATTGGTGGTTTAATTGCTTTTATACGCTGGGGTAACCAAAAAAATATATTTTTGATGGTTCGATGTTTATATTCTTCAACCGGTTAATGCCTTTTAATTTCATTAAATTATTTCTGTTGATCTTGTTTGCTTTTACTTTTCCAAAAGTTAAAGTGAAAACGGCTGTTTGTAATGGCAGTTATGGCGACCCGGTAGTAAAACTTGATTTCGGATCGGGAGTTAATACTATTGGAGGCCCTTTATCGTCGGACATTACGAGCATGACCTACGTTCCAGACTGCGCCAACGACGGTCAATATTCCATTGTAAGCAGCCAAACCGGCTGTCATGATACCTGGCATACGGTAAATCATGACCATACAGGCAACGCCGGCGGATACATGATGCTCGTAAACGCGTCATACGCGCCAAGCATTTTCTTTACCGAAACAAAAGATCTTAACCTTTGCGAAAATACAACCTATGAATTCTCGGCATATGTACTTAATTTGTTCAAGCTTTCATCAAGTAATGCAAATACCGTGCAGCCCGATTTATTGTTTACCATAAAAAAAACCGACGGAACAGTTTTAGCGGAGTATGATACAAACACCATACAACCTACCGCAAATCCGGAATGGGTTAAATATAGTGTGCCATTTTCAACAGGTGCAGGTGTTACAAAAATTGTATTGGAAATTAGAAATAATGGTCCGGGGGGCTATGGAAATGACTTATTGCTTGATGATATTGAATTTAGGGCTTGCGGGCCCACCATTAAGATAGGATTTACAACGGTTGACGACACCCAGCCAAAAAATACCTGTAAAGGCCAGGTTCAAAATTATAACCTTATCGCCGATCTGGATAACGGGTATAGCAATCCTAAGGTTCAATGGCAAAACAGCACAGACGGCGGTGTTACGTGGACAAATATACCCGGAGCGACCAATCTCAGCTATTCATTTCAATTTGGTTCAGATAAACCGGTGGGCATTTATCAGTATAGGATGGCTGCTGCCGAGGGGGATAATATTAATTCGTCAACTTGCCGTGTTTATTCGGATGTGCGGACTGTAACGGTTAACGATTACCTGGACAAACCTGTTATAACCGCTGCGCCGGTGTGCGAGGGGGATGCGCTTATGCTTACGGCAACGCCGGGGGCAATCAGGTATGAATGGACCGGGCCAGGCGTTACCGATAATAATAAAGCTCAAAATCCTCTGGTAATTGACAATGCCACTGTTGCTGCTAATGGCGATTATCAGGTTACTGTGTTCTCGGCTGGTGATTGTCCTACTTTATCAGATAAAGTTACAGTAATTGTTAACTTAAAACCCGTTATACCTGTTCTCACCCCAGCTCCAATTTGTAAGGGCGACCTAATCATTCTCAATGAAACTACGCCCAATGCCAAAAGCTATAGCTGGTCGCCGGTTACAGGATTGTCTGATCCAACTGCGGCAAACCCTACTGCCATGCCAACCGAAACAACCACTTATACAGTAACAGTAACAAGCAATGGGGATTGTACTGCAACCCAAACAGTAACTGTAACAGTTATGCCCACTCCCGAAGCAAGTATAAGTCCGCAGAAAAAGATTTTTGAAGGGCAATCGGTAGTACTGGATGCCGGGGCAAAATATGCAGATATGTACTTATGGAGCCCCGCGGATGGACTCGACGATCCTACCAAACTGAATCCTGTTGCCAGCCCTACCGATGATGTTACTTATACCCTGAAAGCCTCATCAGGTATTGGTTGCGGATATGTTAATGCCTCAGTTTTTGTGCGGGTTTATAAAAAGATCGTTATTCCATCAACGTTTTCGCCCAATGGAGATGGTTTAAATGATAACTGGGATATTGAGGCTTTATCAACCTATCCGCAATGTTCACTGAATGTTTTTAACCGAAACGGGCAAAAAGTATATGCCTCTACAGGTTATAATAAACCGTGGAGCGGCGCTTATAAAGGATATGCTTTACCACCCGGGACTTACTACTATGTGATTGATCTTAAAAGTGGGGCGCCGCTATTATCGGGCTGGGTGCTTATAGTGCGCTGATTATATAAAGCTAAAAGCAGAGTGCGCAAAGCCTAAAGCAAATAAATTGATTTGTGCCTGAAATCAATCCAACGGGTAACCTCAAACCAAAACCAAAATCAAAACTTAATGATCTTTTCTATCTGCTCGTTTACAAACTTTATGGTATCGGGCTTAAACAGGTGCCCTTCTTCATCAAATTCTTTGTGAATGGCGGCTATGTGCAGTTTAAGCGCCATAATGTTCAGGTGCAGGTAGTGACAAACGCCGGTAAAATGATCAACACCGCGGATATTGCCGTACTTGCCCGATGACAGGCCTACCAACGCCGCTTTTTTATCATAAAAGCTTTCGGGGAAACTACAGGCATCAATGAAAACTTTAAGTACACCCGGGAAGCTGCCGTTATATTCGGGGATAAGGAATATGAATTTATCCGTATTGGTAACTATTTGCTGGATAGGCTCAAATGCGGCGCTGCGTTTGTTGTAGAGGTCGGTTTCAATAACATTTGGAGGCAGTTGAGCAAGTGATAAGATGCCTGCTTCAACACCCTTTTCCTGCAGTTTTTGCTGGTAAACGTTAGCAAGTTTGAGCGTTGAGCTTCCTGGCCTGTTGGTTGACGATATTATGGTTATCATTTATTATTAGTAAATTTCTGACTGATCAAATTAGTAATATCGTTGTTGAATAATTTGTAATATTTTGTTAATGAATACTTTAGTAATAAATATGATTAAGTAATAATATTTATTAGTTGCCGCATTGATAGTTAACTAATTGATCAATATTGTTTGTAAATAGGCAAAAGCTGTGGAATTCTACATTATTTAATTCCGTATCTTTATCACCGGATAAAAACTTTACGAAAGTAGAAATTTCTGTTTCTATTTAACGTTGTTATAAATCACAGAACTATAAATTTTTTTAAACTATAGAATGAGTAAAATTATTGCTTTAGCCAACCAGAAAGGCGGCGTAGGGAAAACTACATCATCTATAAATCTGGCTGCAAGTTTAGCTGTATTAGATTATAAAACCTTGTTGGTTGACGCCGACCCGCAGGCTAATTCAACTTCGGGTATTGGTTTCGATCCTCGCAATATAAAAAACAGTATCTATGAATGTATCATCAATGAGGTTGATCCTCATGAGGCCATTCAGAAAACTGAAACTCCTAATCTTGATTTATTACCCGCACATATTGACCTGGTAGGTGCTGAAATTGAAATGATCAATTTAACCGGCCGCGAGTTTAAAATGAAACAGGTATTTGAAAAAGTGAGGGATGAATATGATTTTATTATTATCGATTGTTCGCCGTCATTAGGTTTGATCACCATTAACGCTTTAACCGCTGCCGATTCGGTAATTGTACCGGTACAGTGCGAGTATTTCGCATTGGAAGGTTTGGGCAAATTGTTAAATACCATTAAAATAGTTCAATCGCGCCTTAACCCGCAACTGGAGATTGAAGGGATCCTGTTAACCATGTACGATGTGCGTTTACGCCTGAGCAACCAGGTGGTTGACGAAGTTAGGACCCATTTTGAAGATATGGTTTTTGATACCATTATACAGCGTAATACCCGTTTAAGCGAGGCCCCGAGCTTTGGCGTATCGGTAATTATGCATGATGCTACCTGTAAGGGTGCAATAAATTATTTAAACCTTGCCCGCGAAATTCTGGAAAAAAACGGGTTGGTTAAGGGTGAACAGGCAACAGCTACAGCAACAGTATAGTAAATGAGTGGTGAAAAGAGAAATGCCCTGGGCAAGGGACTGAGTGCGCTATTAAACGACACGCCTAACGTACAACCATACCAAAACAGAAACAGGGAAACAGCAAGCCCGGCCGAGGTAAATGACCTTGGCTCGGTTAATGAAATAAAACTGGCCGAAATTGAGGTTAACCCGTTTCAGCCACGTGCCGATTTTGATGAGCAGGCACTGGCCGAGCTTTCAGAGTCGATCAAACTGCAGGGTTTAATTCAGCCGATAACGCTTAGGAAAATTGGGGCACATAAATATCAGCTGATATCAGGCGAGCGTCGTTTTCGGGCGTCAAAGCTGGCCGGCCTAACCCAGATCCCGGCTTATGTACGCACCGCCAATGATCAGCAAATGCTGGAAATGGCACTTATTGAAAACATTCAGCGCGAAAACCTGAATGCTATTGAGGTTGCCCTGAGTTTTCAGCGCATGATTGAGGAATGTAACCTGAAGCAGGAAGAACTGGGCGACAGGGTGAGCAAAAACCGCTCAACAGTAACCAACTACCTTCGCCTGTTAAGGTTGCCGCCGGTTATCCAGGCTTCTATTCGTGATGGCGAGCTTTCAATGGGGCATGCCAAAGCTATTTTAACGCTAACCGATCCTGCCAAACAATTATTTATACATCAGCATATTATAAAGGAAGGTTTATCCGTTCGTAAGGTTGAAGAACTGGTAAGAGAGATGCAAAAGTCGCCGGTAAAAAAGGAAGGCAAACAGCCCGAGCCGGTATCATATCAGTTGCAAAAGATCCAGGATGACCTGGCTTCAAAATTTAGTACAAGGGTAAAGCTAAAAGTTGGCAGCCGCGGAAGCGGTGTTATCGAGATCCCTTTCCTTTCGGAAGATGACCTTGGCCGCATCCTTGAAATGCTTGATTGGTAATTGTTAATTTAAAAAATGTATAAATTCCTGTTTTTTTTAGTTGTATCCGCTTTTTTTATTTCTGCTGCACAGGCTCAGGTAGTTGATAGTACGGGGAGTAAAAAAAGTGATACGCTGAAAGTAAAGCATCCTGTTAAAACCCCGTCGGGCTCATTTGCCCCAAAAATTGATCCCGCCAAAGAAAAGATCTATCATCCCGATAGTACCCATATTCCGCATAAAGCGGTAATACATTCTTTGATGATACCGGGCTGGGGACAGGTGTACAACCACAGATGGTGGAAAGTGCCGTTAATTTACGGAGGTTTAGGTTTGCTAACCTCGGCCATTATATATAACCAGCATTATTACAAGGAATATTTAACATTATCAAGATACCGCCAGGGTACTCCTCCTAATCCCGGCGACCCTTATTATACAGAATATAACCTTTATAAAGATGTGCCCGATGCCAACCTGAGCGATGCCCGTGAAAATTCAAGGCGTAACCGTGATTTGAGCATACTGGGCTTTTTAGCTGTATGGGGTATCCAGGCTATTGATGCTTATATCGATGCCAAGTTCATCCACTCATACACGGTGGATAATAATTTGTCGTTCAAAGTAGCTCCGGGTATAATTAATCAGCCGGTTTATGCGCAGGGCGCTAATAATGCTTATATTCCGGGTATAAAAGTTACCTTTACGTTTTAATAAGGAAAACCACTATACCTGAAATGAAGATAGCGTTACTTGGCTACGGAAAAATGGGCAAAATCATCGAAAAGATAGCCCTTAGCCGCAAGCATGAAATTGTACTTACCATTGATCATGAAACCCTTCATGACCTTACAACCGAAAACCTGCAAAAAGCAGATGTGGTAATTGAATTTACTACCCCGGCATCCGTATTATCAAATATCGAGCATTGCTTTAATGCCAATGTGCCTGTTGTTATTGGTACTACAGGCTGGTACGAGAAATTACCGGAAGTAAAACAGCAATGTATTGAGGGGAATAAATCATTATTGTGGGCTTCAAACTTTAGCGTTGGCGTTAACGTGTTTTTTTACGTGAATAAGCTGTTGGCTAAAGTCATGAACAAGTACCCTTATTACGAAGTACAGGTTGAAGAGATCCACCATACCCAAAAAATGGATTCGCCAAGCGGTACGGCAATAACCATCGCCGAAGGCATCATTAACAACACCGATACCAAAAATGAGTGGATTAATGTGTTAACTACCGACGACAGCGATGACGATGCGAATGTTGCTCCTAACCAATTGCTTATAGAATCATTAAGGATTGACAGTGTACCGGGCACACACACTGTTATTTATGATTCGGAAGTGGATAGCATCGAATTTAAGCATACCGCCCATAACCGCAATGGGTTTGCTTTGGGAGCTGTACTGGCTGCCGAGTGGCTGCACGATAAAAAGGGTTTTTACTCTGTTGAAGCCATGTTTGATTTTAACAGCTAATAGCTTTTTAATATAAATGGCAATAGCGGGCTATATAGGGTTTTATATCATTACAGGCCCGCTATTGATTTTAATACTGGCCGGATACTGGAAACTTTTTGAAAAAGCCGGTCGCCGGGGGTGGGAAGCACTGATCCCGGTTTACCATCTTTACATTATGCTTAAGTTGAGCCAACGGCCGTTGTGGCTCCTTTTGTTGCTTTTAATACCGGGCGTAAACTTTATTATAAGCATCGGCATCCTCGTTGATTTTATTAAATCGTTTGGAAAGGTGGGCATAGGGCAAATCACCATGTCGGTGCTGTTGCCATTTATTTTTATCCCCAAATGGGGTTTTGATAAAAACACCCGGTATGTTGGCCCGTCGGCAAGTGACGATTTCAGGGAAAAATACCGTGACCTTGATAAATCCCCCCTAAGGGAATGGACGGAAGCCATCCTTTTCGCTATAATAGCGGCAACAGTTATTCGCGGGCTTTTCCTCGAGGCTTTTACCATCCCTTCGTCATCTATGGAGAGCTCACTAATGGTAGGCGATTTTTTATTTGTGAGCAAGATCAATTATGGTGCCCGCCTGCCCATGACCCCCATAGCATTTCCCTTTGCACATCATACTATGCCGCTCTCCGGTACTAAAGCCTATTGGGATGGTATTAAGCTGCCCTACTATCGGCTGCCGGGTTTCAGCGAAGTGAAAAAGGGTGATGCAGTAGTGTTTAACTATCCAATGGATGCCGATTCACCGTTTTACCGCCCTGTTGATAAGCAGGAAAATTATATCAAACGGTGCCAGGGTGCGCCCGGCGATACCATAAAGCTGGAGTACGGTCAGGTATACGTAAATAACCGTTTGATAGCCACCCCACTCAACGGAGAAATGGAATACCGGGTACGTACAAATGGCTCGGGAGGCGGGTTTGGCCCGCATACGCGATACAACCTTCATCTGTCGGATATTCAACAGTTTACCTCGGTTGATTTTACAGCGAATATGACTGCAGAATCAGCCGAGAAGCTAAAAACATATCCCTATATCGAGGCGGTGAAGCCTGATGTTAAGTTAAGAGGGGTGTATGATCATGAGGTTTTTCCGCATGATCCGCGCTTTAGGTGGAACGAGGATAACCTGGGGCCAATTATTATTCCGCGAAGAGGCTGGACGGTAAAGCTGGATAGCATGACCATGCCTTTTTATCGCCGGGCCATTGAGGTGTATGAAAATAACAGGGTGCAGGTTAAAGGCAATGAGATATCGATAAATGGCATCAAGGCCGATAGTTATACCTTTAAAATGGATTATTATTGGATGATGGGCGATAACCGCCACAACTCCGAAGATTCGCGTTTTTGGGGCTTTGTGCCCGAAGACCATATTGTAGGTAAAGCCGTATTGGTATGGATGAGCTGGGATGCCAATTCGCCTTCATTTTGTAAAATAAGATGGGACAGGGTATTTAGGAGGATTAATTAGAGAGATATGCAGATGTGCAGATTTTAGATGTGCAGATGAATTGGAAGATATGCAGATGCCGGATGTGCAGAGATTAAATAATTATCAATTTGTGCCCTAATAATAGGAATCTATAATTAATATGAGAGAGCGTAACATATAACGTGTAACATATATCTTATACATAAATATAAACATTAAAAATCTGCACATTTGCACATCTGTAATTTGCACATTCGATACACCATATGAACTGGAAATTCTGGAAGAAGAAAGACTCAACTAAAGTAAAAAAGAAAAAAAGCGCGCTTCGTGAATGGGGCGATGCTATCATATTTGCAGTAATAGCAGCTACCCTCATCCGTACGCTGTTTATCGAGGCCTACGTTATCCCCAGCGGCTCGATGGAAAACTCACTTTTAATTGGCGACTACCTGTTTGTAAGCAAGGTTAACTATGGCGCAAGGATGCCTATAACGCCTGTTTCGTTTCCGTTTATGCACCATACTACTCCCTGGGGGACTCAGGCCTATTGGGGAGGGGTAAAATTGCCTTATTATCGCTTGCCGGGTTTAAGTGATATAAAAAAGCAGGACATCGTGGTTTTTAACGCGCCGATAGAGGCCGATTCCCCTTATTTCAGGCCGGTGGATAAACGCGAAAACATTATCAAACGCTGCCAGGGTACCCCCGGAGACACCTTAAGTGTTGTTAATGCACAGGTGTATATTAATGGTAAGGCAGCGCCAAACCCCGAAAGAGGAAAGGAAGGTTATTTTGTTGAAACCAATGGGCAGGAATTTAACCCGGCTATTTTGAACGAACTTAAGATAGATATCAGGGGCAATACCGGCAACCGTTATGAAATGATGATGGGGAAAGAATCGGCAGCTACTTTGAAAACTTATTCAAATGTAAAATCAATTGTGCCTGCGGTAACGCTTAAGGGTACCAGTGACCCGCTGAATCCGGTTTACCCTGCCAAGTACCCGCGTTATAAGATCACACCTAATTTTCCTGACTTTAAATGGAATGTAGATAATTATGGCCCAATCATTATCCCAAAAAAAGGGTGGACAGTTAAACTGGATAGCCTGACTTTCCCGGTTTACGGCCGTGCTATTGAGATTTATGAAAATAATAAAGTAAATGTTGTGGGTAAGGATATCATGATTAACGGAAAAAAAGCCGATACTTATACCTTTAAGCTTAACTACTATTTTATGATGGGGGATAATCGTCATAATTCGGAAGACTCGCGCTTTTGGGGTTTTGTTCCGGAAGATCACGTAGTAGGCAAAGCTTTATTTACCTGGATGAGTATTGACAGTACAGCCAGCTTCTTTGATAAAATAAGGTGGAACCGGTTGTTCAGAGGCATACATTAATTGAAAATATAAAAACACCAAAGTGGACGGAATAGGATTAATAATAGTATTTGTTCTTTTTATAGTACTGCCATTTGCAGGTTTATGGAAACTGTTTGAAAAGGCAGGGCGGCCAGGCTGGGAAGGCATTGTGCCACTCTACAACTTTTTCATCATGATTAAGTTAACCGGTAGGCCGGCGTGGTGGTTTATTATGCTGCTAATACCAGGCTTAAACTTTTTGATAGCGCTGGGCTTGATTGTTGATTTTTTAAAATCGTACGGAAAGTTCACTTTTGTTGAACATGTGCAGGGTGTGATCCTTCCGTTTATATATTTCCCTAAATGGGGCGGTGATAAGGATACCAAATATTTGGGCCAATCGGCCAGCCCCGAGTTCAGGACTAAGTATAAGATTGCCCTAAAGAAAACCCAGGCACGTGAGTGGGCTGATGCCATCATTTTTGCGGTAATTGCTGCTACACTCATCCGTACGCTATTTATCGAGGCTTATGTGATCCCCAGTGCTTCCATGGAAAGCTCGTTGCTTATTGGCGATTACCTGTTTGTAAGCAAAGTGAACTATGGAGCACGTTTACCCATGACGCCAGTTGCATTTCCTTTCGCACACCATACCATGCCGCTTATCAATACCAAAGCCTATTGGGACGGTTTGGAATTACCATACTACCGCCTGCCGGGTTTAAGTGATATTAAAAAAGGTGATGTGGTAGTGTTCAATTATCCTATGGATGCCGACTCGCCTTATTTCAGACCGGTTGATAAACGCGAAAACTATATCAAACGCTGTCAGGGTACCCCGGGCGATACGCTGAGCGTAGTTAAGGCCCAGGTATTTATAAATGGGAAAGCTGCTGTTACCCCACCAAAAGGCGAGATTACTTATGATGTTAAAACAGATGGGAATGAGCTTAACCCGCAGATAGCAACAGATTTGCATTTGTCGGATATTTCATCGGTAAATAACACTGAGTTTATTACCAATACTACCGAGGAATCGGCAAAGGCACTGAGGGGATATTCAAACATCAGGTCAGTTACTCCGCGGTTAACTCCGCCGGGGGCGTCCGATCCGATGAACCCGGTTTATCCTGCCATTTTCTCCAACTACAAAATAGGAGCTAACACTCCCGACTATAAATGGAATGTAGACAACTTCGGGCCTGTCATTGTACCTAAAAAGGGCTGGACAGTAAAGCTGGATAGTTTAACCTTCCCAATCTACGGTCGTGCGATAGCCGTATATGAAGGCAACAAGGTTGAAGTGAGCGGTAAAGACATCCTGATCAATGGCAAAAAAGCTAATAGCTATACCTTTAAACTCAACTACTATTTTATGATGGGCGATAACCGTCATAACTCAGAAGATTCACGTTTCTGGGGCTTTGTTCCTGAAGATCATATTGTGGGTAAAGCACTGTTCATTTGGATGAGTGTTGACGACAATGCATCGTTCATCCACAAGATCCGCTGGAGCAGGCTGTTTAATCTGATCCATTAGCCCCCTAACCCCCTGAAGGGGGAATTAAAGTGAAAAGCCTGTTTTGAGGAGCAAAACAGGCTTTTCACTTTAATAAAATCACTGCCGCGGGCTTTCAACTTGTGGTTTACCATAGTTTCAGTTTTCAGCTGAATTTCCGTAAGCTGGAAGCTTACATTATGCTGACCACGGGTTACGCTGCGCTAAACCCGCGGCAGCGGGCTAATATTGAACCTCTCCGCCAGTTTATTCAAATCTTCTACAACCGCATCAACCAAAGGAATGCCGTTTGCCATCCTGCGCGCTTCTGCTTCAAGTTCCGGCTCACCAGGGATAATGACCTTTTGTGATGGATCAACTGTGCTTGAAGATTTAAACCGCTCCACCCAGTTATCTAAATGATCTTTAAACTCATCAACAGGACGGAAGCCATCCACGCGCATAGCACCTAAAAAATGCCCTATACCCGCGCCAACGGGATCATTCGGCGGATCAAGAAAGGCCACGAACGGCGGTACCCAAGGACCGTAATTGGCACCTGATAGTACCGCGCATAATATATCAACCGTAGCGCTCAGCCCGAAACCTTTATGACTGCCATGGTCCCGGTCGCTGCCGAGAGGCAGGAGGGAACCGCCGGTCTTTAGCGCATGCGGATCGGTAGTATAGTTGCCTTCTTTATCCTGGATCCAGCCTTCGGGAACCTGCTTGCCTAAGCGCTGAGCTATTTCCAGTTTTCCATTGGCTGCTGCTGAAGTTGCCATATCAACAATTACCGGGGGATATTTTCCTGCCGGAAAAGCATAACACATTGGGTTGGTACCTAAAAGCCGTTCATTAGAAAAGGTAGGAGCAACCAGTGGACTGGCATTGGTCATGGCAAAGCCGATCATATTTTTCTCCACAGCCATTAACGCATGATAACCAGCAATACCAAAATGGTTGGAGTTACGTACCGATACCCAACCCGATCCGTATAGCTCAGCTTTTTTAATGGCTACCTCCATGGCAAACGGAGCTACTACTAAACCAAGGCCTGCATCGCCATCTACCGTGGCTGTTGTTGGCGTTTCATGCACTATCCGGATGTTGGGCGTAGGATTAATGCGTTTCTTCTCCCACAGGCGTACATAACCGCTCAGGCGGGCTACGCCATGCGAGTCGATACCACGGAGATCTGATTTAAGCAACACGTCGGCTGCTAAAACCGCATGTTCATGGCTGCAGCCAATAGCTTTGAATATATTTTCGGTAAATGCGCGTAGAGTGGATGGCGATATCAGCATACGGCAAAGATAACCGTTGATTTTTAAAATGATTACGTTGATTTCGCTGATAAGGTACCTTGATATACTTGATTTGAGGTTTGCCTGATATCGGTTTCCTAATGGTAATATCTGATGTTAAATTTGCGTTAGGGATAGAAGCGGATACCGGCCAAGTGGTTAAGGCCCTGTGTAGTATGAGCGGATAGCCCGGGCCGAAGGTAATGCCATAAATTAGTAAAAAAACCTTTTGAGTTAGGCACAAGTGAGCCATATCCCACAGGCAGCCACACAACACTTGCGCCAAAAGAGAGAGATAAGACGGACTTCTGCTAATCTCCAATCACCAACCTCTAATCTCTACCCTCAAGCCATCGCAAACTCGGGCTTTACTTCGCTCAGGTGTTTGTTGTACCAGTTGGTACTGTTATAGCGGGCGTTTATTTCGTAGATTTCGGGTTTTAGTTTCAGCAGGTTAAGGATATCCTGGCATGAAAAACGGTTGCAAACCGGGTACAGCTCTTTAAATACGCGCTCGATAAAATAAAAATCTTCGGGGTGGTCGAGTGCAAAACGGTGCGACATGGAATAATCCAGGCCGGTTTCCCAGGTTACGTTGCCGATGTTAAAAATAAGCGGATTTTCATAGATGTAGGGCGAGGTATGCTCCAGATCATGAGGGCGGCCGGCATTTTCCCAGGCTTGTTTGAGGCAGGCCATGGTCATTACCTCTACATCGTTGCCATCGGGATAGGTGGCCGGGTACAGGTTGCTTACATAATCAAACTTTTGCCTGTTGCTGAAAAAATATTCAAGCACGTTATCAATGATCCGCGGATCGATCAGCGGGCAGTCGGAAGGGATTTTTACCACTACATCGGCATTGAAAAATTTGGCCGCCTGGTAGTGCCTGTCTAACAAATTGCCAAGGCTGCCGCGATAGCAGGGAACGTTAAGGTTTTCGGCCTCTCTTGCTATAACATCGTCTTCAATACCTTCCGAGGTGGCAATGACAATGCTGGCCTGGTGCTGGATCATATCCAACCGTTCAACCATGCGCGCTAACAAACTTTTACCCAATATAGGCAGCATTACTTTGCCATATAAACGACTTGATGCCATGCGGGCCGGCACAATGATCACTACACGCTCATCCATCTTTTCCGGAAATTTGAGGTTTATCAAAAAAACATTAACAGGTTAAATGTATAATGACAAGGTTTAAATATGGCGAAGTTTATATTATGAAATTGTTAACCTGTAGGTTGATCGGCAAAAAATAAAACCCGGCACAATGGCCGGGCCTTACAACACAGGTATAGGTTATTTAATAATAGTAAACGTTGGTTTGAATGTCTGCACTTAGTTTTTTATCGTCGGTTGCTGCTTTAATACCTTGCAGCCACACGGTATATACAGAACCAGCCCGAAGATTAACATTAGTAAGGCTGGCTAATACCGTAGTGGTGCCTTTTTGGCGAATGTTAAGCGTGTAGGTAACATTTCCTTTAATAGTCGCAAAATCAGATACTTGTTTGTAAGCTTTGTTTGATGCCAGAACCGAATCCTTTGAAGTAACCAGGTCAACCGTACCGGCATCGGCGCTGAGGTTTGCCAAACGGATACTGGCCATCCCGGCGGCCGGCTGAACGATAGAATCGGCAACAAAAATTACATCGCGTTTACCTGCTGCGTTGGCAAGGTATACCGAGTAAAGTTTTTTAGCTACGAGGGTGATGGTATCGTCTGCAACTTTTTGCTTTGTGCCCGAAACATAAAAGGTTGCTGTTCTTTTACCTGGGTAGGCATTAATATAATCTATACCATGACCGTAACGAATTGGAAAATTGTTCGCCCTGTTGGGCTCAAGATAAAAATCAACGGGATCAGAATCGGGCGAGGCATTGATGACCGAAACAAGTGCCACCGGCGGCTGAACGTAGTTGTTGTGATCTTTTAAACACGAGCTGAGTGTTGCCAGCAAACACACCATCCCGATAATGCCTGCCCGCCTTGTTAATTTTTGCTGAACTGTTTTCATAAAATAAAATATTGGTAGTAAACTGATATTTTAACTTTACGTAACCAGCAGGCATTACGCTACTTTGGATTAAAAATTTTAACCCCGGTGTGATTAGCATAAATACGTTTGTGTTTTAGTATAATGTTTTACATAAAAGCTAAAAGCACAATGCATAAGGCTTAAAGCGTATCAATAATTATGTAACTACTGAATATTTGTTATAAAGTGGATTATTAAGTATAATTTTATCTATAGCGCTTACTTTTCCAGTTGTTTATCAATCAGGTGCTGTAGTTCATCCTTGAATTTGTCATCAAGCTTGATGTTTTCGGCAACAGGTTGATGGAACATGTTTTTGATCATGCGATTAATGGCGGTACTTTGTTGCTGAAATATCCTGCAAACGCGGCACCCTGCCAGGTGGATCTTTAATTCCAGTTTTTCGCGCAGGGTGATCTCTCCTATATGCTGCTTCTCGATCAGGTAAGTAGCCTTTTTGCAATTGTAGGCTATTTTGGTTAATTCGTCCATATTCTATAGTTTAAATCCAATTTTTTTGAAGGCACTCTCTCAGGCTTAATTTGGCGCGGTGAATAATTACCCAAAAGTGGGAAGGTGATATTCTAAGGTGGTTGCAGATGGTATCGGCGGGCTCATCATCGAGGTGTTTCATCGTAAAAACCGAGAGCCAGAGCGATGGCATTTTTTTTAAACATCGTTGCAGTATCAGCTCAAATTCTTTGCTTTCAAGGTGGTTGGTTTGCTCAATACCAAATTCTGCGGGGCGGTGATCCGGTTTTCAGTTATGGGCATCAGGTTCAAAAAAGTCGTCTGTTTCATATTCGGCGAATGTTACCGCAGGTTCTTTAATAAAAGCGGATGCTTTTTTGCGGTAAATATCAACAATCTTGTTTTTCAGTATGGCAGCAAGCCATGTGCGTTCGGTGCTTTTACCCTCAAATTTTTTTAAACGTTCGAGCGCAGCTAAAAAGATTTCCTGTACAAGATTGCGGGCTAACTCGCCGTCGTTAACGCGGGCAAGGGCATAGCTGTAAAGATAGTCGGCATGTCGTGCTACCCAAACACGGGGGGCGGTGCTGTTATCATGGTTAAGATTGGTGCTGTTTTGGGTTTGCATAACTCAATTTGGTGGTAATGGTTTGTGTAAAAGTTTATAGCCCATGTTAAATTGATGTTTTGATTTGTGCATTAGTCGGGTAGGGGAGGGAATCCTTACGAGGTTTTTTATTTTTTCCGGACCGAAAATTTGGCGGCTATTGGAGTTATTGTTGAAAGGTAACAATGGACTATGCGCGTTCTCCCGGGTTGCAAATAAGGATAGCCGATCTACAATAAAAAGAGTTATATGACGTGTTTTTACGTAGGGTATTTAATACGCAGTTTAGGGCAGCGCTATCTATAATAAATTCAGACAATTAAATGACTGAATAACTTTCACCTGCCTGTAAGGTTCTTCGTATATCTACGACAAAGAGGGTATGAAAAAGATAAATTTGTTTATTATACCATTGATATTATTGGCCCTTAACGCGTGCAGTCAAAGCACTCCGCATGGCGATAGAACTGTTGACACCAAAACCTATCCCCAGGCCAAACCCGCCAGTTACTGGAAACAGGTATTAACGCCGGAAGCCTATGAAATATTGGTGAATAAAGGAACGGAGCAGCCTTACCACAATCCTTACTGGAATAACCATGAAAAAGGGATATACGTAAGCGCTGCTACCGGGAAACCATTATTTAGTTCGGATGCCAAGTTTGAATCTGGTACAGGCTGGCCCAGTTTTTTTAAACCAATTGATCCAAAAGCGATCAAAATTGTAAAGGATACATCATATGGGATGGTGCGCGAAGAGGTAGTTGAAGCCAGCACCGGTTTGCACCTCGGCCATGTTTTTGATGATGGGCCTGCACCTACGGGCAAGCGCTATTGCATGGACTCATATGCTTTTAAGTTTATTCCGGCTAAATAATTAAACTATTTAAATTAAAAATATCATGTTAACAAAAAAGTTAAATATATGCCTGCTTGGCCTGCTGATATTGTTTGGCTGTGCCGATGCGCAGACCGGCGGAAACGGTTTTGCAAGCCTGCCTGCCCCAAAGGCGGGCGAAAAGGTTGCCACTTTTGCCGGTGGTTGTTTCTGGAGTCTTTCGGAAGGTTTGTATGAATTGAAGGGTGTTAATAAAGTAGTAGCCGGGTATGCCGGCGGCACAACTAAAAATCCATCGTACGAGGATGTTTGCGGTAAAAATACCGGTCATGCCGAATCTGTACAGGTTTACTATAACCCGGCCGAAATAAGTTACGCTGCTTTAGCCGAAGCTTTCTTTTATGCACACGACCCAACCACTGTAGACAGGCAGGGTCCTGATGTAGGCGACGATTACCGCTCGGTAGCATTTTACCGGACACCTGAAGAAAAGAAAACTTTGGAAAGCGTAATAGCTAAAGTTAACGCTACACATCATTACAGCAGCCCTATTGTTACACAGGTTGTTCCGTTTAAAGTATTATATCCGGCCGAAAATTATCACCAGGGGTATTACAGGCAGCATATGAATAGCCCATATATCAGCCATGTTTCAGTACCTAAAGTAATAAAGCTGCGTAAGGCCATGAATAGCTTGTTGAAACCCGAGTTTCAGCATAAAGATCTGAATTAAGTGTAAATGTTGTATTTGACTGTTCTGTTGTCTCTACACCACGTTATTGCGAGTAATCATTAGGGAAGTCTTTTCATCCGCCGGTTGTTTAAGAATAAAGCATTGGTCTCCAGCAAAAAAAGGCGAAAAGTAACAAAACCTTTCGCCTTTTCCCTTTAACCTTTCCGCTATCTATTGATTACAGATCGTTTTTAATTTTTGATTATAATCAGGATTTAGCGGTTCATTGGTTTGAGCCAGGCGCTGCGAACCTACATTGGCCGGACAGGCAATGCCATTAGGCCCGTCGTAAACCAAACCGGGTTTTGTGCTGAGGAGTTCTTTCGGCACGTAGATCTGTACAGTGGTTTTTGAATAGCTATGCGGATAAAACCGGATGTAATATCCATCAGGGTGTAACGACCATATGCCTGACGGTACCGCCGGATCAGGCGCCGGAGCCAAACCGGCTAACATGGCATACTTTTCCATCTCTTCGTAAGATGAATTACCAGAGGCAGCTAATCGGCGGATATTGTTTTCAGCCTCAAAAACACTTTGAACCGCAGGCGGCAATTGGCTTTTGGCTTTATCCATTACACTGGCGGGCAATACACCCAGCGCACCGCCTTCCAACATTAACAGTTCATTAGCTGATAGCAGCCTGGTCGCGGTAAGCTTAATATCGGACCCCATATCAACAAACCTGGTGCGTGCAATAATCGACCATAATAATATCTGGATGCTATGCTGGTCAACCTCGGGATGAGTTTCAGCATGTTTTAATATCAGTATCACCACATCGCGCTTTGGCCCAAGCACCGGGGCAAGCATATACCCATCGCCTGTACTGGGGCCACGGGTACCAGCATGCAGGCAATAGCTTTTGCTGGTCATTTCATAAAAACCGGCGCAAAGCTTAAAGCCGCCCCCGGGTGCTTTTGGCAAAAGGTATAAAGGCTCGGCTACCTGCCCTTCCATAAACGATGGTGGTTTGGAGCCTGCCTTGTTAACGTCATTAAAACTGGTGGTAATGGCCTGCGGTTGTTTCAGCAATTTATTAAGGCTGCCGCCCGATACCATATCGGCTCCTTTATCCAATATGGCTTTCCCAAAACCGCCAAACTGGGCTTGTACAGCAGTGCTGCAAAATAGGCAGATACCCAGACAAATGATAAGATGTTTTTTGAAGTTTTTCAAAGATAATAGGTATATTAGTGTAGGGAGCAGGAGTTTTTTATGTTTCATATAGATATAGTGTTTAAGTTTCAATTGCAAGAAACAAAAAATACTATAAACTGTTTGTTGAATTTATTCACAATTGTTATGCAATAGTTAATATATCTATTGATGGAAGCAATAAACCCGTTAACTGGCTATTTATTTCAACTCAAGCTCCATTTGGATATTAGCACGTTCGTATGGTGAAGCCCTGCCTGCTACCTTAACAAAGCCCAATTTATGATACAGGCTGATGGCCGGTTTTAAAATGGTATTGCTCTCCAGGTATAGTTTATGGGCCCCAAGTGATTTTGCCTTTTCAACAATGGCCTGCCCAAGTAAAAAGCCTATGTTTTTACCCCTTGCTTTTGGAGAAACCGCCATTTTAGCAAGCTCATAGTCATAATCAGGATCATCCATTTTTAAAAGGGCACATACACCAACGGGTTCATCATTATAAAGGGCCACCAATATATGGCCTCCGTTGTTGATGATATAACCGTCGGCGTTATCAAGGGCCTTGTAATCGGCTTCTTCCATTTTGAAATATTGGGAGATCCATTCTTCATTAAGCGCTTTAAAAGCCGAGGCATAGCGCGGTTCATACGGCACTATATGCACTTTGTTACTTTCTCTGGCTTTTTGATGTTCCTGTACCCTGCGTAGCAGGGTTTTTTGCTCCAGGAGATATTCCCATTCTTCAATGGCTTTCCACAAATCGTGATTTGCCTGGGACAAAAGCTCTTCAACGGCATTAGTCACATCTGCATACTGGTCCTGGATTTTTTTTCCAACCTCAATCCCTTTAGCCGACAGGCTTACCATGTTGCGCCTGCCATCAGCCTTATCCTTTTTCTCAATAACAAAACCGTTCTTCACCATTTCGGCAATAATCTTACTTACAGAAGGGTGGGAGTGACCAATCTCCCTGGCTATTGAGGTAATTGTAAATTCGCCGCCATCCTGCAATACATAAAAAACCGGGAACCATTTAGGCTGAAAATCGATATCATATAATTTGTAGATCCGCGCAGCATCTTCAACCATGGTTTCGGTAAGCATCCTTAACCTGCTGCCTATGGCCATCTTACCTACTTTATTAAAAAACTCCATATAATTAGTAACTAATTATGTAACTGATTACGCAAATATATAATCATATTTTAAAAATCCCAATAACTAACTGCTGATTAGTGTCATCTGCAATTCATAAAACCTATAAAAAGCAAAAGCCGGACTCAGAAGCCCGGCTTTGAATGATAAAAGTTTTAAATATTATACTAATTCTTTACCCATTAATGGATCGCTGAAGCTTGACCTTCCTGTTTCAACTCTGCCGGCAAAACGTTTCGCGAATTTCTCAAAGCCGTCAACTTTTGTACTGAAATCATACCAGTTATGGCTTTTGCTTAAGGTTAATGCAATGGTTGCGCCTGAGCCTGCCTTTACAGCAACTTTATGATCGGGAGTTTTGTAGCCATGATCTGTTACCGTAATAGTTTGGGCCTTACTTGTATGATTTGTTATTTTCAGGGAGATGTTACCCGTTAACTTACCGGCAACCTGTTCGTATTCGCAAACAACATCAACCAGCGGATCGGCAGTATTACCCCGGTACTCGCGGAAAAAGCCGTTAGGGCCATAGGTGCGTAAATGATATTCGCCGTTTTCAAATTCATGCAACGGCCATACATCTGCCAGGGTATCACCGGTTTTAACGGTATAGGCCCAGGTACGCAGGTCTTCCATTTTCTGCGGATCATTCATCGTAGCATATTTGCCGGGAGCATATACGTTAAATGGTGAGCCCAACGCTTTTGCACCAAAGGCTTTGTTACTCGCAGTAAATTTGATCTCAAACGATTTTTTATCAGCGCTTAATTTACCATCGGCATAAAGCTGGTAGGGCAGTGCCGATGAAGGTTTAATACCTTTTTCCTGTTGGGGCATATATGGGGATGAATGCGGATCTTTATTGATCTGCGCAATTTCATCGGCGGTAAGCAGCTTATAATCTGATGGCAGTTTTTTGAACTGGGCTTTATGAATGCTTTCCAAAAATGCTTCCCTTGCAACAAACTCAGGGTTTTCAATCTTTTCGCCATTGTACGGGCGGAAAACGCTTGAAAGGTCACCACAAACGGTACGACGCCATTCGCTGATATTTGGCTCGGTTACTTTTTTGCCGGTTTTATGGCTTAAAAAGTTTTCTAAAAATTGCAGAGTTGAAGTATGGTCAAACACTTCGGAGTTAACCCAGCCGCCGCGGCTCCATGGTGAAGCAATTACCAACGGCACACGGAAGCCTAAACCGATCGGGCTTTCACGATCAAATACTTCCGGGAAGTTGTTGCGTGCTTTTTCCTGTTCTAAAGTAACGAATTCAACGCTTGGGTCGATACCTTCTGATACCTTGCCGGTGCCCGGTTTATGCGGATTAGGCGCGGTGAAAGGAGGGACGTGGTCAAAGTAACCGTCATTTTCATCATAAGCTAAAATAAAGACGGTCTTTTTCCAAACTTCAGGGTTTTGGGTAAGAATATCCAGCACTTCAGATACGTACCATGCACCGTACCAGGCCGAGCTTGGGTGGTCAGAAAAATGCTCAGGGGCCGACAGCCAGCTTACGGTTGGTAACTGACCGCTTTTAACATCCGCACGGAACTGGTGCAAAACGTCGCCTTTAGGTACTAAAACTTCACGCTCGGTGCCATCATCATTATATTTCAATGGACTTAAAGTACGGTAATGCGGATCATTGGTATTGGTTACAAAACCTTTCTGGTGCAGATTTTTTTCGCGCTGCGAAAGATTGGAAAATTTACCAGGATCAAGGCTCGCCATGTCTTTTTTGGTGTTCTCCAGGTCGCGTTGTTTTTGTTTAAGCTGCTTTTGTAAATGATCGATATGAGCATCGCCGGCAGGCAAGGCAGCAATTTGTTTTTCAAGGGCTGCGATCTCATCAGGTAAAGCTGTTGATCTTTTTTGCAGGTGGGCGATATGTTTATCGTACAGTTTAATATTGTACTGACCAAAAAACTCCAGTGGATTATCCTGGAAGTTTGATAACCATGGATCTTCTTCACCCTGTAAGCCGGTATCAATGGCAATTTCATTTTGGTAATGTTTCCATGATATATTATGATCTTCCAATCGCTCGGGGAAGGTAGCCCAGTTCAGGGTACCATAATCCATATCATCGTTCCAAACGTGTGCAAGGGAGTTTTCATGCTGTTCGGCACGGATAGTACCACTCCAGAAATACAACCGGTTTGGGTTTGTACCTGTCAGGGATGAGCAAAAGTTTTGATCGCAAACGGTAAAGGCATCGGCAAGTGCATAGTAAAACGGGATATCCTCGCGGTTGTGGAAACCCATGGTTAAAGGCATGTTAGAATATTCCTTAATGCCGTTGCGTTTAACGTTAAGCCATTGATCAAACTTGCCATCGTTACGTGCATTAACCTGGTTGCTCCATGAATGCGGCAATGAGCTCATCCAGGTTGCTTTGGTATTTTTGATATCAAGGTGGAATGGAGCATAAGTTTCGCCTTTTTTATTTGATTGCAGCCAAACCTTGTTTTTGTTAGGCAGATCGATAGCGCGCGGGTCGTTGTAACCGCGTACCCCTTTAAGCATCCCGTAAGTATGATCGAACGAGCGGTTTTCCTGCATCAGGATCACGATGTGCTCAGCATCCAGGTAGGTGCTGCCCGGTGCCGGGTTAATGGCCATTGCTTTTTGAATAGATTCGGGTAAAATGCTGGCGAGGCCGGCTGCACCGGTTAATAGGGCTGCTTTTTTAAGAAAATCTCTCCTTGAATCAGACATAGTTTTATTTTTAGTCCATGGTCGATAGTCCATAGACCATGGTTTTTTGTTTTTAGTCTATGGTCGAAAGTTCATAGACCTGGTTATTGTTTTTGTCAATAGTTATAGCCAATAAGCCATGGTTGGCTTATTGAAAAACCAAGATATGCAGTTTTTTCAATCCATGGACTATCGACCATGGACTATGGTCTAAAAAACTAACCGTCCTTCCGCTTGGCGATCTCCTGCTCGCACAAGCCAAACGACAGGGTCATGCCGTTACCGCCGAGGCCATTGATGAGGGTTACCCCGGGCTCAATATCAACAATAAGCTCATACGCGCCGTTGGTCATTTTAGGATAGATGCCGTGCCATGACTGCAGCATTTTCCAATCTTTAAAATTGGCGAATGTATGTAAGTATTCAATTATCAAATTATTAATAAATTCCTTATCAAACGGGTCATGAACCAAACCATATTCGTGCGAATCGCCTATAGTAAGCTCGCCGCTGCCGTTTTGTGATACCATAACATGGATGCCCCATTTCAGGTGGGTAGCATACTGTTCTTCATAGCGTTTGCGCAAAGCAGGCAATGAAGCTGCCGCCTGGAAACCTGGGTAATGGATCATAGACAAGCCACCACATAGCGATGGGCCTATGCGCCATTCATCAGGCTGGGTAACTAAACGCATCATCTGCAGCTTGCATTTGGTGATCTGCGTTTGTGCGAATAGCTCCGGATATAAAGTTTCAAAATCGGCGCCGCTGCAAACATAGATCTCGTCGGCTTCCCAGCTTTGGTTGCCCGAACTAACTTTGGGGTGTTGGATACGGCTGATAGCTGTATTCCAGTGAAAATCAACACCAAATTTTTCTGCAAGGTAAGCTGCCACCTGCCCGATTGCTACCCGCGATTCAACAATCATTTCCTCGCCGCTCCACAAAGCGCCTTTTAAGCCATCAGTATTAATGGCAGGTGATTTTGAAACAGCTTCACCAGGAGTTAGCACAGCGCAATCGCGGTATTGCTTGTTTACATCTACATATTCTTCAATAACCTGCAGCTCATCATCATGGTAAGCAAGGTGTAATGAACCAACCTCATTATGCCAGATGTTAGCTTCGGTACAAACTGTTTTCCAGATGTTTTTTGATAGCATGGCGCGTTCAAACATCGGACCGGTAGCCTGGCCTATCGGCCATACCATACCAAAGTTACGGATGGAAGCACCCACCGCGCGTTCATTGCGCTCAAATACCGTTACCTTATAGCCGCGAATGGCCAAAGCGCGGGCCGTAGCCAAACCTACAATGCCTGCGCCTATGATTATTGCAGTGCCCCCCTGCCCCCTGAAGGGGGAGTTTTTTGAGTTATTGTTTTCGCTCATTATATTATTCATTAGGTCATTGAGCCATTGGTCATTTTTTAATTTAGACTCATGACTGCGGACTTATGGCTTGAAAGTTTATTTGTTCATCAGTTTCGTCCGCAATTATCTTTTTTTTATCACGGGCAGCGCTTTGCAAAAAGTAAATGAGCGATAAAATTCCGCAAATTCCGCCAACAATGGCTACCGTCATTGCGCCTTCCTGAAAAAAGGTTCCCCAGCTTATTGAGGGGCGACCAAGTTCTTTTACCAGCAAAACGCTTACACTGCCAAGGTAGCCCATTGAATCGGCAATGTACATGATAAAGCCAACGTTGCTTTTATAGTGGAACGATGCTATCATCCGCTCAAAAAATATGGCATTGTAGGGCACATAACCCATGTACAGCCCCAGGCCAACACAGGTCATCCATAAGGTTGGGTTTATCATTTTAAAGGTAAACATGACGGATGATATACCCACCAGTACGCAGCCTGCAATGATCATTAAATGGATGATGCTAAAAGCACGCAGGTTTTTGCGCACCAGGATAAGTAAACTCATGGCTACTAATACCACCAGCGAAATTTTTATATCCGTAGTAGTAAAAATGCTGTTATCCTTAATGCCCAGGCTGGCCCAGATCTCCACCTCAAAGTTATCGCGCACATCGCGCATAATAGTGAGCAATACGTAAACGATGAGGGTGAGGATAATACCTGGTAAAAAACGGATCACGAATTGCTTACGCTCGGCGGCGTTCATTGGCGCGCGCTCGGAGCGTAAACTTTTGTCTTCGGTGGTAGGGGCGGGGATAAGCTCCATACAACCCACAAAGAACAGCAGTGGTATTGCAAATACAGCCCCGGTTAAAAAAGGCATGTAGTATTCATTTACATGAAAGCTGCTTATTAAAGTACGCCCGGTTGTTTTTACAAAGCCCGATGCAAAAATGAGGCTGATAGATAATACCGATGCCATGAATTCGGTTGAGCGGCGGCCTTCCAGGTAACCGAAAACCAGGCCCCAGATAAGGCCCAGCGGAAAACCGTTGATAAAAAGAAACACGATATTCCATGGGGCCGGTACAAAAGCAAAGGCCAGCAGCGCCGCCCAGGCAATCCCGATAAGGGTTAAAATATAACGGGCGCGGGTTTTGCTGTTAACTTCGGCTATAAATTTTATGCCGTAAAATTTGCTGCTCATATAGCCTATAACCTGAGCTATAACCAGCCAAACTTTATAATCAACATGAAAATACTCATGACCTGTGAAAGTTGCCGCTGCAAATGCCTTACGAAAGGCATACATGGATGTATACGTTCCGAAGGCTGAAACCGCTGCCAAAACTGAAATCAGTGTATAAGGCAATTGGGCTACTTTTGCACGTAAACTTTCAATCAGCCTCATTATACTATTGGTTTATGATCTCAACTACTTGTGCAATATCATCAATAATATGGGCAGGATTATAAGTTTCGAGCTCGGCGCGGGTAAAAATGCCGGTAGTTACGCCTATGGAATATTTGCAACCCGCGTTTTGACCTTCGCGTACGTCAACCTCGGTGTCGCCTACTTTAGCAACTTCAAGTGCGTCTGTTATGCCGGCCTCAAGCATCATTTTTCGGATCATAAAAGGATGCGGGCGACCAAGTTCAACTTCGTCTGAGCCAACAACGTAGTCTATCAGGCCTTTTTCGCGCCATTGCAGGCGGTTTACAATGGTATCTGCAATATCGCGCGAAAAACCAGTGTTGATACCAACTTTGACGCCTTGCTCATGCAGTTTAGCAAATGTTTCCTCTACGTTTGGAAGGGGTTCAATACCCGGCTCAAACTGGTAAAAGTTAATCATTTGATGCACAAATTCTTTGTGGATAGTGGTTACCAGCTCGTCCGTAATAACTGATTGACCAGTCTCGTGTTCAGTAAGCATTTTGCGGATAGCGAGGGTTTTTTCATATCCCATCAGCGGATCTATTTTTTCCAGTCCAACTTCATAACCGGACTTTTGCATGGCAGCCCTGAAAGCTTTGCTAACTTCATGATCGTCTTTAACCGTGGTGCCGGCTATGTCAAATACCACTAATTTTATGCTCATAACAACATTTATAATGTTTAGCAATACTAAACTTATTTTATTAAAATTAAACTAAGTTAGTGTTAAGGTTTGGTTAAGGTAGTAAATAGTCGATTTTGTTCCCATAGTTTGTGTGCGAGTTTTACAAAGAGTTATCGTAAAAATTTGAGCCATACAGACAAGTAAATTGAGCCGTGCAAGAAATTTACCCATGAACAAGATACCTGATCTTTGTTTTTAATTAAAATATCAACTATGGAGAACATAACAAAAATAAATTTGGGCAAAAACGGCCCGCTGGTTTCAAAACTGGGCCTGGGCTGTATGCGCATGTCATCAGTTTGGGGCAGCAAGGCCAATGATGAAAATGAAAGTATCGCTACTATACAGACAGCTTTAGATAGTGGCATCAACTTTTTAAACACCGGCGATTTTTATGGCGCCGGTCATAATGAGCTGTTGGTAGGCAAGGCCATCAAAGGCCGCCGGGACGAAGCGTTCATCAGTGTTAAATTTGGCGCTATTTTTTATAATGGGCAATGGCTTGGCTTAGACCTTCGCCCGATAGCTATTAAAAACTTTATCAATTATTCGCTGGTGCGATTAGGCATCGACACCATCGACCTGTATCAGCCTTGCCGCCTGGATAACAGCGTACCGGTAGAGGATGTAATAGGTACCGTTGCCGACCTGATCAAGGAAGGTAAAGTACGCCACCTTGGTGTATCTGAAATTACTGCGGAGCAATTACGCAAGGCCAACAGCGTACACCCGGTAACAGCCCTGGAAATTGGCTACTCATTAGCCGACAGGCAAATTGAAAACGATCTGCTGCCTACTGCTAAAGAACTGGGTATTGGGGTAGTAGCATTTGCCAACACTGCCGAAGGGTTACTTACAGGGGATATGAAAGCTCCGCTTCCGGCAGATAGCTATCATAATCACTTTTCACGTTTCCAGGGAGAAAACCTGGTGAAGAACCTTGAAAAAGTTGAAGTATTAAAGCAAATGGCCGGCGACAAAGGCTACACACCTACCCAACTTGCCATTGCATGGGTAAACGCCCAGGGTGATAACATTATGCCGCTGGTGAGCATGAGCCGCAGATCGCGCCTGCCCGAAAATATACAGGCTATGCAAATTGAATTTAGTGCTGACGAGATGAGCACACTTAACACAGCTTTTGCCCAGGGAGCGATATTAGGTAGTACATACCTGCAACGATAAATGGACGGGGCTGCGTAAGCCCCTTCTATTTTATATATTTACATAGTGACCAATCCAACCGAAATAATTCCAGGCGTTATCTTTTATTCTTTTTTCTCAGGGATGAGAAAGGAAAAGGTAGGTTTTTTTGAGCATAGCACCCTGGTATTACAGGTTTCAGGGCAATTCAGCATCGAAACCGCAAATCAAAAAATTTCGATGAAGGGCGGCGAAATGATGCTGATCCGTAAAAATCAATTGGGCGAACTCGTCAAAATGCCCGTTGATGGCGGTGACTATCAAACTATCATCATTTGCCTTAAAGAAGATATGCTGCGGCAGTTTGCCCTGGAAGAGCAGATAGAGCCGGGACGGAAATACACCGGTCAGCCCAATATCAGGATCCCCGAAAATGAATTTTTACGGGGCTTCTTTCAATCTGTGATTCCTTATGTGCACCATCCCAACGAAAAAATAACCAAACACCTGGGCATGTTAAAGGTAAGGGAGGCCGTACAGTTGTTACTGTATACCATGCCCGAGCTTAAAGATTTTTTGTTCGATTTTTCGGAGCCTCATAAAATCGACCTGGAAAAATTTATGCTCAGCAATTTTCATTTTAACGTACCTATCGAGAAATTCGCGCAACTTACCGGTCGGAGCCTTGCAGGATTTAAACGTGATTTCCAAAAAACTTTTGATACTTCGCCCCGGCACTGGTTGCAAACCAGGCGGCTTGAGGAGGCGCGCCACCTCATCGAAAATAAAAACCGTAAACCATCTGAAATTTACCTCGACTTAGGGTTTGAAAGCCTGGCCCATTTTTCGCATTCGTTTAAAAAAGAATTTGGCAAAGCACCTACAGAGTGGGCGCACTAACCGGAGTTTTTTCTGTTGATAATGACTGGATTTTGTTATAGCCTCTGAAACAAAACTACTTCTTCTCTTCAAAAAAGTATACCACCAACATACTGGCCATGGTGCTCCCCATGTTTTTTGGGGTATGGGGGATGCGGCCATCAAAAAGCATACTATCGCCCTGGTTAAGGGTTATGGTGTCGTCATCAAACTGGTAGGCTATCTGGCCCGACAGGATATATTTATATTCAAACGCTTCTGTTTCCACAAGCGGACGGGAGGCATCGGGGTCAAGCTCCAATATTACGATATCAACAGTACTTTGGCTTATTGATTGGGTGAAAATGCGCTGATAATGAAAACCATCGGCATGTTCTTTTTCAAAATGATCGTATTCGTGTTTGCGCTTTACTAAAACCGGGAGATGATCGCTTTTTGAACGCATATCTTTAAAAAACTCGTTCAAATCTATCTCCAGTGCTTTAATAATATCTATCAATACAATGAGCGATGGAATGGTACGGCTGTTTTCAATTTGGGATATCAGGCCTTTGCTTACGTTGGCCCTTATGGCAAGTTCCTGTACGGTTATATTCTTTTCACGGCGGCGTTCTTTTATCCGGTTACTGATCTGTATCAGTATGTCTTCTTCCATCTATAGCAGGTTATTTGGTGCGCAAAGTAATTAATCAGGCTATTTATCCAAAATGATTTTTTTGTTACGCTTTGAACAGTATAGTGTAAATGTTAACGGATATTTATATAATATTGTTGTAGTTGTTAAGTTTCAATAAACAATACGTGCGTTTTGAAATTGTCTGTCTTAACAATATAAGCGGCCCTGTTGTATTAAAATTTAATGTTAAATATCGGTTCTGATTGATATATTTCATGAATATTTAATAATTACCTAACCTGCATGCTGTTTATTTGCACCTAAAAATTTTAATTGCATGGCACCATCTCAATATAATCCGAAAGCTGTGGTTGATGAAGTGTTTTCTTTATACGAAAAATTTGGCGATGCCGATTATATAGGGGAGCCTGTTTCTCAACTGGAGCATATGTCGCAGGCAGCTTCGCTTGCGGAGGCTGAGGGCTATGACGATGAGGTTGTACTTGCCGCGTTTTTTCATGATATAGGGCATCTTTGCGCTGATGCTGAAGAAGCCGGAAGTATGGATGGCATGGGCAATGTTGACCATGAGCGCCTGGGTGCCGACTACCTGTTAGAGCGTGGGTTTTCTGAAAGGGTTGCTAACCTAGTGCAGGGCCATGTAATTGCCAAAAGATATCTTACCTATAAATACCCCGAATATTATAACCGTTTGTCGGATGCCAGTAAAGCTACCCTTGAGTTTCAAGGAGGTGTGATGACTGCTGATGAAGCAGCCGAATTTGAACTAAACCAGGATGCCGAGCTTATCATCAGACTGCGCTACTGGGACGACATGGCCAAGGAAATGTATGTACCCGTAAATAACCTTGATCATTTAAAAGCTATTGCCCTGGCGCATCTGCAGGTGGTAAACGAATAATATCATATTAAGTTTTTGTGATTAATATATAATCTGCCTGTTACAAAAATCACCTGCTTAACACAGGGTGAACATCAAGTTAAGTATAGCTTAATACTAAATTGGTTTACTAATAATAAACAAAGTTTAGTATTGCTGCATGAAAAATTTGACTGTTTCACCCTTAAACTTTAGCAGATGAACAAGATTTACCAGAGATTAAAAACCGTAATAACGGTTTTGTTATTTTGCGTAGCTCCATCTATTTTATTCGGACAAACCAAAATAAGCGGTACTGTTACCGATGACAAACACTTGCCCCTGCCGGGCGTAAGTGTAAGAATTAAAGAACAAAATAAAGGCACTGTTACCGATATTGATGGCCGTTTTATAATAAATGCCAGCGCAGGTCAAACCCTTGTTTTTTCTTTTATTGGTTATACCTCGCAATCCGTTGTTGTAGGTGATAAACCAATTATAAATGTAAGCCTTACCGGCGATAATAAATCCCTTAATGAGGTTGTTGTAACAGCTCTTGGTATCAAAAAAGAAACCAGGCGAGTTGGCTATGCAATTCAAACAGTGCAAGGCGACGCGTTGACCACTGCTCGCGATCCTAACCCTGTTACAGGTTTAATTGGTAAAGTTGCAGGTGTATCCGTAGGCCCATCGGCCGAGTTATTGGGTAACCCTAACGTATTGATCAGGGGTAACCAGGTGTCATTATATGTTGTTGATGGTTTCCCTATTAATACAGATACTTATAACATCAGTCCTGATGATATTGAAACATATACAGTATTGAAAGGCCCGGCCGCCGCAGCTCTGTATGGCAGCCGCGCACAGTTTGGTGCCATTTTGATCACCACCAAAAATGGTGCTAAAAACAAGAAAGGCTTAACCATTGATATAAACAGCAGCACGGTATTAAACACAGGTTTCCTTGCATTTCCTCGTATACAAAGTTCATTTGGTCCGGGCGAAAATACTTTTTACCAGTTTGTTGATGGTAAAGGCGGTGCACCTGGTGGTGTAGACGGCGACTACGACGTTTGGGGTCCTTACTTTAACGGACAGCTTATTCCCCAGTATGACAGCCCTGTTGTTAATGGCGTTCGCCAGGGAACACCGTGGGTTGCCCGAGGTAAAGACAACCTGAAGCGCTTTTTGCAAGTTGGTAGCCAAACTAACAATAACGTTTCTATTGGCGCTGTTGGCGATAATTATGTAACCCGTTTCTCGGTGTCGCAGCAACATCAAACAAGTTATATTCCTTCACAATATTTGAATATAGCTAACGCTAACCTTTACGCTTCGTTTACCCCAATCCCTAAATTAACTTTTGAAGGTAATATAGATTTCAACAGGCAGTCAACTGATAATTTCCCTGATGTTCAGTATGGCCCTAACAGTATCATCTATAATATAGCGGTTTGGACGGGCGCCGACTGGAATATCGAGGCACCTGATATCAAAGGAATCTGGCAGCCCGGTAAAGTTGGTGTTCAATCAGTATTTGCCGAATATCAACGTTACCATAACCCATACCTGTTAACAAAAGAGTGGACCCGTGGTCATTACAAAAATGACGTTTATGGTTATTTAGGTGCCACTTATAAATTCAATGATAACTTGAATTTGAGGTTACGTTCACAAATTGATACCTATGACCTGTTACGTACAGAAAAACTTCCTTTTAGTGCTCACCCTTACGGTCGTGAAGGTAACCAGGGAGACTACCGCGAAGACCGCAGGAACTTATTTGATAACAACACGGAGTTGATCCTGAACTATAACTACACTATCAAGAAATTCTTAAATCTGTCGGGTTTAGTTGGTTCTAACTTACGTGAGATGTCATATAACTCAAGCTGGACATCAACAGATTATTTGAACGTACCTGAGGTTTATGCGTTCAGCAACTCAAAAAACCCTATTCAGGCAACCAGCTTCAACGCATCAGAGAGAGTATTTAGTATTTATGCTTCATTGGATATGTCATTTGGTAAATATGCTACCTTATCTGGTACTTACCGTCGTGACAGGTCAAGCGCTTTCCAAAACGCTACAACTTACACTTATCCAAGTGCTTCTTTGGCTACAGTAATTTCTGATTATATTAAGTTGCCGGAGTTCATTTCATTTTTGAAAGCGCGTGGTTCATATGCTAACGTAAAAGCAGATGCTTCAAGCTCAACTATAGGTCCTGCTCCATTCAGCTCAATCACTGCGTTTGGTGGTAGCACAGGTGCTTCGTTATTTAACAATCCGCTGGGATATGGTTCAACTTATACTTCGCCATATAACGGACCGGATTATTCTTTAAATACATCCTATTCAACCAGCAAACCATACAATAATACAACTGCTGGTTACGCAACCAACTATTTATACATCAATAACATCAAAACATCAACCCGTGTTAACTACGAAGAAGGTTTTGATATTAAATTCCTGCAAAACCGTTTAGGTTTAAGCGCTACAGCTTTCCAGTACATTGACGGTCCGCGAATTTTAGCTAACCCAATTTCTACCGCTTCAGGTTACAGCATCCTTTATCTAAACGCCCTGAAAACTAAAAGGTCAGGTTATGAAGGAACTATCGAAGGTACTCCTATCAAAAACCTGGGTGGATTTACCTGGAATGTGTTAGTAAACGTTGCCACAAATAAAGAGGTATACAAAGAATTACCTGCCGGTCAGAATACTTACAATACCTTCTTTAAAGTTGGCGACCGTACCGATAAGTTATACGGATCGGCATTTGTAAGGACTCCTGATGGCCAGGTCATCAACGATGCTGCCGGTAAGCCTTTAGTTAAACCGGTTGCTCAATACCTGGGTAACGAGAATGCTAAATACACCTGGGCTGTATCTAACAAATTACGGTACAAAAACTTTACCATGGGTTTCCAGTTTGACGGTTCGGTTGGTGGTGTAATTATTGATTACATGCACAACAAAACCATGCGTGGCGGTGCAAACATCGAAACAGCTACCGGCGCCCTTGGCGATGCGCGTTACCAGGATTGGAAAAACTTTGGCGTAACTGGCTACAACGGTACTTACGTTGGCCAGGGAGTGGTAGTATCTAACGGTACCGCTATCAACTACGATTCAAAAACAGGTGCAGTGTTAAATTACAACGCTCTGCAATATGCTCCTAACAAGCAAACTGCCTTTGTACAGGATTATGTTAGTAAATATTACGGTGTTGACGAATCAAACCTGATGAGCAAAACCTTTAGCAAATTGCGTGAAGTTAGCTTTGGCTTTGATTTTCCTAAAGCCTGGTTGCAGAAAAGCTTTATACAGAAAATATCTGCATCACTTTATGGCCGTAACTTATTGTACTTCTACGGTGACAAACGCTTTAAAGACGTGGATCTTGACCAATACAACGGTGCCCAGGCGCAAACCGTATTGCAATCACCAACAATTCGTAGCTACGGATTTACCCTGAATTTATCATTCTAATTAACAGACGGATATGAAAAAGATATTTTTAATTTGCTTATTGCCGGTATTTATGATACTAACGGTAACGGGTTGCAAAAAAAGCTTCCAGGAGTTAACCGTTAACCCTAACGTACCTAATGCTGTGCCTGCGTCGTTGCTTTTCAATGGCATTTTAAACAGCATGGTCGATATGCCTGATGGCTCCGACGAAACTTATTCGCAATACTATATTAATAACTACGATTACTACGGAAATAACCGTTATGATTTTGGCAGCGGCGACAATTATTACAACGCCTTGAAAAATGTTGTGGCTATGGAAGACCAGGCTGTTAAAGGCGGAGCCAAAGCAGTTAACCCATATAGCGCCTTAGGCAAATTTTTCAGAGCTTATTTTTTCAGCAAAATGAGTATGGAAGAAGGTGATATTCCAATGACTCAAGCTTTACAGGGTTTAACTAATCTAACTCCTGCTTATGACACTCAAAAAACAGTAATGACCCAGTCATTAAGCTGGCTGGAGAGCGCCAATGCTGATCTTACCACATTAATTGCCTCAGGCGACAATACGCTTGCCGGTGATATCTACCTGAGTAATAGCTTAACTGCGTGGCAAAAAGTGGTAAACACATTCAGGATCAGGTTGCTTGTACAGTTAAGCAAAAAAACTGCTGATATTGATGTTGTAAATCAATTCGCTACCATTTTGGGTAATCCAACAAAATACCCATTAATGACCAGTGCAACCGACAACCTGCAATACACCTTTGTTTCGCCAACTAACTATTATCCGCAAACACCTGATAACTTTGGTCAGAGTGGTTCACGTAAAAACACCTCGGCTACTTACATCGGTTTGTTAACAAGCTTAAAAGATCCGCGCGTATTTGTAACGGCTGAGCCTGCGCGGTACAATGTTGATAACCTGAAAGAAAGTCCCACTGCATTTTCATCATTTATAGGTGCTGATCCGGGCCTGGATTTAGGTGTAATGTATAACAATGCAGGCTTGCAGAAATATTCTTTCCTTAACAGGAAACGTTATTACTCAACTTATACGGGCGAACCTTCTATACAAATAGGCTACCCTGAACTGATGTTTAACATAGCCGAAGGTATTAACAGAGGTTGGGCTACAGGCAATGCGGAAGACTATTATATCAAAGGAATACAGGCTTCGTTTGCTTTCTACAGTATCCCAGTTGGTACAGGTACTTTCACCGCTTATTTTTACCGCCCTGGTTCAACCAACGTAGCTGCTTTATCTAACTACGATACTTACACCATCAACGTTGATTGGGCTACCTACTATGCGCAAAGCAGTGTTAAATATACTACAGGTGCAACTGGTTTAACTAAAATATTGCAGCAAAAATACCTGGCGTTATTCCGTCACTCGGGTTTGGAATCATATTTTACATACCGTCGTACCGGTATACCAACCTTTACAACAGGGCCAGGTACTGGTAACGGTGGTCGTATAGCAACCCGTTTCCAATATCCGCAATCAGAGCGTACTTCAAATGCCGATAATTATAACAAAGCGTTAGCCAGTCAGTATGGCGGTAACGATGATATTAACGGTGTTATGTATATACTTAAATAACCTCAGCTTATACGTTTTAATTAATCTGCATGAAGGCCCCGCTAATCAGGGGCCTTTATCATTAAATACAAAAGCCATGAAAAAAGTTATCTTATTTGTATTATTCGTATTGTCATTTTCGGCCTTAAGCGCCCAGCATAAAACCCAAAACGTAGTTATCGTCACTATCGATGGTTTACGCTGGCAGGAAGTTTTCCGTGGTGCCGATTCGGCCATTATCAACTCAAATGATACGCATGATAAGAATGATGTGCGTAAAAATTTCTGGACGGAGGCCGCAGCCGATCGTCGAAAACTGCTGATGCCTTTTTTTTGGAACACGGTAGTTGAAAAAGGACAACTGTATGGAAACCGCGATCTGGGCAGTAAGGATGAAGTTGCCAACCCATACCATTTTTCATATCCGGGATATAACGAAATATTTACAGGTTTCCCCGATAAGCGGATGAATACCAACGATGGTATTTATAATCCTAATATGAATGTGCTTGAATTTCTGAATAAGCAAAAAGGTTTTGAAAACAAAGTGGCTGCATTTGCTTCATGGGAACGCTTTTCACAGATCCTGAGCCCGAAACGTGCAGGTATTTTAGTTAACGCGGGCTTTATGGCTTTAGAAACTCCGGGTATGAACGATCGCCTGAAACACCTGAATGAACTGCAGTTGGAAGCGCCCCGTTATATCAGCGATTCAACCCGGATCGATTTTCTGACGTTTGAGTTTGCCAAAAACTATATGATGCAATACAAGCCGCGGGCATTATATGTATCATTTGATGAACCGGATGATATGGCCCATGCAGGCAATTATAAGTTTTACCTTGACCGTATTAAACAGGAAGATGGCTTTATAAAACAACTTTGGGATTATATCCAATCAGAGCCTGCTTATAAAAATAAAACTACCCTGATCATCACCTGCGACCACGGCAGGGGTGATGAGCCAATGAAAAAATGGCATGACCATGGGTCGGACGTGTTGCATTCAGAGCAAACCTGGTTTGCGGTAATCGGCCCGGGTACCCCGGCAACAGGAGAAATGAAACAAGGTGAAACAACTTATCATAAGCAACTGGCTCAAACCATTGCCAATTTATTAGGCTTTGATTTTAAAGCCGCGGCAGGTCATGAGGTGGGGGATGCGATAAGTAGTGTTACAGGTAAAAAATAAATAACGATGCGTTTTCAACTATTAACAATTTTGGGTTTACTATGGCTGCTACCCGGTGATGGGTGGCAGGCCAACCCGGCTCCTGTTTCAAGGCATGAGTTTATAGTCGCTGCCCACCGTGGCGATCACGTCATTTATCCGGAGAACACGCTTGAAGCGTATAAGGAGGCAATAAAAAATGAGGCTGATTATGTAGAGATAGACCTGCGTACTACCAAAGATGGTGAACTGGTAAGTATGCATGACGGCAGTATCAACCGCATGACTGATGGGAAAGGCCAACTGAAGGATTTTACACTTGCAGAGCTATTGCAGTTAAAGGTGAAGAGCAAGGATACCGCGAGCAAAGAGGTGTACCGGATCCCAACCTTTAAGCAGATCCTGCAAATATGCAAAAACCGGATAGGTATCTATCTTGATTTTAAAGCTGCCGATCCTGAACAGGCCTATCAGATGATCAAAGAATATGGCATGGAAAAACAGGTATTGGTTTATATTAACAGCGCCGCTCAATTTACAGGCTGGCGCAAAGCTGCCTCAAAAATGCCGCTGATGCTGAGCCTGCCCGATAGTGTTAAAAATACTGCCGGAATGAAAAGCTTTATCGATCAGTATCACCCTGATATCCTTGACGGATCATACAATCAATACACCGCCGATATGGTTGCCTTGGCCGGTGAATATCACATTCCGGTTTGGCCTGATATCCAAAGTGCAGGTGAAGGCCCGGCAGATTGGAACGAGGCCCTTGCGGTTGGTTTGAAAGGTTTACAAACGGATCATCCGGCAGCATTGGTGAAGTTTTTAAAAGAAAAGGGGTTGAGGTAAATTGTCTGAATCAGAATTTTCAGAATTTAAGAATGTCCGGAATGTGATGTGTTTAATTCTGAAAATTCAAGCATTCTGAAATTCTGATTCAGATAGCTTCTTAACTGTCAATCACCATCACAGGGCAACGTTTGCACATGAAATAATATCCTATGACCTTGCGCCGCGACCTTTCGGTATGCCCATCTAACCAGTAAAGGTTGCAGGCAATATTAAAGCCCTCGGAATATATATATATCAACTAAAGCGGCACCCCAATTACGTAAGAATACTTGGGGATTAGCGTAACTGAATAATTATAACTACTTTTATATCAATTAGGTAGGATATTAACGAACCTCTTTTTATAAACCAATGTAAAACCGCTTTGCCATGAAAAGAAATAATTTCATTACTGCTATGTTAGCTTTTGCTGCAATGCCTTTAACATCCTTTTCTACAGGTGTAAAGAGATTTATGCGGGTAAACAAAGGATTTAAAATAGGTGCGGGAGAAGGCCGTATACATGGGCATATTAAATTAAAAGGGGTCAATTCAAATATAATGGATGTGAAAGTATCTGGCAGTGATACCGACGGCGACCTGGCTATTTTTGAACAAACAAGTTTGTCGCAAGGCCGCGGTACTCCATTGCATGTGCATCCCTTGCAAGACGAAATATTTTATGTTTTAGATGGCGCCTACTACTTCCAGGTTGGTGAAGATAAGTTCCATTTGAGTGCAGGCGATAGTGTTTTTTTACCCCGAAATGTACCACATGCATGGACACAAGTATCTGAAAAAGGAAAAATGACGGTTACGTTTCAACCTGCTGGTAAGCTTGAAGATTTTTTTGTACCAATGCAAGCATTAGATCATGAACCAACAAAACAGGAACTCGCCAAAATTTTTAACGACCATGATATGCAAATAGTAGGTCCGCCGTTAAAACTGGAGTAAACTTCTCACGGTATGTACAAGACACGTCAAATTAGGTGTTTTCTTAACCTTCATTTAACACCCCAAGCCTACCTTTGCCGTAAAATAATAGCCTATGACCTCGCGCCGCGAATTTTTTGGCACTGCCTTAACAGGCGTTGCCGCTTTAAGTCTTTTACCTGCTGTCAATAGTTTTGCCGCTGAAAATAACGGGTATAGCCGTGCCACCAAAGCCAAACTAAAATTAAGATTTGCTTTAGCTTCTGACATTCATTATGGACAGCCGAAAACGGATTTTATGTTGCACACCGGCAACATGGTTAAATGGCTTAACGAAGATCATAGCAAAAATCACCTTGATTTTGTGATTGTTAACGGCGACCTGGTACACAACCGCCCCGACTTGCTCCCTGAGATCAAAACTAAATACCTTGATAAATTAAATGTCCCCTACCATACTATTCCCGGCAATCATGATTTTGCGGATGCCACAGTTTGGAAGAATGCTTTTGGTTATGAAGATAAATACACGGTAGAGTTTGGCGATATAGGTTTTGTATTGGCCCACACTGCCGATACCAAAGGTGTTTATACCTGCCCTAATAATGCTTTCCTCAAGGTGTCGTTAGATAAATTTGCCGACAAAAGAATTGTTTTTGTGATACTGCATATCCCGCCTACCAAATGGGTTAAGAATGATGTATTTGTTGATTGCCCGGAAACCATCCAATTGCTTCATTCGTACCCTAACATAAAAGCGGTGTTTCATGGCCACGATCACTTACTGGATGGTGTGCGTTACACGGATAAACTCCCACATTTTTTCGATTCGCACATAGGCGGCGACTGGGGTACTGAATACAAAGGCTACCGCATAGTTGAAGTTGATGAGCAGAATGCTATCTATACCTACCAGGTAAACGCGAGTCAGAACCCGGTGCTAAACTCGGCTAAACTGTAAACTTTTTTTAGGACGATACATAACGTAGAAGGCACGAGTTCGCCGTGCTCAGGCTATCGCGCAAAACTTGCGCCAGCAAAGTTTATTATAGATTTTACTTTTCCACCGGGTATTTTAACCCTATTTGCGTCCTGGCCCGATCTATCATATCAATCATTTGTCTTGATAGTTCATGCGGCAGTATCGAGCTTTCGGTTTTGCCCTGCTTTATGAGTTCATAAAAATGGATGATCTCATAATTTAGCCCTCCGGCAATGAATGGTTCATTCAATTCTACTATGCGGCCATCAAGGTAGCTGATAGTTGCCTTTGCCGGGTTCCACCAGTTTTTGTGGATGGTAATATGCCCCAGCGTACCTACTATCAATGCGTCGCCTTTGCCATGCATATCAAAACCACAATATAATTGCGCGTATCCATTTTGATGAAGCGTTTGAAAAATGGCAAACATGTCGATCCCGGTTTCGCCAAACCTGCCCATGGTTTGGATGTCCTGCATGGGGCCAAGCCAGTCGAGGGCTAGAAAAGCCTCATAAATAGCAATCCCCATGAGGCTGCCGCCCACAAGGTCGAGGTTGTAATTCGGATGGTCGGGCGGGCAATCGGCCACGGCCGATCCGGCGCGTACATAGCCAACAGGGCCTATAGGATCATTAGCAATATGTTCTTTTAATTTGCCGTATAAAGGGTAGAAGGGTGGTTTCATTCCTTCCATAAAAAGCAAGCCGGTTTGTTTAGCAACAGCAAGCACCTCGTCCAGTTCGGAAAGATTAACAGTAACCGGTTTTTCACAAAGCACATGCTTGCCCGCTTTAAGTGCGGCAATGCTGTAAGCGGCATGGCTATCAGGCAAGGTAGCTATATAAACAGCGTCAATATCGCTCGCAAGCAATTCATTAATACTTCGGCAAGCAATACCGCCATATTGCGCAACAAAAGCGTCAACAGTTTCAGGCCTGCGCGAATAGGATGCTGTAAGTTCAACGCCATCAACAACTGAGAAGCCCTGCATAAACCTGTGGGCAATACGTCCGCATCCAATAACACCCCATTTTATCATAGTTCTTAGTCTGAAGTCTTAAGTCCGGAGTTCTAAGTCAAAAATTGATTTTTCAAGTATATAGTTTTAAATGCAAAAGTCCCGGGTAAATAAATTTTATTACTTACTCAGGACTTCTGACTTGGAACTTAAGGCTCTCGACTTAAGACTTCCGACTTATTGATACTGGATATAAATCGGGTATGGTTTGTATCTCGATAAAACCTCCTCTGGTGTTAACATGTGGTGAGGTGGTTTTTTGATATCGTTTTTGTAAAACAATTTAAAGCCTGTAAACTGAACCGGCTCCTGGTTAATAAAATAGCGGTACGTGCCGGTTTTAAGGTCTGGTTCGCCCCAACCGTCCATATCCATTACCAATTGGATCTCGGGGTGCAGCTTGATATTTTTATAGTTGGTCACCATCTTTTTAGTAAAGCGGTGAACTATCAGGATTTTTGGCGGTAAGCCGTTTTTCTTAACAATTTTGGTTAGGTAGTCTGATACGTAGTTGATATCATCAGCATCATAAGTGCCGATCTTTTTACCCGGATGGGTTCCGTCTTTCATCGAAAACTCAGGGTCCATACCAAAATGTACCTGCGGTAATTCCAGGTATTTTTCAAGCAGCGGTAATTCTGCACGGATGTTGCTTAAGGCTACCTGTACATCTAAAAATACAATAGCATGGGCTTTTTTAGCCAGCACCAATACGCTGTCAATTTGCTTAAATGGCATACGGTAACGGAATTTGCCGTCTTTACCGCCATCGCCCTGGGCAACTACAGCAATATAGTGCAGTGCAGGCTGTACCGGAGTTTTAGGATCTGCCTTTTCCCAGTGTTTTACTTCGCCTTTAAGCTTGGCCAACATTTCATTTGGCGGCAATTCGCCCAAAATACCCATTCTTTTCGAATACAGGTTTCCGTAAAAAGCAACTACACGTTTAAATGGTAAAATGGCGCCGCCTATCGGGTACGGGGTATTTTTAACAGGCCATCTGCCGGTTGTATCGCCATGCGCGTTGAATTTCATCAACGAGTCGTACAGCTTTTTGTCGATAGGAGGGTAGGTAGATTTTTTAACGCTTAAGGTATCTGCTGTTTCAGCCTGGGCCGAATCACCTTTAACTGCAACAGCGGTTTTTTTACCGTCGGTTTTGGCATTACTGCCATTTTGTGAGCAGCTATTTAAAAGCAAAGCTGCCGATGCCATAAACGTAGCGGATAGTACAAGCGTTTTTAGTTTCATTTTTTTAACGTTCAATATAATGCAGGTGTATGTAAGGTGTGTTTATTTTAATTCCCAGCCACTTATAAAGCAGCAATTGTGTTGGTTCGGTCGCCGCCAAAGATAGATATTGGAAATTAATTACTTTTAATTTTATGAAACTTTCCAAAAACCCCTAAAGGCAGTTTTGGCCCTGCCGTAGCCTGCAGATAAAGCTCGCCAATTTCGAGGTTTTGCACCTGTGGGAATGAGCTTTTAATAAGGTTTTCAACTATTACAGATGAGAAGCCAAGGGAGTAAGTATTCAGGATGAGGAAGTGCTCTTCAGGGTCTAGCAGTTGAGTTACATCACGCATCATTTCGGTGATGTTATCTTCCAGTTTCCACTTTTCGCCGTTGGGGCCATTGCCATATGCCGGCGGATCAAGTATGATACCGTTATATTTTTTACCGCGTTTCAATTCGCGTTTTACAAATTTCAAAGCATCCTCAACAACCCATCTAATATCTTTCAAACCCGAGATCTCCTGGTTTTCATTGGCCCAGGTTACTACTTGCTTTATAGAATCAACGTGGGTAGTATCGGCACCTGCTGCCCTTGCAATTAAGGAAGCGCCGCCTGTGTAGGCAAACAGGTTAAGTACTTTTGGCTCGGGGGTTTTAAAGCGTTTTACATTTTGGCTGATATAATCCCAGTTTACGGCCTGCTCCGGGAAGATGCCCACATGTTTAAATGAGGTTAATCCCAGCCTGAACTTAATGGCTGCTTCCTTGTTTTTATATTGGATATGCCAGCGATCGGGAGTTTTAGGATCTTTTTTCAACCATTCGCCTGTAGTTGCCGAACGGCCTTTAAACTTGATATGGTGCAAACGCTGCCACTCAGAAGCGGGCAGGGTTTTGTTCCAAACCGCCTGTGGTTCGGGGCGGATAAGTATAGTGTTCCCAAAGCGTTCCAGCTTTTCAAAATCGCCGCAATCAATCAGCTCGTAATCTTTCCAGTGCGTTGGGGTAAGTAATTGGATCATTTTATTTTAAGTCAAAAGTCTTGAGTATTAAGTCGAAAGTTTGGATCTCAACTTAAAAGGTGCGGCAAATATAATGATATCTTATTGTTTGACTTTAAACTTTAGGCTACAGACTTATTACAACTTTTCCTTCGCCGCCTGCATAAATTTGCTGGCAAATACAAAGTCGTTAAGTTCCTTATTATCGGTATGGGCAATTTCCTTGTTGCTGCCTTCCCACCATTTTTGACCCTGGTGTAAAAAAACAATATGATCGCCAATACCCATTACCGAGTTCATATCGTGGGTTACCACAACGGTAGTTATGCTGTACTCCAGAGTAAGCTCGGCTATCAGTTCATCAATTAATATCGAAGTTTTAGGATCGAGACCGGAGTTTGGTTCATCCACAAAAAGATATTTAGGCTGCATGGAAATGGCGCGGGCAATGCCAACGCGCTTTTTCATACCGCCTGATAGTTCAGCCGGATAAAGTTTGTTTTTGCCAGCGAGGTTAACCCGCTCTAAACAAAAGTTGGCCCGTTCAAGCTTTTCGGCCTTTGATCTGTTGGTGAACAAATTTAACGGGAACATGATGTTCTCTTCCACTGTCATGGAATCAAACAGGGCCGAATTTTGAAAAAGCATACCAATACTTGTGCGGATAGGTACACGTTGTTCAAAATCCATTTGGGTGAAATTTTCATTATCAAAAAAAACCTCGCCTTTGGATGGTTCATGCAGGCCAACAATACATTTTAATAATGTTGTTTTGCCTGATCCGGAACCGCCTATGATCAGGTTGTTTTTGCCTTCGTGGAAAACTGAACTGATTCCTTTAAGAACGTGATTTTCGCCAAAGGTTTTATTAATGTCTTTAATTTCGATCATAGCATTAAACGGGTGATAACAAGGTCGGCAAATAAGATCATCACACAACTAAAAACTACACCCTTTGTAGCCGACTGGCCAACCTCAAGTGCACCGCCTGATGTGTAAAAACCCTGGTAAGCACAAATAGAAGCAATGATAAAGCCAAAAACAATTGCTTTAACAAGTGCTACTCTTACCGTTAAGCCATCAAACCCATCACGTACCCCTACAATATAATCGGCAGGCGTAATGTCTCCGGAAGCAACGCAGGCAATATACCCCCCTGTAATGCCTAAAGTTATTGAAGCAATAACCAGTAATGGCACCATACTCATGCCCGCAATGATCTTGGGCGATATCAGGTATCCCGGCGCGTTTACGCCCATAATTTCGAGGGCATCAATTTGCTCGGTAACCCGCATAGTACCAATTTGAGACGCGATACTTGAACCAACACGCCCGGCCAATACAAGCGCTGATATGGTTGGACTAAATTCAAGAATAGTGGAGTCACGCGCTATTTTACCCGCTATACTAAGAGGCACCAGCGGACTTGATAGCTGGAAGGCTACCTGAATAGTAGTTGCTGCTCCAATAAATATAGATATGATTGAGATGATACCCAATGATCCGATGCCTACTGATACCATTTCGCGCATTACTTCGGCCCAGTATACACTGAACTTTTCGGGCTTTCTGAAACTTAAACGCAGTAAGAGTATGTATCTTCCTAAACTTTCAAACATTTGTTCTTATAAAAATCGGTTAAAAATACGCTTTTTACCTTTAAGCCTAAATGGTCAGGTGTTAAAACAAGTCATTTAAATTCAATTTTAACTGTATCAATTATTATGCTTACGTAAATTGCGGGCATAAAGCTTCACTAACTATAAAAATTAATTTAAACAATATGAAAAACGTACTCATCACCGGTTCAACCAAAGGCATGGGCCGCTCAATTGCAATTGCTTTTGCTAATGAAGGATTAAACGTGGCAATTTGTTCGCGGAATGAGCAAGAATTATTAAATTTTAAAGATGAACTTGAACAGGTTGATGCAGGGGTAAAGGTTTTTGCTATGAAAGCTGATGGCAGCAAGAAAACCGAACTATTGAAGTTTGCCGCTGCCGCTGAAGCCGAACTTGGCTTCATTGATGTTGTGGTTAATAATTTGGGGACGTTTATTCCTTCAAGCATATTGGATGATACTGAAGATACCCTTCCAATCCAGATGAATACTAACCTGATGCCGGGCTATGAGTTGTACCGTTATTTCGGTAAAACCATGGCAAAGGCACGTAAAGGGCACTTTTTTAATATATGCTCGGTAGCCGCTATAAATCCTGTGCCCCAAGCCGGTAGTTATAGTGTAACAAAGTATGCGTTGTTAGGTCTAACAAAAGTAATGAGGCTCGAGATGCAGGAGCATGGTGTAAAAGTTACCGCCGTAATTCCCGGATCAACGTTAACGGATTCATGGAAAGACGCGGTGGTTGACCCCAATACCATGGTGCTGCCCGAAGACATAGCATCGGCAATCATCAATATTTACAAGATGAGCACCGGCGCCAATGTCGACGAAATCATCATCAAACCCGCTCCGGGCCAGTTATGATAAATCAACTTTAAACATAAAGCGAACATAAATTATGGAAAAGAAACTTCATCGCGATGAACACCGAAAGGTAATAGGCGGTGTTTGCGCGGGCCTTGCCGAGCATTTCGGCACGGACGTAGCAGTTATCAGGGCGATATTTTTGGTGACCCTTATTTTAAAAGGCTTCAGCTTACCCATATATATAGTATTGTGGATAGTGCTGCCAAAAAAAGGTTACAGCTTTAATCCCGGTGTTGATTACAGGGTACCGCCACAGGATAACCCTTTTGCAAGCGGGCAGCAATCGGGGCCATTTTACGATCCTAAATTTGGCAGCCAGCCATTTAATCCCCCGTTTGTACATCCGCCCAAAAAACAAGCTTCAACCGTTGGGCTGATATTTGGCGTGGCCATGATCCTCTTAGGTTCGGTATTCCTGCTTAATGAGCTCGACCTGATGCCTGATTGGGATTTTGAAAACCTTTGGCCCGTAATGCTGGTAGGCGCAGGTATTGCGCTTATAGTTTCGGGAGTAAAGAAACAGCCCTGGGAAAAACAAAGCTGGCATGCTAATGAGGTAGCTGATGCCCCGGAAGCCGAACCTGCTAAGGAAGAAACAGAAACTAAAGATACACCTCCAACTATATAAAATCATGAGAAGCGATAAACTTGTTCCGGGCGCGATCCTGGTATTGTTGGGAGTGGTATTCCTGCTGGATAACTTCCACGTAATAAATTTCGACTGGATGAACATCCTGTATCTGTGGCCTATATTTTTAATTATGGGAGGTATCAGTTTAGTGTTTGCCGGAAACCGATCGCCGCTGGCTACCATCTTAAAGCTTGCGGTAGTAATAGGTTGCTTTGCATTGCTGGTATTTGGCAACTTTGGTAAACGCTACCATTTTTGGCCAAATGCCTGGACTTTTCATAGCGACGATTATAATAATGACGATAATGACAACGATGATAGCGATACAACGAATACCGATCAGGGAGTTGTTAAAATAGGCGGTGATAAAACCTTTAAAGAGGAGTATAATGCCGGTATTAAACATGCCCGCCTTAATATCAGTGGTGGCGGTACCATATATAACTTAAGTGATAGTACTGCCGATTTATTCAGCGCCCAAACGCAGGAACTTTACGGTAAGTACACTTTTAACCATAGTAAAAATGATTCGGTGTATGTGCTTAACCTTAATTTAAAGAATAATAAGGGTTTCCATTTTGATTCAAACGACAAGAAAAACAACAGGGCCGATATTAAATTAAACACAAATCCGGTGTGGGATATTGACATTACTACGGGTGCAACAGATTTAAATTTTGATCTTTCAAAATTCAAAATAAAAACCCTATCTTTAAAAGGTGGAGCAGCGTCATTTGATGTGAAGCTCGGGGCTCCTGTTGGCACCACAAATGTGGAAGTTTCAACCGGTGCATCTGAGGTTACCATAAGCGTTCCAAAAGGCGCTGCCTGCCGTATCACATCCAATACCGGCCTCTCATCAAACGAATTTGAGGGTTTCAGTAAAAAGGATGGTAACGACTACGAAACCGATGGCTTTGATGCCGCAAAAAGCAGGATCCTGATACACATGAGTGGAGGGATCTCTGATTTTAAAGTAAACCGATATTAACCTAAATCCTGAGTAAAAAGATACCGGGACATAATACAACAATAATGAATTGCCAGCCGCTCCGTCAATTTGATGGAGCGTTTTTTTTGTACCATATTGCAATGCTGATTCAGGGTTTTGTCATTTAAGATAACAAAAGGGCGAAAAAGTGTTAAATTGAAAACCTTTGGAACAAAAAATAAGTTTAATTTACAGCACAAATAATCTGCTATGAAATACCCATACCTTATATTATCTGCGTTGCTATTTTGGGCTTGTACCGTAAATGCTCAAACCACTGTAAAAGGCACTGTTGTTGAGTCGGGCAAAAACAATAAAATGAGCGATGTTTTTGTGCGCGACAACCAAAACAGGCAAATGACACTTACCGATAGTAAAGGTAATTTCAGCATCCGCACTGAAACGGGGCACACCCTGATTTTTAGTTCTCCGGGATACGTGTCGGATACGTTATATGTAACCGATTTTACCAACAAGAAAATAGAGATGGTTGCCCAAACCATAGCCTTAAGGCAGGTTAATATCAGCGCCAAACGCGAAACATTTGACGCCCACAAAGAATATCCGGAAGTGTATACCCGCGCTAAAGTTTATCCGCTATCACCTACATCATGGTTTAGCAAGGAGGCAAAAGATGCCCGCCGCCTTAAAAAGTACTTTAAACACGAGGAAGAAGAACGCCATGTTGACGAAGTGTTTACCATGACTTACGTACAAAGCATTATCCCGCTGCGCGGACAGGATCTGGAGAATTTCATGACCATTTACAGGCCTTCATACGAGTTTGTCAAAAACAACAACGGCCCTTCCATGGCGGTTTATATCAATGATTCGTACAAAAAGTATCTGGCACTGCCGGCTGATAAACGTACGCTGCCTGATTTGAAAGAGTAGTTTTTTTAGTAGCAGCGACAGTTGCAGTAGCAGTTTGGGTTAGATATGAGTTGGCGCAGTTAGCATTAATCAATCTGCCCAAACGCTGATATCGTTAGTAATGATCTTTTGGTAAAGCAGTTCGATCTGGCTTTTCAGGATCCGGTCTTCAGATAGTGGCGGCAGGTTGTCAATATCAAAATATTGAACATCCAACACATCAAATCCTTTGTTGATCTCTGTAGTAACAGCTTTACAGTAGAAAACCATTTTATATACATAAAAAGGCTGCGGAGGATGTGGGTGCATTTTTTTATCAAATACGGCCAGCAGCCTGTCGGCAGTAACCTGCAAGCCGGTTTCTTCCCAAAATTCTTTAATAATGGTTTCCTTGGGTGTATAGCCAATATCACCCCATCCACCGGGCAACGACCATTTTCCATCACCGCTTTCTTTAGCCAGCAGGATCTTATTATCCGGCGAAAGCAGCATCCCCCGTAAATCAACCTTGGCGGTAGGATAATCGGCAGCCTGAGGGAACAATAGGTTGATGGTTTCGGCGCCGTAATCGCTTACCTCATCAAACATTTGAGTGCTCAGGTGTTGCAGTTCCTTGTAACGTTCGATATCGTATTCGTTTTTGGCGTATAGCAGGCCTGTTTCGGCAATGGAACGTAGTTGGGTTATAAGGGAAAGCAGGTTGGTGTTGGGCATAGTAGATGTTAATATTTTGGCATGGTGAAGCATCTTCTTCGTCCTGTATAGCAGTTATGCAAAGTGAAGAAGATCTTTCGCTATCGCTCAAGATGACAAATAAAATCAATAAATGTTCAGTTGCCGATAGAAAATCCGAAATCGAAAATCCCAATTCCGAAATCAAAGAGATTACCCTCTGCCTAACAGCTCGTCAAGCTTATTGCGTTCGGTTTGGAGTTCGCGCGCAAGTTTCTTTTCTTTTTCGTTGGCTTTGGCCTTGAAGGCTTTGTATTCCTCATCAAGCTCTTCGTAAAGTTTGATGCGGTATTTAGCCTCGCGGCTATGTGCACCTGAGCGGGCTATCACTATAACGGCAACTACACCAAAAACAATAACCAAGCCCCACATTACCAGGTTGTACGTTGCTTTGGTGAAGGGAATTCCCAGCAGGCTGATCTCGTCGCGTTTGGCGTTTGATTCGTTGAGGGCTTGTTCCTTATTGCTTGCGTCAGATTTGAGGCTTTCAACATTTTTACCCTGTTCGGCAAGTTTGGCCCGGGCCTCTTTAAGCTGGCGGCGCTCGGTGTTCAGGGTATCCTTCATGTTTTTCCACAGGGCGGCAACTAATGGTTGCTGATAATGGTATAGTTTGCTAAGCAGGTATTTGTACTGGCCATTAAGGCTTTTATCTTTTTGCAGGGCCGAATCGGCAGCAGCACTGATTTTGGGCAGGGTATAAGCAGATTTAGCCGGTTGCTGCGACGTTGCAGCCGGGTTTTTAAGCGCTGCCGGGCTCGATCTTACAATGGGTGGAATAGCATTGGGCTTTAAGGTAGCGGTTTTTTTCCTGGTGCTGTCCTGTGCAAAAGTTGCCGCAACACTGCCCGTTATCATCGCTATTAAAACCGTTATCGTAAGTAGTAAATGCTTGTTCATCAAATGTAAAATTAGGTATATGCTATTAACAAAACAGGATGTTTACGGTTTTTATTATATACACCCTGCGTTTTTGAGGCTAAAATAAGCTTTCGTACGTAATTAACCTACTCATAGTTATATTAGCGGCATGAATATAGGTATTATTGGGTTAGGCGATATGGGCCGCCTTTACGCAAAGGCTTTCGCAAAGGCCGGTTACACCGTTTCGGGCTGCGACCTGCCGGCCAACCGTGAAAAGCTTGAAGAAGAGCTTACGCCCCACGGCATCACCGTTATGGATCACGGCAGCGATGTTGCCCGCATCAACGACCTCATCATCTATTCGGTTGAGGCCGATAGCATGGAGCGCGTGGTTGCTGAGTATGGCCCTTCAACCAAATACGGTGCCATTGTGGCCGGACAAACTTCGGTTAAGTCTCCGGAAATTGCCACCTTTGAAAAGCACCTGCCTGCCGATGCCCAGATAGTTACCTTTCATGGGATGCACGGCCCCGGGTTTGAACCCGCCGGGCAAACCCTCATCCTGATCCCGCACCGCTCAACGCCCGATGCCTACCAGCGCATGTATGACCTGTTTACGGCGATTGGCAGCAACATAGTTGAAATTGCCGATTACCACGAACACGACCGCATTGTGGCCGATACCCAGGCCGTTACTCACGTTGGTTTTGAGAGCATGGGCACAGCCTGGAAATCTGCCGGGTTTTTCCCCTGGGAAAACGCTTCATATATTGGGGGGATAGATAACGTGAAGATCCTGACCACCCTCCGGATCTTCAGTTATAAGGCCCACGTTTATGCCGGGTTGGCCATCCTCAACCCGTATGCCCGCCAACAGGTGAAGCGCTATGCCGAATCGGAGTCGGAGTTGTTTAAGCTGATGATCAGGGAGGAGGCCGATGCATTTAAACAACGTCTTTACCGCGCCCGTGACTTTGTTTTCCACGAAAGCCGTAAGCCCATTATGCTTAATGATACCGTGATGAAGGAGTTTTCGCTCTCGCAGCATGCCGATCATCAGAAGCCAAACTCGCACCTTAGTATTTTAAGTATGGTTGATGCCTGGTACCACCTTGGCGTTAACCCCTACGATAACCTCATTTGCCAAACCCCGCCTTTCCGCCTGCGTTTGGGCATTGCCGAATACCTTTTCAAGAATGAAGAGCTGCTGGAAGAATCACTGGAAACAGCCCTATACGATAAAACCATCCGCGGCGACGACCTGGAGTTTCACTCGGCGGTGAGGGAATGGTCGGCTATTATTGGATATGGGGATATGGAGGGGTATAAGAAACACTTTAATAATACGCAGGCATTCTTTAGCCACCGGCTTGAAGAGGGCAAAGCCCAGAGCGCGGAGCTGATCCGCAGGTTGATGATGGAGTAATTTTTTGATTTGGGAATTCAGATGTTCGATTTCGGATTTAAGCTTGATTAGCAGGTGTTCAATTTTTTAAGGTGTGAACACTTGTTGTTTTTTGTAATTTGATTGTTGTTGATAATCAGTTGTTTATAAAATCTGTAAAATCATCTATTCGCTGTTTTGAACAGGTTGATGCTGATAGTCAATTAGTTGTGAATTTTGCCAATAAAACGTTGAACACCTGTTTTTCAAAAATTGAACACTGACAGGATGGTGTCAGTACTTGATTGTATCTATCTCCGTTAATAAATAGCTACATTTGTTACCTAAACCAATCATAAACTATATATGCACAATTTTTATCCGGTAAAAGCAATTTCAAACCTCGTTGTTATATCCGCTTTTTCAATTTTGCTCATCTCCTGTTCAAAATCGCAACCCAAGCCACCCATTAATCCCGAATTGCCGGTTACCATAACAGCATTTGCTCCTGCAAAAGGCTTACCCAATACCGTGGTAACTATAACAGGGACAAACTTTAACACCACTATAGCTAACAATACTGTTACGTTTAACGGTGTTACTGCCAAAATTAATTCGGTAACAACAACCCAAATTGTAGCAACGGTACCCGCAACGGCAGCCACCGGTAAAATAGAATTACTTAGTAACGGAAAAAAGGCGGCGTCGGCTACAGGTTTTACTGTTAGAACAGGAGCAATGACTGATTTTGCATCTCTTGGAGCTATAAATATTGATCAAATTAAGTTTGATGGCACAGGACGTATGTTTGGTGCCGACGGTACTAACGTGTATGAAATAAAACCGGGTGCGCAAGAGGTATATTACACTAATACCTCTGTGAGTAATTTCACCGGTTTCGCTGCCGACGTACAGGGCAATTTATACATGCCAGTTGCAGGCACGATATTGAAAGTATCGCCTGGAAAAAATGTATCTGTTTTAGCTGGTAGTGCTACCAGTACAGGGTTAGCAGAAGGTGCTGGAGCCGTTGCAAAATTAGGTTCTCAGTCAATTGATTTACCTATTGATGCAGCAGGAAATTTGTATTATCTAAGCAGTGGCGGTTGTGTGTTTAAGGTCACTCCCGCAGGAGTTGCTACAATTATTGCAGGTGGTAAAACCGGAGAGCAGGGATATGTTGACGGGAAAGGAAATGCTGCGAGGTTTGGTGTTATGACCAGAGGAACTGCCGATCCAACAGGTAATGTTTATATAGTTGATGCCGATCATTTCCGAATCCGTAAAATTACTCCCGAGGGCGAAGTTAGTACAGTTGCCGGTAATGGAACATTTGGCCTTACCGATGGCGAGGGAGCAAATGCACAAATATTCGGTCCTCAATCATTGGTATCAGACGCAGAAGGTAATATATTTTTTAGCGATGCTGATTTTGAAAACCATCTCTACAGGATAAGGATGCTCAATAAATTAGGCCAGGCGATAACCCTTATTTCCGGAAATACAACAAATGGCATTGTTAACGGCGCTCTTGGAACAGCCACTACCAATCGTCCTTTGGGGCTTGCCTTTGATTCTACCGGAAATCTTTATATAGTGAACTCCGGGGTACACAAAATAAGCAAGGTCACCTTTAATTAGGCTGGAGTGAAACGATTGGTTTTATATAATTGCAATTAAGTAGCCTGAACGGCAGTTCATCAATAGTTATTCAATAAATAGAGGTAATGTTATGGACAAAACGGGCATGCTGGTAATTGAGCCTAGAGTTTTTAAAATTTATTCGCGGTAATTTAAAGTATAGCATCAGCTTGCCACGCTTGCTGCTCGCGCAAAGCTGATGCTATGAAATAAGCAGTATTAAATTAAGTCCTTACTGCGCCGCTGACATTGTTTTGCTTGCCGTGGCTGTATTTATCCAGTTTAGCAACCGCTCCTGGATGTATTGTGTCCATGCCGGTGCGCAGGCGTGATAACATTCAAACTCCGGCACCAGGCCAACGTGGGTGAATACAATTTTTGTGGCATCGCCCTCGGCAGAAATGTCAAAGCAAAGTTTGGTGCCGGTCCATTCGGTTTGGTTTTGTGTAAAAGTTAGCTTGCTATCGGTAATCAGCCAGGCTATTTTTTTGTTGGGGACCAATTCAACAAGTTTTTGTTTGGTGTAGTGCGCCCCGTCGCCGGCAAAGAATGAAAACTCGTCGCCAAGTTTTTCCGACTCGCCTTCAAATATTTCCGAATGCAAGCCTGACCACCATCCCCGGACATTTTTTAACGCATCAAAAACTTCTTCAGGGCTTTGGTTTACCAATAAGGTTGTTGTGAAATCTGTAGTTGTCATTTTTTTGATCTTTAAGTTGAATAATTCATTATTTAACAGGCCTTGTTAAAATGGGTAACTTTAAAGTTACGTAAATGTATAGGTAACTTCTGAGTTACGCAATTTTTTCTGAAAATTTTTTATTGCCTCATTTTGAGGGTATAGGTGTGTGTCACGGCGGCGCTACCGCAAGTGTTTGATAAATCAGAACAATTTTTTGCCTGTGATTTTTCGTTCAGTATATTTAAAACTTATTGATCACAACCTGAACTTTACATGCGCCAGTTCAAAGCTAAGTTTAAGTACATTTTTTTACCCTTTGTTTTTATAGGCCTTTGCACCATAATTATTTATACCTTTTTGCATTGGCTGCTGCTTATCAGGTTTAATGTTTTTACGCTGAAAGATAAAGACGCCGATTTTCTTATTCCCGGGATTGTAGGTCTTGTTTTGCCACAGCTTTTACTTTTTCCTAAGTTGAGGCAATTAAAGGCATATAAAGCAACCAGTCGTGATCCAATAACTATTTTGTTAATGGTAGGCGGTTTTACATTTGCTGTACCTATCTGTATCGCGCAAAATTATCTTGAATCAGCTACCGGTAAGCTAACCCGTCTGGATAGCATAAGCGAGGTACACTATGTGCCGCAGACTAAGTACTATACCGTTAAACAGAAGTATCCTAACAAGCATATGGCCCACTTTAAGGTTATCCTTTCTGTTAGCGGTAAAAATAACGTAGATTTTAATATGGATGCTTATGCAGCGGTGCCGGTTTTTGACCGTGTTTTTCCCGATACCAGCAAGATAGCTGCCATGCGAAACAGGGTAAACCCTAAAACACTGGTGATCATTAATGATACGCTGCGCAATATGTTGTTTTTAAAAAAATTACCTGCCGACTCGATAATGATGATGCGTTATGTCAATCCTACTATGGTAATGCCTAAATATGGGGATGCCGGTAAATACGGCGCGTTAGCGGTTGTAACCCGGAGTTATAAATTTAAGATAAAGCCTATAATCCCCAAAATAGAGCCCGCCGCGTGGTTTGTTTTTAAATACCACAAAACCATCAGCAATAGTTTATCCACGAGTGAAAAGAATTCCTATTTCAGTCAGTTTGCAAAAGATTGCGACACCGCTTTCAAATACAAGCCGTTAAACAAATTTATATACCTGGCCCGCTTACCTAATGATAATGAGGTAGCCAACTACGAGGCGGCCATAAACTCGCGCGATGATGTTGCTGAAGGAGAGCAAACAATGCTTTCGCCTGTTTACGAATCGTTTGAAAAACGGAATGGTAATAAGCTTGCATGGATTGGCGGATCATTTACCATCGGAGCAACGCTGTTTTTACTCCTGCTCGGGTTATTCAGAATTAAAGGTTTGGATAATTTTGAGAAGAGGATGTTTGAAAAATGGGAGAAAGACGTGATAAACAGGCCTTGAGTTTATAGAGCTGAATTTCGACAGAAGTAATGGTTTGATTACCATCACTATAATTGAGTGAAATGAATTGAACAACAAGCCACTTCAAAACACTTGACAATCCCCTGATAATCCTCCATTCCAATTTTAACCCAGGTTAAAATTTCATGCGATTGACAACGGTACTTTTGTTCTGTCGGAAGAGACAACAACAAAAAACAAAATCATGAAACGTACAGCAAATGCACATTGGAACGGTACCTTACAGGATGGTAAGGGCGAGATCACTACTCAAAGCACCGTATTAAATAAAACACAATATTCTTTCAAAACCCGTTTTGCCGAGGGCGTAGGTACCAACCCTGAAGAACTGATTGCAGCGGCCCACGCCGGTTGTTTTACGATGGCGATTGGCGCAGCATTGACACAGGCCGGTTACACCCCTGGTGATCTGACTACCGATGCCATTCTTGACCTGGATATGCAGGCATTAAGTATAACAGCTATAGCTTTAAACCTGAAAGCTACTGTTATTGAAGGTCTTAGTGAGCAACAGTTTAAAGAAATTGCTGAAGGTGCAAAAGCAAATTGTATCATCTCCAAAGCTTTGAATGTGCCTATTTCACTGAATGTAATTTACGCTTAAGTAAATTTTGCTTGGGTATGCTATTCAGAGGACCGGTGAAGCCGGTCCTTTGTTTTTATGATGGATGCCGTCATTTTTAATACCCTTCACTGGTTGAGATTAGGAATAATATAAATTTCACCGCTACTTCTTAATTTACATTTATCTGCCTTCGGCTCAACAAAATATACTATCCAACCCAATTCAATTCCCTCATCCATTCCTGCCTATAATACCTTATATTAGTATAGGTTTTCATACCTGCCAATTATAGTCCTCATTTAAAAAAGTCGAACATGAAAAAGGTATCGCTGTTATTTGTGTTCCCTGTGGTGTTGTTCGCTACCTATTTATTTGCGTTCCAGGGAAAAAAATTAAAAGTATCGGGCAAAACAAAACCAGTAATCCCGGTAATGTGCGGATCGGGGATAGTGCAGGATGCAGATACAGCGGGGAATGGCAAATTTATACAGCGCTTACCCGGCTGGGGACATCACAGCTATGCTATAGCTACAGGTAACGATAGCGCCCGGTTTTACTTTAACCAGGGCTTAACTATGTATTACAGCTACCACATGAAGGAGGCATTTGCCTCGTTCAAAGAAGCATCGCGTTTTGACCCCTCGGCCGCTATGACTTACTGGGGGCAGGCTTTAAGCCTGGGCCCTTACTATAACGCCGGCGGACCTTATGTTGCGCCTGCCGGTTTGCCTGCTGTTTTGAAACAAATGAACGCCGTTGCCGGCAGTGCTCCCGAAAAGGAAAAAGCGTTGATAGCGGCGATGAACCTTCGTTACCCGCAGGGCGGCACCAACGCAAGCGACAATGAAGCTTATGCACAGGATCTGAAGAAACTGATGCAGGCCTACCCAACCGATGCCGACCTTAAGATGCTGTATATTGACGCGGTAATGCTCATTCACCCCTGGGATTTTTGGGCGCCCGACGGTACCGATAAACCCTGGACCGCCGAACTGGTTACCTTGTGCAAAGGCGTTTTAAATACCAATCCGGAGCACCCGGCGGCGCTGCATTATTATATCCATTTAACCGAGGCTTCGCGTAACCCCGGCGCCGCGCTGGCCAATGCAGGGGCATTAAAAAGGTTGTTCCCCGGTATCGGGCATATGGTGCATATGGCCAGTCATGTTTATCAGCGCAATGGTTTGTATTTTCAGGGTGTTGACGTTAATGAAAAAGCAGCCAAATGTATTGTTAATTATGCCGCCCTGGCGCCCAATTTAAAGCTCACAAAAATAAACTCTCACTTTTACGCTGTCGAAACACTTTGTGCCTTTAACGGGGCTATGTACGAGCGGGGGATGGAAGCGGCCCAACGCTGCCGCAATGCGGTAAAACCTTCGGCAGGTGATACTTATTCGCAATATCTGTACATGATGCCGGTATTTACCATGATGCGCCTTGGCAAATGGCACGAACTGCTCAAAGACAGCGTTGGCCCCAATCGCGACTGGGCCTATGCGCGGGTGTTATACCATTTTGCCCGCGGAATGGCATTTCTGTATACGGGCGGGCAGGATTCGGCCGTGGCCCAGCTTGCTTTATTGCGTGGCAGGCTTGATGACGCCTCTTTAAAACAGCGGCATATTCCTTTTAATATCGCACTGGATGGCGCCACTGTTGCCGAAAACATATTGGATGGTGCTATTTTGCTCGGCCGCAATAAGTTTGATGATGGTATGGCGGCATTAAAAAAAGCAGTGCAGACAGAGGATAACATGATTTACTCGGAGCCTGCTGAGTGGCCTATTCCGGCACGGCAGTTCCTGGGTGCCTACCTGCTCAAAACCGATTATAACCCGCAGGCCGAAAAAGTTTTCCGCGAAGACCTGGAACGTAACCCGGGTAACGGCTGGTCGATGCTGGGCATGTACCAAAGTTTAAAGGCGCAAAACCGTGCCGAAAAGTTGCCTTATTACAAGGCGGGCTTCACGCGCTCGTTTTCGCATGCCGATGAGGTGCCTGCGAGTTCGGTGGTTATGAATTAGGGCAATGTTCCGGGCGACAGGTGCGGTGCCGGTTTTTGTTGGTTAGCTTTCGGGGAAAAATCTAAATACTTTTGTAGATTAGGCTCAAATCTAAAAGCCTTAACCCGGAATGTAAGTGAACAGATACCTAACCCAAAGATTTGTTTTATACGCCCTTTTTATAATTGCAATAGTATTAGCGGGGATTCAATTTTTAAGCGACCGGGGCGTATGGCTTGATGAAGCTGTATTAACCCTTAATTTAATACACCGTAATGCTGTTGGTCTGTTCCGTCCCCTTGATTACAATGGAGTTGCGCCTGTGTTATTCCTGCTTATTCAAAAAGCATTTATATCTCTCGTGCCCAAATCAGATTATGCACTTAAGGTATTTCCGCTTATCTGCTATTTGGCGTTCCTGCCCCTGTTTGCCCGGATCCTAAGCAGGCTTTTCAAAAGCATTTACAGCATTATTTTAGGATTGAGCCTGGTTGTTTTTAATCAAACTATAATTTATTACTCAAGCGAGGCCAAGCAGTATATTGTCGATCTTCTGGTAATCACCATATTCTATTATCTGTTGATTGAGGAGAAAGCATTAAAGGGGTTTTACTATAAGCTTTTGGTACTGGGCTTAATCTGCATATATCTCTCCAACATCACACCAATTATCCTGCTCACGGTTGATGTATACCTGTTTTATAAATCAAGATCGGAAAATAAGCCCCTGGACAGGCATTTTATAATCACCAATTTATGTTGGGGTGTTTTCTTCGCTTTATATTATTTTGTGTTTATCTATAGCCATCCAACGCAACATAAAATGGTTGGGTACTGGTCAAATGCAGGTGCTTTTATGCCCTTTGATTCGTCGTTTTGGGGGTGGATGGCAGGTCGCTTTCACGGCATTTTTTATTTTCTTTTTTACTTCGGGCAGCTTATCGGGAGCTGTATTATGATATTATTCGGCCTGGGTGTCATACTGTTGGTTAGGTACAGAAGATACGATCTCATGATATTAACATTACTGCCGGTTTGCGTCCATCTTGTTTTATCCGGACTTAAATTATATCCATTTGAAACCCGCTTATATTTGTACTTAACCCCTGGCCTGGTCATTACGTGCGTATTTAGCTATGAGTTCTTAGTCACCAGGCTATCTCATCTGAGATTTGGAAAAGCCGTCGGTTTTATCTTTTTACTGCTTCCGGCATTAATGGCCAGGGTTGTATTTATACACCAGCCACCTTACACGCAGCATGATGATATTAAAAGGGGGATTGAAGCCATCAATAAAAAATTTGAAAAAGGCGATGCCCTTTATACCGGCAACTTAACAGGCTTACCGGTAAAATACTATAAAGATTTAGGTGGTATAGATGGGCGGCTTGATGTAATCTATAAGGATAGCCTTTTAAATACGCATTGTCCGTATGCCGTTAAGCGTTTGTGGGTACTTACATATTCCGTTGAAGATCAACCCCAGGAACTTTCTGAACTGTTGAAAAGCAGGCAATTAATAAAAAAAGGCAGTTTTGAAACCCGCGGCGGTGTGCGCTTTAGTTTGTTTGCGCAAGGTAATGCACTTGTTCAAAAAAAATAGTTGCGATAAAATAGAACTGAATATTTAGAAAAGCCTTAATAGAGACAGCAGGAAGATTTCATTTTTCGGAAACAACAGGAGTTTCATTGATTACATCATTCATCCAAAGCATACCTTTTTCAGGTAGATTGCCGCTCAGATAATCAATTATAGCGTTGCTATCAATCAAATATCCCATTCTTTACGGCTTTGTTTAATGTGTTCCCGGAGTTTTTCAGCATCAGCGATTGGTAGTTTGCCAGCAAATTTATCTGATAACTTTATTTTAGGAGAGGAAGTCTTTTTGAGAACTTTGATCAAATGCAACTTTTCAAGCTCCCTGAGCAGGTTATATGCGTTTTGATTAGTTACTTCTATAAGTAAAGTATCCATTATCTGAAGTTAAAATTCAAATTTATGAAATTCCAATCATTAAATTTAAGCCCTGATCATTAGGATGGCAATTATTGTAGTCGGCATAGCGGATATGGGCTATAGTAACCTTCCCCTTAATCCCCCCAATCTTTAAAAATTTCTCCGGCCCATCTTCAGTTTTACGCCGTCAACCGGGTGATGCGGTAGCATACCTTCCAAAATGGCTGTGAAAAGTCAAAAAATCAAACCGGCTAATGCTTAGCCAAATACCTTTCAAACATATGTTAAAACGCGGATGCAAAAATTATAAAAAAATAACTTACTAACTATTTGATAATTAATACAAAGTTTCTATCTTTGCCGTCCCTTTCGGGGGAGAAATATGCCTTGAACGAAGCCCTACTGCTTCGATGGGCACAAAAACAATTAAAAAAATGTCAGGAATTATTGGTAAAAAAGTAGGAATGACCAGCATTTTCGACGAAACAGGGAAAAACATTCCCTGCACAGTAATCGAAGCTGGCCCTTGCGTGGTAACACAAGTTAAGTCTGTGGATACAGACGGATACGCTGCTGTTCAGTTAGCGTATGGCGACAAAAAGGAAAAAAACACTTCTGCCCCTCTAAAAGGACACTTCCAGAAAGCCGGTAGCGCTCCAAAGCGTAAACTGGTTGAATTCAAAACTTTCGAAGATCAAAAAGCATTAGGCGACACCGTTACTGTCGACATTTTTGCTGCGGGAGATTTTGTTGACGTGGTAGGTACCTCAAAAGGTAAGGGTTTTCAGGGTGTGGTAAAACGTCATGGTTTTGGCGGCGTGGGTATGCAAACTCACGGTCAGCACAACCGTTTACGTGCGCCAGGTTCTTTGGGTGCGTCATCATGGCCATCACGTGTATTTAAAGGTATGCGCATGGCAGGTCAAACCGGAAACGCCCGTGTTAAAATACAAAACCTTGAAGTAGTTAAGGTTTTCGCGGAGCAGAATCTGTTAGTAGTTAAAGGTTCCATCCCCGGAGCTAAGGGTTCATTCGTAATAGTGGATAAATAAGATGGAAGTTAACGTATTAAACGTATCAGGTAAAGAAACAGGTGCCAAGGTGCAGCTTCCTGAGTCGGTTTTCGGTATTGAGCCAAATGATCACGCTATCTATCTTGATGTTAAGCAATTTCTTGCTAACCAGCGTCAGGGTACACACAAATCAAAACAGCGTAATGAAATTGCAGGTTCAACCCGCAAATTATACAAACAAAAAGGTACAGGCGGTGCCCGTGCCGGTGGTATTAAATCACCATTATTTAACGGTGGTGGCCGTGTATTCGGTCCGCAACCACGCGATTATAGCTTCAAATTAAACAAAAAGCTTAAATCACTGGCCCGTAAATCAGCTTTATCATACAAAGCAAAAGATAACAATATTTTAGTGTTAGAGGATTTTAGCTTTGATAGCATCAAAACTAAAAACTACATTAAATTGGAGGCCGATCTGAATGTTACTAATGAAAAAACATTATTAGTAGTAGCATCTGCCGAAAATAACAATGTGTATTTATCAAGCAGGAACCTGAAGAAAAGCAAAGTAATTTCAGTTGAGCAGCTTAACACTTATGATGTGTTAAACGCAGGCAAGCTGTTGTTAACTACAGGTGCTGTTAAAACTTTGGAGGAAGCATTAGCTAAGTAATTATGGAAATTTTAAAACAACCCCTACTTACTGAAAAAGTTACTCAGTTAACTGACAAGCTTAACCGTTATGCTTTCAAAGTTGATCACAGGGCTAACAAAATTCAGATCAAGAGTGCCATTGAGGCAATGTACGGTGTAAACGTTACGGCGGTAAACACCATGAAATACGTCGGCAAACTTAAAACTCGCAATACTAAGGCAGGCGCCGTTCAGGGCCGTTCAGCTACTTACAAAAAAGCGATCATTACGTTGAAGGACGGAGAAGTAATTGATTTTTACAGCAATATATAATTATAGAAATGGCAGTAAAGAGATTTAAACCGGTTACCCCGGGTACCCGCTTCAGAGTTGATGTATCTAATTCAGATATCACAACAAACGTTCCTGAAAAATCGTTGGTTGTAGCATCAAACAAAAGATCAGGCGGTCGTAACAACAGCGGTAAAATGACTATGCGCTACTTAGGTGGTGGTCATAAACAAGCATACAGGTTAATTGATTTTAAACGTAATAAGTTTGATATCCCGGCAAAAGTTGCAACTATCGAGTACGATCCTAACCGTTCGGCACGTATAGCCCTGCTACACTTTGCTGATGGCGAGAAAAGGTACATGATTGCTCCGGAAGGCTTAACAGTTGGTACAATTGTAACAGCAGGCGAAACAGCAGCTCCCGAAGTAGGTAATACCTTACCATTAAAGAATATCCCTCTTGGTTCGATCATTCACAACATTGAGTTAAACCCTGGCCAGGGTGGTGTAATTGCCCGCAGCGCCGGTACTTACGCTCAATTATCAGCACGTGATGGCAAATATGCTATCATCAAATTGCCTTCAGGCGAAACCCGCATGATCCTGTCAACTTGTTTGGCAACTATCGGTACCGTTTCAAATGGCGAAAGAGCAAACGCTGTGTTAGGTAAAGCCGGCCGCAAACGCTGGTTAGGCCGCAGGCCAAGGGTACGTGGTGTAGCTATGAACCCGGTAGATCACCCTATGGGTGGTGGTGAAGGCCGTGCCTCAGGTGGTCACCCACGTTCACGTAAAGGTTTATTAGCTAAAGGCTACAAAACCCGTGACAAGAAGAAAACATCGGATCGTTACATCATTGAAAGAAGGAAGAAATAATGGCTCGTTCAATAAAAAAAGGACCTTACATCGATCATAACTTAGATAAGAAAGTTATGGTACTGAATGATGCAAATAAAAAATCAGTTGTAAAAACATGGTCACGTCGTTCCATGATCTCTCCTGATTTCGTTGGTCATACATTCGCAGTACACAACGGTAACAAGTTTATCCCTGTGTACGTAACAGAAAACATGGTTGGACACAAGCTGGGAGAGTTTGCCCCAACCCGTACATTCCGCGGACACGCAGAAAAGAAAAAATAACAGGCAATGGAAGCAACAACAAAAATTAAAAAGTCTGTACTGATCAGGCAACAAAAAGAAGCTGCGAAAGCTCTTGTAGGCGGCGCTTCTGTTGCTAAGTTACAGGACTGCCCAACTTCACCGCGCAAAATGCGTTTGGTGGTTGACTTGATCCGCGGTGAAAACGTTGAGAAAGCGTTATACATATTGAAATTTACTAACAAAGAAGCTGCTATTCGTGTAGAGAAACTTTTGTTATCAGCTATCAAAAACTGGGAAGCAAAAAACGAAGGCAAACGTGTTGAAGACAGCAACCTTTTTGTTAAGGAAGTATCTGTAGGCGGTGGCCGTCAGTTAAAAAGGTTACGCCCTGCTCCGCAAGGAAGGGGATACCGTATCCGCAAACGCTCAAACCACGTAACACTTGTTGTGGATAGTAAAAACGATAACAATTAATTTGAAATGGGACAGAAAGCACATCCAATAGGTAACAGGTTAGGAATCATCAGAGGTTGGGATTCTAACTGGTTCGGTGGCAACAACTACTCCGATAAATTAGTTGAAGACGAAAAAATCCGCAAATACCTTTCAGCTCGTATTGCTAAAGGTGGTGTATCTAAAGTAGTTATCGAGCGTACTTTAAAACGCATTACCGTAACTATCCACACTGCCCGTCCGGGTATTGTGATCGGTAAAGGCGGTCAGGAAGTTGACAAGATCAAAGAAGAGTTGAAAAAACTTACCAAGAAAGAAGTTCAGATCAACATTTTCGAGATCAAACGCCCTGAGCTTGATGCACAATTAGTAGCAGAAGGCATTGCAAAACAATTAGAAGCACGTATCTCTTTCCGTCGTGCCATGAAAACCACAATCGCTGCAACCATGCGTATGGGTGCCGAAGGTATCAAGGTAATGACTTCAGGCCGTTTAGGTGGCGCTGAGATGGCACGTAGCGAGCAATATAAAGAAGGCAGGATTCCTTTGCACACTTTCCGTGCTGACATCGACTACGCATTAGCAGAAGCATTAACTACCTATGGTAAAATAGGTGTTAAAGTTTGGATCTGCAAAGGCGAGGTTTATGGCAAACGCGATCTTTCTCCAAACATTGGCGGTACCAGCAGCGCAAGCGGCAAAGGTGGCAGGCCAGAGGGCGGTGCACCAGGCTTTGGTGGCCGTGGTAACGAAAGAGGCGGCGAGCGCGGCGGTGAGCGTCGTGGCGACAGGAAACCAGGTGGCGATCGTCGTGGCGGTGGTAACCGTCCAGGCGGACAAGGTGGAAACCGTCCGGGTGGACAAGGTGGAAACCGTCCGGGTGGCCCAGGTAAGAGATAATAATTAAAGTACAAGACAAATATCGAATAACGATATAAAAGCTTAAGAAAATGCTACAGCCAAAAAGAACGAAGTTCAGAAAGATGCAAAAAGGCAGGATGAAAGGTTTAGCCACCCGTGGTGCTGAACTTTCATTCGGATCTTTTGGTGTTAAATCACTCGAAGCGGCATGGATCACCAGCCGTCAGATCGAGGCTGCACGTATCGCTGTAACACGTTTTATGAAACGTGAAGGACAGGTTTGGATCAGGATATTCCCTGACAAACCTGTAACCAAGAAACCTGCAGAGGTACGTATGGGTAAAGGTAAAGGTGCTCCTGAATACTGGGTTGCGGTAGTACGCCCCGGAAGGATCATTTTTGAAGCCGAAGGTGTGCCTTTGGAAGTTGCTAAAGAGGCTTTACGCCTGGCAGCACAGAAATTACCGGTGCAAACTAAATTTATTGTACGTAGGGATTACGTAGAAGCATAAATTGAGGAGTTAGTTGAAGAGTTGTAAAGTTTTAATGTTGTGAAGTTAGATGCCGAATTTCACCATTCAAATAAAAACAATACAACGTTTAAACTTACCAACAGACAACAAATAACAAAGAAAAATGAAGAACTCAGAAATTTTGGGCCTATCAACTGAAGAGATTGTTGCTAAGATCAGCGAGGAAAGGGCTACCCTTACCAAATTGAAATTTGCTCATGCAGTTTCGGCTATTGAGAACCCGTCCCGTATAACCAAAGTACGCAAAGGAATTGCTCAGTTAAATACTGAATTAACAAAACGTAAAGCGGCGGCCGCTTCTGAAAAGAATTAATTTTTTAAACATTCAGACAATGGAATTGGAAAGAAATTTAAGAAAAACACGTACCGGCCTCGTAGTTAGCAACAAAATGGAGAAATCTATCGTTGTGGCCGTTGAACGTAAGGTGAAACACCCTATTTACGGTAAGTTCGTAAAAAAGACTACCAAATTTATGGCTCATGATGAAACCAATACTTGTGGCGTAGGCGATACAGTATTGATCATGGAAACCCGCCCGCTGAGCAAAACCAAAAACTGGCGATTAGTTGAAATTTTAGAAAGGGCTAAATAAGATGGTACAACAGGAATCAAGATTAACAGTAGCCGACAATAGCGGCGCTAAAGAAGTTTTAGTGATCCGTGTATTGGGTGGTACCGGTAAAAGGTATGCATCAATCGGCGATAAAATTGTGGTTACCGTAAAAAGCGCTTTACCATCAGGTAACGTGAAAAAAGGTACCGTATCAAAAGCCGTAGTTGTACGCACTAAAAAAGAGATCCGCAGAAAAGACGGTTCATATATCCGTTTCGACGATAACGCAGCTGTGTTGTTAAACAACCAGGACGAGCCAAGAGGTACACGTATCTTTGGCCCTGTTGCAAGGGAACTGCGCGAGAAACAATTTATGAAAATTGTATCATTAGCACCGGAGGTATTGTAACATGGAAAAGAAAGTAAAATTAAAGATCCGAAAAGGCGACCTGGTTAAAGTTATCGCCGGCGATTCAAAAGGATCACAAGGCAAAATCGTTGAGGTTTTGGTAGATAAGAACAGGGCTATTGTTGAAGGTGCCAATATGGTATCAAAACATACTAAACCTAATGCTGCTAACCCTAACGGCGGAATTGTTAAACAAGAAGCTGCTATACATATTTCAAACCTAATGCTGGTTGATCCTAAAACAGGTAATACAACCCGTGTTGGCCGTCAAAAAAATGACGCCGGCAAATTAGTAAGGGTAGCAAAAAAATCAGGGGAGGAAATTAAGTAATGACTTACGTACCAAGATTAAAATCAAAATACAAGGAAGAGATCCGCACCGCGCTGAAAGATAAATTTCAGTACAAAAGCGTAATGCAGGTTCCTAAATTGGAGAAAATTGCCATTAACCAGGGTGTAGGTGGTGCAACTACCGACAAGAAATTGATCGAAAACACCATCACCGAGTTAACTACCATCACTGGTCAGCAAGCAGTATCTTCAAAATCTAAAAAAGATATCTCAAACTTTAAATTGCGTAAAAATATGCCGGTTGGCGTACGTGTTACCCTGCGTGACAACACAATGTACGAGTTTTTGGATCGTTTAATCGCTGTAGCCCTGCCACGTATCCGTGACTTCAAAGGCATCAACGATAAAGGTTTTGATGGCCGCGGCAACTATACATTAGGTATTACTGAGCAAATTATCTTCCCTGAGATAAATATTGACAAAATCAATAAAATTCAAGGTATGGATATTACCTTTGTAACCTCCGCAACAAACGATGTTGAAGCATTGGAGTTGTTGAAACAATTTGGTTTACCATTTAAAAATCAAAATAGCAATGGCTAAAGAAGGTGTAAAAGCACGTGAAGTAAAGCGCGCAAAATTAGTAGCTAAATACGCTGAAAAAAGAGCTGCTTTAAAAGAAGCCGGCGATTACGCTGCTTTAGATAAATTACCAAAAGCATCATCACCGGTAAAACTGCACAACCGTTGCAAATTAACCGGCCGCCCTCGTGGTTATATGCGTCAGTTTGGCATCTCACGTGTTACATTCCGTGAAATGGCTCTTGAAGGCAAGATCCCGGGAGTGAAAAAAGCAAGCTGGTAAGCAAAAGCTGAAAGCAAAATGCGAAAAGCGTAAGGCATAAAAGCTTTAGGCTTTTTGCTTTATGCATTGAGCTTAAAATGAATGAATTAACCGATGGAAGGTCGTCCCGGATGTTACGGGAAGGAAACCACCGTCATAACACAATAAAATGAATACAGATCCAATCGCAGATTATCTTACAAGAGTAAGGAATGCTATTAAAGCCAACCACCGGGTTGTTGAAATTCCTGCATCAAATCTGAAGAAGGAAATCACTAAGGTGCTTTTCGACAAAGGTTACATTGCAAATTACAAGTTTGAGGATAATGGTCCTCAGGGCACTATCAAAGTTGCTTTGAAATACCACCCGATAACTAAAATTTCTGCTATCCGCAGCATTTCGCGCATCAGCAAACCAGGTTTAAGGAAATACGCAGGTATGGAAAACATGCCACGTGTACTAAATGGTTTAGGTATCGCCATCCTGTCTACTTCTAAAGGCGTTATGTCTGATAAAGAAGCACGTCAGCAAAATGTTGGTGGTGAGGTTTTATGCTACGTTTATTAATCGAAGAAATTTAAAGCAATGTCAAGAGTAGGAAAAGCACCGATAGCACTGCCACAAGGAGTAACCGTTACGGTATCAGCAGAGAATGTTGTTACTGTTAAAGGTCCTAAAGGCCAGTTGCAGCAAGCGGTTGATAGCGATATCACCATTGCACAGGAAGACGGTCAATTATTGGTTCAACGTCCGTCTGAACAAAAGCGTCACAAAGCATTACACGGTTTATACCGCGCGCTTTTAAATAACATGGTAATAGGTGTAACTGAAGGTTACAAAGTAACCCAGGAATTAGTGGGTGTAGGTTACCGTGCCACCAATACAGGTAATACATTAGATTTAGTGTTGGGTTTCTCTCACCACTATGTATTTGAATTACCTCAAGAAATTAAAGTTACAACCACTGCTGATAAGGGTAAAAACCCAACCATCATCCTTGAATCAATTGACAAACAGTTAATTGGCCAGGTAGCAGCTAAGATCCGTTCATTACGTGCACCAGAACCATACAAAGGTAAAGGTATCAAGTTCCAGGGCGAGATTTTGAGAAGAAAAGCAGGTAAATCAGCATCTAAAAAATAATCGTCATGGGAGCTAAACTATCAAGAAGAGACAGGATTAAAAAAGGCATCAGGAAACGCCTTTCAGGGTCAACAGAGCGTCCCCGCCTGTCAGTATTTAGAAGTAATAAAGGTATTTATGCGCAGATCATTGACGATGTAACCGGAAAAACTTTAGTTTCAGCATCATCTTTATCAAAAGATTTTGCCGCTGAAGGTACAAAATCAGATCAATCAGTAGCTGTAGGCAAACTGGTAGCTTCAAAAGCTATCGCTGCAGGGATTAAAGATGTGGTTTTCGACAGGAACGGTTACCTGTACCATGGCCGTGTTAAGTCATTGGCCGAAGGTGCACGTGAAGGTGGTTTAAACTTTTAATCGAACAGAGAAATGTCAACAATCAACATAAAAAGAGTAAAAACAAGCGAGATCGAATTAAAAGACCGCTTGGTAAGCATACAGCGTGTTGCCAAAGTAACCAAAGGCGGCCGTACTTTCAGCTTCTCTGCTATCGTAGTAGTAGGTGATGAAAACGGTGTTGTAGGTTACGGTTTAGGTAAAGCTAAAGAGGTAACTGAAGCTATTGCTAAAGGCATTGATGATGCTAAAAAGAACCTGGTAAAAGTTCCAATCATTAACGGAACTGTACCTCATGAGCAAATTGGTAAATTTAGCGGCGGTTTTGTTTTCATTAAACCAGCAGCTAACGGTACCGGTGTAATTGCAGGTGGTGCTATGCGTGCCGTATTAGAGTCGGCTGGCGTACACAACGTATTGGCAAAATCAAAAGGTTCGTCAAACCCGCACAACGTGGTAAAAGCAACCGTATCGGCATTAGCCCAGTTACGTGATGCAAATACAGTAGCACAACAGCGCGGAATTAGTTTAGGTAAAGTATTTAACGGATAATCAGTCATGGCTAAGATCAAAATAACACAGATTAAGAGCGTGATCGACAGAACGGAACGCCAGAAAAAAACAATCGAGGCTTTAGGCTTGCGTAAAATTAACCACAGTGTGGAAGTTGAGGCTACACCTGCTATAGTTGGGATGGTTAGGAAAGTGAACCACCTGGTAGCGGTTGAAAATATTTAATATCATGAATTTAAGTAATTTAAAACCTGCAGAAGGTTCAACCAAAAATAGAAAAAGAATTGGCCGTGGTACAGGTTCTGGCCGTGGCGGTACGTCAACCCGTGGCCACAAAGGCGCCGGTTCACGTTCAGGTACCAGCACCAAGGTAGGCTTTGAAGGCGGTCAGATGCCTTTACAGCGCCGTGTGCCTAAGGTGGGCTTTAAAAACCCTAACCGTGTTGAGTACACAGGCGTAAACCTTGACGTACTTCAGGAATTAGTAACGAAATTTTCACTTACTGCTGTTGATTTTGATACTTTGAAAGAGCACGGTTTGGTATCACGTAACGACCTGGTTAAAATCCTGGGCCGTGGTGAGCTTACTGCCAAATTAGAAGTTAAAGCACATGCATTTACTGCTACAGCTCAAAAAGCTATTGAAGCTGCAGGTGGTACCATAGTTAAGTTATAATTTCGATGAAGAAATTTTTCACCACATTATCCAATATCTGGAAAATCGAAGATCTGAGAGTGCGTATTATTAACACGCTCTTATTTCTTTTAATATATCGTGTAGGCTCATTCGTGGTTTTACCAGGCGTTAACGCCGCGGTAGCGTCAACCCAAAAAGCAGAAGGATTAGTAGGATTGCTGAATATGTTTGCAGGAGGATCGTTTTCACGTTCCTCTATTTTCGCATTAGGTGTTATGCCTTACATTTCGGCTTCAATTGTGGTGCAACTGCTGGGTATTGCCGTTCCGTATTTTACCAAATTGCAAAAAGAAGGTGAAAGCGGTCGCAACAAGCTTAATCAATGGACCCGTTATCTAACAATAGGGATTACCTTTTTACAGGCTATAGGTTACCTTAAATCGCAGGTTGCTGCCGATGCAAGGACTATTGCCGATCCTTTCACCTTCATCTTCCTTAATACTTTTGTATTAACGGCGGGTACATTATTTGTAATGTGGTTAGGGGAAAAGATCACGGATAAAGGTATCGGTAACGGTATCTCACTTATTATTATGGTGGGTATCATTGCCCAGTTACCAGGCGCTTTTACAACCGAGTTCATTTCGCGTAATGGCGGTGCCGGTGGTTTAATTGCTTTCATTGTGGAGATCGTAGGTCTTATTGGTGTGGTAATGTTTACTATACTGATAGTACAGGGAACACGAAAAATTTCGGTACAATACGCTAAACGTATTGTGGGGAACAAACAATATGGCGGCGTACGCCAGTACATACCTTTAAAGGTAAATGCTGCCGGTGTAATGCCAATCATATTTGCTCAGGCATTAATGTTTATCCCGCAAACCGTATCGCAGTTTTTTCCTAATGTATCATCAAGCGGTATATTGATAGCTTTAGCTAACTATAACTCATGGGAGCATAACCTGTTGTTTGGGATCCTGATCATTCTGTTCACATACTTCTACACCGCCATTACGGTTAATCCTAACCAAATGGCCGATGATATGAAGAAGAACGGTGGCTTTATCCCGGGCATCAAACCAGGCCGCACTACTGCTGAGTTTATTGATGGCGTAATTTCAAAGATCACTTTACCAGGATCAGTATTCCTGGCTATTATAGCAATCATCCCGGCATTGGCCAGTTTGGTTGGTGTATCTCCAATATTCGCAAGGTTCTTCGGCGGTACTTCGCTGATCATCCTGGTAGGTGTTGTTTTGGATACATTACAGCAGATAGAAAGTCACCTGTTGATGCGCCATTATGATGGTTTAATGAAAACCGGACGGATTAAGGGACGTACAGCCATGCCTGCCGCTGCCGGTACCAGTCCGACAGCGATTTAATTAGCAATGTCAAAAATCAATTATAAGTCTGTCGAAGAGATAGAACTCATAAGAGAAAGTTCTTTACTTGTTTCAAAAACACTCGGAGAAATAGCTAAGGTTATTGCTCCGGGTGTTAAAACAATTGAACTGGATAAGCTTGCCGAAACCTTTATACGGGATAACGGCGGTGTTCCTGCCTTTTTAAACTATCACGGATTTCCTTATTCACTGTGTATCTCCCTGAATGACCAGGTTGTACACGGCTTCCCCGGATCGCATGTTTTAACTGAGGGCGACCTGGTATCAGTTGATTGCGGCGTTGTTTTAAATAAATACTACGGCGACTCGGCTTATACCTTTGCCATTGGTGAGGTTAACGACCAGGTTAAAAAGCTGATGCGTGTTACGCAGGAATGCTTAAAGCTGGGTGTTGAAAAAGCGGTTGTAGGGATGCGTATAGGTGATATAGGATACGCGGTACAGGAGCATGCCGAAAAGAACGGCTTTGGTGTAGTAAAGGAACTTGTTGGCCATGGTGTGGGATTAAAACTGCACGAAAAACCCGAAGTACCTAACTATGGCAAACGCGGTGCCGGTATCAAACTGGAAGAAGGCATGGTGATAGCCATTGAGCCCATGATCAATGCCGGCCGTGCCGGTGTTAAGTTTTGGGATGATGGCTGGACAGTTTCAACATCTGACAAGAAACCTTCGGCACATTACGAGCATACAGTAGCGGTACGAAAAGGTACTCCAGACATTTTATCGACGTTTGATTACGTAGAAAATGTTTTAAAAGAAAAAAATAATAATTAAATAATTTTTTATTAATTTTGCATCCCGGTTTTAGGGCGGATAATTAAGTAATAATCAACAAAATATGGCTAAACAATCTTCGATTGAGCAAGACGGTACAATTAGAGAGGCATTGTCAAATGCAATGTTCAGAGTTGAACTTGAAAATGGTCATGAGATTATAGCGCACATATCGGGCAAAATGCGTATGCACTACATCAAAATTCTTCCTGGCGACAGGGTGAAACTGGAAATGAGTCCATATGATTTAACAAAGGGTAGAATAACCTATAGATATAAATAAAAAGATGAAAGTTAGAGCATCCATCAAAAAGCGCAGCGCTGATTGCAAGATCATCCGCCGTAACGGGAAACTTTACGTTATTAACAAAAAGAACCCGAAGTTTAAACAACGCCAGGGCTAAGAAAAAATTACTGAATTGGAGAATGATTGAATTACTGATGATAGCGATTCGATAGTTCAATAATTCGATAACTCAATAAATTACAAGAAATATGGCAAGGATATCAGGTATTGATTTACCAAAGAATAAAAGAGGAGAAATCGGACTTACTTACATTTTCGGTATTGGCCGCTCAACAGCTCAAAGAATTTTGACTGAGGCTGGTATTGATTTTAATATCAAAGTACAAGACTGGACCGATGAGCAGTTATCTTCTATACGCGGAATTATTAACGACCAAATTAAGGTTGAAGGTGCATTACGTTCAGAAGTGCAGCTTAACATTAAACGTTTGATGGATATTGGTTGTTACCGTGGTACACGTCACCGTAAAGGTTTACCATTACGTGGCCAGCGTACTAAAAACAACTCACGTACCCGTAAAGGTAAACGTAAAACAGTTGCTAACAAGAAAAAAGCTACTAAGTAGTAAGTGATTGGTGAGCTGAAAGCGGTGAGTAGTTGTCGCTTTTAAGATCATCAGGAATACCTCATTTTGACAGTATAATTAATGGGTCCGGATTATTCGTTAATTCAGTAATTCATTAATTCAAAAATTTAAAAAATGGCTAAAGCTAAAAAAGTAACCAAAAAACGCATTGTGATTGTTGAGCCTGTTGGCGAAGCGCATATCAATGCTACTTTCAACAACATCATCATCACCCTTACCAACAAAACAGGCCAGGCAGTTTCATGGTCATCAGCTGGTAAAATGGGTTTCAAAGGTTCAAAGAAGAATACCCCTTATGCTGCCTCACAAGCTGCTGCCGATTGCGGTAAAGTTGCTTATGATTTAGGTTTACGTAAAGTTGAAGTATTTGTAAAAGGCCCTGGTGCCGGTCGTGAGTCGGCTATCCGTACTTTGCAAACTGCAGGTATCGAAGTAACTACGATTAAAGATATTACACCGCTTCCACACAACGGTTGCCGTCCTTCAAAAAGAAGAAGAGTTTAATTAACATATTTTTTAAAGCTAAGATTCGGCAGCTGCAGGCTGCATGATACTTTAAGAACACACAAAAATGGCCAGATATACAGGACCAAAATCCAAAATTGCCCGTCGTTTCCGTGAGCCGATCTTCGGTCCGGATAAAGCGTTAGATCGTAAAAACTATCCACCGGGCCAGCATGGCGCTTCAAAACGCCGTGGAAAGCAATCAGAGTATTCAACTCAGTTGCAAGAGAAACAAAAAGTTAAATATACCTATGGTGTATTGGAACGTCAGTTCGAAAACTTATTTCACCGCGCTTCTGCTAAAGAAGGTATCACAGGCGAAAACCTGTTAAAATTCTTAGAAGCACGTTTAGACAACGCTGTTTTCCGTTTAGGCATTGCTCCTACACGTTCAGCAGCACGTCAGTTGGTTAACCACAAGCACATCACTGTTAACGGTGCTGTTGTAAACATCGCTTCCTATGCATTGAAAGCAGGCGACGTGGTTGCAGTACGTGAAAAATCTAAATCATTAGAAGCTATCACTACTTCAGTAGCCGGAAGAAGAATCAACAAATACAGCTGGTTAGAGTGGGATGCGAACAACCTTACAGGTAAATTCCTCAACTATCCTAACCGCGATGAGATCCCTGAAAATATCAAGGAAAACCTGATCGTCGAGTTGTACTCTAAATAAGATATGAGATATCAGATGTGAGATTTGAGAGTTTTTTCAAATCTCATTTCTGGTTTTCGTATATATGCAAATCACAAACAAAAGATTTGAATAAGCGTTTGAACAGCAGAGGAAATCTCACATCTCAAATCCCATATCTCAAATCAATTATCAAGTAAACAATAAATAAAGGATATAAATGGCAATTTTAGCATTTCAAAAACCAGACAAGGTTATCATGCAAAAAGCAAATGATTTTGATGGTACGTTTGAATTTCGTCCCTTAGAACCAGGCTTTGGTGTAACCATTGGTAATGCTCTGCGTCGTATCTTACTTTCATCACTTGAGGGTTATGCAATTACTTCCGTACGTTTTTCGGGGGTAACTCATGAATTTTCGACCATCAAAGGTGTTGTTGAAGACGTAACCGAGATCATCCTGAACCTTAAACAAGTTCGTTTTAAGAAAACAGGTGAATCTGGCGACAGCGAGAAAATATTTGTTATTGTAAATGGCCAGGATGCATTTAGAGCAGGAGATATTACCAAATTCTCTAATAACTTTACTGTATTAAATCCTGATTTGGTACTTTGCAACATGGACCCTGCTGTAACGCTTGAAGTTGAGCTTACTGTAGGCAAGGGCCGTGGTTACGTACCAAGCGAGGAAAATAAAAATCCTGACGCTAATGTTGGTGTTATAGCTATAGATTCGATCTATACGCCAATCAAAAACGTAAAATATACCATCGAAAACTATCGTGTTGAGCAAAAAACCGACTATGAAAAATTAGTATTGGATATTGCTACCGATGGTTCAATCCATCCTGAAGATGCTTTGAAAGAAGCAGCTAAGATCCTGATCCAGCACTTCATGCTGTTCAGTGATGAAAACATGATGCTTGAAGCACAGGCTAAAGAAGAAACCAAAGAAGTTGATGAAGAGATCCTGCACATGCGCAAGATCCTTAAAACCGAACTGGTAGATCTTGACCTTTCTGTACGTGCCCTTAACTGCCTTAAAGCTGCTGATATCCGCAGCCTGGCTGATCTGGTATCGTACGATGTTGCTGACATGTTAAAATTCAGGAACTTTGGTAAAAAATCATTAACTGAGATCCAGGACCTGGTTAAATCAAAAGGTTTATCTTTTGGCATGAACCTGTCTAAATTTAAGTTAGACGAAGAATAATAGAGGAGCAAGACTGTGAGAAGCAAGAGGCAAGATAGATTTTAGATCTTGCATCTTGATTTCTTGACTCTTGATTCTTGTTGCAAACATTAAGCGAAAGCATAATTCCGAGGGCTTGAGCCTATCGCCCAACGGTATGCACGTGAAATATATAAAACAATGAGACACGGAAACAAAAACAATCACTTAGGCCGTACTACCAGCCACCGCAAAGCGATGCTGGCTAACATGGCATCTTCGCTTATTTTACACAAGCGTATCACTACAACATTAGCAAAAGCAAAAGTTTTACGCGGTTATGTTGAGCCACTTTTAACAAAATCAAAAAACGATACTACGCAGTCACGTCGTACAGTATTCAGCTACCTGCAGGATAAAGACGCAACATCAATCGTTTTCCGCGAAATCGCTGAAAAAATTGCTAACCGTCCGGGTGGTTACACCCGTATCATCAAGTTAGAAAACCGTTTAGGCGATAACGCTGAAATGGCAATCATCGAGCTTGTTGATTACAACACTGTTTACGGTGCTGACGCTGCTGCTCCTGCTAAGAAATCAACCCGTCGTCGTGGTGGTTCTGGTGCAAAAGCTAAAACTGCTGCTCCTGTAGCCGCAGAAGAAGCTGTAGTAGTTGAAGACGTTAAAGAAGAGCCGGCTGCTGAAGCACCTGCACCTTCTGAAAACGAAGAAAACGCTGAAAAAGGCGAATAATTAATTATTCGTTTAACAGATACCAAAAACGGCACTGATCTATGATCGGTGCCGTTTTTTTATGTAATTAACTACCGATTTAGGTAAAAGCATGGCAATTCCCTAATCTGTTACTCGCGATTTAGACTATAAGTCAATAAGCATTCAACATCATTCATCAAAGTGAAACCACACTTTTCCAATATCCTTCGCGATGGCAGGTTATCTGCATAAGTATGCACTATGATAGCTTTCACAAATTCATGTATAAATGCCCATTGTGAAATTAATTGTAAAGCTTCTGTAGCATAACCTTTGTTATGCTGGTTGGCGTCGATCATATAGCCAATCTCCGCTTCGCCTAAATCATTAGGATAGCCGGCAAAGCCCATGCCGCCAATAACGGTATTGGTGCTTTTAAGAACGATCTCCCAGCTGGTATACCATAGGTATTTATCAGGGAAAGCGAGCGTATTAGGCAGCCAGAAACTGTCAAAGGCATCATCAATTTCTTTGATATATAACGGATCGATCAGCATAGCTGAAGGTGTTAAGCCTAATGATAGCTCCAGCAGATTGCGGTTTTGTTTAAGCAATAATAATTGCGCGTGTGTTAACGGTATCATCTTTAACCGTTGTGATTGGATAAAAAACATTTAATGTTTGGAATTAAATAACAATAAGAAACCAGTTCGCTTTTTTAAAGTGAAGGTACAGCCGGTGTGCTATGGCTGTTTGTTAAGCAATTCCAGGCAATGTGATGAGCCTGTTGACGGTGTTAAGTAACAGAGGCGTTTGTTTTGTTAGGATAAATATAAGGGATTTTAGTTGAAAATCCATGGCATTTTATAAAACCGAGAAGTGCGTTAGGGATAGGAGCGGCTACCGGCCTGTGGCTAATGCCCTGTGTAGTAGGAGCGCATAGCCCGGCCGCAGGCAACGCCCGTATCGGTTGGCAGTTTTGAGTACACAGTTTGCAGTTGATGATCACACATTATAGCAACGTAATTAAATGATTAGGCGTAATGCCCTTTTAAGGAATAAATAATAATACTATTGTCTATCACTTCGTAGATGATGCGGTGCTGGTTATCAATTCGCCTTGATCATTTACCCGAATATTCATGTTTTAATGGCTCCGGTTTGCCAACACCAATAAATGGTGATTCTTTTATAGCAATGAGTAGACGTTCAATTTTCTTTACTATAGAACTCTGGCCACTTTTTAAGAAAAATCTAATATCTTCTTTAGCAGTGTCGGTTATTACAAGTTCCATATATCGGCAGGTGTTATTTGTGTAGTTCTACCGGCCTTTAAATCATCTTCACTTTGCTTCATTTTCTTTACAAAATCCTTATTATAGGCTTTTTCACCTTTTTCGGTTTTGTAATCAACTTTAAGAGCTTTCATAATTGCTTTTAATGCAGCTAACTGCTCTTTATCCTTCGGCAGTACAATCAATGTCTCCATATACAAATTTACACTTTATTAAATACAAATTTTGAAAGTGATTGTTGAATAAAAAGTTAATTGATAAAATAAAACTTTGCTATGTAAACGCTTCCATCACTCATCAATATAAAACTTAATATCACCAAACCGGCTGCGGCCTTCCCGTACAAACTGTCCCTCGATATTATACAACACATCGCCAAAAAGGGTACGGCCTTTCCTGATCAGGTTATCGTCAAGGTTACAAACCACATCGCCAAACATTCCCTGACCCTTTTTTACTATTTTGCCATCTATGGTATATAAAATATCGCCAAACCTGCCCTGGCCTTTTCGCACATAGCTGCCATCGATGGTGTATAATATTGTTCCAAATTTATTATTGCCCTCCCTGATGTACTTCATGATTGATACCTGTGATTCGAAGTTTCAAGTTAGTCGATATCCTGCCAATTAACAAACCAAATAATAACCTTTTGCCTTTAACCTTTCGCCTTTTACCTCAAACAGTCCTGCCAACCTGTCATCACAAAGTAAGTTATCCTGTCGCCTTGTTCACGAACTGACAATTACAGGCAATTTTTACTGCCATTGGCATATTGGCACAGGCATTGATAAACAGCAGTGGTAAGTAAACAATAATCAAAAAGAAAAAACAATCATATATGTCTAAAATAATTGGAATCGACTTAGGAACAACAAACTCCTGCGTTGCTGTAATGGAAGGTAACGAGCCTGTTGTTATAGCTAACAGCGAGGGTAAACGTACTACGCCGTCTGTAGTAGCTTTTATTGATAATGGCGAACGTAAAGTTGGTGATCCTGCAAAACGTCAGGCTATTACTAACCCTACAAAAACCATTTCTTCAATCAAACGCTTTATGGGTAACCAGTTTAGTGAAGTTACAAGTGAAGCAGCACGTGTACCTTATAAAGTAGTTAAAGGCGACAACAACACCCCACGTGTTGAAATTGGCGACCGTAAATATACCCCGCAAGAAATTTCTGCAATGATCCTTCAGAAAATGAAGAAAACTGCCGAAGATTTCTTAGGTACTGAAGTAACCGAAGCGGTTATTACCGTTCCTGCCTACTTTAACGATGCTCAGCGCCAGGCTACTAAAGAAGCCGGTGAAATTGCTGGTTTAAAAGTACGCCGTATCATTAACGAACCTACTGCTGCTGCATTAGCTTACGGTTTTGATAAAGCTCATAAAGATATGAAGATAGTTGTGTTTGACTGCGGTGGCGGTACTCATGACGTATCCGTATTGGAATTAGGCGACGGTGTATTTGAAGTAAAAGCTACCGATGGTGATACTCACTTAGGTGGTGACGACTTTGATCAGGTAATTATTGACTGGTTAGCCGACGAGTTTAAAAACGACGAAGGTTTAGACCTGCGTAAAGACCCAATGGCTTTACAACGTTTAAAAGAATCGGCTGAGAAGGCTAAAATTGAGTTATCAAGCTCTGCTCAAACTGAAGTTAACCTGCCATACATTACTGCAGTTGACGGTATGCCTAAGCACTTGGTTAAAACATTAACCCGTGCTAAATTTGAGCAATTAGCTGATAGCCTGATCAAACGTACTATTGAGCCTTGTAAATCAGCTTTGAAAAATGCCGGTTTAAGCACTTCTGATATCGACGAAGTGATTTTGGTAGGTGGTTCAACCCGTATCCCTGCTATCCAGGAAGCTGTACAAAAATTCTTTGGTAAAGCTCCTTCAAAAGGTGTTAACCCTGACGAAGTTGTTGCCATCGGTGCTGCTATCCAGGGTGGTGTATTAACCGGTGAGGTTAAGGATGTGTTATTGCTTGACGTTACCCCACTTTCATTAGGTATCGAAACCATGGGTGGTGTAATGACTAAACTGATCGAGTCAAACACTACTATCCCTACTAAAAAATCTGAAACGTTCTCAACCGCCAGCGACAGCCAGCCTTCAGTTGAGATCCACATATTACAAGGTGAGCGCCCAATGGCTGCGGGTAACCGTACTATAGGTCGTTTCCACTTGGACGGCATCCCGCCAGCACCTCGCGGTGTACCACAAATTGAGGTTACTTTCGATATTGATGCTAACGGTATCCTGCACGTATCTGCAAAAGATAAAGCTACAGGTAAAGAGCAAAAGATCCGTATCGAAGCTTCTTCAGGTTTAACTGATGCCGAGATCAAAAAGATGAAGGACGAAGCTGAGGCTAATGCTGATGCTGACAAAAAGGCAAAAGAAGAAGTTGAAAAACTGAACGCTGCTGATGCCCTGATCTTCTCGACTGAAAAACAATTGAAAGAGTACGGCGATAAGATCCCTGCTGATAAAAAAGCACCTATCGAAGCTGGCTTAGCTAAATTGAAAGAGGCTTATTCAGCTAAAAACTTTGACGCTATCGAAGCTGCACAAACAGAGCTTAACACTGCCTGGACTGCTGCATCTGAAGATATGTACAAAGCTTCTGCCGAAGGTGCTCAAGGTCAGCCAGCTGGCGATGCCGGAGCTCCGCAAGACAACTCTGACACCGTTACAGATGTTGATTTTGAAGAAGTGAAATAATTAATTTTGTTTCGATAATATTTAAGCCCGGTTTGGTTAATTCCAGACCGGGCTTTTTTTGTGGGGAGATATTGCCTGGTTGCAGAGTAGGAGGGACCTGCGCAGCCATAATTGATCATAATATAAAGCAACGTAAGCCCCAGCTGCGCTACGTATTTATGGCCCCCGTAAATACCTAAGAACACTACACTAAAATCTGTAAACTTTTTTAGGACGAGACATAAAGAACGGTTTTAACTCCGGAGACTCATCCTGTTGAAATTTTAGATTGATTAATTTTGTGCGTTAACCTAAATACGCAAAAGCCCATGAAAGGTTAAACTCCATAGCAAATTATTTAAAAAGACGCCATTAACCGTCAACTAATCCATTAATAACTACTAAACTAATAGGGAAATGCTTAATTTCGCAACCTCATACGCGTAAAACATAAAATGGACTACCAATTTAAAGAGATAGAGCAAAAATGGCAGCAGTTTTGGGCACAAAACCAAACCTTCAAAGCCGAAGACAAAAGCAGTAAGCCCAAATATTATGTGCTGGATATGTTCCCTTACCCGTCTGGGGCTGGCCTGCACGTTGGGCACCCGCTGGGCTATATCGCTTCTGATATTTTTGCACGCTACAAACGCTTAAAAGGCTTTAACGTATTGCACCCTATGGGTTATGATAGCTTTGGCTTACCCGCCGAGCAATACGCCATACAAACCGGTCAGCACCCCGCTATAACTACCGAAGATAATATTGCTACATATCGTCGCCAGTTGGACCAGATCGGCTTTTCGTTCGACTGGAGCCGCGAGGTGCGTACCAGCTCTCCAGATTATTATAAATGGACCCAATGGATCTTCATGAAGTTGTTTAACAGCTGGTATAATAAAGATGCCGACAAAGCCCAGTCAATTGATCAACTGGTAGCACATTTTGAAACCAAAGGTTCTGCCGGTATCAATGCCGTTTGTGATGATGAAATTTTAAGTTTTACTGCCGATGAGTGGAAAGCGTTCAGCAACCAGCAACAGCAGGACGAACTGTTAAAATACCGCCTTACCTACCTGCGCGAAAGTACCGTAAACTGGTGCCCTGCCCTTGGTACAGTATTGGCAAACGACGAAGTAAAAGACGGCTTTAGCGAGCGTGGCGGCTACCCCGTTGAACAAAAGAAAATGACCCAATGGAGCATGCGCATTACCGCATACGCCGAAAGGTTATTACAAGGCCTTGATACTATCGACTGGCCGGAGCCTTTGAAAGAAATGCAAAGGAACTGGATTGGTAAAAGTACTGGTGCTTCAGTTAAATTCCCGATAGATAAATCAGGTCATAACGCTGCTTTGGGCACCGATTTTATCGAAGTGTTTACCACAAGGGTTGATACTATTTTCGGTGTCACCTTCTTGGTAATTGCTCCTGAGCATGAATTAGTTTCTGCATTAACTACACCTGAGCAAAAGGCAGAAATTGAAGCTTACATTACTCAAACCAAAAAGAAATCGGAGCTTGACAGGATGGCTGATGCCAAGACTGTATCAGGCGCGTTTACCGGCAGCTATGTGCTTAACCCGTTAAATGGGCAGCAAATTCCAATCTGGATCGCTGATTATGTTTTAGCCGGATATGGAACCGGGGCGGTTATGGCCGTACCATCCGGCGATCAGCGTGATTACCTGTTTGCAAAGCATTTTAATTTGCCGATAGTACCGATCCTCGATATTCAAAATATCGAAACCGAGGCTGACCCAACTAAAGATGGCACCTATATCAACTCCGATTTTATAAATGGCTTAGCTTACAAAGAAGCAACCGCCGCGGTGGTTGCCAAACTGGAAGAGATCAATGCCGGTAAAGCCAAAGTTAACTTCAGGATGCGTGACGCTATTTTCGGCCGCCAACGTTACTGGGGCGAGCCGGTGCCGGTTTACTTTAAAGAGGGCTTGCCATATTTAATTGATGAGAGCCACCTGCCATTGTTACTGCCTGAGATTGATAAATATCTCCCTACCGAAACCGGCGAACCGCCATTAGGTCGTGCAGAGGATTGGAAATATGAAGGTGGTTTGCCTTACGAGCTAAGCACCATGCCGGGCTGGGCTGGTTCAAGCTGGTACTGGTACCGTTATATGGATGCCAAAAACGATAAGGAGTTCGCATCGCGCGAAGCTATTGAATACTGGAAAGACGTTGATTTGTATATCGGTGGCAGTGAGCATGCAACCGGTCACCTGTTGTACAGCCGTTTCTGGAATAAGTTTTTGAAAGACCTTGACCTGGTTGTTGAGGAAGAGCCTTTCAAAAAATTAATCAACCAGGGCATGATCCAGGGCCGTAGTAACTTTGTTTACAGGCTGATTGACGAGGAAGGCAAAGGTACCAACACTTATGTATCGCACGGATTGATCAAAGAACATAAAACTACGCCAATACACGTTGATGTTAACATTGTTGAAAACGAAGTATTAAACATTGCCAAGTTTAAACAATGGCGACCTGAATTTGCAGATGCTGAATTTATTCTGGAAAATGGCAAATACATCTGTGGCGTCGAAGTTGAAAAAATGTCGAAACGGTATTACAACGTTGTAAATCCGGATGATATAGCAACCCGCTTTGGTGCCGATACCTTACGGATGTATGAGATGTTTTTAGGTCCGCTGGAGCAGAGCAAACCGTGGAATACCAATGGTATTGAGGGTGTTTTCAAATTCCTGCGTAAATTCTGGAGATTATTCCATAATGATGCCTGGGAGTTTGGCGTAAACAATGCCGCTCCGTCAAAAGCTGAGTTGAAATCATTGCATAAGATCATTAAAAAGGTTGAGGAAGATATCGAGCGTTTCTCGTTCAATACTTCAGTTTCAAGCTTTATGATCGCTGTTAATGAATTAACCGACCTGAAATGCAACAACCGTGCGATATTGCAGGATATGGTGATCATCCTTTCGCCTTATGCGCCGCACATTTGCGAGGAGCTTTGGTCGTTATTGGGTAATGCTGATGGTACTTTATCATACGCACCATTCCCTAAATTTAACGCGGAGTATTTGGTTGAAGACGAGTTTGCTTACCCAATCTCTATCAACGGTAAAATGAAAATGAACCTAAGCATCTCGTTAAGCCTTGATGTTAAAGAAATAGAAGCCTTTGTTTTGGCTAATGCCGATGTGCAAAAATACCTGGATGGTAAAACCCCTAAAAAACTGATTGTAGTAAAAGGCAGGATTGTAAATATGGTGGTTTAATCCCCCCTTAAACGGGTACTTTTTGGATTTTCAACCCTGGTTTTGCAACGCAAGGCCAGGGCTTTTTTTATTACCTGAAATAAAGATGTCAAATCCCGAAATACTTCGAAAGGCGGGAACGGGCGACGACAGGGTAAGAAATCTCCTATGATGAAAATCTGCTACAGAAAGGCAAAAAGTCCTAAAAAGCGTGGTAATAGATTATATAAAGTTATAATATATAAATGACTA